>NZ_JBQUYR010000011.1:0-217895 GCF_056314265.1 Pseudacidovorax sp. DMC4 | reverse complement strand
CAGCTGTAGACATCGGCCAGGGCGTGGGTGGTCTTGATCAGGCGGCCGAGCTTGTCGTGGGTGTACCAGGTGGGTGCACCCAGGGCGTCGATGCGCCGTACCTCGTCGCCGAAGGCGTCGTAGGCATGCTGCACGACGCCGCCGTCGGCGTGCACCTCGCGCACCAGCTGGCCGGCGGCGTCCCACTCCTGGCCGTTGGTGTGGCCGTTGGCGTCGGTGACGGCCACCTGCCGGCCCAGGGCGTCGTAGGCGATGCGGGTGACGGGCGAGGCGGTGCTGGCAAAGCCGTTGCTGTCGGGCTGCACCTGCTCGATGACCTGGTTGTTGGCGTTGTAGCGGTAGGTGGTCTTCCAGGCCGTGGAGCGCGGGTCGCTGATGCTCAGAACGTTGCCCCAGCGGTCCACGTTCTGCTGCACCACGGGGCGGACCCAGTCGGCCACGCCGTTGAGGCCCGTGCTCTGGCCGACGGAGCGGCCGGCGCTGGTGGGGTCCTGGCTGAGGGCGTAGGGGCCGGCGTCGCTGGCGCTCCAGCCGTATTGCGGTGGGGTGTCGGGCGTGCCGGGGGTACCGGGGGTGGCCGGCGTGTAGGGCGGGGTGGTGTCGTTCAGGACGATGCTGCCGTCGGCGTTGACGGTGATGGTGCCCACGGCGTGGGCCGTGGCGTTGGCGCCCACGTAGGGGAACCAGCCGTAGCCGAAGGTGTAGGTGCCGGGGCTCAGGTTCTGCGCGGTGATGTCGGCAATGAACACGCCGCCGTCGACGCCCAGGGTGACGGGGTACTGGAAGCCTCCCGCGCCCAGGAAGAAGGCCGGCACCTGGCCCGGGGGCGGCGGCAGGCGCACGACCCAGTGGGTGGTGGTGATGGGGTTGCCCGATTCGTCCTGAACGGTCTGGATCTGCTGGGTGCCGACGCTCAGGCCGTCGATGTGCGGCAGGCCCGAGGCTGGGGTACCGGGCGTGCCTGGCGTGCCGGGAATGCCGGCGGTCTTGTCGAAGTGACCGGTGGCGTGGGCATAGGGGCCGGGCTGGCCGGCATGGGTCCACAGCACTTCGTAGTCGTAGCTGCCGGCCTGCAGGCCCGCCAGGCTGGCCACGGTCCAGTTGTCGCCGTTGGGCTGGCTGCTGCCGATCTCGATCCAGCTGCCGCCGGACTGGCGCACACGCACGGTCTGGATGTCGCCGTTGCCGGGGCCCGCCCATTCCAGGGTCTGGCTGCCACCGTTGATGCCGGCCACCGCAAAGCTGGCCAGCACCTTGGGTGTGATGCTGAAGCTGCCCGTGGCGGTCTGCACGGCCGCGCGCCCGGGCACGGTGGTGCTGGCGCGGTATTCGTAGTTGCCCAGGGCCAGGGCGGAGATGTCGGCGCGCAGGCGGTCACCGAAGTTGGTGGTGGCCAGCGTGGTCCAGGCGCTCTGGCTGCCGGCTGGTCGGATCTCCAGCAGCACGGTGGCGCCGCTGTCGGCGGGGCTGTCCAGCAGCAGGGTCTGGGCGGTGTCGCCGAAGCCGCTCTGGTTGATGAGCGCGACCCAGTCGGCCTGGGTGTCTTTCTTGAAGACTTCGATGCGGCTGATGCGGCTGATGGCGTCTGTGCCACCGGCGTCGTTCTGGCTCCAGCCGATGCTGGCACCGCCACCCGCCTGGGCAGCGTTGAGGATGCGGGTGACGCTCTGCTCGGGGCCTTCGTTGCCGTTGGCGTCGCGCGGGATGTAGCGGATGCGCACGAGCACGTCGCCGCTGCCCAGGTCCGCCGTGCTGTTCCAGCCCAGATTGACGACGTTGCTGCCGCTCCAGATGGTTTGCGGGCCCTGGCCGATGACAGCGACGCTGGTGGTGTCGCCTTGAGTCGCCGTAGCGCGCGCCACTATGCCACCGGTGAGGGCTTCGGCGCGTACCGATGCACCACCCTGCACCTCCTGACGCTCGGGCAGGCGCTGCTCGACGACGCGGCCGAGCAGGTCGTAGATGGTGTCAGTGCGGCGCACGTCGCGCAGGCTGGCCACTTGCTGGGCATCGCCCGCCGCACGCAGGTCGATGTCGCCACGCCCTTGGCCGGCGCTGCCGATCTGTGCGGTCTGGTGGCCTTGGGTGTCGTACAAGGCCACCTTGTCGACGCCGTCGCCCGCGTTGGTGCGCCACAGCCGGCCGGCGGTGTCGTAGTCGAAGTATTCGTCGCGCAGGCCGGCCACGTTGCGGTGCGTGACTTCGCCGAAGGCGTTGTAGCTGACAGCGGTATCGACGAGCGTGCCCGGCTGCTCGGCGCCCGCACCGATGGAGACGCCGCCATTGGCTTGGGCAGCGCTGCCCTGCCAAAGCAGTTGTCGGTTGGGCAGCGGTACGCCGGCGAGCGAAAGGCCGGACAGGGAAGCAACGCGGTAGATGCGGATGCCGGTGATGGTGCCGATGGGATGGTCGGGCACGAGTTCGACGGCGCCGCTTGCCTGGGCCGCCAGCAGGTAGCTGCTGATGTAGGTGTGGCTGTCGTGCTGGGTGGTGCCGCTGCCCGTGCTGCTCTCGTCGCCGGGCGTAGTGACGGTGTAGTCGGGCGTGATGTAGTCGAACTCGACCTGGAAGCCGCCGTCGAGGGTGGTTATCAGGTTGTCCAGCCGCGAGAGCGTGAGCTTGCCGGCCGAGGCGATGGCTGGCTCCTGGCTGGGGCTGTTACTTTCGTTGCCGACCGGCTGGCCACTCCCGTTGTTGGCAGTCTGGTAGCTGCCGGCCGTGACGGCAGCGCCCGGGTTGGCCGCGTAACCCGCGATGCCGGTCGTGCCGGCGGTGTTGACGCCATCGGTGGGCGTACCGGGCTCGTAGATGTGGGTCTGCCGGCCCAGGGCGTCGTACTGGTAGGCCTTCCACAGGGTGTGGCTGGCGCCATCGTTGTCGCTGACCTGTTGCCACTGCCGGGCCAGCAGGCCTTGCGCGTTGTAGGCGCTGTAGTGGTTGACGCCGGTGGCGTCGGTGCTCTGCACCTGGTTGCCGCGGCTGTCGTACTGCGCATAGCTGGTGCGGTCGGTCTTGGCAAAGAGGTCGGCGTCGCGCGAGGGGTCGGGCGCGACCGATGTCGATTCGGCCAGGTAGATGTGGTCCGAGAAGACAGGGCCCGCAAGACGCAGCAGGCGCGTGTCCATCGAAGCATCGGCGTTGGTGCGGGTTTCGAATGCCTCGCCATCCAGCATGGCGCCCGAGGCAACCTGGCTTTCGGCTTCGGCGGGGTCGGTGGTGAGAAAGTGCGTGAGGCCGAGAAGCGGCACGAACCGGGACAGTCGATAGACGGGCTGGCCGCCCGAGCCCGGGGGCAGCACGTAACCGGACACGCCCTCGTCGGTGTAGAGGCCGCTGGCCAACAGGCTGCTGCGTTCGGTCGCCGAGATGGTGTAGAGGTGCTGGTTGTTGAAGGTATTGCGCAACCGATAGAGCGCCGTGCCGCCGTCGAAGGCGGCGGTGGAGATGTACCCCATCGAGCCTTCGTCACGCCAGCCTGACGCTCTAACGCTGGCGAGTTCGGTGGAGGGGATCTGTACCTTGTCCGGCAGGGGGTTGGGCGCAGCCGCGCCGTAGCCGTCGCCGTTGAGCACTGCGCCATTGACGTAGTCGGTCTTGGCGACCACATTGCCGTAGGCATCGTGTCGGTACACCGTCAGCGGCGTGATGCTGCCCCCACCCTCGGTGCTGCTACGTGCCGGGCCGGCCACAGCCACGGAACGCCCCAATGCGTCGTAGTAGGTGTAGGTGGACGCACCCAGGGCGTCGGTGCTGCGGGTGAGGTTGCCGACCGCGTCGTAGGCGTAGGTGCTGGTCAGGTTGCCGCGCTGCGTGCTGCCGTTGGCGCTGCTGCTGTATTCGACGTTGACGCGGGTCTCGCTGATCTTTCGGTTGTCGGCGTCGAAGGTGAACGTGGTGCGCCGATCATTGGGCGACGCGCCAGCGACCGGCTGTGTGCCGGCCGTTGCTGCCAGCCCCGTCCAGCCCACCATGGCAGAGGTGCCGACCCAGGCGCTGCCGTCCGCGTTGCGTGCGGCGGTGGCGTATTCAAGATGCTCCACGGCGTTGCCGGCGCTGTCGAAGTGGTCGACCGTGAGGTAGCCGAGGGCATCGACGCTGCCGATCTGCTGGCCGCGCTTGTCGAAGAAGCGCGTGTCCAGGACCCAGTTGTCGGCGCTCTTGAGGCTGGCGACCTGGACCAGGTTGCCGAAGCTGTTGTAGGTACTGCGGGTGGTCTTGGCCAGATAGGCATAGGTGCCCGATGCGCCCGCGCTGCTGTCGTAGACGAGGACCGTGGGCTCCTTGACCTCGATGACGCGGCCCAGGCGGTCGTAGGCCGTCAGCAGGACGCGGTCGGCCGAGTGATCGAGGCCGGCGACGGCGGCCTGCACCTGGGCCGTGTTCAGGCTCGGCGGATTGCCGGCGGTCAGGCCGCTGGCGGTGCCGTAGCGTGTCAACGCAGTGGCGTCACCAAAGGTGTTGCGCCCGTAGCCGCTCACATAGCCCAGTGCGTCGACCTCGAAGGCAACACGCCCAAGGGCGTCATAGGTCTTGTAGCTGTAGGCACCGCCGACGTCGCGGTTGGCAATGGCATTGCCCAGCGCGTCGTAGGTGGTTTCTGTGCTCAGTGCCTGGGTGACGTCGACACGGTCGCCCATGCTGGCGCCGCCGTTGGTGGCCACCGCCTGGCCGGTGAGCTCGTAAACGCCCACGGGCGGATAGATGACGCGCACCTGGCGGCCCACCTGGTCGTACTGGTACTCGGTGGTGCGCTGCTCGGGCCGGCCGACGGCCTCGGTGCGCCAGCGCAGATTGCCGAAAGCGTCGTACACCATCTGGGTGATGACGCTGCCTTGTCCGCTGTTGGCAGCGTCGATCCGCAGGCTGCCATTGACGCTCTTGACGGCTGTGAGTTCGACCTGGGGCGAAACCTCCATGCGCAGTCGGCCGGTGCGGTCGTAGTCGTACGTCCAGACTGCGCCCTTGGCGTTGGTGTGGGTGCGCTTGTTGCCCAGTGCGTCGTAGCTCCAGCTTTCGGTGTAGCCCAGCGCATCGGTGGTGGCGAGGAGGCGGCCTGCCGCGTCGTGGCTGTAGGTGGTGGAGCGGTCGGCGCCAATGGCGACGACAGCCGCAGCCCACGCGGCAGCCGTGTTGGCCGTCGTGGCCGGCACGGCGAGCGCGTACTGCGTGCTGGCGTTGAGCTGACCCAGGGCGTCGTAGCTGTTGCGCGTGACAAAGCCGAGCGCATCGACGCTGTAGATGCGGCGCCCCGCCGCGTCGTAGGCCTGCTGAATGATGCGGTCGTTGGCGGCGTCGGTGCTCAGGCGCGAGCGGATGTCTGCCACGCTGGCGGTCAACGCCAACCCAGTGGTGGCAACGGCACGGGCATATTGACGGCTCTGCACGGCCAGTCCTACGCCGTCGTAGCTCGTCTCGACAGTGCCGCCCAGGGCGTCGACCGCGAAGACCTGCCGGTTGGCCTGGTCCCAGGCCATGCGCTGGATGCGATCGGCGCTGGCGTTGGTCACGATGCTCGATGCGAGCGTTGCGTCGCTGTACACGCTGGCACTGGTGGGCGGCGTGATGCGGGTGGCATAGCTCGCCTGGAGGGTGACATTGCCGAAGGCGTCGTACACCGTCTGGCTGACGCCGCCCAACGCATCCACGGTGAAGGTGGTCCGGCCGGCGGCGTCGTGCGCCATGGCGGTGATGCGGTCGCGGCCCGCGCTGGTCTGCAGGCGCGACTCGATGTCGGCGAGCGACAACGCCGCGGTGCCCGTCGAACGCTGAGCGGGCTGGGAAAGTTGGGTGTCGATGGCCTTGGCGAACTGCTCGGTACGGATGATCCGCCCCGTGCCGTCGTAGCTGTTGCGAGTGACAGCGCCTTCGCCGTCGACGCTGTAGCGCAGCCGGCCCGCCGCGTCGTAGGCCATGAACTGGCTCTGGTCCTGATCCGGTGCGACGACCAGGTTGTTGGCGACACTTGCTGTGTCGTTGCCAACGGAGGCGGGCAGCGGCCAGGCATGCGCGGTCTGCCGCACCACATGACCTGCGCCGTCGTAGGCGTAAGAGGTCACTTCGCGCACGGATCCTGCACCGGGCAGCAGGTATGAGCCGCTGGCCCAGCGCAACTGGTAGCTCAGGCGATTGCCCTTGTCGTAGAGGTAGTCGACGGTACGGTCGCCGTCGCTTTGCACGGCACTAGTCGGGTCGGCGCTGTAGTCAATCGGCGTCAGGTACTGCCGGCTGCGCGTGATGTTGCCGTTGGCGTCGTACTCAAGGTGCGAGACAGCGCCAGTGCCGTCTACGGTCCACGACAAGCGGTTTGCGGCGTCGAAGACCTGACGCGTGCGTGCGTCGTGGGCATCGTCCGTCACGGCGGCAGGCGCGATGCGGCCGTTCCATGCTGCAAGTGCGGTGCCCGTCAACGCCTTGGCATAGGCGCGGCGCTCGATGAGGTTGCCGTTGGCGTCGTAGCGCATCTGGGTGACGTCGCCCAGGGCGTCCACACTCCAGACGGCGCGATTGGCGTTGTCGTAGACCGTGCGCAGGCGCTGGTCGCGGCTGTCGTCGGCGGTGACGGTGGGCGCGCTGCTGCCGTTCCAGCTGGTGAAGGCGGTGCTGGTGAGCGCATTGGCAAAGGCACGGCGATCGGTGACGTTGCCGTTGGCATCGTAGGCATAGCTGGTGACGTTGCCAGCGCCGTCGACCTTCCAGGTGGCGCGGTTCTGGGCGTCGTAGACGACACGAACGCGCTGGTCGCGCGAGGCGTCTACGACCACTGCCGGCTTGGCGCCCAGCCCCAGCGCCGAGGGGTTGATGCGATTGGCGTAGGCGCGCGTTTCGACGATGTTGTCGTTGGCGTCGTACTTGTACTCGAGCACCGCGCCCGTGCCGTCGATGGTGAACTGCAGGCGGCCCTGGCGGTCGTACCGGCGCTGCTCGACCACATCAGAGGCGCTGGCAGTCAATCGGCCGCTGATCACCGTCCATACCGTGGAATTGGTGATGCCGGCCAGGCTGATGGGGGTGGCAAACGCCGTTCTGCGCACCACCCGGTTCTCGGCGTCGTATTCCGTGAACTGCACGTTGCCGAGCGCGTCGATGCGGTACATCTCGCGGTTGTAGGAATCGTAGATGTAGCGTGTGGCGTTGCCATTGCCGTCGATGGAGCGCACGACGTTGTCGGCACCGTCGTACTCGTAGCGCCGCGTGAGGTTGAGCCCACCTGGATCGACCGTCTCTGAAACGCGGCGTCCGGCGGCGTCGTATTCGTAGCGTGTCAGGTTGCCGTTGGCGTCGGTGACCGTCAGCACCCGCCCGGTGGTGTCGTGGACGTAGCTGGTGCGCAGGTTGAGGCCACCGGGGTCGACGGTCTGGCTCAGCGTCTGTCCGTTCAGGTCGAATTCGGTCAGGGTGACGACACCGCGAGGATCGGTCACGCAGATGGCCTGACCCTTGGCGTCGTAGGCGTACGTGGTCAGTTGGTTGAGACCGGACGGATCGACTGTGCGCGAAAGCTGCCGATTGGCGGCGTCGTAGGTGTAGACGGTCTGGACGCCGCGCGCGTCGGTGGTCTGGACCAGCCGGTCGGCCTTGTCGTATGCCGCGGAGCTCGTCACGCCCAGTGGCCCCTCGGTCTTCACGAGGTTGCCGCTCTTGTCGTAGCTGTAGCTGGTGGTGTTGCCACGCCCGTCGGTCACGCTCTGGACCTGACCTTCGCGGTTGTAGACGGTCTTGATGACGACGCCCTCGGGGGTGGTCGTGGTGACAGTTCGCGTGGTGGGGTCGTACCAATAGATCGTGTTGTTGTTGAGCGCGTCGGTCCGCATCTGGACGCGGTCGAAGACGTCGTAGGTGGTGCGCGTGACATTGCCCAGTCCGTGTCCTGTGGTCACGATGCGGCCGAGGCGGTCGTAGGTCACAAAGCTCGAACGGCCGGCTCCGTCGAGCCGGGTGGTCGCCCGGCCGAAAGCGTCGTAGTAAGTCCGCTCGGTGATGGCCAGGCCGCCTGCATCGCGTACGAAGATCGTCCTGAGACCACGTCGGTCATAGCTGGCCGTGTCGGTGACGACTTGCCCGCTCGCCAGGGTGTAGTTGGTGGCCAGGGCTTCACGGAAGGCGTTGTATGAATACTGCGTGACATGCCCGAGCGCGTCGGTGGTGCGCGACTCGGTGCCGACGGCCGTGTAGTCGTGCGAAGTGCGCGAATCCTTGGCAGCGTCTGCAATGAGCACAAGTTGGGCGGCCAGCGCGGTGCTGTCCAGCCCGCCGGGAGCCAACGACGCCATGGCAGAGGCGTCCAGCCGGGTTCCGTAGGCAACCTGCTCGGTGAGTTGATCGAGGGCGTTGTAGTGGCTCTCGCGCACTTCTCCCTCGGCGTTGACGGTGTAGCGCAGGCGGCCGGCCGCGTCGTAGAAGAAGAGCGTCCGATGTCCTTCGGCATCGGTGGTGCTGGTGCGCCGGTCAGCGGCATCGTAGGTGTGGGTCGTGCCGTTGGCCTGCCATTGGCCGAATGCATCGGAGGCAGCGACCGCCTCGCTTCCCCTGCCGTCGAGTTCGCCGATCAGGCGCCCCTGCGCGTCGTACAGGTACTTGGCGCTACGCTCGTCCGTGGTGCCCAGAGCGACGGTACGCTGCACCAGATGGCCTGCGCGGTCGTAGGTGTAGCGGGTGATCGTTCCTTCGGCATTCGTGCTGCTCACGAGCAGGTTGGCCGCGCTCCAGGTCTGGGTCTCGACCTTGTCGTAGCCCGAAGTCAAGGTTGGGCGTACGCCTTCGAGCGTGGTGGCATTTCGATTGACGCCACGCGCGTAGCGAATCGTCTTCACCACATTGCCACGTGCGTCGTAGACGGTTTCCGTCAGCCGGTCCTCACCGTCCACATGGCCGACAAGCCGTCCTTGCGCGTCATAGAAGTAGTTGTCGTAGATGGCCACGCCATCCAACACTGGGCGCAAGCTGCCCAAGCTGTAGCTGGCCCGGGCCGTGGCCAGGACTGCCTGGCGATCGGCAGCGGTCATCGACTGCCAGGTCGAGAGGCGGCTGTACTGGATGGATTGCACGACGCGCCCGGCGGCGTCGTACTTGTATTCGGTCACACCGCCTTCGGCGTCGAGCGTGGCCATCAATTGCCCATCGCGGTCGTACAGGCGGGTGCTGCTGCGGTCTTGGATGACATCAAGTGCCACGTACACGGGCGTGCTTTCAGCACCTGCGACGGTTCGCGTGAAGGTGGTCTCAACGTCGGCATTGTTGCCGTCCCCCGAGTAGGCGGCAGTGATGGCGTAGGTTCCCCCGGGCAGGTGGGCGCCGGTGAGTGTCGCCACGCCATTGACCACGGCGGCCGTCCCCAACAGACGTGAGCCCGCATAGAAGTTGACCATTCCCCCCGTGTTCAACCCTCCATTCACCTGAACGGACAGGCTCCCGTCGGCCGCCATGCTCTGCTCACCGATCACAGCCAGGCTTGTCTTTCTGGGCTTGACGACCACAGTCTGGGTGGACTCGGCCGCGGCATTGTTGAGATCCCCGGCGTAGACGGCTCTGATCCAATGCGTTCCTGCTGAGAGCTCGCCAAGGTTCAAGGCGGTCTTTCCCCCTTGAACAGTCGAGGTTCCGATCAGGACCGTGCCCTCATAGAAGCGGACCAGCCCGCTCAGCGACGTCTGATAGAGGGAGGTGACCGTGGCGGTCAGGCTGACCGAAGACCCGTACCCGGTGATGCCAGCGCTGACCTGCAAGGCGACATTCGTCGGCGTGGTCGAGCCATGATTGACTGGACTGGCGCTGCCCGTGGCGTAGGTGGAGTCGCCGGCATAGCTGGCCGTGATACTGCCGCGGGCAGGGAAGTTCGCCACGGTCAGGGTTGCCACGCCGTTGCTCACGCTGGCGGTACCGATGGCGACCCCATTGTTGTAGAACGTGACGACGCCACTGATCGTGGGCCCCTGGTACGTGGGGAGCTTGGGGCTCACGCTCGCCGTGAACGTGGCAGAGGATCCACTCTGCGACGTCGCCAGGCCCACGGCGACTTGCACAGGGATCGCCGTCACGCTCTTCTGGACCGAGGCGGCAGGGGATGTGCCGCTGCCCGAGTAGATGATGGTGAGCCTGTGGTCGCCTTTGTTCAGGTTGGGCACGATGAAGCCCGGCATACTGCTGGGGACCGAGTCTTGGCTGGCAGTCGCCACAAAGCTGCCGAGCAGCGTCGAACCATCGAATACCGTGAACGTTCCGGGATAGGCGCCATTGACCGACGCACGACCATCAAGACGGACATAGACGCCCGCTGCGCCATCTGTCTGACTCACGGTGTAGACCGTGGCATCCATGGCGGCGAGAGCAGGAATTCCTGAAGCGCTGCCGGCGGCCTGGACCACCACCGATGTGCCGGCCGCCGAGGCGCTGCCGACGTTGTGCGCGTCTCCCCCATAGCTTGCCGTCAGAACGTTGGTGCCGCCTGGCAAGGCATTGGTGCTCAGGCTCGCCACGCCGTTGAGGACCGAGGCCGAGCCGAGATACTGCATGCCCGAGAAGAAACTGACGAGCCCGCCAGGTGCGGCGCCCGCAACAGTGGCCGTGAGCGTGACCGACTGGCCTTGCGTGAGGCTGCTGGTGGATGCAGCCAGCGCCATTGCCGTAGGTGCCTTGAGCACCGTCACCGAGCCTGTTCTCAAGCCAGAGGCAGCGTCGGTGGGGGAGTAGTTCTCGTCGCCACTGTAGACCGCATTGATGGTCGCCGTGCCGGGTTCCAGGCGGCTCAGCTGCAGCACGGCCTGCCCCTCTGTCAGCGGGGCCTCTCCGAGCAGTTCGGCTGCGCGGTAGAAGCGCACTGTTCCAGTGGCAAGGGAGCCCGCCCCGACAGAGGCTCTCAGCGTCACTGGACTGCCGTAGTTGGCCACAGGGGGGGCGATCCCGACGGTGACCGATACAGACAGGGATTGGGACGACGCTCGTACATCGACGGCGCGCGTCCAGCTCATTGCCTCGAAGGTTGCATCACCGTCATAGGTGGCCGTGAACATCTGCCGTCCGATCTGCGTCAGATCCACGTCCAGGCTGGCCGCGCCATTGACCAACTGAACGTCGCCGATGGGCGCTCCGTCACGATAGAAATGCACCGTCCCGGTGGGCACGCTCCCTGTGGCGCTGTTCTGGGTCGTGAACTGCAACGTGAGTTGATTGCGCGATCCGACCATGGGCATCGGGTTGGCACTTCTCAACGACCCCATCGACGCCGGTGACAGACCGCCCACAGTCGTCTGGACACGCGTGGTCGATGCCATGGTGCCGGACCACGGGACGGTGCTGTCGCCCGCACAGACGATGGTCAGCTCATGCGCTCCCTTGGGCAATCCAGGCAGCGAGAAGTACCTCCCGCCGGAGTCCACGGCAGTGACCTTGAAGCAACCGATCAGCGTTTGACCATCGAACACGGCGATCGGAGCGTCGATCGCCGATCGGGTGCGAAGCCCCACGCTGCCCGAAGAAGCAGTCACCACTTCGAAGCTGCGCTCGGTCTGCGGGGGAGGTGCAACAACACCAGTGCCCGCACTGACAGTGATGGGCCCGCTGGTCTGCGCCACGCTCGACGACTTGGATGCGCCGCCACCATAGGCCGCCGTCAGAACCGCCGAGCCGATGGGCAGGTATGACGTGACCAGCGACGCCTGACCGTTGATGACGTCGGCTCTTCCCAGATACTGTGTGCCCGAGAAGAAGGTGACGACGCCACCCGGCTCAGCCCCGGCGACGGTTGCGCTCAAGGTCAGCGGCTGCCCCTGCTTGATGGTGCTTGCCGATGCCGTGAGCGCGATCTGGCTCGTCAGGGCGCTACTGCTGCCTGCGTTGACGGCGTCTCCCTCATAGACCGCTGTGAGTGCCCCGGCAGGAAGCGCGCCGCTGCAGGTGAGGGCAGCGACCCCCTCAACGATTTGGGCGCTGCCCAATGCCGTGCTGCCGCTATAGAACGTCACACGTCCTGCGGGCGCCGGCACCGTACCGAGCGTGGGACCGACGCTGGCGCGCAACACCGTGCCCCCCACGACGGGTTCGATCTGGAGGCTCGTGCGGGTCGGCGCCACCTGGACCGTCTGATACTCGGACACAGACGCCGAGGTGTAGGAGTCGTCGCCCGCATATTCGGCCCGGATGCTGTTGCGCCCCATGGGCAAACTGTTGAGCGTCAACACAGCCTGCCCTTTGTCGAGGGTAGCCGTTCCGATCAAGGTGCTTCCGTTGAAGAACTGCACCTGCCCCGTCGCGATGTGAACAAAGCCCTGCGCCGCCGCGACCGTCGCGACCAACGTCACGGGTAAACTCCAGAAGGTCGCCACCGGGGACATTGACAACGTGACGGATGGCGGCGTTCGCTGCACCACGAGTGTGCTGGCAGCAGAAGTGGCGGCCGGCCGGCTGGCCGAGCCGGAGTAGACGGCACGGATGCTCAGGGTTCCCACTGGCAGTTCGTCCGTGAATAGCGTCGCCACGCCATTGATCACCAGCGCGCTGCCCACGATGGTGTCGTTCGCGAAGAACGTGACCATTCCCCCCGGATCTGCCCCATCGATCGTGGCCTTCAGGGGCAGCGGCGCGCCGAAATAGGCACCGCTCGTCGGCGGAAGGGTCAGCGAGACGCCACCGACGCTGCCCGGATCCACCAACAATTCCACCGGCGTCGTACCAGACAGGGACCGTACATCGATGGGCCGCGCCAGTTGCGTCACGCTGAGTACGCGGGATGCACCGTCGTAGACGGTTCGCGTCACATAGCCCAGTGCATCCACCTGCCATACCAGGCGATTGGCACCGTCGTAGAAGCGCCAGACCTGCTGGTCCTTGTCTGTGGGCTGGGGCCGCAGGGCGGCGACGGATGTGACGGCGTTGTCCGCGTGCCAGGCAGTGGTGGGCCGACCCGCACTGTCAACAAGTGCCGAGGTGTCCACGGCTGTCGCGTAGGCGATGGTCCTGGTCAACTGATCGTTGGCGTTGTAGACGTACTCCGTCATGGCGCCCAGCGCGTCGATGTCCGCCGCCTTGCGGCCGGCTGCGTCGTAGAGCGTCCAGGCGCGCACACCCGTCGGGTCTTGCGTCATCAACAGCCGGCCCTCGGCGTCGTAGCTGTAGGTGGTGGTGCCGAGGACGCCCATGCCAGCACGGCTCTGGGCCACGGCCACGAGCCGTCCCGCCTTGTCATAGGACGAGATGGTCGTGAGGCCATCGGCCGCTGTCACCGACGTTGCGCCGTGGGCGTCGTCGTAGGCGGTGACGGTGATGCCCTGGCCCTGTCCATCGGCCGCAGGCCCGGTGGCAACGAGAAGCCGACCCAGGCCGTCGTAGACGTAGCTCGTCGCCCCCGCCTCGTTGCCCGGTTCGATCTTCTGCAGCAGCAGGCCTTGCTGGTCATAGACATAGTGGGTGGTTGCGGCCGTCGTTGCCACACCCTCGCCAGTGCTCGCCGTCTGTCCGTAGGCGGTCGTGCTGGCGAGTGCGCCGCGGCCATCGAAAGCATAGTCAGTGCGCTGGCTGCGGGTGAGATCCTGTGTCTGGCGCCAGCTCACCATCTGCGCCTGAGTGGGCACCTGGTCCTGCCCCAGTGCACTCAAGTTGTACAAGGCCCCCGCATAGGTGATGACGCTGGTGCGCTGGCCGTAGCTGTCGTAGCGGTACTCCGTGACCTCACCCTGCGCACTGATCATGAAGCTCAGCTGGCGGAGGTTGCCCGGTGCGTACACATAACGTGTCGTCTCGGGCAGGGCTGCGGCCGTGTTGAACGCTCCGCGGTCGTCCACCGCCGCGTTGGCAAACCGGGTGTCGGTGAGCAGTTGGTTGGCGGCGTTGTAGGTCCGCACCCGGGTGTCACCCGCCCCGTCGACTTCCTTGAGCAGGTTGCCGTTGCCGTCGTACTCGAAGCGGACCTTGCGGCCTTCGCCATCAGTCACCAGCGCGACGTTGCCCTGGGCGTCGTAGAGATAGCTGATCTGGCTGAGCCCTGCAGGATTGGTGGCCGTGACCCCCTGGCGAACCTGTAGAAGCTGGCCTTGGCTGTCGTAGAGGAATTTGCTGGACGAGCCGAGCGCGTCGGTCACAGTGGTTGTGCCGGCAACGGGATCGTAGGCAAACGTGGTAACGGCTCCCAGCGCATCGGTGACCGAGCTGACCTTGTACTCGCCACCGGCTTGCGTGTAGGTCAGGCGCTGGCTCGTTCCATCAGCCTGGGTGATGGTGGCGATGCGTGTGCTGGCGCCGTCGTAGGTGTAGCGGGTGACGTACGTGTTTCCGTCGGCTACGCTGTTGTCCTCGGGGGAGAGATCGACAGTCACCATGACCAGGCGGTTGCTGTTGTCGTAGCCGTAGTGCACTCGCGTCGAGGTGACATTTGCACTGGTAATGGTGCGGATCTGGACGAGGTTGTCGCCTACGTAGTCGTAGCAGGTGACCTCGCCGTTGGCGTCGGTCATGGACTGCACATGGCCCGCAGTGTCGTAGGCCAATGAGACGTTGTTGCCGTCGGCATCGGTGGCCGAAATAAGACGCCCGGCCGCCGAAGCCTGATAGCGCTCGCTGGAGCCGGTGTCTCCGTCGGTCCAGAGGAACTGCGACGCCTGACTGTCGTACGTGATGGTGTCGTAGGCGCCTGCGCCCGCACTGCTTACGTAGGCGCTTCGCGTCGCGTCCCATAGGTATGTCGTTTGAGCACCGTCCCGGTCTGTGCGGGTCACGACACTTCCCGTCTGCCCCAGAGGACCGTTGGCAGTGACGCGCTCACCGAAGGCGCCCACCAGCCAGCCGTCGTAGTTGGCATCGGTGAAGCGGCCTTGACTGTTGTAGGTGCGGAAGCTGCCGATATCGAGGCCTCTCCCCGAAAGCAGCTCGTCACGATGTTGCAGAACGAGGTTGCCGGTAGCTACGTTGACATAGGCCTGTTCGCCGCTTCTGCCTTGGGCCGCCGAGCCAAACACGCCTTGCTGGCCCAGAGTGCGAAGAGAGCCCAAGCTCAGGCCCAGGCTACTGCCGCTGACGATTGCTACCATGGATGTACTCGCATTCGATGATGAGACTCGAGCCTTCTGCGGTTGACCAACTTGTGTGATCGCCCTGCACCGCAGCGGCATCTGCGTGCAGCACATCCCCTTGGTAGCGGGTTCGTTTAGTCCGCTCCAAAGACCACGCGGAATCCACGACTACTAAACGAATCAGGATTGGCGTGGATATGGGCGGAGACAGTGCTTTGGGTGTCTGCTCCCTTAACCAGGAAAACGCGACCTTGTCCCCGACCGACAGCAAACTCCAGTCCCTGATCGCCAAGGGCATCGTGACCAGCCAGGCGGGCCATTCGGCCGCCGCCATCGACGCATTCGTCGAAGCGTGTCGCGCGGCACCGACCGATGGCCTGGCCGCGTTTTTGCTGGGTTCCGAGTACGCCGCCGCAGGCGACGTCGAGCGGGCCGAAGCCGCACTGGCGGACGCGACCCGATTGGCACCGGACCTGAGCATTGCGCGTTACCAACTGGGACTGCTGCAATTCAGCTCCGGACGCGCAGCGGTGGCGCTGCTGACCTGGGAACCACTTCTTGCCGCCGGGGGGGCAGAGCCGCTGGGCCATTTCGTCCTTGGGCATGCGGCGTTGGCCCGGGACGACTTTGCAGAGGCGCGGGAGCATTACCTTCGCGGGTTGGCCAGTGGTTCCACCAACGCGGCGCTCGCAGCAGATATCCAGAAAATCGTTGATCGCCTGCCGATCCAAGCAGACGCTGCTTCAGCAGGGCAACATGGTCATGCGGAGGAGTCTCTGGCGCCTCAGTTGGCCCGAAACCCACAACATGCCGAACACGTCCTGCTCGCCGGCTACCAGAACCAAGGCCGTCCTCATTGAGCAAGCCTAGGTTCGGCCTGACCACCCATGCCGGTTGATCTGGCTCGTCTACGGCACGCAGCTTGAAGGCAGCACATGGCGGCGTTGAAGCAGCGAGCTTCGGCATGGCGACTTCGAACGGGCATGCGCACCAGCGCGCGTTCCGCGAATTGGTGGAGTGGGGTCATGGCATGGCGTGCCGGGGCGCATTGCCCACCCCGATGATGACTGCGCCAGGATCGACAAGAAAAGCGGCCGCACCTGAACAAACCGTATGCCCAAGACAAACGGTTTCGAAGAGCCCGGTCCCGCCAACCTGGCCAACTTCAACCGCATGGCCTACTACGCGGCGGCGGTGAAGACGGGCAGCTTCACCGCAGCGGCAAGCCGGCTCGGGATCACCAAGGCGGTGGTGCGCCAGCAGGTGGCCCGGCTGGAGCGCGAATGCCGCACGACGCTGCTCACCCGCACGACGCGCAAGGTGGTCGCCACCGATGCGGGCTGGACGTTCTACCAGCATTGCGCGCGGGTCCTCAAGGAGGCCGACGACGCCTTCGGCGAACCGGTCGACGCGGCCGTGCAGCCCTCCGGCACGGTGAGGCTCACCGCGCCGCCGGTGCTCAGAGCTTGCCCAACGCCGTGATCATCGTCGTGGCCTGCCCCTTCAAGTAGTTCACCGTGTGGGCGTTGAGCGTCTTCATGTTGGCCTGAACGTCGAGCAGCGCGCTGTACTTCTCGAGCGAGGCGATGGCCAGCCGGAAGTTGGGCCGCGCCGCCACCGGATCGCTGTTCAGATAGCCCGAGGCGATCCAGAACGTCGCATCGTCCACATGGCCCAGCATGGCCATCGGGACCACCACTTCACCCAGCCGGATGCCGGCGCCGGTCGAGATGCCGCGTGCGTCGACCGAGATGGTCGGCGGGCTGCCGTTGGTGAGGCCCGCAAGCGCGGTGACGCTCGGCACGGCCGCGCCGGTGTCGATGTACTTCTCGAGCTTGTCGATGGCGCTGTTGTAGACGTAGCGGCTGGGCACCCGGCTGCGCGAGGGCAGGGTGCATTTGTCGCCGATGTTGCCGCCCCGGTCGCGGTTGATCAGCTGCGCCCGGGCTGAGATGCCGTAGGCGTCCGAATGGGCGGCCCCGGCGATCTGCCAGGTGTGGAACTTGTCGGTGTCGGGCTGCAGCGCCGGCAGCTGGCGCGGGCTCGAATTGGTCAGCTCGGTCTGGCTGAGCACCTTGATGATGGGGATCTTCAGGTCGGTGCGCATACGGCGCCACCGATGGTCATCAGCGCGCCGTCGAACACGTCGGTCAGGGCGTGGACGGAATTGAGATAGATGCCCAGACGGCCAGCGGACTGGGAGGCGCCGGTAGCGATGACGGGCATGGCCACCAGGCCACCCATGTTCTTCGGCGACCGGATCGCCTTCGCCGCCTGCGAGAAGATGTCGTAGCCGAGCAGGTCGCCGGTGACCGTCCCGCCGTTGGTGACGTCGAGGCTGCCGTAGCGCGTCGGGCTCCAGTTCTTCAGGCCGTTGGTCGTGGAGATGCCTGCGTTCTGTGCCGACACCCCGACCCAGGCATAGCCCTTGCGCAGGATCAACTCCTTCTGCTGCAGGAACTGGACGGGCGTGTCGTAGCTGTTGGTCACGTTCAGCCATTCGACGATGACCGTGCCGTTGAACTTCGCAGCGCTCTCCGGACGCACGACGATGATCCGCGACTTGTAGGGGACGTCGGGCGTAACGACGTTGGCCGAGGGCGTCGCGGCGGTGTTCTCGCCGGTGCCGCCGTTGGGCGCGGGCGTGTCATGGATGTTGGCCTTGCCCTCGATGCTGAACTCCTCCAGCACGAAGCCGAAGGGCTTCAGGTCGAAGTCGGGCGCGAAGAAGGGGTAGTTGCGGTCGCTGGCGCCGACCTGGCCGACCGCAAGTGCGGTGAGCGTCGCGTCGGGCACGTTGGCACCTCGGACCACCGTTGGGGGTGTCCGGTGTCGTGGGTGTCGTGGTGCCGGAGGATGCGGTGCCGGTGGATGTGGAGGTGCTCGTCAGGCCCAGCAACGATGGCGTTCCGCCACCGCTGCCGCCGCATCCGGCCAAGGCCATTCCGAGGCCAATGCCCCATATCCATGCCCTGGATCGGGCGGGTCTCGACGCTGCATTCATGGTGTCTCCTTGTGATGGTGAGGTGCAGGCAAAGCTCCGCCCACCGCGTGCTCGGCGGTTGCGAAGAACGGGATGCTTGAAGAGTCGCCAGCGCCGTGGGGGGCTGCCGGATCGGTGCGGCACCGAGCCGCGCACGCAGGCGGGGCGGTTGCGTCAGTGCGGAAGGGCGGGGCGCTTCGGCCACCGCGGCGGTGGCACGGTGATGGCGCGTCTGCGGACGCGAGGGGTCGAACGGGATGTCATGGGTGTTGCCTCCGCCGGGCCGCCGCGAATTGCGTCGAGTGGGCCGGTCCTTTGCTCTTGCGCCCGATCATGGAGAGGCGCCCTCATGCGGGCAAGCGATTTGCCTTCAACCTAGGATGACAGATCGTCATTCGATGTGCGGGTTGCGCCCATGGCCGGATCGGCCTTGACGCAACAGAGGGCCTGTTCGGCAAGCCCCTCGAAAGCCTCGGTGCGCTGGGGCGGAGCCGACGACTCCGCCCTGGCACTGCGCTCATTCGCGCACGTTCGCGAACTTCACCAACTCGGCGTACTTGGCCGTGTCCTCCTGAATCAGCCGCGCCAGGTCTTCCTTGCCCGTGGCGGGGATTGAGCCGCCGTCCTCCAGGCGCCGGCGCATGCCGGGGTCGGTCAGGCCGGCCTGCAGCGTCTCGCGCAGCTTCTGCGCGAGCGGGGCCTGAAAGTGCTTCGGGCCGGCCAGCGCAAACCAGCCATTGAGTTCATAGCCCTTGAGCAGCGGGTGCTCGCCCAGCGCCGGCACCTGCGGCAGCGTCGGAAAGCGCTGGGCCGAGGTGATGCCCAGGGGAACGAGCCGGCCGCTGGCGATGAAGGGCGCCGCCGCCGTGGGTGAGAGCATGGCGAAGTCCAGCGCGCCGCCCATCAGGTCGGTGGTGAGCGGCCCGGTGCCGCGGTACGGGATGTGCGTCATGAAGATGCCTGCGCGCTGCTTGAGCAGCTCGCCTGCGAAGTGCAGCGTGGAGCCGACGCCCGAGCTGCCATAGCTGTACTTGCCCGGGCTGCGCTTGACCAGGGCGATCAGCTGGTCGATGTTCTTCACGCCGGTGTGCGGCGCCGCGACGAAGAGCACGGGGGCCGTGGCGATCAGCGCGATGGGCGAGAGGTCGGTCAGCGGGCTGTAGCGCTGCGACGGGTTGACCAGCGCCGTCGCCGCCATCTCGTTGCTCGATCCGGCCAGCAGCGTGTAGCCGTCCGGGCGGCTGGCGGCCACGCGCTGTGCGGCCAGCACGCCGGCGGCGCCCGGCAGGTTGTCGATCACCACCGAGCCGCCGAGCCGGGCCGACAGGATGTCCGCCGCCACGCGGGCCGCCATGTCGACCGAGCCGCCCGGCGCGTAGCCCACCACCATGCGGATCGGCCGGGTCGGATAGGCGTCCTGGGCGAGGGCGAGCGATGCGGCCGGGCAGAGCGCGGCGCCGCCCAGGGCGCCCAGCAGGCGCCGGCGGGTGACGGAAGAAGGGGGGGGGGTCATGGCAGTGCGAAGCGGAAGAGAAAAAGGGGCGGTGCGGCCGCGTCAGCGTTGCGGCGCCAGGAAGCGGCGCACCAGCTCCACCCAGTAGCTGGCAGCGATGGGCAGGATGGCGTCGTTGAAGTCGTAGCCTGGGTTGTGGACCATGCAGCCGCCGGTGTGGTGGTGCTCGCCCACGCCGTTGCCGACGATGAGGTAGCTGCCCGGGCAGTGCTCGAGCATGAAGGAGAAGTCCTCGCTGCCGGTCAGCGGCGCCAGGTCGTGCAGCAGGCCGTCCTCGCCCAGCCAGTCCGCCGCGACCTGCCGGGCGAAGCGCGTGGAGGCCACGTCGTTGACCAGCGCGGGGTAGCGCCAGTGGTAGTCCACCTCGGCCTGCACGCCCAGCGTGGCGGCCTGCGACTGCACCAGCGCGGTGATGCGCTCGCGCAGCATGGCGCGGATCTCGGGCCGGTAGGCGCGCACCGTCAGGCGCATCGTGACGGTGCCGGGAATGACGTTGGGCGCATCGCCGCCGTGGATGGCGCCGACCGACACCACGGCCATCTCGCGCGGATCCACGTTGCGCGACACGATGGTCTGCAGCGCCACGACGATGTGCGCGGCGGCCACCACCGGGTCGGTCGCCAGGTGCGGTGCCGAGCCATGGCCACCGCGGCCGCTCACGGTCACATGTACCGTGTCCGACGAGGCCATGAACGGCCCTTCCCTGAAGCCCAGCTTGCCGGCCGGAAAGCCGGGCATGTTGTGCAGGGCGAAGATGGCGTCGCAGGGAAAGCGCTCGAACAGTCCTTCCTCCACCATCCGGCGGCCGCCGCCCAGGCCTTCCTCGGCAGGCTGGAAGACCAGGTGCAGCGTGCCGTCGAAGTCGGCCTGCTGCGCGATGACGCGCGCTGCAGCCAGCAGGATGCTGGTGTGGCCGTCATGGCCGCATGCGTGCATCTTGCCGGCCACCTGGCTCGCATAGGGCAGGCCGGTGGTCTCCTGGATCGGCAGCGCATCCATGTCGGCGCGCAGGCCCAGGCGGCGCGTGCCCTGGCCCTTGCGCAGCGTGCCCACCACGCCGGTGCCGGCCAGGCCGCGGTGCACCTCGTAGCCCCAGGCCGCCAGACGCTCGGCCACCAGATCGCTGGTGGCATGTTCCTCGTAGGCCAGCTCCGGGTGGGCATGGATGCGCTGGCGCAGCGCCACCATCTCCGGTGCGATGTCGCGCACTTCGGGGGGCACATGGTCCAGGGCAGCGGCGGTCTCGATTTCGAATGGCATGGGGTCGTCCTTTGCGGAGCCAGTCTAGGAGTGCCTTTGCCGCATCGACAGACAGGCATTGCCCGTCACTGCGTGGCGGCGCCTGTCGCTTCGCATAATCGCGGCCCATGAAGCTGCATCAGCTGCGCTACCTCGTCGCAGTCGCCTCCGAGGGCGGCATCCGCGCCGCCGCCCGGTCGCTCGGCGTGACGCAGGCGACCGTCACCCAGGGCCTGCGCGAACTCGAGGCGCATGCGCAGGTGGCGCTGATCGCGCGCCGCGGCAGCCAAGTCGCCCTCACGCCCGCCGGCCAGGCGCTGCTCGCGCATGCGCAGCGCATGCTGTCCGAGATGCGTCAGGCCGAAGGCATGCTGGCCCGCCATCGCGACACGGGCGCGCCGCAGCGGCTGGCGCTGGCCATCACGCCCTGGGTGGCGCAGACCCTGCTGCCGCGGGTGCTGCCCGCCTTCCGGCAGGAGCTGCCCCATGTGCAGCTGGAGATGTTCGATGGCCTGTCGGCACTGGGCTACCCGCGCCTGCGCGAAGGCAGCCTCGACCTGTTGATCGGCCGCCTCGGCCCCACCGAGTCGATGCAGGGCCTGCATGCGCAGCCCATGTTCCGCTACGAGATGACGGTGGTGGCGCGTCGCGGCCATCCACGCGCCGCGGCCCGTTCGATGGCCGAACTGCTGGACGAGGACTGGGTGCTGAACTTCACCGCCGGCGAGCGTGTGAACCTGCTGGACAACCTGTTCGTGCAGCACGGCCTGGCGCCGCCCGTGCACCGCATCCAGCTGGCGCATTCGGCCTCGCTGATGCTGGGCCTGGTGCGCAAGACCGACATGCTGACCTTCTGCCCATGGCCCCTGGTGGAGGGCGATGCGCTGCGCGATGAGGTCGTCGCGCTGCCGCTGCGCGAGCGCTTCCACAGCCATGTGGTGGGGCTGGTGCGCCGCTCGCACGAAGGTCTTTCGCATGCCGCGGGCCGCTTCGTCGCCCACTTCCAGGGGCAGTTGGCGGGCTGGATGTCCTCGGACGAACCCGAACTGCGCCGGGTGCTGCACTCGGTGGAGTTCGTGGGCGAGTGGCCCGCCGACGGCCCGGCGCCCGGGCGCGACTGAGCGACCAAGCCGCAGCCCCGTGGCCGCGGTCGCGCCCCAGGCGTGTGCGCGGCGCCCTGCCTTGGGGGAGCCCCGTGGGTCGCCCTGCGGCTCACGCCGGCTTTGGCGCACCGCCGTGCACCGAAGCACGGGGGGCATGCGGGCATGACTCCTGCATACCCCTCCAGTCTGGCGAACCGGTATCGCATCGCCGTCCCTGCAAGATTCGCGAAGTTCCGCCTTCAAATGTCTTATTGACAGAACAATAAAACGGCTCCTACGATCATTTCCCATGTCCTCGGCGCTGCCGCTTCCCAAGTACCACCGCATCTACCTCGTGCTCCGGCAGCAGCTGGAGGAGGGCGCCTTCGAAGCGGGGCTGCCGGGCGAACATGCCTTGATGGAGCAGTTCGAGGTCTCCCGCGTCACGGTGCGCAAGGCGCTGGAGCGCCTGTCCGGCGAGGGCCTCATCAAGCGCGAGCCCGGCCGCGGCACGCGGCCCACGACGTCCAATGCCTCCGTCGCCGCGCCTGACCGCACGCCGCTCACCGGCCTGCTCGAGAACCTCGTCACCATGGGCCTGAAGACCTCGGTGAAGGTGCTCGATGTGGCGGGCATCACCGCCTCCGAGGCGGTGGCGCAGGCGCTGGCCATCCCGGTCGGGGCCGAGGTGCAGAAGGCGGTGCGCGTGCGCAGCACGCGCGAGGGGCCGCTGTCGCTCATCACCACCTATGTGCCCCAGGCGCTGGCGCAGGGCTTTGGCCGCCGCGAGCTGGCGCGCAAGCCCATCCTGCTGCTGCTGGAGGAGTCCGGCGTGCGCGTGGGCCGGGCCCACCAGACCATCTCGGCCCGCC
Source organism: Pseudacidovorax sp. DMC4 (assembly GCF_056314265.1). Lineage (NCBI taxonomy): Bacteria > Pseudomonadati > Pseudomonadota > Betaproteobacteria > Burkholderiales > Comamonadaceae > Pseudacidovorax > Pseudacidovorax sp. DMC4. Next base: position 195,210 of record NZ_JBQUYR010000011.1, on the reverse strand, counting down.
TGGCCGACGCCCACATGGCCGAGCACCTCGATGTGTCGGTCGGCACGGCGCTGCTGGCCGTGCGCCGCCTCATCTACGACGTGGACGACCGGCCTGTGCAATGGCTGCACGGCCTGTACCGGCCCGACCGCTACGAGTACCAGATGGAGCTGTCCCGCGTTGGCGACATCGACGCCAAGGTGTGGGTCAGCAAGGACGCTTCCGCCCGCTTTTCCTGACATCGACCCACGAAGGAGTTCGCCGTGACCCAGCCCACCCGCAACCGTCGCCAGTTCATCGCCCAGTCGGCCGCCGCCGCGTCCGCGCTCGCCTTGCCGACCATCGGCGGTGCCCAGCCGCGCAGCATCAAGGTCGGCGTGCTGCACCCGGTCACCGGGGCGCTCGCCTATTCGGGCCAGCAGTGCCGGGCTGGCGCGCTCATGGCCATCGAGGACATCAACAAGGCCGGTGGCATCAAGTCGCTCGGCGGTGCGCGCCTCGAAGCCCTGCTGGGCGATGCCCAGTCGCAGCCGCAGGCCGGCGCGGCCGAGGTCGAGAAGATGAACGAGGCCGGCGTGTCCGCCGTGGTCGGCGCCTTCGCCTCGGCCATCTGCCTGGCCACCACGCAGGCCGCCGCCAAGTACAACCTGCCGCACATCGTGGACGTGGGCGTGGCCGACCAGATCGTCGAGCGCGGCCTGAAGAACACCTTCCGCTTCGGCCCCGGCTACAAGGCCGTGACCGATCTGGCCATGTCCAACCTGCACGTGCTCAACAGCGTGGCGGGCAAGCCGGCCAAGACCGTGATGATCATCCACGAGGAGTCGCTCTTCGGCACCGGCACGGCCAACCTGCTGTCGCGCGAACTGCCGGGCTATGGCTTCGAGGTGAAGGAAGTCATCAAGCACGCCAACCCCACGCGCGACTTCAACAACATCGTGCTGCGCATCAAGTCCGTCAACCCGGACATCGTGATCCCGGCCAACTACTACAACGAATACGCACTGCTGGTGCGCACCATGCAGCAGCAGCGCGTGGTGCCCAAGGCCATCTACTCGGTGCTGGGCGGCGCGGCGTCGAGCTACAAGTTCGTGCAGGAGTTCCCCGATGCCTCGCACGGCATCATCGACTGCAACCACTGGTTCAACCCCAAGGACGCGCGCGCCCAGGCGCTGAAGAAGCGGGCCGAGGCCCAGAAGCTGTACTTCAGCTATGAGCTGTTCATGACCTACACCAGCATGATGCTGCTGGCCGATGCGCTGGAGCGGGCCAAGTCCAGCGAGCGCGCGGCGCTGATCGACGCGCTGGAGAAGAGCACCTTCTCCGACCACTTCATGCCCTACGGCCCGACCAAGTTCGTCAATGGCCAGAACCAGGGCGGCCGCCCGCTGATGACGCAGGTCATCGACAAGGACATCAAGGTCATCATCCCGCGCGAATACCGCGAGGCCGAGCCCCTGTTCCCGCTCAAGGCCTGAACGGCACCACCAGGCTCCTTTTCCATGTTCGATCTGTCGATCGTGGTGCCGTCCGTGCTGAACGGACTCACCACCGGGGCGGTCTACGCCCTCATCGCCCTGGGGCTCACGCTGATCTACGGCGTGCTGCACATCATCAACTTCGCGCACGGCGCCTCGCTGATGCTGGCGCTCTATGCCGTCTACTGGCTGCGCGCGCAGTTCGGCATCGACCCCTACCTGGCGCTGCCGCTGGTGGTGGCGGGCATGTTCGCGCTGGGCTACGTGCTGCAGCGCGGCATCATCAACCGCGCCAGCCACGGCAAGGACGAGAACATCCTGCTGGTCACGCTGGGCCTGTCGATCGTGATGGAGAACCTGGCGCTGCTGTTCTTCCGCTCCGACACGCGCACCATCGACACGCCCTACACGCTGACGACGCTGCAGATCGGCCCGGCCTTCATCGCGCTGCCCAAGCTCATCGCCTTCGGCGGTGCGCTGGCCGGGGCGGCCGTGCTGCTGTGGATCGTCAAGGCCACCGACCTGGGCCGCGCGATCCGCGCCGTGGCCAAGGAGAAGCAGGGCGCGCGCCTCATGGGCATCGACGTCGACCATGTCTACGCCATGAGCTTCGGCATCGGCCTGGCCTGCCTGGGCGCGGCCGCCTGCTTCCTGCTGCCGGCCTACTACGTCAACCCGCAGGTGGGCGGCGGCTTCGTGCTGGTGGCCTTCACCATCGTGGTGCTGGGCGGCATGGGCAGCTTCACCGGAGCACTGGTAGGCGGGCTGCTGATCGGCGTGGTCGAGTCGCTGGGCGGCCTCTTTCTGGGCGAGTCGCTGGGGCAGATCGGCATCTTCCTCATCTTCATCGCGGTGCTGCTGTTCCGTCCCCAGGGCCTCTTCGGAAGCAAGGCATGAAATCGGTTCTCTTCATCGTGGTGTTCGCCCTCGTGGTGGGCGCCATCCCGCTCGTCACCACCTCGGGGGTCTGGCTCAACTTCGTCATGATGGCGCTCTATGCGGGGCTGTTGGCGCAGGCCTGGAACATCCTGGGTGGCTTCGGCGGGCAGTTCTCCTTCGGGCATGCGCTGTTCTTCGGCTTCGGCGCCTATGTGCAGGCCATCGCGCAGTTGCAGTGGGGCCTCAACCCCTGGGTGGCGCTGGTGGCGGCCGCTGGCGTCGCGGCGCTGGTCGGCTTGATCGTGGGGGCGCTGAGCTTCCGCTACGGCCTCAAGGGCTCGTACTTCGCGCTGGTCACGCTGGCCTTCGCGGAGGTGTGCCGCATCCTCGCGCTGTCGCTGCCCTTCACCGGGGCAGGGGTCGGCCTGATGGTGCCGCTGCGCGAGTCGGTGGCCAACCTGCAGTTCGGCTCCCGGGCCGGCTACCTGTACGTGATCCTGGCCCTGGTGGTGGCGGCCCTGCTGGTCAGTGCCTGGCTGCGCCACTCGCGCTTCGGCGCCTACCTGCAGGCCGTGCGCGACAACGAGGACGCGGCCCGCGCGGCCGGCGTCGATCCGCTGCGCGTCAAGCTCGGCGCCATCGTGCTGTCGGGCGGCTTCATGGGCCTGGCCGGCGCCTTCTATGTGCAGGTGTTCCAGTACATCGACCCGGGCATCGCCTTCGGCTCCTCTGCGTCGGTCGAGGCGCTGGTGGCGGCCATCGTGGGCGGCATGGGCACCGTGTGGGGTCCGCTGCTGGGTGCCTTCGCGCTGCATGTGCTGGCCGACCTGACGCGCAACCTGTTCGGCGAGCTGCCGGGCATCAACATGGTCATCTATGGCTGCGTGCTGGTGCTGATCGTGATGTTCCTGCCGCGCGGCATCGCCGGCGTCGGGCAGAACGTGCGCCGGCTCTGGAAGGGAGGCCGCGGTGGCTGAGTACCTGCTCGAAGTCGAAGGCGTGTCCAAGACCTTCGGTGGCCTGCGCGCCGTGCGCGAGGTGTCGCTGGCGGTGCCGGCGGGCTCGCTCACCGCGCTGATCGGCCCCAACGGTGCCGGCAAGACCACGCTGTTCTCGCTGATGTCGGGCTTCCAGCGCCCGGACACCGGCCGAGTGCGTCTGGGCGGGCGCGACATCACCGGCCAGGCGCCGCACCTCAATGCCCGCATGGGCATGGGCCGCACCTTCCAGATCGTGCAGCCCTTCGCGGCGCAGACCGTGCGCGAGAACATCGCGGTGGGCGCCCACCTGCACCATGCCAGCCGGCGCGAGGCCCTGGCCAGCGCCACGGCCGTGGCCGAACGCGTCGGCCTGGGGCCGCAGCTGGACAAGCCGGCCTCCGACCTCACCGTGGCCGGCCGCAAGCGGCTGGAGCTGGCGCGGGCCCTGGCCACCCGGCCGCGCCTGCTGCTGCTCGACGAGGTGCTGGCCGGCCTCAATCCGCAGGAGATCGCCGAGATGCTGCCCGTGGTGCGCGCCATCCGCGAGGAGGGCGTCACCGTCCTCATGATCGAGCATGTGATGCAGGCCGTGATGAACCTGGCCGAGCATGTGTGGGTGCTGGCCCAGGGCGAGCTGATCGCCGAGGGCCCGCCGCAGGCCGTCACGCGCGACCCCAAGGTGGTCGAGGCCTACCTGGGCCACGGCACGGCCGCCCGGCTGCAGCGGGGCATGACGGCGCAGGCGGAGGTGCAGGCATGAGTGCACAAGCGATCGATACGCAGGTCGTGCGCGACGCGAGCACGACCGCCGCGGAGACCCTGCTCGACGTGCGCGGCCTGCGCGGCGGCTACGGCCGCATCGAGGTGCTGCGCGGCGTGGACCTGCAGGTCGCGCGCGGCGAGATGGTGGCCCTGCTGGGCAGCAACGGCGCCGGCAAGACCACCTTCAACCACACGCTGTGCGGCCTGGTGAAACCCTGGTCGGGCTCGGTGCGCTTCAACGGCGTGGAGCTGGGCGGCGCGCATTACCGCGAGGTGGTGCGGGCGGGCCTGATCCAGGTGCCCGAGGGCCGCAAGATCTTCCCCAACCTGAGCGTGATGGAGAACCTGGAGCTGGGCTCCTTCACCCGCGCCCGGGCCCGCCGCGCGCAGAACCTGGAGAAGGTGTTCGGCATCTTCCCGCGGCTCAAGGAGCGCACCGCCCAGCTGGCCGGCACCATGAGCGGTGGCGAGCAGCAGATGCTGGCCATCGGCCGCGGCCTGATGGCCGAGCCCGAGCTGCTGATCCTGGACGAGCCCTCGCTCGGCCTGTCGCCGCTGCTGGTGGAGGAGATGTTCGCCCTCATCGGCCGCCTGCGCGGCGAGGGCCTGGCCATCCTGCTGGTCGAGCAGAACGTGGGCCAGGCGCTGGAGATGGCCGACCGCGCCTACGTGATCGAGAACGGCAGCATGCGCTTCTCGGGTCGTCCGGAGGAACTCCTGAACTCCGACGCCCTGCGCCGCGCCTACCTGGGGGTATGACATGAGCACCCCCCAGACCCTGGCGCAGAAGCTCATCGCGCACGCCGCCGGCGTGCCCGCGGTGCGCGAAGGCGAGATCGTCAACTGCCGCGTGGACCTGGCCATGTTCCACGACTCCTCCGGCCCGCGCCGGCTCAAGCCCATGCTGGAGGAGCTGGGCGCGCGCATCTGGGACCCGTCCCGCGTGGTGCTGGTGATGGACCACTTCGTGCCCGAGGCCGACGACGACGCGCGGCGCATCGTGCGCATCGCGCGCGACTGGGCGGCCGAGCAGGGCCTGCCCCATGTGCACGACAGCCAGGGCATCTGCCATGTGGTGCTGCCGCAGAAGGGTCACCTGCGCCCGGGCCTGTTCTGCGTCGGCGGCGATTCGCACTCGCCCACCGGCGGCGCCTTCGGCAGCTACATGTTCGGCATCGGCAGCACCGAGATGCTGGGCGTGGTGGTGACCGGCGAGATCTGGGTCAAGGTGCCGCGCACCCTGCGCATGCGCTGGCAGGGCCGGCTGGCCGATGGCGTGTGCGCCAAGGACATGATGCTGCACATGATCGGCCGCCTGGGCATGAACGGCGGCGACTATCAGGCGGTGGAGTTCGCGGGCGACACGGTGCGCGGCCTCTCGATGGCCGAGCGCATGACGCTGTCCAACCTGAGCGCTGAGCTGGGCGCGCAGGCCGGCCTGGTGGCGCCCGATGCCACCACCGCCGCCTGGCTGCGCGAGGTGGGCGTGACGGTGAGCGACGAGGAACTCGCCCGCTGGCAGACCGACGAGGGCGCCGCCTGCATCGACCACGACTTCGACGCGAGCGAGCTTGTGCCCATGGTGGCGCTGCCCCACAGCCCGCAGAACGGCCGCACGGTCGATGCCGTGGCCGACGAGCCGGTGCAGCTGGCCTACATCGGCGCCTGCACCGGTGCCAAGCTGGAGGACCTGCAGGCCGCCGCCCGCGTGCTGGCCGGCCGCCGCATCGCCCCCGGCATGCGGCTGCTGGTGGCGCCGGCCAGCGTGCACGACTGGCAGCGGGCCGAGGCCACGGGCGTGGCCCAGGTGCTGCGCGATGCGGGCGCCGAGCTGTTGCCCAGCGCCTGCGGCGCCTGCGCCGGTTACGGCCAGGCCATCCAGGGCGCGACGCGGGTCATCTCCAGCACGGCGCGCAACTTCAAGGGCCGCATGGGCTCGGCGCAGGCCGAGGTGTTCCTCGCCTCGCCCTACACCGTGGCGGCCTCGGCGCTGCGCGGGCGCATCACCGATCCGCGCGAGCTGCTGGCGGATGGGCGCTCTTCCGCCATCGCTTCTTCATCGCCGAGCGCAAAGCCATGAGCACATCTCTACCGACGGACGGCGCGGCGCAGGGCCACCGCGTGTGGCGCCTGGGCGCCAACGTCGACACCGACGCCCTGGCCCCCGGCCATGCCATGAAGTTCGGCATGGACGTCATCGCGCGCCATTGCCTCGAATCGATGCGGCCCGAGTTCGCCGCCCAGGTGCGTCCCGGCGACGTGGTGGTGGCCGGGCCGGGCTTCGGGATCGGCTCCTCGCGCGAGCAGGCCGCGTCCGTGCTCGTGGCGCTGGGCGTGCGCGCCGTCATCGCGCCCAGCTACAGCGGCCTGTACTTCCGCAATGCTTTCAACGTCGGCCTGCTGCTGCTGACCTGCGCCGACGTGGACGCGCTGCAGGAAGGCGAGCGCATCGGCCTGGCCGTGGACGACCCCGACCGGCCCCAGGTGCGGGCCGCCGACGGCTGCGTGCTCGCCTGCGACCCCGTGCCCGCCTTTCTGATGGCGCGGGTGCGCGCGGGCGGCCTGCTCAACGAACTCAAGCAACGCTTCTCCAAGGAATCCCATGTCTGAAGCCACACTCGATCCCGTCACGCTGGCGGTGCTCAAGGGGCGACTCGAGCAGATCGCCGACGAGATGGACGCGACGCTCTACCGCAGCGCGTTCAATCCCATCATTGCCGAGGCGCACGACGCCTGCCACGGCCTGTACGACGCCCAGAGTGGCGACACGCTGGTGCAGGGCAAATCGGGCCTGCCGGTGTTCGTGGGCGCCATGGCCTTCGCGGTGCGCGCCGCCAAGCGCGCGGCCGAGGCCCTGGGCGGCATGCGCGAGGGCGAGGTCTGGCTGTTCAACGACCCCTACGAGGGCGGCACTCATGCCAACGACTTCAAGCTGGTGCGTCCGGTGTTCCGCGACGGCCGGCTGCTGTGCTTCCTGGCCTCGGCCGCGCACTGGCACGACGTGGGCGGCGCGGTGCCGGGCAACTACAACCCCGCGGCCACCGAATGCTGGCAGGAGGCCGTGCAGATCCCGCCGGTGCGCATCGTGCAGGGCGGCCAGATCAACCCCGACGTGCTGGCCATCCTGCGGGCCAACACCCGGCTGCCCGACAGCCTGTGGGGCGACCTCAACGGCCAGCTGGCCGCGCTGGAGCTGGGCGCGCGCCGCTTGGCCGAGCTGCTCGACGCCTACGGCGATGCCGTGGTGCTGCAGGCCCTGCAGGCGCTGCGCGAGCGCGCCCGCCGGCTGATGCGCGCGCAGATCGCCTCGCTGCCCGACGGCGTCTATCGCTTCTCGGACGTGCTCGACAACGACGGCGTGGTCGACGAACCCCTCACCATCGCGCTGGACATGACGGTGGAGGGCGAGCGACTGGTGCTGGACTTCTCGCGCAGCTCGCCGCAGTGCCAGGGCCCCGTCAACATCTCGCGCGCCACCGCGGTGGCGGCCTGCTACGTGGCGCTCAAGCACCTGTTCCCCGAGGTGCCGGCCAATGCCGGCGTGCTCGATGCGGTGGAGTTCGTCATGCCCGAGGGGCTGGTCATCACGGCGCAGAGGCCACGGCCGGTGGGCGGCTACACCGAGACCATCCTGCGCATGATCGACGTCATCTTCAGCGCCGCGGCCCAGGCCGATCCGCGCCGCGCCGTGGCCCAGGCCTACGGCACCATCAATGCGCTGTCCATCGCCGGCCACCGCAGCGAGGGCGCGCGCAGCGGCCAGCGCTGGGTGATGTTCAGCTTCTTCGGCGGCGGCCACGGCGCCCATGCGGGCGGCGACGGCCTCAACCACGGCAATGCGCCGATCTCCACCGCCACCATCCCGCCGCTGGAGATCCTGGAGGCCGCCTATCCCGTGCGCTTCACCGAATGGGCACTGCGCCCGGGCTCGGGCGGCGACGGCACGCACCGCGGCGGCCTGGGTGCCGTCTACGAGATCGAACTGCTGGAGCGCCAGGCCCAGGCCTTCGTCTTCGGCGAGCGCGGCAAGTCGGCGCCCAAGGGCATTGCCGGCGGCGGCGATGCGCAGGCCAACCGCTTCAGCTGGCATTCGCAGGGCGCGTGGCACACGCCGCCCATGGTGTCGAAGATGCTGGGCATCACCCTGGAGCGCGGCGACCGCGTGCGGCTAGAAACCCCCGGCGGCGGAGGCTGGGGCCCGCCCGCGGCGCGCAGCGCGGACGAACGCGCGGTGGATGCCCGCCGCGGCTACCTGGCCGACGCGGCCGACGCGGCCCACCCAGGAGAACAGCAATGAGCGACGCGCGCACCCGTGTCGTCGGCGTGGACGTCGGCGGCACCTTCACCGACCTCTTTGTGCTCGACGAGGCCGCCGGCACCGCCGAGATCGTCAAGGTGCCCTCCACCCGCGGCGAGGAATCGGTGGGCTTCATGAACGGCATCGCGCGCGTGGACGACCGCGGCGCGCAGAGCCTGGCCACCATCATCCACGGCACCACCGTGGGCACCAACGCGCTGCTGGAGCGCAAGGTGGCCCGCACCGGCCTGATCACCACGCGGGGCTTTCGCGACGTGCTGGAGATGCGCCGGCGCGACCGGCCCCAGACCTGGGGCCTGCGCGGCGGCTTCGAGCCGGTGATCGAGCGCGCCCTGCGCCTGGAGGTGGACGAGCGCGTGCTGGCCGACGGCAGCGTGCACACGCCGGTGGACCTGGACCAGGTGCGCAGCGCCGCCCGCCAGCTGCTGGAGCAGGGCTGCGAGGCGGTGTGCGTGTTCTTCATCAACACCTATGCCAACCCCAGCAACGAGCAGGCCGCCGCAGCGGCGGTGCGCGCGCTCTGGCCCAACGACCATGTGACGGCCGCGGCCGAGGTGCTGCCCGAGATCCGCGAGTTCGAGCGCGCCTCCACCGCCAGCCTCAATGCCGCGCTGCAGCCCGTGGTGGGCCGCTACCTGGAGCGGCTGGACGGCGACCTGCGCTCGCGCGGCTTCGGCGGCGAGCTGCTGATCGTGCAGAGCAACGGCGGGGTGATGTCGCGCCGCACCGCGGGCGAACTGCCGGTGCGCACGGCGCTCTCCGGCCCGGCCGCGGGCGTCATCGCCTGCGCGGCCATCGCCACGGCCGCCGGCCATCCGGACGTGATCACCGGCGACATCGGCGGCACCTCCTTCGACGTGTCGCTCATCGCCGGCGGCCAGGCCGCACTGGCCTCGCAGACCAGCATCGACTTCGGCCTGGTGGTGCGCTCGCCCATGATCCAGATCGAGACCATCGGTGCCGGCGGCGGCTCCATCGCCAGCGTGGATGCGGGCGGCATGCTGCAGGTCGGCCCCGAGTCCGCCGGCAGCGTGCCCGGCCCGGCCTGCTATGGCCGCGGCAACGAGCGGCCCACCGTGACCGACGCCAACGTGCTGCTGGGCCGCATCGCGGCGCAGCGTCCGCTGGGCGGCGGGCTGCTGGGCGCGCTGGACGTGGAGAAGGCCCGCGAGGCCATCCGCCGCCATGTGGCCGAGCCGCTGGGCCTGGATGTGCTGGCCGCGGCCGAGGCCATCCTCACGGTGGCCAATGCCAAGATGGCCGGCGCGATGCGGCTGGTCTCCATCGAGCGTGGCCATGACCCGCGGCGCTTCGCCTACATGCCCTTCGGCGGCGGCGGCGGCCTGCATGTGTGCGCCATGATGCGCGAGGTGGGCGTGGTCACCGGCATCGTGCCGCGCTACCCGGGCGTCACCTCGGCCCTGGGCTGCGTGATGGCCGACATGCGCCACGACGCGGTGCAGACCCTCAACCAGGACCTGGCCGCCATCGACTTCGCCGCGCTGCGCGAACTGCGCGCCGGCTTCGAGTCGCGCTGCCGCGCCCGGCTGGACAGTGCCGGCGTGGCCTTCGAGTCGGTGCGCGAGGAGCTGGTGCTGGACATGCTCTACCAGGGCCAGACGCACACCGTGGCTGTGCCGGTGCGCGCCGATGCGCTCGATGCCGACGCCGCCCGCGCCGCCTTCGAGGCTGCCTACCGCGCCGAGTTCGGCCGCGTGCTCGACGGCATCGGCCTGCGGGTCATGAACCTGCGCTATGCCCTCATCGGCGTGCGGCCCAAGTTCGACCTGTCGGTGCTGGCACCGCGCGGCGAGGGCCGCACCGAGCCGCTGGGCGAGCAGCTGGTGTTCTTCGGCGGCGACTGGGTGCAGGCACGCCGCTACGCGCGGCTGGACCTGCCGGTGGGCGCGCGCATCGCCGGCCCGGCCATCCTCGAACAGGCCGACACCACCGTGTGGCTCGAACCCGGCTTCGAGGCCGTGGTCGACGCCCTGGGCAACCTCATCCTTCGCCAGCCATGAAAACCGCCCTGGTCATCATCGACCTGCAGAACGACTTCCTCGACGCCCACGGCGCCTATGCCCGCGGCGGCTGTGCCAACCCCGCCGCGCAGGCCCTGCCCGAGCGCGTGCTGCCGCTGGCGCAGGCGGTGCGCGCGGCCGGCGGCCTGGTGGTGGCCAGCCAGTTCACGCTCTGGCCTGGCGTGGGTGGCGCGCCCATGATCTCGCCGCACCTGCTGACGCTGCGACCTTTCCTGCGGCAGGGCGACTTCGCGCCCGGCAGCTGGGGCCAGGCCAATGTGGATCTGCTGCAGCCGGTCATCGACGCCACGGTGCACAAGGTGGCGTACTCCGCCTTCTTCAACACCCAGCTCGACTGGCTGCTGCGCAAGAACGGCATCGAGCGGGTGGCGGTGTGCGGCATCGTCACCAACGGCGGCGTGGCCAGCACCGTGCGCGATGCGCACATGCGCGACTACGACACCTGGGTGGTGGCCGACGGCTGTGCCGCCTTCAAGCCCGAAACCCATGCCACGGCGCTGGCCGACATGGCCACCGTCGCCCACATGGTGGACTGCGCCGAATTCGGCGTGCGGGTGCTGGCATGAGCGGCCCTCCAGCCGCCACGGACGGGACGGGCACGGCGGCCCGGGTGGTGGTCGAGCCGGGCTTCGAGGCGCCGGTGCAGACCGATGTGCTGATCGTGGGCGCGGGCGCCTGCGGCCTCGTGGCCGCACTGCTGCTCGCCGATCTGGGCGTCGAGGCGGTGGTGCTGGAGCGCGATGCACAGCCCAGCGGCTCGACCAGCCTGTCCTCCGGCTTCATTCCGGCGGCGGGTACACGCACGCAGCAGGCGCTGGGCGTGCAGGACAGTGCCGAGCGCTTCGCCGAAGACATCCAGGCCAAGGCCCACGGCACGGCGGCGTCGGCCCTGGTGGCGGCCTACACGCAGGCCATCGCCCCGGCGCTGGACCATCTCGAATCGCGCCATGGCCTGCAGTGGGAAGTGCTGACGGGCTTTCTCTATCCGGGCCACAGCCGCCATCGCATGCACACGCTGGCCGCCCGCACCGGCGTCGCGCTGGAGCAGGCGCTGGAGGCCGCGGTCGAGGCGGCGGCGGTGCCCATCCTCTGCGAGGCGCAGGCGACCGAGCTGGTGGTCGACGCGGCGCGCCGCGTGCTCGGCGTGCGCGCGCGTCGGCCCGACGGCAGCGTGGAGGCCGTCGGCTGCCGCGCGCTGCTGCTGGCCTGCAATGGCTACGGTGGGGCGCCTGCGCTGGTGCGCCGCTACATCCCCGAGATGGCCGAGGCCACCTTCGGCGGCCACACCGGCAACGACGGCACCGCGCTGCACTGGGGCGAGGCGCTGGGCGCGCACCTCGCGGACATGCGGGCCTACCAGGGTCACGGCTCCTGGGCGGTGCCGCATGGCGTGCTCATGACCTGGGCCCTGATGGTCGAGGGCGGGGTGCAGATCAACCGCGAAGGCCGTCGCTTCCACGACGAGTCGCAGGGCTACTCCGAAGCCGCGCTGCATGTGGTCGCGCAGCCCGGCGGCATCGCCTGGAATGTGTTCGACACGCCGGTGCATGTGCTGGCGCAGGGCTTTCCCGACTTCGTCGACGCCGAGCGCGCCGGTGCCGTCCGGCGGGCCGATTCGCTCGAAGCGCTGGCGGGGCTCATCGGCTGCGATCCGGCCACGCTCGGCGAGACGCTGTCTGCCTGGACGCCGGGCGAGCCCGATGCCTTCGGCCGCCGGCTGCCGCGCCGCCTCGACGCACCCTTCTACGCCGTGAAGGTGACCGGCGCCCTGTTCCATACGCAGGGCGGGCTCGACATCGATGCGCGGACCCGCGTGCTCGATGGCCAGGGGCAACCGCTGCCCAACCTCTGGGCGGCGGGCGGCGCGGCGCGTGGCGTCTCCGGCAACCATGTCAGCGGCTACCTCTCCGGCAACGGCCTGCTCAGCGCGGTGGCGGGCGGCTACATCGCGGCCCATGACATGGCGGCCTTCCTGCGCACATCCACTTCGACATGAACGAGACAGCTTCTTCTTCGTCGCGCCCTGGGCGCAGCGCTTCCGTCCCTGCAGGCGCCGGGCTTGCCGCGCGCCTGGCGCGCCCCGAGCCCCTGCTGTGCCCGGGCGTCTACGACGCCTTCAGCGCCCTGCTGGCCGAGCAGGCCGGCTTCGAGGCGCTGTACCTGTCGGGTGCCTCCGTCGCCTACACCAAGCTGGGCCGCTCCGACATCGGCCTCACCACCTTCACCGAGGTCTGCGACACGCTGGCCCACATCACCGAGCGGGTGCGCACGCCGGTGATCGTGGATGCCGACACCGGCTTCGGCAATGCGCTGAACACGCAGCGCACCGTGGCCGGCCTGGAGCGCGCCGGCGCCGCCATGATCCAGCTGGAGGACCAGGGCTTTCCCAAGCGATGCGGCCACCTGGACGGCAAGACCGTGGTGCCCGTCGCCGAGATGCAGGGCAAGCTGCGCGCGGCGCTGGACGCGCGCCGCAGCGCCGACACGCTGATCCTCGCGCGCACCGATGCCCTGGCCGTGGAGGGCTGGGACGCCGCCATGGAACGGGCCGAGGCCTACCTGGCCTGCGGTGTCGATGCGCTCTTCATCGAGGCCCTGCGCACGCCGGAACAACTGGCCAAGGCCGCACAACAATTCGCCGGCCGCGTGCCGCTGCTGGCCAACATGGTCGAAGGCGGCAAGACGCCGATCACACCCGCGGACGCGCTCGGCCGCCTGGGCTTTCGCATCGTCATCTTTCCCGGCGGCACGGTGCGGGCCCTGGCCCATGCGATGCAGGGCTACTTCACCAGCCTGCGGGCGCACCAGACCACCGAGCCCTGGCGTTCGTCGATGCTGGACTTCGATGGGCTCAATGCCGTGATCGGCACGCCCGACTTGCTCGCGCGGGGTCGGCAGTACGAGGGATGAGGCGCGGCGCGGGCGCGCCGCTCGGCCCGCCCGACGCCGATGCCTCGGCGCTCAGGCCTGCGCCGCCCAGGAGGCCACGGCGATGCCCGTGTACCAGGTCGGCACGGCTTCGTAGAAGTGCGTCCGACAGCCGCGTCCGCCGGCGGCGCCATGGGCCACCAGCCAGTTGCGGATTTCCTCGGCGCCATTGCCGGCCTCGTTCACATGGTCGGTGGCAAAGCGCAGCAGGGCGGCGGTGTCGTCGCCCTCCAGCAAGCTGAGCAACTCGCGGTCGAAGGCTTCGTTGACCATGCCCATGCGCGGCGTGGCCACGTCATGACTGATGCCCCCTGTCGCCAGCACCGCCACCCGCACGTCGGCCGGATAGGAGTCGATGGCCGACCGCAGCATGCGGCCCCACTGGAGGCTGCGCCGCATGGTCGGCAGCGGTGGCTGCACGCAGTTGATCAGCAGCGGCACCAGGCGGACCTGCTGTTCGAGCCCGGCAAGCAGCAGCGGGGTCAGCACGCCGTGGTCCAGCGTGAGTTGCATGGAGAACGAGGGATCGAAGTCGTGCTCCAGGGCCTCGCCCAGCAAATGCGCCCCGAAGGCGGCATCGCCTTGCAACGCCAGCCGGGGTGCCTTCAGCCAATGCTCGGCAGGTGCGGGCCAGCGGCTTCCGGCACCGATGCAGAACGAGGGAAAGTTGTCCAGGAAGAAGTTGTGCAGGTGGTCGTCGGAGACCAGCACCAGCACATCCGGTCGGACGGCGGCGATGGCCTCGCCGAGCGCCTTGAACGCGTCGTACACCCGCTGCCGTGTGGCGTCGTCGACGGCCCCGGGCAGGTTCAGCATCACAGGGGTATGGCTGGCAGCGAAGGCGCCGACGAACTCAGCCATGGGACGCCTCCTCGCGCACCGCACGCAGCGACTGCAGGAAGTCCTGCTCCGGCATGTGCACGCCCAGCGCGTGGGCGCGCAGCAGGTAGGGGTTGGCCCCGGCCAGGTAGAGCGCGCCGATGGCGTTGTCGCGGATCTGCGCCTTGCGCAGGGGCGGGAGGTCGATCGGGTCCATGTATCGGAGGGGGTCTTCCAGATATTGCTGCAGATGGCCTTCCTTGTGGTGGACATCGAACAGCACCCGGTTGATCCAGTAGCTTTCGGGCGTGGGCATGCTGAGCTGCCAGTTGCGTACGGCCATCACGGGCACTCCGGCGTGTCGGCAGGCGTGGAGCGGCGCTGCGGGCGGCCGGCGTCGCCCGGCGCTGCGAGGTGGGTCATGTCCATCGAGTCGTCTCGTCTGCGTGGTGGCCCCGGGCCTGCCCTTGCTGGCCTGCCTCGGGGGGATGCAGGCATGGTAGGAGTGGGCCCCGGCGCAAGCTTGCCTGCGGCTGCGCCCGATCTTGACCGGGTGTGCGGATGCCCGGCCTGCCGCGCAAGGCCGCGCCGTGGACCCGAGCCGGTCTCCCGGTCCCGATTTGCCTGGGCCTGTACTTCTTCTTGACCACGACGGGGCTTGGTTCACCGCGTCGTTGACGCAAGGCCCTGGGCCTCCTTCCAATCGCTGCCATCGCAACAGGAGACAAGCAGATGGGACTGCAACGAAGGGCGCTCATCGTCGGGGGCGGCATCGCCGGCATGGCCTCGGCCATCATGCTCGGACGCATCGGCGTCAGCGTGAAGCTGATCGACCTGGACCCCGGGTGGCGTGTGTACGGCGCCGGCATCACCATCACCGGGCCGACCCTGCGGGCCATGAAGCAGCTGGGCATCTACGAACAGGTTGCCGCGCAGGCCTACGTGGGCCACGGCATCCGCGTCTGCAACGTGGCCGGCGTGCCGATGGACGAGGTGGCCACGCCGATTGCCCCCGAGGCGGGCGTGGCCGGATGCGGCGGGATCATGCGCCCCGTGTTGCACCGCCTGCTGTCCGAGCAGGTCCGGGCGTCGGGTGCCGAGGTCGTACTGGGCTGCACCGTCAGCGACGTGGCCGATGAGGACGGCGGGGCCCTCGTGCGCTGCAGCGATGGAAGCGTCGAGCGCTTCGACCTCGTGGTCGGGGCCGATGGGCTGTTCTCGCGGGTGCGCCAGCTGCTGTTTCCGCAGGCCGAGCCGCCGCGGTACATGGGCCAGTACGTGTGGCGCACCGTCGCGCCCCGGCCCCCCGGGCTGGACCAGCGGCACTTCTTCCTGGGCGGTCCGCACAAGGTGGGCCTGACGCCGGTCTCGGCTGACGCCATGTACATGTTCCTGCTGGAGGCCCGCGAGGACCGTCAGAACGTCGCCGACGCCGACCTCGCCCCCACATTGGCGCGGCTGCTGGCCACCTATGGCGGCCCGCTGCGAGACATCCGCGAGAACCTGTCGGATCGCTCGCCCATCATCGTCCGCCCCTTGGAAGCCTTCCGCCTGCCCAGCCCCTGGTCGCGGGGCTGTGTGCAGCTCATCGGCGACGCCGCGCATCCCACCACGCCGCAGCTGGCTTCCGGTGCGGGCCTGGCCATCGAGGATGCGTTGGTGCTGGCCGAGGAACTCGCGGCAACGCAGGACGTCCGGGCCGCCCTGACGCAGTTCATGGCGCGGCGCTATGCCCGCTGCCAGCTGGTCGTCGACAGCTCCTTTGCGATTGGCGACAAGGAGCGGGCGGGCGCGCCTGCGCAAGAGCAGACCGCCATCCTGGCGCGCAGCCTGGCCAGCCTGGCCGAGGAAATATGAGTGCCGCAGAGCACCGTCCAGGCCTCTTCGGAGGCGGACCCACGAAGGAGGCAGCGTCGAATTACGCCACCTCGGTCTGGTACATGGCCGCCTGGAGCGACGAGCTCACCGTTGGCGAGCTGCGTCATCGCAAGCTGCTCGACCAGGACCTGGTCCTGTTCCGCGACGAGCAGGGAAGGGCACACGCGCTGCACGACCGCTGCCCCCATCGCTTCGCGCCATTGCATCTGGGCAACTGCACCGCGGCCGGCACCATCCAGTGCAAGTACCACGGCCTGGAGTTCGACAGCGAGGGCCGGTGCGTGCACAACCCCCACGGCACCGGCACCATCCCGCGCAACGCGCAGGTTCGCCGCTATCCCCTGGTCGAGTGCCACGGCATCGTCTGGGCCTGGTTCGGCGATCCGGACGCGGCCGACGCCGACAGCATCCCCGACTACGGCCGGGCCGACCCGGCGACGGCCTGGTTGGCGCGGCGCTACCTGCACGTCAAGGCCAACTACGTCCTGGAAACCGACAACATCCTGGACCTGAGCCACATCCAGTACCTGCACCCGTCCACACTGGGGACGGCCGCCGTGTCCCAGGCCCGGACCGAGGTGGTGCTCGACGGCGAGACGGTGTGGTGCCGCCGCGAGATTCGCGCCGAGATTCCTTCGCCCTTCCTGGCCCGCAACTTTGGCCTGGTCCCGGGTGCGCCGGCCGATCGCTGGCTGGATGTGCGATGGGACGCGGCTTCCAGCCTGCTGTTGCTGGTGAGCATGTCGGCGGCCGGGGAAGGACGCGACCGTGGTCGGACCATCGCCATACCGCACATCTTCACGCCCGAGACGCGCACCACCACGCACTACTGGTTCGCCTCCGCGTTCAGCCGTGCCGATGGCGACGATGGACAGGCCCGCGCCGAGGCCCATGTCGAGGGCCTGCTGCAGCCCTTCGCCACCGAGGACATGCCGATGCTCGAAGCCCAGCAGAGCCGCATGGGCGATGCCGATTTCTGGTCGCTGCGGCCGGTGCTGATGGCGACCGACGCCGCCGCGGTGCGGGCCCGGCGGCTGCTCGACGCTCGGATCCAGCGTGACAGGGAATCCGCAGAACGTCGTGCATGACAGGCCGCGTTCCGCGGCGACCGCAAACGCTGACAAGGCCGCCATCGTGGGCGGCACCAAAAAGGAGACCTATGAAAGCCGCATCCGTCCTCACGCAGGACGCCCCCCTTCCGGGTGGCGCCGCCTCCGGATTCGCCGTCCCGGCGACGTCCTCCAACGAAAGCCGCAAGAGTTGGATGGTCGCCGTCGCAGCCATGTACGGGCTGATATTCGGTCCCAGCGCCATCCTGGTGACCGGCTTCGGCGTGCTTGCGGGGCCGGTGGCGCGCGGCTTCGGCTGGACGCTGGGCCAGGTGTCGTCGGCCGTCAGCGTGATCGCGCTGTCGATCGTGGCGATCGCGCCGCTGCAGGGGTATCTGATCGACCGCTATGGCGCGCGTCGCGTCGTGCTGGGCTCCGTGGTGGCCTTTGCGGCCTCGCTGCTCGCCATGTCGTCCCTGCCCGCTGACCTGCTGATCTTTCATCTCGCCTGGGGCCTGATGGCGCTGGCGGCCGTCGGCCTGTGGCCGGCGGCGTACCTGAAGGTGGTCAGCGGCTGGTTCGACCGCCGCATGGGCCTGGCCATCGGCATCGCCAATGCCGGCATTCCGGTGGGCGCCGTGCTGGTCTCGCCCATCGCGGCCTATGTGATCGAGGGCTGGGGCTGGCGGTCCGCCTTCATGGCCCTGGCCGCCTGCGTGGTGACGACCTTCCCTGTGCTCTACCTCGGATTCCATGAGCGTGCTTCGCAGCGTGCGGCCGTCCTTTCCCAGCCGGGGGGGCGCAGCGCATCGGCGATGCGCGAGCTCTGGCGCGACCACGACTTCCGTCTGCTGGTGGGCAGCTTCTTCCTGATCGGCTTCACCGGCACGGGCATGGTCGCGAACCTGGTGCCACTGCTGATCGAAGCGGGGCTCACGTCGAAGGCTGCGGTCGGCCTGATGTCGGTGTATGGCCTGTCGTCGCTGGTGGCCCGCCTGGTGACTGGCGCGCTGCTCGACCGGATGTTCGCCAGCCGCCTGCTCAACGTCTTCGTGGCCGGCGCCCTGGTGGCGTCGTTGATCCTCTCCGTCCAGGCCAGTGGTGCTGTGCTGGTGGTGGCCGTGGTGCTGATCGGCTTCATCATGGGCGCCGAGTTCGACATCCTGGCCTATGTCCTGCGCCGCTACTTCGGCCTGGTGGTGTTCGGCCGGGCTTTCGGTGCGATCTTCGCGGTGTTCCAGTGCGGTGCGGCGCTGGGCGCCGGCTTTCTTTCGTTGAGCCTGCAGCGCTGGGGCAGCTACCGGCCCGGCATGCTGGCCTTTGCGGCGGCACTGGCGGCCTCCATGCTGATCGTGCACCGTCTGCGGCCCTACCGCATCAACGTGTTCGGCCAGCCGGTCGGCGCGCCGAAATGATGGGTGCGCCGCCCGGCGGGCGGTCCAGCGGTCAGGCGGCCGGCAGGGCGGCCGCGGCGTGCGCCTGCCGCCGGAATTCGCGCGGCGACACGCCGTGGCGCAGCTTGAAGGCCCGGCTGAAATGGGCCACGTCGTTGAAGCCCCAGTAGTAGGCGATCTCGCCGATGGACCGCGCCCGCAGGGCGGGCGACGCCAGGTCGGCACGGCAAAGCTCCAGCCGATGCGACCACACCCGCTTCATCAGGGGCTCGCCACTGTCCTCGAAGAGCTCATACACGTAGCGCGTCGACAGGCCGACCGATTCAGCGATGGTCCCCGCGTCCAGGGCGCTGTTGCGCAGGTTGTCGCGCAGAAAGTCCATGACCCGCTGCCGGTGGATCGCCCGGATGCGCGACGGCGCGCTGTCGATCTGGCGGGCGGTGGTGGCCAGCGCGGCGCTCAGCGTGTGCGGCAACGCGTGGGCCAACTGGTCTGCCTGGTGCTCGTCCAGGCTGGCCGCACAGGCGAAGAGCTGGTCGACGAAGTTGGCGAACAGTCCGGCGGCGCCCTCGCGGCAGGGCACGGCGGTGGCCGTCATCGTGTCGGCCTCGGGCAGCACCCGGCGCAGCGCGTCGGGCTCGAGGTAGATCGAGTGCGTGAAGATGTGGTCGGTCCGGATCGAAAAAGGCCGGGAGGGGTCCACGAGAAACAGGTCTCCCGCCGACACCGTCGAGGAGCGGCCATCCTGCGACACATGCGCCGTGCCCTCCCGCTGCAGGGTCACCAGCCAGCGCGTGGGTCGCCTGAACTGCTGAGAGCGCGTCAGGTGGGGTGAGAAGCGCAGCGCGGCGAATCGCAGCTTGCGGCCGCAATAGGCCGTGATCTGGCTGCTGAATTGCGCTCTGTCGGGTTGCTCCACTGCGAGATCCACCGCGAACAGCCGGTGCATCGCGTCGGAAAACTGCAGAGGTCCAGGGTGGCCCTCGATCAGGATCTTCTGGTAGGGGCTCATGGCAGAACGCAGGCAGTCATAGGCAGCGGTGCATGGTGTGGGGCGTCTTGACCAGCGTCAATGCCGAGAACCCGCACGGCATGCAGTCACCCAGTCCGGGTACATCCCTCTGACCAGGGACCGAAGCGCTTCAGAATGGCGGCCATCGTCCATTCCTGCGAGGTCGCCATGCCGCACATGCTCCTGATCGTCGAACCGCTGGGCCAGCGCGCCGGGCGCAGCCGTCCCGAGGGGGAGGCGGCGTACCAGCGCATGCTGGACTTCGGCGCCGAACTGAAGGAGGCCGGCCTGCTGATCGCCCGCGAGTCGCTGGGCACCGCCGCGCGGCGCCTCACCCGGCGCGCGGACGATGTGCAGGTGCTGGACGGCCCCTTCGCGGAGGCCAAGGAGATGGTGGGCGGTTTCTTCCTGCTGGACACCGAGGACGAGGCCGTGGCCCTGCACTGGGCCGGCCGCTGCCCCGCCGCGGAATGGGCCACGGTGGAGATCCGCGGCGTAGGCCCCTGTTACGCGTAAGTCGGTCACCCGGCCTGGCGGGCTAGGTAGTTTCCCGAGGCCTGTCGATTCCGCGCGTGCCGGATCGTCGTAGGCATGAAGGCAGCGAAAGGCGCTGCCGCCCCACCAGGAGAAAGCCTGCCATGCGATTCATGATCCAGGTCCGCGCGACGGACACAAGTGAGCGCGGCGACAAGCCCGGCCCCGAGTTCGCCAAGCTCTTCGAGGACATGGGCGCCTTCCACGAGGAGATGGCCCGCGCGGGCGTGCTGCTCGACGGCGCCGGCCTGCGCCCCAGCCGCGAGGGCTGGCGTCAGCGCTACCACCCCGATGGCCGCCGCGAGGTCATCGACGGCCCCTTCGCCGAGACCAAGGAGGTGATCGCCGGCTACACGCTGATCCAGGTGCGCTCCGAAGAGGAGGCTCGCGCCTGGGCCAGCCGATTCCCGGCACCCTTCATCGGCATCACCTGTGAGATCGAGGTCCGGCGCCTGTACGAGGAGGCCGACTTCGGACCCGGCGGCGACATGGAGATCGTCCGCTGACCGCGGCCCGTCATGCGAAGCACCCCCATGAGAATCCTCGTCTTCGCGCTGATCGGCCTGGCCGTCCTGGTCCTGGCCGTGCTGGCCTATGCCGCCACCCGCCCCGCCACGTTCTCGGTCGAGCGCCAGCTGCGGATCGAGGCCAGTCCCGAGCGGCTCTGGCCGCTGGTGAGCGAGCTGCAAGGCTTCAACCGCTGGAATCCCTATGCCCGCAAGGATCCGCAGATGCTCAGCCACTACAGCGGCCCGCCGACGGGCGTCGGCTCGCGCTACGGCTGGGAAAGCAGCAAGGTCGGCACCGGCAGCATGACCCTCACCGGCCAGCAGCCCGGCCGGGCGGTGCAACTGCAGCTGGACTTTCTGAAGCCCTTCGAGGCCCACAACGAGGCCGAGTTCGCGCTGGAGCCCGCCCCTGGCGGTGGCACGACCGTGCACTGGCGCATGCATGGCCCGGCCAACCTGATCGGTCGTGTCATGGGCCTGTTCATGGACATGGACCGCATGGTGGGCCGCGACTTCGAGGACGGCCTGCAGAACCTGAAGCAGATCGCGGAGGCCAGGGCATGAGCGACCAGCAACACACCGTCGACATCGGCGCCACGCCCGAGCGGGTCTGGGCCTGCCTGTTCGACCCGGTCGCCTTTCGCGACTGGGCCAGCGCCTTCTGCGAAGGGGCGCACTGCGAGGGCGACTGGTCCGAAGGCAGTCGCATGCGCTTCCTCGATCCCGACTGCAACGGCATGGAGGCCGTCGTCGAGCAGCGCCGGCCGCCCGCCCATCTGAGCCTGCGCATCCTGGGCGAGCTGCGCGAAGGCCAGCCGATGACGCCGCCCCTGCCCGACGCTGCGCCGATGCACGAGCGCTACACCCTCGCCCCGCTTTCCGATGGCGGCACCCGCCTGCAGGTGCGGCTGGAAGGCTGGAGCGACGAACACGCGGCCATGCTCGACGGCATGTGGCCGAAGGCCCTGCAGCGGCTCAAGGCCCTGGCCGAATCGTCGTCCACCCCCTGAAAGGAATCCGCATGCACAAGCAGATCTTCATCAACCTGCCCTGCAAGAGCCTGCCGGCCAGCAAGGCCTTCTTCGAAGCGCTGGGCTACCGCTTCAACCCGCAGTTCACCAACGAACACGGCGCCTGCCTGGTGCTGGGCGAGAACCTCTTCGCCATGTTGCTGACCGAGGACTTCGCCCGTGGCTTCACCGCCAAGCCGTTGGTGGACGCGAAGGCCGCGACCGAGGTGCTGGTGTGCCTGTCGTGCGAGAGCCGCGAAGAGGTGGACGAACTCGTGGCCAAGGCCCGCGCCGCCGGCGCCGCGGTGCCGCGTCCGCCGCAGGACCATGGCTTCATGTACGGCCATGGCTTCGAGGACCTGGATGGCCACATCTGGGAGCTGGCCTTCATGAGCGGCATGCCGCCCGCGCCCTGAGCAAGGAGATCGCCATGGAGATGCTGAACAAGCTCACGCCCTTCATCTGGTACCAGCAGGGCGCCGAGGACGCGGTGGCCCACTACCTGCGCGTCTTTGGCCCCGACAGCGGCCGCGTGCTGCACACGCAGCACTGGGGCGAGAACGCGCCGGGGCCGGCCGGCACCGTCATGCTGCAGCACGTCGAGCTGCTGGGCCTGCAGATGACGGCCTTCAACGGCGGGCCGCACTTCAAGCTGAGCGAGGCCTTCTCGCTCACCGTGGCCTGCGAGGACCAGGCGGAGATCGACCATCTCTGGGAAGCGCTGCCCGCGGGCGGCGGTACGGCGCTCGCCTGCGGCTGGGTGCGCGATGCCTGGGGCCTGTCGTGGCAGGTCATTCCCCAGGCCTGGTTCCGCATGGTCAACGACCCCGACGCAGCGCGCGTGCAGCGCGTGTTCCAGGCGGTCTGGGGCATGCAGAAGATCGACGTCGCAGCCTTGCAGCGGGCCTACGACGGCGCCTGACAGGTCGCCCGACACGACGCCGATGCCCGCGCGCCATGCCGACACCGCCGCCGCCGTCTGGCGCATCGAGCGTGGCCGCCTGGTGGGCGCGGCGGCCAGGCTGCTGCGCGACCTGGACGAGGCCGAGGACTGCGCGCAGGACGCCCTGCTGGCCGCCCTCGATGCCTGGCCGCGCGATGGCCCACCCGCCAACCCGGCAGCCTGGCTGATGACCGCCACACGCAACAAGGCGCTGGACCGCCTGCGCCGACGCGCCATGCTCGAGCGCGAGCATGCGCAGCTTGCCGCCGACGACGAAGCCCTGGGCGCGCAGGTGGTGCCCGACTTCGCCGATCAGCTCGATGCCGCGCGCGACCAGGCCGCGATCGGCGACGAGCAGCTGCGGCTGATCTTCATCGCCTGCCATCCGGTGCTGCCGCGCGAGTCGCAGGTGGCGCTCACGCTGCGCCTGCTGGGCGGACTGGAGACGCACGAGATCGCGCGCGCCTTCCTGCTGCCCGAGGCCACGGTGGCCCAGCGCATCGTGCGCGCCAAGAAGGCGCTCAAGGGCCAGCCCTACGAGCTGCCCGATGCGGGCGAGCGGACGCAGCGACTGGGGGCCGTGCTGGCGGTGGTCTATCTCATCTTCAACGAAGGCCACAGCGCGGGCAGCGGCGCGAGCCTGCTGCGACCGGCGTTGTGCGACGAAGCGCTGCGCCTTGCGCGGCAGCTGCAGCATCTGCTGCCCGACGAGGCCGAGGTGCATGGCCTGGCGGCATTGCTGGAGATCCAGGCCAGCCGCCTGCCGGCCCGCCTCGATGCCAAGGGCCGCCCCGTGCTGCTGCCGGATCAGGACCGCCGGCGCTGGGACCGCCTGCTGATCCAGCGGGGGCTCGGCGCGCTGGCGCGGGCCCAGCGGCTCGACCCCGATGGCCCCTACACATTGCAGGCCGCCATTGCCGCGTGCCACGCGCGCGCGGCACGCGCCGAGGACACCGACTGGCACGCCATCGTGGCCGGCTACGACCGGCTGCTGGCGCGCCATCCATCGCCGGTGGTGGCACTCAACCGGGCCGTCGCGCTGAGCTTTGCCGATGGCCCCGTTGCCGCGCTGCCCGTTCTGGAGGCACTGGCCGGGGAGTCGCAGCTCCAGCGCTATCCCTATCTGCACGGTGCGTGCGCCGACGTGCTGGAGCGGCTGGGCCGCATCGCCGAGGCGCGCGAGGCCTACCGCCAGGCGGCGGACTTGACGCAGAACGAGGCCCAGCGCGCGCTGCTGCTGTCGCGCATGCAGGCGCTCGCCCACTGACCGAGACCCGCGGGCGCACGATGTCGCGCCCGCCCGCTGCGCCGCCGCCCACATCACGTTGCCCGGCGCGCGGCCGGCAGTCGGACGCCCAGTCCCCGCTTCCTAGAATGCCGCGATGACCGACGACGCGCCCCGCCGAAGCCGCCGCAGCAGCGGGGCCGTGACCCTGCATGACGTGGCCCGCCTGGCCGGCGTGGCGCCCATCACCGCCTCGCGGGCGGTCAACACGCCGTCCCAGGTGTCGGCCGACGTGCTGCGGCGCGTGCAGGAGGCGGTGGCCAGCACCGGCTACGTGCCCAACCGCATCGCGGGCGGCCTGGCCTCCTCGCGCAGCCGGCTGGTGGCGGCGCTGGTGCCCACCATCTCGGGCCCGGTGTTCCAGAACGCGATCCAGGCGCTGATCCAGACCCTGGCCGACCACGACTACCAGCTGATGCTGGGGCAGTCGGGCTACGGCCACAGCCGCGAGGATGCGCTGCTGGAGGCCATCATCAGCCGGCGGCCTGACGGCATCGTGCTCACCGGCATCATGCATTCGGCCCAGGGGCGCAAACGCCTGGCCGCGGCGGGCATCCCGGTGGTGGAGACCTGGGACCTGACACCCACGCCCATCGACATGCTGGTCGGCTTCTCGCATGCCGAGGCGGGCCGGCAGGTGGCGCTGCTGCTGCATGCCAAGGGCCGGCGCCGGCTGGCCATCATCGCGGGGGACGACGAGCGCGCCAGTCGTCGCACCTCGGCCTTCGCGGAGGCGGTGCGCAGTCTGGGACTGCCCGAGGCGCGGCACATCCGCGTGCCGGCGCCCACCACCATGCGCAGCGGCCGCCTGGCGCTGCGCGAGCTCCTGCAGTCGGGCGAGACGGTCGACGGCATCTTCTGCAGCTCCGACCTGCTGGCGCTGGGCGTGCTGGCCGAGGCGCACAGCCAGGGCATCGCGGTGCCCGAGGCGCTGGCGCTGGTGGGCTTCGGCGACCAGGAATTCGCGGCGGACTCGCATCCCGCGCTGACCTCGGTCCACATCAAGGGCGCCGCCATCGGGGAGCAGGCGGCGCGCTTCATCCTCGACCGGGCCGAAGGCCGCCGCGTCGAGCAGCCGGTGATCGACATCGGCTTTTCCATCATCGAGCGCGAGACGACCTGAGGTCTGGCGGCAAGGCCAAGGCGCTGCCGCACTAGGGCAAACCCGAGAAGCAAATGAAATCGGTAGCGCTACCATCTCGCCGCACTTGGTAGCGCTACCGGTTGGCTCTGCGCGCTTGCGTGCCTGGTGCCCCAGGACCTGCAGGCTGTCCGCGGTGCGCCTCGACCTTCCCCATTCCTTTCTTCCGGAGACCTCGCATGAAAAAGTTGATCGCCTGCCTTGCCCTGGCCGCCACGGCTGCGGCGCCCGCCCTGGCCCAGGGCTGGCCCAACAAAACGATCAACCTGATCGTTCCCTTCCCGGCCGGCGGCTCCACCGACATGGTCGCCCGCGCCATCGGGCCCAAGGTCACGGCCGCGCTCGGCCAGCCAGTCGTCGTCGACAACAAGGCCGGGGCCACCGGCACCATCGGCGCCACCTTCGTCAAGCGCGCCGCGCCCGACGGCTACACCTTCCTCGTCACCTCGCTCGGCCCGCTGGTGATTGCGCCGCACCTGATCAAGGGCGTGCAGTACGACGCGCTGAAGGACTTCGACACCATCACCGTCGCCGTGCAGGCGCCGAACGTGCTGGTGGTGCCCGCCAACTCGCCCTACAAGACCGTGGCCGATGTCGTGGCCTTCGAGAAGGCCAATCCCGGCAAGATGAGCTTCGGCTCCTCGGGCACCGGCTCCAGCGACCACCTGACGGCCGCGCTCTTCTGGCAGCAGACCGGCACCTCGGGCCTGCATGTGCCCTACAAGGGCGGCGCGCCGGTGATCACCGACCTGCTGGGCGGGCAGGTGGATGCCTCGTTCCAGAACATCAACGCCGTCATCCAGTACATCCGCGGCGGCAAGCTCAAGGCGCTGGCCATCACTTCCGACAAGCGCTCCACGCTGCTGCCCGACGTGCCCACGCTGGGAGAGTCGGGCATCAAGGGCGTGGACGTCTACTCGTGGCAGGCCGTCGTCGGACCCAAGGGCCTGCCGGCCGACGTGCGCAAGAAGTTCCACGATGCCGTCGTCGCCGCGCTGAACGACGCATCCGTCAAGGAGCCGTTCGCCGCGTTGGGCTTCGAGATGGTGGCCAACACGCCCGAGCAGTTCGCGGCCTTCCAGCAGAAGGAATACGCGCGCTGGCAGAAGGTCATCGAGACCGGCAAGATCAGCGCGGAGTAAGCCACCGTGCTGGACCGAGTCACGACGGCGATGGCCGTCGACACGCCGCGCATCGCGTCGGTGCAGGCCATTCCCGTGGCCGGGCGCGACAGCATGCTGCTCAACCTGAGCGGCGCGCACGCGCCCTTCTTCACCCGCAACCTGCTGCTCGTGACCGACAGCGCCGGCCACACCGGCGTGGGCGAGGTGCCCGGCGGCGAATCCATCCGCCAGGTGCTGGAGGAGTCCGCGCCGCTGCTGGTGGGCCAGCCCGTCGGTGCGCTGCGCCAGTTGCTGCAGAAGGTCGAAGCGGCCTTCAGCGACCGCGACGTCGGCGGCCGTGGTTTGCAGACCTTCGACCTGCGCACCACGGTGCATGCGGTCACCGCCATCGAGTCGGCCCTGCTCGATCTGCTGGGCCAGCATCTGGGCGTGCCCGTGGCGGCCCTGCTCGGCGAAGGCCAGCAGCGCGACCACGTGCCCGTGCTGGGCTACCTGTTCTACGTGGGCGACCGCCGCCGGAGCAGCCTGCCCTATGCCAGCGAACCCGACGCGCAGGACGACTGGCTGCGGCTGCGCCACGAGGAGGCCCTCACGCCCGAGGCGGTCGTGCGCCTGGCCGAGGCAGCGCATGCGCGCTACGGCTTCGAGGACTTCAAGCTCAAGGGCGGCGTGCTCGCCGGCGATGCCGAGGTCGATGCGGTGACCGCCCTGCACGAGCGATTTCCGCAGGCGCGCATCACGCTCGACCCCAATGGCGCCTGGCTGCTCAAGGACGCCGTGCGCCTGGGCCATCGCATGAAGGGCGTGGTCGCCTATGCCGAAGATCCCTGCGGCGCCGAAGGCGGCTTCAGCGGGCGCGAGGTGATGGCCGAGTTCCGCCGCGAGACCGGCCTGCCCACCGCCACCAACATGGTCGCCACCGACTGGCGCCAGATGGTGCATGCGCTGGCGCTGCAGTCGGTGGACATCCCGCTGGCCGATCCGCATTTCTGGACCATGGCCGGCAGCGTGCGCGTGGCCCAGACCTGCCGCGACTGGGGCCTGACCTGGGGCTCGCATTCCAACAATCACTTCGATGTGTCGCTGGCCATGTTCACCCATGTGGCCGCCGCGGCACCGGGGCGCATCACGGCCATCGACACCCACTGGATCTGGCAGGACGGCCAGCGCCTCACGCGCGAGCCGCTGACCATCGCCGGCGGCCAGATCGCCGTGCCGGCACGCCCGGGCCTGGGCATCGAGCTGGACATGGACGAAGTGCACAAGGCGCATGCGCTCTACCGCGCGCACGGCCTGGGCGCGCGCGACGACGCCATCGCCATGGGGCATCTGGTGCCCGGCTGGCGCTTCGATCCCAAGCGGCCCGCGATGGTGCGATGAGCCGTGGGCGGGCCAACGCCCGCCCTTGCCGAATCCGCGAAGCCGTCGCCCAAGAACGGCCGCAACGAGCCACCCACAACGAGTCGGAGAAGACAGTGAAATCCATCCTCAGAAGCGGCACGTCGTCGCTCGCCCTGACCGTCGCGGCCGCCGCCGCGATGCTTGCCGCCTGTGGCGGTGGCGGGGGCAACAACAGCGGGGCCGCGGCGCTGCTGCTGGCGGCCTCCGGCGGCACAGGGGGCAGCGGCACCACCAGCCCCTCGACGCCGGGACAGACCGATCCGGTCACCCAGACGACGCCGCCGCGCCAGGCGGGCCTGGTCTACCAGGCCCCGGTCACCGAAGGTGGCAACGGCGGCTCGGTCGTCAAGGTGGCCGTGCTGGCCGCCTCGGGCCCGGTCACGCTGACCACCGCACCGCTGGCGACCGATGCGGCGCAGGCGCTGGTGGCCAAGCTGGTGCCCGGCAACCTGGTGGACTGGGTGGCGGGCAGCACGGCGGACAGCGTCGTCACGGCCGACGTGGCGGCCGACACCTTCAACGTGATCCTGCGCAAGGGCAGCTCGGCTGCGGCGCAGTTCAACCTGGCCCGCTATGGCGCGGCCGTCTCGCGCCGGGGCGACGAGCCCGGGCCCATGGTGGCCGCGGGCTGGGTCTACGGCAAGACCGGCACGAGCGTGACGGTGGGCGATGGCCGCGTGGTGACCGCCGACCAGGCTGGCCGCGCCTACAACCCGCCGATCAAGCGTTACGAGGAAAGCTACACGCTGGCGCCGGACGTGAAGGTCTACAACGTCAACACCGCCGACTACAGCCAGAGTGCGGCCTCCACGCTCGATGCGCTGCCCGTCACGGCCAATTACGACTACGCCACCACCAGCCGCCAGGCGGCGTACCTGCTCTTCGACCAGAACTACAAGAACGCCGACAAGGCCCGCGTGGTCGCCATCTGGTACTTCACGCCGACTTCGACGAGCGATGGCAAGCCCGTGTGGGACGTGCCGTCCAACAGCCCCATGCTGGCGGACAAGGGCACCGACCCGGTCTCGGGCCAGGCCTACGTCAACATCAACGCCACCACGCCCACCACGGCACCGTACGCGCGCAGCACCGAGCCCTTCGAGATGGTGAAGAACACCATGTACTACGTGGGCGACAACGAGGTGGCCTCGTACCTGCTCGTGGCCGACATGGGCACGCCCGACGACAAGTCCGACGACAAGGTCATCAAGGTCGACGCCGGCTGGCCCAACAGCGGCTACCAGTACTGGAAGAACATCGAGCTGCTGGGCCTGGACCCGCGCTCGGTCACCGACATCTGGCTCACCCACGGCCATTCGGACCACTACGGCACCGTGGTCGAGCAGCTGCGCATGATGGACAACGCCGGCAAGCCCGTGGCGCTGTGGGCCTCCAAGGAAGACGTGCAGGGCATCAAGGCCGACCTGCAGGGCAACACCTTCGACATCACCGGCGCGCTGCCGGCGACCGAGACGGTGATCCGCGCCCGCACCACCAACTTCTACGAATACGACAAGTGGTACGACTACGGCAACGTGAAGATCATGGTGATCTGGGCGCCGGGCCACACGCCGGGCACCACCAACATGCTGTTCAAGGTGAAGAACCCGGTCGACGGCCAGTTCTACACCTTCGGCTACCACGGTGGCTACGGCTTCAATGGTCTGACCTCACCGACGGAGGCCAACGGCTGGCTGCGCCTGTCGTACCAGCATGGCTTCAGCTATCTGCAGAACAGCATCACGGCGGACTTCGTCAGCCCGCAGCACACCAACCAGTTCCCCATTGTCGAGGTGTACCAGGCGCTCAAGGCCTACAACCGCGACCCGGCCAACGCCGGCCGGCAGCTGACCATGATGGACGCCATGCAGTCGAAGGTGTATGACTCGCCGTCCATCAACGGCACGAAGATCACCAGCGAGTTCGCCAACCAGCTGGAGAAGCGCCGCTCGGTGGCCTCTTACAAGGCCAGCGACGCCGCCAACAGCAGCTACAAGAGCATCGAGACCGCGGGGCCCTTCAAGCCGGGCCGCGAGAACGGGCTCGCGTCGGTGCCGGCGCGCATCCTCGACGACGCACGCATCGTGCAGGGCTTTGTCGGTCCGCAGAACAAGAACCCGGCCATCCCGCTGCTGGCCAATGGCATCGTGACCGCCACCGACCAGTACGTGAACGATCAGGGCGGTTACTACGTCCAGGTGTCGCTGGAGGTGCTGGACAACGGCCCGTACCGCGGCTTCATTCCCGAGGGCTACACCCAGTTCAGTCCCGGCCTGAACCGCAGCATCGTCTACAAGGGCGGCCCGGTGGAGTCGGTGCATGCGGCCAAGGGCACGATCCGTCCGCCCGAAGTGCTGCGCACCCAGCGGCTGGGTTCGCTGGCCGACGCCGTGCGCATCCTGGGCACGTTGCAGAAAGGCGCGACGGTGACGCTGTCGCTCACGCCGGCCAGCGAGATCGTGGTGCCGGCCGATCCGACCAAGACCTTCCAGTGAGCGTGCGGCCCGTCGTGCGCCGGGCCTGCCGGCAGGGCGCCGCCGTCGCCATGATGGCGGCCGCCCTGGCGGCCGCCCTGGTGGCCGCACCGGCCGGCGCCACGTCGCGCAGCGATGCGCGGGCGGCCGCCGCCGCCTTGGCCGAGGGCCAGCGCCTGCAGCGGGGCGAGGGCGTCGCGCCCGACCCGCAGCGGGCGCTGGCGCGCTTCGAGGACGCATCGCGCCTGGGCTCCGCCGACGCGGCCTATGCGCTGTCGCGCCACTACCGCGGCCTGACCGGCCTGGCCAATGATCCGCAGCGCGCCCGCGAGCAACTCCAGCGGGCGGCCGAGCGCCAGCACCTGCAGGCGCAGGTCGAGCTGGCCTTCCTGCATCTCAACGGCATGCCGCCGGTGCCACGCGACCTGGATGCGGCATACCGCTGGTTCTCGGTGGCGGCCCGCCGCGGCTCGGTGGCCGCGGCCTGCCAGCTGGGCGATTTCCACCAGCAGGGCTGGGGCGGCGCCACACGGAGCGCAACGCTGGCCGTGGGCTGGTGGCGACGCACGGCCGACAGTGCCGATGCCTGCGCCGCGCATTCGCAGTTCGCGCTCTACCGCGCCTACCTGACGGGCGAGGGCGTGCCGCGCCATGGTGCCCGTGCGATGGCCTGGCTGGAGAAGGCGGCCGAGTCGGGCGACGTCCGCGCGCAGCGGGCCCTGGGCCGTGCCTACGAGCGCGGCGAGGGCGTGCCACGCGATGCCGGGCTGGCCCGCCACTGGCTGCGCAAGTCGCGCGAGGGCGTGGCACCGCACGACGACCATGAGCACGACCTGCCCAGCTTCGCCGGACCGCTGCTGTTCCAGAAGCTGGCGCCCTTCCAGCCCGACCGTCCGCCATAACGCGGCAACCGACCATGATGCTGTCGCGAAGAATCCTTCTTGCCGGCGTGCTCCAGGGCGCCGCCTGGGCCGCCTGGGCCCGCGAGCCCGGCTACCGCACCATCGGCTGGGATGCCCTGCTGCCCGAGGGCTGGGACCCCTGGGCCGAGTTCAGCGCCGGCGGCGTCGACCTGCGCCGGCTGCCCGACGACGACCCGCGCGCCAAGGCCGCCCTGGCGCGGCTGCGCCGTGTGTGGGATCAGGCGCCCACCAATGCCGCGCTGGACGGCGCCCTGGTGCGCCTGCCCGGTTATGTGGTGCCGCTGGAGCAGACGGCGCAGGGCCTGCGCGAGCTGCTGCTGGTGCCGCACTACGGCGCCTGCATCCACACGCCGCCGCCGCCGGCCAACCAGATCGTGCATGTGCGGCTGGATACGCCTGCGCGCTCCGTCGGCACCATGGACACCGTCTGGATCAGCGGCCGGCTCCAGGTGGCACGCTCCGAGACCAGCGAGGCCGTCAGCGGCTGGAAGCTGGCCGGTCAGCGCGTCGAGCGCTACACCGGCACGCCGTCGACGACCGGCCTGCGCTGAGCGGCCGCGCGCACGGCATCGCCAGGCGCGGCGCTCAGCCGCCCACCGTGTGCGAGCCCGTGGGCCCGTCCAGCACGTCGCGCACCTTGCGCGCCAGGTCCACCAGCCGGTAGGGCTTCTTGATGATCTCGAACTCCGCGGGCGCCACCGGGTCCAGGCTGCCCAGGTCGCGATCGAAGCCGGTGGTCAGCAGCACGCGGGCCGAGGGCCGCAGCTTCTGGATCTCGCGCGCCAGCGTATAGCCGTTCATGCCGCCGGGCATCACCACGTCCGAGAAGAGCAGGTCCGGCTGCTCGAAGGGCGCCAGGCTGCGGAACAGCGTGAGCGCCTCCTGCGCGGAGGTGGCCATGCGCACGGTGTAGCCCAGTCCTTCCAGCATCTCGCGGGCGAGCAGGCCGACCTCTTCGCGGTCTTCCACCAGCAGGATGCGCTCGTCGCCGCCGCGGTAGTGGGCTTGCACGCCGCGCACCGCGGCAGTGGGCCGCGCCTCGACGGTGGGGAAGTACATGCGCACCGTGGTGCCCATGCCCAGCTCGGAATAGAGCGTCACCGTGCCGCCCGACTGCTTGACGAAGCCATACACCATCGACAGGCCCAGGCCGGTGCCCTTGCCTTCCTCCTTGGTGGTGAAGAAGGGGTCCATCACGCGGCCGAGCAGCGCCTTGTCGATGCCGTGGCCGGTGTCGGTGACCGACAACGTGGCATAGCGGCCCGGCGGCAGGCCGGCGAAGGCCGTGGCGTCGTCCTCGCCCACCTCCACGCTGGCCGTCTGCAGCGTGAGCGTGCCGCCCTCGGGCATGGCGTCGCGCGCGTTGACCAGCACGTTGAGCAGCGCCACCTCCAGCTGCGTCGGGTCGAGTTGGCAGTTGCCGATGTTCTCTTCCAGTCTGAACTCGACGTGGATCTGCTCGCCCAGCGTGCGCACCGCCAGGTCGGTCATGTCCTTGGTCACGGCATTGAGGTTGATCACGCGCCCGCGCAGGCTCTGCTTGCGCGAGAAGGCCAGCAGCTGGCTGGTGAGCTTCGAGGCCTTGCTCACCGCCTCGCGGATGTTTTCCACGCCGCGGCGCACATGCTCGGGGTCGAGTTTGTTCATGCGCCCGCGCAACTCCAGCAGGTCCAGGTGGCCCGACATCACCTGCAGCAGGTTGTTGAAGTCGTGCGAGATACCCCCGGTGAGCTGGCCCAGCGCCTCCATCTTCTGCGCCTGGGCCAGGCCGTCCTCGGCGTCGCGACGCCGGCTCACGTCCAACTGCGAGGCGAAGAAGTACACCAGTTCGCCTGCCGGGTTGAACACCGGCGAGACGAAGAGCGCATTCCAGAAGGTGCTGCCGTCCTTGCGGTAGTTGAGCAGCTCGATCTGCACCTCGGTGCGGCTCTCGATGGCTTCGCGGATCACGGCGACCGAGGCGCGGTCGGTGCCCGGGCCCTGCAGGAAGCGGCAGTTGGTGCCCATGATCTCTTCCGGCGTGTAGCCGGTCATCGAGAGGAAGGCGCGGTTGGCGAAGACGATGGGGTTGTCGGGCTGCCGCGGGTCGGTGACCAGCATGGGCATGCGGGTCATCTCGATGGCGGCGAAGAAGATGTCGTCCTTGTGGTCCTGCACCTCGCGTGGGCCGCCTTCGGCACGCACGGGTTTGCGGTCGTCGTTGAAGGGGGGTTTTTCGGGGGTACGGGTCACGGGCGAAGCCTCCGCGGATTGCGTTGCGGCAGGATCGTCCGGTGGACGAGGGCGCCGCCCGTGTAGGACGGCAGTCAGAGCCGCCGTCTGGCGACCGGGTCCTACGGTCGCGCGGCGTGGCGGCCGAACCCAAACGTCGGCGCCCGCGCGCTTGCGCGGGGCCGGCAGGTGCGCGGGGGTGGCCTCAGCCGGGCATGCCCAGCCGCGTGCGCACGGCGTCGGCGTCGCGCAGGAACTCGATGCCGCGCACCGTGCCCTGGTCGAGCACGAGCAGTGTCAGCGTTCCCGCCTTGCGCGGCAGGGCGGCCGTGACCTGGGCATCGCGCACCAGACCGACGGGGAAGGGCAGGTCGCGCATCTTGGGCATCGCGAACATGCGGGTGATGACGGCCGGCATGCCGCTGATGTCGGCCAGGTACACCAGGCGCTGCTGGGCCAGCACCTCCGGATGCGCCTTCAGGGCCTCGGTGGCGACATCGCCGGCCGCCTTGTCCGCCGCGAAGAGCACCAGCCGGGTGCTGGCGTCCACCACCACGGGGCGGTCGAACTGGTCGTTGACCGAGAGGGGCGGCAGGGCGCTGCCCACGGCAAGTTCGGACTCGGCGGCGCCGGCTCCGGGCAGCAGCGCGACTGCGAGCAGCGCGGCGCCCGCGCGCAGGGCGTGGCGACGGGACGCCGTTGCGTCCAGGGCCAGTGGAAGGAAGAAGGGGGCGGATCGTTGGGTCATGCGAAAGGAAAAGGGAGAGTGCAGGCGTGGGCGGGCCGCCTGTGCAAGGCCGCCCAGCATAGGCGCCCGGCCATGCTCCAACCTGAACGGCGCCGCGGCGCCTGCCAACGCCGAGTGGGCGCGTTTCGGCAGGACGTGCGGACCTGACGGACTTGTCCAACCTTCTCAGGCCGGCAGTCGCGCCCCGGCCTCGCGCCGGTTGACCTCGTGGAACAGCCCGCGCAGCCAGCGGTTGGCCGGGTCGTTCTGCATGCGCCGGTGCCAGAACTGCTGCACCTGCAGCGGCGGCGGCTTGAAGGGCAGGGCCAGGGTGCGCAGCGGAATGTGCCGGCCCACGGCGGTGGCGATGTCCTGCGGCACGGTGGCCACCAGCTCGGTGCCGGGCAGGAGGGCCAGCAGGCTCATGAAGTGCGACAGCTCCAGCGTCACCTGCCGCTGCCAGCCCTTGGCGTCCAGGAAGCGCTCCAGCAGGTGCTCGCGGCCATCGGGCCGCACCACCACATGCCGCGCCGCCAGGTACTGCTTCAACGTGGGCCGATCGCCCAGGGCCGTGTGGCCCGCACTGGTGATGCATTCGTACGTGGTGGTGAACAGCGACTGCTGGAAGTAGCCGGCCTTCTGCAGGTCCGGGAAGAAGCCGATGGCAAGGTCCGCCTCGCCCTTCTCCAGCGCGTCGGCCGCCGCGGCGCGGGCGCGCGAGACCGCATGCAGCCGCACCCCCGGTGCCTCGTGCTGCAGCCGCCGCAGCACGCCGGGCAGAAAGGCCACCTCGCCGATGTCGGGCGTGAGCAGGGTGAAGCTGCGCTGCGCCTGGGCGGGTTCGAAATGGGGCGATTGCAGGATCTCCTGCTGGATGGTCTGCACCACCCGCCGCACCACCGGGGCCAGCTGCTGGGCGCGCGGCGTGGGCTCCATCTGCGCGGCGGTGCGCACGAACAGCGCGTCGTCGAACACGCCGCGCAGCCGTGCCAGCGCACCACTGGTGGCCGACTGGCTCAGGCCCATGGCCTCGGCGGCCCGGTTGACGCTGCGCGTCTGAATGAGGGTGTCGAACAGCACCAGCAGGTTGAGGTCGACCGAACGGATATCCATGAAACCGATTTTAGGAATCGGCCGCATCGTCTGTACAGGATCAGGCCCGCTTCCTACGATCCGCCGCAACCGCAACGACGCTGGCCACCCGCAACCCGCGGCAGCCGCGCGAAGGAGACAAGACGATGAGTTCCCCCTGGATCGAGGGCCTGCGCAGCGTGGCCCTGTTCGTGCCCGACCTCGCCCGTGCCGAGGCCTTCTACACCCAGACCTGGCACCTGGCCGTGGCCCACCGCGGCGACGGCGTGCTCTACCTGCGCGGCACCGGCGACGACGCCTACCTGCTTGCCCTGCACCAGGGCGGCCATGCGCCCCAGGTGCGGCAGGTGACGCTGCGGGCCCGTAGCCGCGAGGCGCTCGACACCCTGTGCGAGACGGCCGTGGCGGCCGGCGGCACGTTGCTCGCTGAGCCGCATGCGCTGACCAAGGACCCGGCCGGCGGCATCGGCATGAAGTTCAAGGACCCGCACGGCCGCGTCTTCCAGGTGGTGCATGGCGACGCGCGACGCGAGGCCGACCCGCCCCAGGCCGACATGCCGATCCGCCTGACCCATGCCGTGCTCAACAGCCACGCGGTGGACGACACCAAGGCCTTCTTCGAACGGGCGATGGGCTTCCGGCTCGCGGACCGCACCGGGATCATGGCCTTCATGAACTGCAACCGGGACCACCACACCCTGGCCATCGGCATCACCGACAACGACGCGCTCAACCACATCGCCTTCCTGATGCCGGACTTCGAGTCGGTGATGCGCGGGGGTGGCCGCATGAAGGACGCGGGCCATCCGATCCAGTGGGGCCCCGGCCGGCATGGCCCGGGCAACAACCTCTTCAACTATTTCATCGACCCCTTCGGCGTGGTCATCGAATACACGGCCGAGGTGGAGCAGGTGGACGACAGCTATGTCTCGCGCGGGCCCGAGCACTGGAAGTGGCCGCCCGGCCGCATCGACCAGTGGGGCATTGCGCCCATGCCCGGCCCCGAACTCAAGGCGGCGCAGCGGCAGGTGCTGTTCGCGCCGGCCTGAGCGAGGCCGACCTCTCCTCCTTCCTTCCTCTTCCTTCCTTCTCCCGCACGGCGTTCCATGAAGTTCACCACCTACCTGCGCGATGGCGCACCCCGCCTGGCCCTCGTCGACGGCGACATGCTGATCGACCTCCACGACGCCGACGGCCGCATTCCGCACGACCTGCGCGCGGCGCTGACCGCCGGCATCGACCTGCCCGCCATGGCCGCGGCCTGTGCCGAGGCCGGCGCTGCCCGCGTGCCGATGGCCGGCGTGCGGCTGGCCCCGCTGGTGCCCGAGCCGGGCAAGACGGTCTGCCTGGGCCTCAACTACTTCGACCATGCCAAGGAAGGTGGGCGCGAGAAGCCCGACTACCCCTGGTTCTTCTTCCGCGGTGCCAGCTCGCTGATCGCCCATGGCGATGCCGGCGTGGTGCCGCGCGTGTCGCCTCGCTTCGACTACGAAGCCGAACTGGCCGTGGTCATCGGGCGGCGAGTGCCGCGGCACGTGAAGGAGGCCGATGCGCTGCAGTACGTCTTCGGCTACAGCTGCTTCAACGACATGAGCGTGCGCGACTACCAGAAGCGCACGCCGCAGTGGACCATCGGCAAGAACTTCGACGCCACCGGCGGCTTCGGCCCGGTGCTGGTGACGGCCGACGAACTGCCGCCCGGCGCAACGGGCCTGCGCATCCAGGGCCGGCTCAACGGCGAGGTCATGCAGGACGCCAACACCACCGACATGATCTTCGGCGTGGCCGAGACCATCGCCCTGCTGGCCGAGGTGCTCACGCTGGAGCCGGGCGACGTGATCGTGATGGGCACGCCCGCCGGCGTGGGCCAGGCGCGCACGCCGCCGGTGTGGATGAAGGCCGGCGACACCTACGAGGTGGAGATCGAGCGCGTCGGTCTGCTTTCCAACCCCATCGTCGGGGAAGCGCAGGCATGACGGCCGCGCCTGTCTACGACGTCGCCATCGTGGGCTACGGGCCGGTGGGCCAGGTGGCCGCCGGGCTGCTGGGCCAGCGCGGCTTCAAGGTCCATGTGTGCGACCGGCTGACGGAGGTCTACCAGATCCCCCGCGCCATCGCGCTGGACCACGAGATCATGCGCGTCTTCCAGCAGCTGGGCGCGGTGGAGGCCATCGCACCCTTCACCGAGCCCTTCTCCAATTCGGAGTACTTCGGCGTGGACGGGCAGCTGATCCGGCGCATGACCATGCTGCCGCCGCCCTATCCGCAGGGCTACACGCCCTCGCTGGTGTTCACCCAGCCGCCGGTGGAGCGGGCGCTGCGCGAGCGCGTGGCGCGCCTGCCCAACGTGACGGTGGAGCTGGGCGTGGAGATGACCGCCATCGCGCAGGACGCCGAAGGCGTGCAGCTCACCCTGCAGCGCGAGGGCCGCAGCCACACCGTGCAGGCCCGCTATGCCATCGCCTGCGACGGCGGCAGCAGCGGCGTGCGCACGCAGCTGGGCCTGCCGCTGGAGGACCTGGATTTCGACGAGCCGTGGCTGGTGGTCGACGTGCTGCTCAACGCCGCCGGCATGGCCCGCCTGCCAGCAGTGAGCGTGCAGTACTGCGAGCCGGATCGGCCTTGCACCCTGGTGCTGGGCCCGGGCAACCACCGCCGCTGGGAGATCTCGCTCAAGGCCGGCGAGGACCCGCGGGAGATGGCCACGCCCGAGGCCACCTGGCGGCTGCTGTCGCGCTGGATCGGCCCGGAGCACGGCGAGCTCTGGCGACAGGCCAGCTATCGCTTCCATGCGCTGGTGGCGGCCGACTGGCGGCGCGGCCGCGTCTTCCTGGCGGGCGATGCGGCCCACATGCAGCCACCCTTCCTGGGCCAGGGCATGTGCCAGGGCATCCGCGATGCGGCCAACCTGGCCTGGAAGCTGGGCGCCGTGCTGGGCGGCGAGGTTCAGGGCGAGGCGGCCGAGGCGCTGCTGGACAGCTATGGCCACGAGCGCCGTGCCCATGTGCGCGAACTCACCAGCCGCATCAAGCAGGTGGGCGCCGTGATCTGCGAGCGCGACACCGACCGCGCCCGCGAGCGCGACCGCCGCCTGCTGGCCGAGTCCGGCGGCGAGGTGCGCGATACGCCCAGGCAGGACATCCTGCCCGGGCTCGAGACCGGCCTGCTGGCCGAGCGATCCGCCGGCGGCCGGGGCGGCCTGTTTCCCCAACCCTGGCTGCGCACGGCGCAGGGGCCGCGGCGCATGGACGCGCTGCTGGACCCTGGCTGGCGGCTGGTGATGGCCGCCGGGGTGGCTCTGCCCGAGGGCGGCTTCGACGGCCTGCGCCTCCTCAGCCTGGGCGAGCAGCCCGAGACCGAGGGCGTGGTGCGCGACTGGTTCGCCCGGCACGCGGCGGTGGCCGCGCTGGTGCGGCCCGACCACTATGTGTTCGGCACCGCGGCGCGGGCCGAGGACATCGGCGCCCTGCTGGACGAGGCCGCCACGCGCCTCGGCCTGGCCACGGCCTGCGCCGCCTGAACGGCGCCCGCCGCAATCACGGCGGCGAGGCAGGCCACGCTTTCGACGACGACAACAACCACAGACGGAGACAACGCACCATGAACCGACGCCAATTCCAGCAGGCCCTGGCCGCCCTGGCCCTGCCCCTTGCCGCCCCTGCGGCGCTCGCCCAGTCCTGGCCCGAGAAGCCCGTGCGCTTCGTGCTCTCGCAGCCCGCGGGCTCGGGGCCGGACATCCTGGCCCGCCAGATCGGCGACCAGCTTTCGCGCCTGTGGCAGCAGGCCGTGATCATCGACAACCGCCCCGGCGGCCAGAACGTGATCGGCGCCCAGGTGGCGGCCCGTGCCGCACCCGACGGCTACACGCTCTACTACGCCACCACCGCGGCCATGGTGACCAACGTGTTCACCTTCAAGTCGCTGCCCTACGACCCGGCGCGCGACTTCGTGCCGGTGCGGCTGGTCGGGCGCAGCCCCTTCGTGCTGGCTGCCGCGGCCAGCTTCCCGGCCAAGGACCTGCCCGACCTCATCGCCCGCGCCAAGGCCCAGCCCGGGATGCTGGCCGCGGGCACCGAGGGGCCCAAGACCTTCTCGGGCATGGTGCTCGACAGCATGGCCGCCACCGCCGGCATCAAGCTCAACCAGGTGCCCTACACCAAGGCGCCCGAGGCGCTGCAGGACCTGCTGGGCGGCCGGCTGCAGCTGGTGTGCCTGCCCGAGGCGGCCCTCACCGCCTACATCCAGGGGGGTCAGGTGCGTGCGCTGGCCGTGAGCACCGGCAAGCGGCTGCCGCAGTGGCCGCAGGTGGCCACCGTGGCCGAGACCCTGCCGGGCTTCGAGTTCACCGGCTGGAACGGCATCTTCGCGCCGGCCGGCACGCCCGCTGCGGTGGTGGCCCGCGTCAATGCCGACCTGGACAAGGTCATGGCCCAGCCCGAGACCGCGCAGCGCCTGGCCGCGCTGGGCACGATGGCCGAAGGCCCCATGAGCCCGGCCGAGTTCGGCAGCTTCATGAAGGCCGAGCGCGAGCGCTGGGCGGTGGCCGTCAAGACCATCGGCCTGCAGCCCGAATGAGTCAGGCCGGGCAAGCGACATGCAACGACGCGACTTCATCCGCCAGGCCGGCGCGGGCGCGCTCGCCGGTGCGCTGGGCCTGACCCTGGCGCAGGCTCAGGCCGAACGCACCGCCTTCATCATCTCGGGCTTTCCGGCCGGCGGCATGGGCGACCAGGTGGCGCGCCCGCTGGCCGAGAAGCTGCGCGGGCGCTATGCGCCCGGTGTGGTGGTCGATGCCCGGGTGGGCGCCGGCGGCCGCATCGCGGTGGACTACGTGCGCCGGGCGGTGCCCGACGGCATGACCATCCTGCAGATCCCCAGTTCGCCGATGACGCTGTACCCCAACACCTACCGCAAGCTGAGCTATGACCCGCTCGCGGACTTCGTGCCGGTGTGCAGCACGGTCAACTATGCCTTCGTGCTCACCGCGGGGCCCGGCGTGCCGGCCGAGGTACGTACGCTGGCCGACTACCTCAAGTGGGTGCAGGCCAATCCGCAGGCCGCCACCTATGGCGTGCCGGCGGCGGGCTCGGCCCTGCACTTCGTGGGCATGCTGCTGGAGCGCCACGGCGGCCGCAAGCTCACGGCCGTGCCCTACAAGGGCGGCGCGCCGCTGCTCAACGATGTGCTGGGCGGCCAGGTGCCGGTGAGCATCAGCGTGCTGGGCGAGGTCATGCCTTACATCCGCAGTGGCCGGCTGCGCGGACTGGCCGTCTCCAGTGCGCAGCGCTCGCCCTTCCTGCCCGATGTGCCCACCTTCGTCGAACAGGGACTGGCCGACGTGGTGGTGCAGGAATGGCTGGGCTGGTTCCTGCCGGCCCGCGCGCCGCGCGAGCGGGTGCAGCAGCTGAACGCGCTGGTGGGTGAGGGCCTGCGCGATCCGGCGCTGGTCGACAGCCTGGCCAGGAACGGGCTGCAGCCCTTCCACCAGTCGCCGGAGGAATTCGCGCAGCTGGTGCGCGGCGACTTGGCGCGCTGGGCGCCCATCGTGAAGTCCTCGGGCTTTACCGCGGAGGACTGACAGCATGGCGATCGAACTGACGGGTGCGCAGGCGCTGGTGCGGCTGCTGGCGGTCGAGGGCGTGGAGCAGGCCTACGGCATCGTGGGCGGCAAGCTGGCGCCGCTGCTGCATGCCATCGCGGGCCAGCCGGGGCTGCGCTTCATCGGCACCCGGCACGAGGCCGCGGCGCCCATGATGGCGGCGGCCACCTTCGCCGGAACCGGCCGGCTGGCCGTGGCCATCGGCGAGATGGGGCCGGGCGGGCTCAACCTGATCTCGGGACTGGGTGTGGCCTTTGCCAACCAATTGCCGCTGCTGGCCATCACCACCAACCAGCACCGCGCTGCGGCCTATCCGCACAGCGGCATGTTCATGGACCTGGATGCGGTGGCCGTGAGCCGCGCCATCACCAAATGGAACGCCGTGGTCCACGACGCCCGGCGCCTGCCCGAGCTGGTGCGCCGCGCGCTGCGCGAAGCCCTGGGTGGCCGGCCCGGTCCGGTGCACCTGGACATTCCGCAGGACGTGCTGGCCCAGCGCTGCGCCTTCGCCGATGACGAGTTCGACCTGCCGCCGCACCGCTACCGCGCCATCGGTCGGCCGCGGCCGGATGCCCAGTCTGTGGCGCAGGCGGCCGCGTTGCTGCGCGCGGCGCGCCGTCCGCTGATCGTGGCGGGTGGCGGGGTGGTGGCCAGCGACGCGGCGGCGCAGGTGCAGGACCTGGCCGCGCGCCTGGGCTGCCCGGTGGTGCCCACGCAGATGGCGCTGGGCGTGGTGCCCACCGCCAGTGCACATTTCATCGGTCATGGCGGCCTCATCGCCGGTGCCCCGGTGCAGGCGGCCTTTGCCGAGGCGGACGTGATCGTGGCCGTGGGCTGCCGCTGGTCGTCCTGGATGTGGGACGCGCAGGGCCCGCTGGCCCGGCGCAGCCACCGCACCATCGCCATCAACCTGGACCCCTCGGCTCTGGGCCATCCCGCGGTGCATCAAGTTGCCATGCAGGCCGATGCCCGCGCCGCGCTTGATGACCTGGCTGCGGCGCTTCGAGCCGCCGATCTGGCGGTGGAGGCCGACTGGTTGCCCCGCATGAGGGAGGGTCGGCGTCGCTACGAAGCCGACATGCATGCCGCGGCCGATGCGCCCCGCGAGGAGGGCGCCGCCATGCATCCGGCGGCGCTGGCGCGCGAGATCGGCGCAGCACTGCCGGTCGACGCGCTGGCGGTGTTCGATGGCGGCCACACCACGTTCTGGTCCAACGACCTGACGCCCGTGACCGCACCGCGCACGCGCTTCCACGAGCCGGGCATGAGCCACCTCGGTTTCGGCCTGCCCTATGCACTGGCGCTGCAGGCGGTGCATCCGGGGCGGCCGGTGGCGCTGATCACGGGCGACGGCTCCTTCGGCTTCACGCTGAACGAACTGGACACGGCCCGCCGCCACCGGCTGCCCGTGCTGGTGGTGATCCACAACAACGAGGCCTGGGGCATCATCCGCGCCGGCCAGCGCAAGGCGCTGGACTTCGAGCTGGGCACCGACCTGTCGGGTACCGACTATGCGGCGGTGGCACGCGGCTTCGGCTGCCACGGCGAGCGCGTGCTGGCGCCGCAGGACGTGCGTCCGGCCATGGAACGGGCCTGGGCCAGCGGCCTGCCGGCGG
This sequence comes from Pseudacidovorax sp. DMC4, assembly GCF_056314265.1. NCBI lineage: Bacteria > Pseudomonadati > Pseudomonadota > Betaproteobacteria > Burkholderiales > Comamonadaceae > Pseudacidovorax > Pseudacidovorax sp. DMC4. The sequence continues at coordinate 153,103 of NZ_JBQUYR010000011.1, read as the reverse complement.
TGCTGGACTGCCGCACCGACTTCCTGCCCCATCCGGCCGGGCCGATGTTCGGCAGCATGAACCAGTACGGCTTCGAGGCGCTCACGCGGCTGCCCGCGGCCCCATCGGCCTGATCGCTTTCCTCTTTACTTTCCTGGACACGCCATGACCGCCTCCCTCACCCTCGACCAGGCCCAGCGCCTGCTGGCCGCCGCCCTGGCGCGTTCGCGCGAACGCGGCTTCAAACCCATGGCCGTGGCCGTGCTCGACGGCGCCGGCCACCTCAAGGCCTTTGCCAGCGAGGACGGCGCCAGCATGTTCCGCTTCGACGTCGCCCGGGCCAAGGCCTGGGGTGCGGTGGGCATGGGCGTGGCCAGCCGTGCGCTGGCCGAACGGGCCCGCGACAACCCGAACTTCTTCGTCTCGCTGTCGGCCACGGCGCAGGGCCGCTTCCTGCCGCAGACCGGCGCCGTGGTCATCAAGGATGCCGCCGGCACGGTGATCGGCGCCGTGGGCGCCAGCGGTGGCACGGGCGATGAGGACGAGCTGATCTGCATCGCGGGCGTGGAGGCCGTCGGGCTGCAGTGGGGCTGAGCCTGGCCGCCGTGCGATACGTCGCGCATGGGCACCGGGGCGCGGCGCCCGCCGTGGGCGCCGTTGCCGGTGCGGGCCGTATCCGCGATCGAGAGGCTGTCGATGGCCGCCCCCGGCGCCAAACCGGAACACGATGAAACACCCTGCAGCCTGCCCGTGCGGCATCGATGTCCACGCGCATGTGGTGCCGGAGAACTTTCCGAGCTATATCGGCGACAGGCTTCCCGCCGAGTGGCCGTCGATGGCTCCCGCCCATGCCTGCCATCGCCACGTGATCATCGCGGGCAAGGTGTATCGCACCGTCTCCGACGGCTGCTGGAACACCGCCCGGCGTCTCGACGATCTCGCCGCCATGGGCCTGGCCATGCAGGTGATCTCGCCGATGCCGGAGCTGCTCTCCTACTGGATGGCGGCTGCGGACGCGCAGCAGCTGCTTCGCTACACCAACGACTGCATGGCATCGATGGTGAACGAGGGAGGCGGCCGTATCGCGGCGCTGGGTGCGGTTCCGCTCCAGGATCTGGACCTGGCCATTGCGGAGCTGGAGTACGTGGTCAAGACGCTCGGATTCGCCGGCGTGGAGATCGGCAGCAACATCAATGGCGTGCCGGTCGGTGCACCACAGCTCGATCCCTTCTTCGAGGCCTGCGAAGGGCTCGGCGCCGCGGTGTTCGTCCACGCACTGCGACCGGCGGGCATGGAGCGGCTCGTCGGCCCCGCCTCTCTGCAACAGGTGCTGGCCTATCCGGGGGACGTCGGATTGGCGGCGGCATCGGTCATCACCGGCAATCTGATGTCGCGCCGCCCGAGATTGCGCATCGCCTTCAGCCACGGCGGCGGCACGCTCGCATCGTTGTTGCCGCGCCTGCAACAGGGCTGGGACGTCTTTCCTGAACTGAGGCAGAGCCTCGGCGCCTCGCCGGTGGAACAGGCTCGCCAACTGTTCTACGACACGCTTGTCTTCGATGCGCGGACGCTTCGCCATCTGGTCGATCAGTTCGGTGCCGGCCAGTTGATGGTGGGCACCGACTACCCCTTCAACTTCCGCGATCGCATGCCGGTGGAGCGCATCGAGGCCGCAGGCTTCGATGCCCCGACGGCCCAGGCGCTCCTGCATCGGAATGCGGCGCGCTTTCTCCACCTTCCGGCCGGGGCGCCGGCCGCGTGATCCGCCAGGGAGACCACCAGCGAGCGACCACGATGGGCCTCTCGTTCGCATTGCAACAAGGCTTTCGATGCGCACCACGAGCCATGATCGAAGCGGCCCAGCCTGACATGGGACGACCGGCCCCCACGCTCCGCAGCCGGTGGGGCTGGCAACCGATGGCGGCCCGCCGGGCAGCTCAGCCGGCCGGGCCAGGCGTCTCCAGCTCCACCACCGTCTCGCGCAGCCAGGCGCCGATCTGCGCCAGCCGGCGCGCGTCGGCCGCCTGGTCGCGCAGCACGCCGCAGTTCATCACGTAGCGCAGGCCCTCGACAGGTCGGCTGAAGGGCACGGCCACCGCCACGATCTCGGGACGGAAGTCGGCCGAGCTGCACCACCCCTGCCGCCGGCAGTCGGCCATGGCCGCACTGGCGGCCGGCCACAGCCGCGCGAAGGCCTCGGGTTGCGTCAGGCGCAGGCGGTGCAGCAGGGCCTCGCGCGTCGGGTGGTCCACGCTGGCCAGCCAGGCCCGGCCCATGGCGGTGTGCAGCATCGGCATCGGGGCGCCGGTGTCGGGCGGCAGCAGGCGCGCGTCGGTCTGCCAGGCGGTTTCGACATAGACCATGCTGGTCTCGTGCGGCAGGCCCAGCGATACGGCGCCGCCGGTGCGCGCGGCCAGCGCCAGCATGGCGGGCCGTGCGCGACGCCGCAGCGGCAGCCCCGAGAGCATGGGATAGGCCGCGGCCAGCACGGCCGGCGCCAGGCGGTAGCCGGCCGTGGCCTCGTCGCGCCGCAGATAGCCGCGTTCCATCAGCGTGTGCACCAGTCGCTGCACGGTGTTGGGCGCCAGCCCCAGCCGCCGCGCCAGCGCGCGGATGCCCAGGGCGGGCTCGCCCGGCGTGAAGCTGCGCAGCAGGTCGATGCCATGCGCCAGCGTGCGGGCGAAGCCGCCATCGCGTGGATCGTCCTGCACGGCCGCCGTTCCGTGGCCCACCAGCCAGGCGGGCGCGGGTGGCACGGCCGGTGGCTGGCCCGCGCCGTCGCGCAGCAGGGCGCGCTGCCAGTCGGCCTCGATGGTGCGTGCCAGCTGCACGAGACATGGGCCGATCTCCCGCTGCAACGCGCGCGGTGCCAGCCGTCGCGCGGGCAGGCCGGCGTTGAGCAGCAGGTGCTCGCCCTGCAGCGTGATGCGCAGCGGCACGGCCACAGCGTGCACGTCGGGCAGCCAGTCGCCTTCGGAGTGGCAGAAGCCCTGCGCGGCCCACTGCCGCTGGGCTTCGCGCAGCACGCGGTCGAAGCGGCTGGCTTGCGCGCCGTCCACGACGGCGAGCGCCACGCGGGCTGCTTCGCGTTCCGATGGCGTCGCTGTGGCCAGCCAGGCGCGGCCAATGGCCGTGTCCAGCAGGGGCAGCGGCGCCCCCAGGTCGGGCTGGAAGGTGAGCGGGTCGTTGTTGCGCCAGGTCTCCACATAGACCATGCGGTGCCGGTCGCGCATGCCCAGCGATACCGAGGCGCCCAGCGCATCGGCCAGCTGCTTCATCGGCAGCCGGGCGATGCGTCGCAGGCCCAGCTGCGCGAGCAGCGGATAGCCCAGCGTCAGCGCGCCGCTGCCCAGCCGGTGGCCACGCCCTTCGCCGGCGGGGACGACGAGGCCGCGGCTGGCCAGCGTGGTGGTGAGCCGGGTGATCGTGGCGCGGGCGAGGCCGGTGCGCTGCGCGAGGGCCGAATTGCCCAGCACGGCGGGCGCGCCGGCAAAGGCCTCCAGCACGTCCAGGCCGTTTGCCAGCGTGGTGGCGAAGCGCGGGTCGGTGATCGGCATTGGGGAAAGAGCGGCCTGGATGCGGGGCGGTGTCTGTCCAATATAGCGAAACAGCGTTTGGCGCCGGACCGGTGCCTCCCTAGTCTTCGGGCCCTGCCGCACTTCAGTGTGCCGGCACCCACCGGAGACAACGACATGCTCAAGCAACTGATGGCCGCCACGCTGGCGGCCGGCCTCGCACTGGCCGCGCCGCTCGCCTCGGCGCAGGCCGCCTATCCCACCAAGCCGATCCGCCTGGTCGTGCCCTTTGCGCCCGGCGGCTCCGCCGACGTGGTGGGCCGTCTCATCGCCGAGGAACTGCGCGCCGGCCTGGGCCAACCCGTGGTGGTGGACAACCGCCCCGGCGCCGGCGGCAACATCGCCGGTGACATGGTGGCCAAGTCGCCGGCCGACGGCTACACGCTGCTGCTGGCGGCGGCCGGTCCCATCGCCATCAACCCCAGCCTGTATGGCCGCATGCCCTACAACCCGGCCACCGACCTGGCGCCGGTGGTGCTGCTGGCGCGCGACCATCAGCTCATGGCCGTCACGCCGTCGGTGCCGGCGCGCGATGTGCGCGAGTTCATCGCCTATGCCAAGGCCAATCCGGGCAAGGTCTCCTTCGGCTCGCCGGGCAACGGCACGCCGGCGCACCTGGGTGGCGAGCTGTTCAACCAGATGGCGGGCACCCAGATGGTCCATGTGCCCTACAAGGGCAGCGCGCCGGCCATGAACGACCTGATCTCGGGCCAGATCACGGTGATGATCGACAACATGCCGGCGCTGCTGCCCCAGGTGCAGTCCGGCCGCCTGCGGGCCCTGGGCGTGGCCAGCCCGTCGCGCGCGAGCGGTGCCCCCGACATTCCCACCGTGGCCGAGTCCGGCCTGCCCGGCTTCAACGTCACCGCCTGGAAGGGCCTGATGGCGCCGGCCGGCACGCCCAGACCCATCGTCGCGAAGCTGAACGAAGTGGCGTTGGCGGCCGTGGCCAAGCCGGAGATCCGCAAGCGCCTGGTGGACCTGGGCGCCGAGCCCGGCGGCGGCAGCCCCGAGGACTTCGGCGCGCTCATCGCCAAGGACAGCCGCAGCTGGGCGGCGCTGGTGAAGTCCACCGGCGCGCGGGTGGACTGAGGCATGCCCGACGCTTTCGATCCCGCGCAAGGGCCGCTGCACGGCCTGCGCATCCTGGACATGGCCACCGTCGTGGCCGCGCCCTTCGCCGCCACGCTCTGCGCCGATCTGGGTGCCGAGGTGACCAAGCTGGAACTGCCCGACGGCAGTGACGCCCTGCGCTCGCTGGCGCCGGTGGAGCCCGGCCATGCCCTGTACTGGAAGGTGCTCAACCGCGGCAAGCGCGGCATCACGCTCGACGTGCGCACCGACGTCGGTCGCGCGTTGTTTCTGCGTCTGGTGGCCGGCATGGACGTGCTGGTGGAGAACTTCCGCCCCGGCACGTTCGACCGCTGGGGACTGGACCTGGCAACGCTGCACCAGGCCAATCCGCGCCTCATCGTGCTGCGGCTCACCGGCTTCGGCCAGACCGGGCCCTATGCGGGCCGGCCCGGCTTCGCGCGCATCTTCGAAGCGATGGGTGGCCTGGCCCATCTGACCGGCGAGGCGGACGGCCCGCCGCAGCATGTCAACTTTCCGCTGGGCGATTCGATGGCCGGCCTGTTCGGCGCCTTCGCCATCGCCGCAGCGGCCGCCGAGCGGGCGCGTTGCCCCGATGCGCCCGGCCGCGAGATCGACCTGTCGGCCACCGAGGCGCTGCTGCGCGTGCTGGAGCCGCTGGCCGTGGAGCGCGAGCGCACCGGCCAGGCGCGCCAGCGCAGCGGCGCCCGCGCCACCTACACCGCGCCGTCCAACATCTATCGCACGAAGGACGGCGACTGGATCACGCTCGTGGGCTCGTCGGATGCCATCTTCCGGCGCCTGTGCGTGGCCATGCAGGCGCCCGACATGGCGGCCGACCCGCGCTTCGCCACCAACCCGCTGCGGGTGCGGCACCTCGATGCGCTGGACGGACGCGTCGCCGCCTGGTGCGCCGCGCACAGCCATGACGAGCTGCGGGCCGCGCTCGATGCGCATTCGGTGCCCTTCTGCAAGGTCTACGACATCGACGACGTGCTGGCCGATCCGCACTTCGCGGCGCGGGACGCCATCGTGCGCCTGCCCGATGCCGAGCTGGGCTCGGTGCCGGCGCCGGCCGTGGTCCCGCGCTTCGGCGGCCATGCCTTCGCGCCGCCGCGCACCGGCCCGGCGGTGGGCGAGCACAACGCCGAGGTCTTCGGCGCGCTGGGGCTCACGGCCGAGGACCTGCGCGGGCTGCGTGCGGCCGGTGCGCTGTGAGGTGCCAGCCACGCCGTGGAGCCTCTCCGTCCCCCCGCCTCACGGCCCAATGCACGATGGCCGACCCAGAGCCGTTCGGGCTGAGCCTGTCGAAGCCTGGGCACACGCGCAGGGCATGACTGAGTGACCTTGGCCCACGGCCCACCCTTCTCCCCTTCATCCTTCATCCCCCACGACCATGATCCGCGACACCGCCGCCTTCGACGAAACCCTGCAATCCCTGCGCCGCTATGTGCGCGAGCGCCTGATCCCGCGCGAGGCCGAGGTCGAGGTCCGCGACGAGGTGCCCGCCGACCTGGTGGAGGACATGGCGCGGCTCGGCTTCTTCGGCTGGTCCATCCCCGAGGCCTGGGGCGGCGCCGGCATGACGACGGAAGAGCTGGTGCTGGCGGCGATGGAACTGTCGCAGGCCTCGGTGGCTTTCCGGGCGCGCGTGGGCACCAACACCGGCATCGGTTCCGAGGCGCTGGTGGCCGATGGCACGCCCGCGCAGAAGGACCGCTACCTGCCGCTGATGGCCAGCGGCCAGCTCACGGGTGCCTTCGCGCTGACCGAGCCCGAAGCCGGTTCGGACGCCACGGCGCTCAAGACCACGGCCGTGCGCGACGGCGATCACTATGTGTTGAACGGCACCAAATGCTTCATCACCAATGCGCCCATCGCCGGTCTGTTCACGGTGATGGCGCGCACCGATCCGCAGGACGCCAGCGCCCGCGGCATCAGCGCCTTCCTGGTTGAGCGGGACATGCCCGGCTTGAGCACCGGCACGCTCTACCGCAAGATGGGGCAGGCCGGATCGCCGGTGTCGGAGGTGCATCTGCAGGACTGCCGGGTGCCGGCCAGCCACCTCATCGGCGGGACCGAGGGCACGGGCTTCAAGACGGCGATGAAGGTGCTGAACAAGCAGCGCATCCACTTGGCGGCGCTGTGCACGGGGCCGGCGATCCGCATGCTGGACGAGGCCATCGCCTGGACGACGCAGCGCCGGCAGTTCGGCCAGCCGGTGGCGGCCTTCCAGCTGATGCAGGCGCTGATTGCCGATTGCCAGACCGAGATCCAGGCGGCGCGCGCGCTGATCCTGCAGACGGCGCGCGAGCGCGATGCGGGGCAGGATGTGACGTTGCAGGCGTCGATCTGCAAGTACTTCGCGTCCGAGATGTGTGGGCGCGTGGCCGACCGGTGCGTACAGATGCTGGGCGGCACGGGCTTCATCCAGGGTCACCCGATCGAGCGCTTCTACCGCGATGTTCGGCTGTTCCGGTTGTACGAGGGCACGAGCCAGATCCACCAGCTCAACATCGCGAAGCGGACGATTGCGGCGGCGGGGTATCGACTGGCCGATTGAGCGGGCCCGTCTGCGCGTTTGCGTTCTCGGGTGTGGTGATTGGTGCCTGATGCTTGGTGCTTGGTGCGCGTCAAGGGTGACATGGCGAGTGCCGTGAAGCTAACCCGGCAGAGGACGCCGGCATGCGCGCTCCCGGTGCACGCTCGCGCTGACCGGCTTGCCTCGCCGGACGGGTGCTCGCTTTCCGCCGACGTGCCCGGGGCACTGCACGGCGCCGCGAATGGCACCTCCGCACGCAGACCGGCATCCTCCGCCTCGACGCTGCGCCCGAACGGCCGGGTTCGGCCATACGGGTCCTAACTCCGTTCGCCCTGAGCTCGTCGAAGGGCAGAGCGGAGCGCGGCGCAAATGCCCGGCGCTGCTTGACCTGCTTGCGTGCCGCCCACAGGTGCGAGGCTTCGACAGGCTCAGCTCGAACGGTCTGGGGGTTGACGGGCCCGCCTTGCCCTGAAACGCAGGATCAGGACTTCAGGACTCAAGGACTCAAGGACTCAAGGACTCAAGGACTCAAGGACTCCACGGCCCTGATGGTCTCAAGGCCCCATGACCTGAACAGCGGAGGGCTCGCGCGCAACGTCGAGGCGGAGGATGCCGGTGTGCGTGCGGAGGTGCCATTCGCGGCGCAGTGCAGTGCGGCAAGCACGTCGGTGGAGAGCGGGCACCCGTGTCGTGCAGCAAGCCGGTCGGCGCGAGCGTGCACCGGGAGCGCGCATGCCGGCGTCCTCCGCCGGGTTAGTACCCCTATCGCCAGTGCCCGGCGCCCTATTGCCAGTGCCCGAGGCCCTATTGCCAGTGCACCAGCGTCCTACCACCACTGCCCCGAGACGCTTCGCCAGCGCACCAGGCCCCTGCCACCCATCGTCCCAGGACACGACCGCCGGTCGACGCAGGAGAAGCGGCGGATCTTTCCCGCCGGTCAGTGAGACCCCGACGAACCCGCGCTACCGGATCACCTGCCGCGCCCGCAGACCTTCCAGATCGCTGCCCTGCAAACCGAGCAGCTCGCCCAGCACCTCGGCCGTGTGCTCGCCCAGATGCGGCGGCGGCTGGTGCACCGGCGCGCGCTGGCCGTCGAACACGTAAGGCGGTGCGTGCACGCCCTGCGTGCCGGCCTCGCTGTCCTCGAAGCTGTGCCACAGGCCCACCTCGCGCGTGCGCTTCGAACCGAGCGCCTCGTACAGCCCCAGCACCTCGCCGCAGGGAATGCCCGCCGCGTCCATGCGTTCGATCAGTTGCGCCCGCGGATGCCTGGCGATCTCGGCCAGGAGGATGGGCAGCAGCACGGCGCGGTGCTTCGAGCGTTCGGTGTTCTGCGCGAAGCGCGGGTCCAGCGGCAGGTCCGGCCGGCCGATCACCGCCTCGCAGAACTTGCGGAACTGGCCGTTGTTGCCCACGGCGATCACCACCGGCCCGTCGGCCGCGTCGAAAACGCCATAAGGAACGATGGACGGATGCGAGTTGCCGAACTTGGGCGGGTCGGCCTGCTGCATCCAGGCCGTGAGGCCGTAGTACGAGGTGATCATCATCCCGCCGTCGTACAGCGACATCTGGATGTGCCGGCCCCGGCCCGTTCGATGGCGCTCGTGCAGCACCGCCAGGATGGCCTGCCCGGCATACATGCCCGTGAACATGTCCACCGCCGCGATGCCGAACTTGAGCGGGCCCTGGCCCTCCTCGCCGTTCATCGCCATCAGACCCGTCTCGCCCTGGATCACCAGGTCGTAGCCCGGCCGCGCGCGCTCGGGCCCCAGCGCCGAATAGCCCGCGATGGAGCAGTAGACGAGCCCGGGATTCAGCGCCTTCAGGTCCTCATAGCCCAGGCCCATCTTCTCGGCGCCGCCATGCTTGAAGTTCTGGATCAGCACGTCGCTCTTCGCCGCCAGCTGTCGCGCCATGTCGCGGCCCTCGGGCGTCTGCAGGTCGAGGGCCACCGAGCGCTTGTTGCGGTTGCAGCTGTTGAAGTAGGTGGTGTTGTGCTGGCCGATGCGCAGCCCCCAGTCGCGCGTGTCGTCGCCGCGCTCCGGATGCTCGACCTTGATCACCTCCGCGCCAAGGTCGGCCAGCGCCTGCGCGCACAGCGGGCCCGCCATCACGCGGGACAGGTCCAGCACACGCAGGCCGGCGAGCGGGGCGGGAGACAGGGACGTCATGGCGGGCGGGGCTTCAAGTGCCTTGCTTGGGGATGTTCAGGCTCTGCAGCAATGGCAGCCAGCGGTCCGATTCGGTCTTGACGAAGCGGTCCAGCTCTTCGGGCGTGCTCCCGCGCGGCTCCATGCCGATGGCGCGGGCGCGGGCCACGAACTCGGGGTCGGCGATCACCTGGTTGACGGCCTTGTTCAATTTGTCGATCGCGGCGCGCGGCGTGCCGGCCGGCACCGAGAACGAATACCAGAGCGTGGCCACCATGTCGTAGCCCATCTCCTTGAAGGTGGGGGCGTCGGGCATCTGCGGCAGGCGCTGGTCGTCCATCACGCCCAGCACGCGCAGCTTGCCGGCCTTGATGTAGGGCAGCGAGCCGGTGATGGAAGTCCCGTGGATGTCGATCTGCCCACCCAGCAGGGCCTGCAGTGCCGGCGCGTCGCCGTTGAAGGGGATGTGCGTGGTGCTGAAGCCCTGGGCGCGCTCGAAGGCGATGGGCGCCAGGTTGGTCAGGATGGAGGCACCCGGCGAGCCGCGGTTGATCTTGCCGGGGTTGGCCTTGGCATAGGCCACCATCTCCTTGATGTTCTTGTAGGGCAGGTCGGTGCGGCCCACGATCACCGAGGGCTGATAGGCGATCTGCGTGACCGAGGCGAAGTCCTTGGCCGGGTCGTAGGGCAGCTTGTCGTACAGCGCGATGTTGTTGGCCAGCGTGCCGAGCGACGAGACCAGCACCGTCTGGCCGTCCGGCTTGGAGCGGGCCACGTAGTCGGCCGCCAGGATGCCGCTCGCACCGGGCTTGTTGTCGATGATGACGTTCATGCCGTGCTTGTTCAGCTCCTGGGCCAGGATGCGGCAGTACTGGTCGGTACCGCCCCCGGCGGCGAAGGGCACCACGATGCGGGTGACGTTCTGCTGGGCGAAGGCCGGGCTCAGCGCGCAGGCGCCGAGCAGCAGGCCGGCCAGGAAGTGGCGGCGATGGCTCATGGTGTGTCTCCGGGTCTTGGGCCCTGTCTCGGGCGTGGCGGCCAGTCTAGGGGGGTGTCCACAGACCTTGATCTCGATCAATGAAAAGATGCTTTCCGTGTCCTGCACATCGGGGCCCGGACCGGCTGCGCACACTGCGGGGCATGCCGCATCTCGACATCCGCCGCCTGGGCACCACGCGCGACCAGCTGGGCGAAAGCCCCTGCTGGGACGCCGAGGCGCAGGCCATGTGCTGGATCGATGCGCTGGCCGGCACGATGCACCGCCTGCACCCCGCCACCGGCGCGCTGGAATCGCATGCGCTGCCTGCGCCCCTGGGCGCCATCGCGCCGGCCCAAGGCGATGCGGTGGTGGTGGCGCTGCGCCATGGCTTCGGCCGCTACGACTTCGGCACGCGCCGGCTGACGATGCTTGGCGACATCGGCCTCTCGGATCTCGACGTGCGGCTCAACGACGGCAAGTGCGACGCGGCGGGCAACTTCGTGGCCGGCACCATGCACATGAACCGGCCGGCGGATGTGCCGGTGCGCGGCGGGCTTTACCGGCTGTCGCCGGCAGGTCGCGTGGAGCAACTGGCCGACGACATCGGCTTTGCCAACGGCCCCTGCTTCAGCCCCGACGGACGCACGCTCTACCTGGCCGACAGCCTGGCGCGCGTCATCTGGGCTTACGACTACGACCCGCAGGGCGCGCTGGCCAACAAGCGCCGCTTCGTCGAGACGCATGCTTTCGACTCCGGCCCCGATGGCGCCACGGTGGACGCCGAGGGCTTCGTCTGGAGCGTCATGGTGCGCGCGGCGCAACTGGCCCGCTTCTCGCCGTCGGGCGAACTGGAGCGGCTGGTGCCGCTGCCGCTGACGTACCCGACCAGCCTGTGCTTCGGCGGGCCGGGCTTGACGCGGCTGTATGTGACCAGCATCTCGCGCAGCGCCCGGCTGGAAGGCCGGCTGCCGCAGGACGGCGGCCTGTTCGTCGTCGACGGGCTGTCGGTGGCGGGCTTGCCCACGCAGCGCTTCGGCGGATAGCGGCGAGCGCCGCTCTCGGCCGCAGCGGCTCAGCCGGCCGCGAGCTTCAGCAACTGCACCAGCTTGGCCGCCTGCGCCGGGCTCAGGCGCGCCAGCGTGGCGTCGCTGACGCCGGCGGCGGCATCGGCAAGTCGTTCGTAAAGCGCCAGGCCCTCCGGTGTCAGCGAGACCAGGACCCGGCGCCGGTGCGCCGGGTCGTCCTGGAACTGCACCAGTCCCCGTGCTGCCAGGCGGTCCGCCACGCCCTTGATCGTGGCGGCATCCATGGCGGTCATGCGCCCCAACAGGTTCTGCGAGCACTCCTGCACCTGGGCCAGCTTGGAGATCACCGCCCACTGGGTGGGCGTCAGTCCGTCCAGGGCCTGGGTCAGCAGTTCCGCATTGCGCTGATAGAGAACCCGCAGCAGGAAGCCGACCTGTTCATCCAGTCGATAGCTCATCGGGGCATTGTGCTTTCGTGTGCCAGGCCGGTGCGCCGGCCCTGGCTCGGATTCTGCTAAGTGGCTGCGTCCGATTGTTTGCATACAAACAATCAAGGCGGCATGGCGAGGCTGCGGACGGTGCTCGCGCCTGTGCAATCTGATTCCAACTCAATCATCGCGAGGGATTCCATGATGAAGTTACAAGGATGGTGTGTGACTGGTGTGGCTGCGGCCGCCACGCTGCTGGTGACCGCATGCGGAGGAAGTGGCGGGGGCACGAGCTTTGCGCCCACGGCAGCAGCGCCCGCGCCCGCTTCAAGCGGGACCTCCACGAGCAGCGCGCCTGCGCCGGCGCCTGAGGCGAGCTTCGAGGCCCAGTGCAGTGCACTGGCCGGGCTGCCGCTGGCCAACGGAAAGCTGGTCAGCGCGGTCTACACGGCGGGCGTGACCAACACGGCGAGCCCCGCATCGTCCACACCCGACCACTGCCTGGTGCGCGGCGAACTCAATTCGCGCACGGGCGTCGACGGCAAGCCCTACGCGATCCTCTTCGAACTGCGGCTGCCCAAGGACTGGAACCAGCGCTTCTTCTACCAGGGCGGCAGCGGCGTGGACGGCAGCGTGCCGGCCGCGCTCGGCGCCTATCCCGGGGGTGGCGCCACGCGCAACGCGCTGCTGGACGGCTATGCGGTCGTGACCACCGACTCGGGGCACGAGGCGCCCTTCGACATGAGCTCGAACGTCACCTTCCTGTTCGCGGTCGATCCGCAGGCCCGTGACGAATACGGCGACAAGCAGCTGCCGCTGGTGGCCGGCTCGTCGCAGGCGGTGATGAAGCAGCTCTATGGCATGCAGCCCAGCCGCTCCTATTTCGTCGGCTGCTCCAACGGCGGGCGCCAGGCGATGGTTGCGGCCCAGCGCTACCCACAGCTGTTCGACGGCATCGTGGCCGGCGCGCCCGGCTTTCGCCTGACGGCGGCGGCGCTCGAGGGCTCGATCTTCCGTGCCCAGGCGGCGGCGTCGGTGGCGCCCTTGGGCACCGACGGCAAGCCCGACATCTTCAATGCGCTCACGAGTGCGGAGAAGGACACGGTGCGCAACCGCATCCTCGCCAGCTGCGACGCGGCCGACGGCGTCACCGACGGCATGGTCAGCAAGCCCAGCGCCTGCAACCCCGATCCGTCCCAGTGGGTCTGCACCGGCGGCGCCACCAGCAACTGCCTCAGCGCCGACAAGGCCGCCTATGTGAAGAAGTTCTTCGAGGGTGCGAAGACGTCCACCGGCCGCCAGATCTACGGACCTTGGCCCTATGACCCCGGCATGATCGACACGGTCGGCACGCCCGCCCAGCTGTACTACGCCATCTTCGCGGGCGAGGCCTCGCACGTGTACACCACGCCGCCGACGGTCACGCCCGACCTGCTCGGCTACGCCCGCACGGCCGACCTGGATGCCGAGTACGCCAAGATCTTCGACGTGTCCGGCATCTACACGCGCTCCGGCCACGAGTTCACGGACGCGGACTCGGCCGACATGGACGCCTTCCGCGCGCGGGGCGGCAAGATCCTGTCGTTCAACGGCACGGCCGACTGGGCCTTCTCCTTCACCGATCTGTCCAGGTACCAGGACCGCGTGATCGCACGCTACGGCCGCACCGAGGCCGACAAGTTCGCCCGCGCCTTCGCGGTGCCCGGCATGGACCACTGCAGCGGCGGCAAGTACGGCACCGACCAGTTCGATGCCTTCGGCGCCGTGGTCAACTGGGTCGAGAAGGGCCAGGCGCCCGACGTGATGGTGGCCACCGCACGCGCCGCCGCCGGCGTCGCTTGGCCGGGCCGCACCCGTCCGCTGTGTCCGTATCCGAAGGAAGCGGTCTACAACGGCTCGGGCAGCATCGAGTCGGCCGGCAGCTTCAGCTGCCGCTGACGGGCGGCTGCCCCTCGCCGGCACCGCACCGCGCTCGGCGCGGTGCCGGCTCAGATCCGCTCGGAAATCTCGATCAGGTTCAGGTCGGGGTCGCGCACGTAGACCGAGCGGATCTTCCCCGTCGCGCCGGTGCGCTCGACGGGGCCTTCGATCACCGGCCAGCCGTGGGCCGCCAGCCGTGCGAGCACCTCGTCCAGGGGCACCGCAGAGATGAAGCACAGGTCCAGCGCGCCGGGCACCGGAAGGTGGGCCTTGGGCTCGAACTCCGAACCCTGGACATGGATGTTGATCTTCTGGGGGCCGAACTTCAGGGCCTGCCGCTCGACGGGCGGCGTGCCGCCGACGAAGCTTTCCAGCTGCATGCCGAGAACACGGGTGTAGAAGTCGACGCAGGCCGCCGGACGGGAAGTCGTGAGCACGAGATGGTCGAGGTGGTCGATCATGATGCGGTTCCTTTCGGTGTCAGCCGCGCGGGCGCGCGGCATGGGGTCGGCCATGGCCTGCCTGCGGCGAGCGCTGCGACGGCCTCAGACATCGGCCGGCGCGTCGTCCTGCAGCGCCTCGGCCACGAAATCCACGAAGGCCCGCACCTTCAGCGGCAGGGCGCGGTTCTGGCGGAACACCGCGAAGATGCCGTTGGAAAACGCCCGCACCGCGAAGCGGTACTCGGGCAGCAGGCGCACCAGGGTGCCGTCCTGCAGGTTGCTGCGCACCGTGGGCTCGGACAGCAGCGCCACGCCCATGCCGCCCAGCGCGGCCAGGCGCAGCATCTCGCCGTTGTTGGCGCTGAGCACACCCTGGATCGCCAGCTCCTGCTGCGCGCCCTGCTCGTCCACGTACTTCCAGCTCGTGGCCTCGTGTTCGCGCCGGTAGGTGAGGCATCGGGCCTGCGGCAGGTCGTTCGGGTGCCTGATGCGTGAATTGGTCTTGAGGTAGGCGGGGCTGGCCACCAGCACCTCGTCGCTGGACAGCAGCCGCTTGATGACGAAGCCCGAGTCGTTGGATTCGCCGGTGCGGATGTCCACGTCGAAGTCGTGCTCGACCAGGTTGACCGGATGCTCCGACAGCTCGATCTGCACCTGGATGTCCGGATAGCGCTGGGCAAAGCGCGGCAGCAGTGGCGCCAACACGCGCAGGCCGATGTGCGTGCGCGAGTGCACCCGCAGCCGGCCTTCGGGCCGCTGGCGGGCGCTGCGCGCGGCCTGCTCGGCATCGGCCATGGCCTCCAGCACGCCCTCCGCGCGTGACAGGAAGGCCTGGCCGGCCTCGGTCATCTTGAGGTTGCGGCTGGTGCGGTCCACCAGCTGCACGCCCAGCTCTTCCTCCAGCGCGCTGATCCGGCGCGAGATGGTGGCCGGCGACAGGCTCAGGCTGCGCGCCGCGGCCGACAGGCTGCCCTTGCGCTGGGTGGTGACGAAGATGCGCAGCGAGTCGAGGGCCTTCATTTCGAAAGACGCAAAGAAGGTGTGCGCATGCCGGTGCGCTGGCAGGCCGGGGCGTTCCTAGCATTGATCCACGTCACGAACCAACGATCAGGAGCAAAGGCCATGGACTTCGGAATCTTCATTCTGATGCAGCAGCGGAACAAACATAAGACCTCGCACGAGATCCTGCGGGACGCGGTGGAGCAGACACGCCTGGCGGACGAGCTGGGCTTCGGCGCGGCATGGTATGCCGAGCACCACTTCAGCAACTACGGCATGTGCTCGTCGCCGCTGACGATGATCGCGCATTGCGCCGCCGCCACGCGCCGCATCCGCCTGGGCACGGGCATCGTGGTGGCGCCGCTGTACACGCCGGCCCGCCTGATCGCCGATGTGGCGATGGTGGACCAGCTGTCCAACGGGCGGCTCAATCTGGGCATCGGCTCGGGCTACCAGCACTTCGAATTCGAGCGCTTCGGCGTCGCACTGGAGACGGCCAAGGCCCGCACCTTCGAGATGCTGGACATGCTGGAGCTGGGCCTCAAGCAGCCCAAGTTCAGCTACGACGGGCAGTACTACCAGCAGCCCATGAGTGCCATCAGCCAGCGCGCGGTGCAGCAGCCCGGCCCGCCGATGTGGATCACCAGCGTGGACCCGAGCTTCGTCGCCCGCGCCGTGCGCGGCAACCACCATGTGTTCGTCTCCGGCGGCGACGGCGGCCTGGAGAAACTGGCCAGCACCCGCGCCCTCATCGACCGTGTGGCCACGCAGGAGGGCAAGGACCCGGCCGCCGTGCCCGTGGGCCTGCTGCGCGCCGCCTATGCCAGCAACGACAAGGCCGAGGTCGAGAAGTACCTGGACTGCGCCCGCTACCAGCGCCGCATCGCCGTCAGCCTCAAGCGCCGCACGGCGCAGATCGCCGACGACTACCAGGTGGAAGAGGGCATCGTCGAGGGCGAGCCCACGCTGGACGAGATGCGCGCCCTGCTGCCCGTGGGCAGCATCGACACGGTGATCGAGCGCGTGGTCAAGGAGATTCGAACCCTCAAGCCGGTGCACTACTGTTTCCAGACCCAGATGGGCGACTTCGACCACCCCACCATGCTGCGCCAGCTGCGCACCTGGGCCGAGGTCATCATCCCCACCGTGCAGCAGGAGATCGCCAACGACCCGCCGCACCGCGCCGCCGCCGCCCAACCCGAACTGGCCGCGGCCTGAGCCGCACGCCGAGGTTCCGCCATGACCGCGCTTGCCACCGCCGAACGCACCCGGCCCGCCATCGAGCCCGCGCTGCTGCGCCAGCACCTGGGCTGCTTTCCGACGGGCGTGGCCATCGTCACCACGCGCACGGCCGACGGCCAGCCCGCGGGGCTGACCTGCAACAGCTTCAGCTCGGTCTCGCTGGAGCCGCCGCTGGTGCTGTTCAGCCTGCGCAAGGCGAGCCGCCTGCTCGACACCTTCCAGCAGGCCGCGGGCTTCGCCATCCACATCCTGGGCGAGCACCAGGACGCGCTGTCGGGCCGCTTCGCCTCCAGCAGGATCGCGCACAAGTTCGAGGGCGTGGCCTGGCGCGAGGGCGGGCTGGGCATGCCGCTGCTGGACGATTGCCTGGCCAGCTTCGAATGCAGCCTGTTCGCCGCCCATGACGCGGGCGACCATGTCATCTTCATCGGCGAGGTGCACCACCTGGGCGCCGGCACGGGCGAGCAGGCGCTGGTGTTCTACAAGGGCGCCTACATGCGCCTGGCCGAGTCGCTGCGCCACCGCGTGGTGCAGGGCGGCATGGGCGATGCCGATGTGGACGAGGCCTACCGCACGCTCTACGGCCGGCTGCTGCGCCTGGCCTGCGAACGGGCGAGCGAGGCCGAGATCGACGCCATCGAGGCGGCCGCCGAGCTGATCGAGGCGCATCCCGAGGACGCGCCGCTCAAGGCCCGCATCGATTCGGCCAGCGCCTTCTTCGGCGCCATTGCCGCCGCCGGCCACAACGATGCGCTGATGCTCATGGCCCAGACCATGACCACGGTGCTGCGCGAGCGCATGACCCATGTGCTGTCGGTGCGCGCGCGGCCCGACCTGTACCCGCTGCGGCGCGCCGTGGTGCATCACCTGCGCGAGCGCGATGCCGAAGGCGCCGCCGCCGCGCTCGATGCGCTGATCGATCAGCTGCGTCGCGGCTGAGCGACCACACCGACGCGCCGCGGCCCGAGTGCCCGGCGCCATTCCCGATTGAGTGAGAGACGAGGAGACACGATGTCCATCGACTACGCCGCGTTCCGGCGTGAACTGGAGACCTTCGCCCGCCAGGCCTGCCCGCCCGAGATCCGGGCCGTGGTGGCCGGCGGCCAGAAGATCACCAAGCGCGAGTACCAGGCCTGGCAGAAGATCCTGAACGACCGCGGCTGGGGCGCCCCCAGCTGGCCGGTCGAGGTCGGCGGCACCGGCTGGGACATCCGCCAGCGCCTGATCTTCGAAGAGGTGATGGCCGAGAACGACTGCCCGCCGCTGTACCACCACGGCCTGGGCCACATCGGCCCGGTCATCATCCGCTTCGGCACGCCCGAGCAGAAGGCCCGCTTCCTGCCGCGCATCCTCGATGGCTCGGACTGGTGGTGCCAGGGCTATTCGGAGCCGGGCTCGGGCTCCGACCTGGCCTCGCTGCAGACCAGCGCCCGCCGCGACGGCGACGACTGGGTGGTCAACGGCCAGAAGATCTGGACCTCCCACGCGCACGAGGCCAGCATGATCTACATGCTGGTGCGCACCTCGAAGGAGGCAAAGAAGCAGGAGGGCATCTCGCTGCTGCTGGTGCCCATGGACACGCCCGGCATCACCGTGCGGCCCATCCGCACCATCGACGGCTGGCACCACCTCAACGAGGTCTTCTTCGACGAGGTGCGGGTGCGCACGGACAACCTGATCGGCGAAGAAGGCAAGGGCTGGACCTGCGCCAAGTTCCTGCTGGAGCGCGAGCGCCTGCCCCCGGCCAACGTGGCGCGGCTCGCACTGATGCACCGCCAGGTCTCGGCCCTGCTGCAGCAGGCCGCGCAGGCCGCCGGCGGACGGCGCGACTTCGGCGTGCTGCAACACAAGCTGCTGCTGTGCGAAGCCGAGCTGCAGGGCGCCCGCGTCATGATGGCCCAGGCCACCGACGACCTGATCCACCAGCGGCCCCTGGGCGTGCAGCCCTCGGCCATCAAGATGACCTGCGCCGACGTGGCGCAGCGCCTGACCACCATCGCCCTCGATGCGGTCGGGCCCGAGGCGGCGCACCGCTTCCTGGCCGAGGAGGGCGGCGAGGAGCTGCCCGCCGCCACCTGGATCCAGAACTACATGTTCACCCGCGCCCGCACCATCGCGGGTGGCACCTCCGAGGTGCAGCGCAACGTGATCGCCAACGCACTGTTGGGAGCCTGACCGGATGTCCACCCACTTCTCCCCGCTCTTCCCCGGCATGCTCTTCGACGCGGCCGACCGCTTCGCGCAGGACCATGTGCACATGCCCACCCTGCCCGGCGACCCGGTGCGCGAGCTGGGCTGGACCGCCACCCTGGTGCCCGAGTCCGACGGCGGCGTCGGCGGCACGCTGGCCGACCTGGCCAGCGTGGTCGAGGGCCTGGCCGCCCAGGGGCTGCAGCTGCCCGTGATCGAGACCTGCGCCGTGGTGCCGCTGCTGCTGCGTGCCGCGCCGACCGAGGTGGCCGGGCCCTGGCTGCAGGCCGTGGCCGAGTCCGAAGTGCAGATCGCGCCGCTGGCCGCGCTGTCGGCCCTGCCCGAAGATGGCACCCTGCGTGCGGTCCGCAGTGAAAGCGGCTTCGTGCTCGACGGCCTCGTGGACGGCGTGGACGCCACGCTGCCCGCCAGCCACTGGCTGGCCGTCGCCACGCTGGACGGCGCGCCCGCGCTCTTTCTGGTCGATGCCGAGCGCGTCGGTGCGCCCGCCGCCCGCTACCGCACCATGGAAGGCCGGCAGGGCGCGGACTTCAGGCTGGACGGCGTCGCGCTGCCCTCAACGGCCCTGCTGGCGCAGGGCGAACCGCTGCGCGCTGCGCTGGCCGCGGCCGGCGATGCGGCCCTGCTGCTCACGCTGGTCGACACCGTGGCCGCCCAGGCCGCGCTCATCCGACACACCATCACGCACCTGCAGGAGCGCCGGCAGTTCGGCGTGGCGCTGGCCACCTTCCAGGTGCTGCGCCACCGTGTGGCCGACATGTACGTCAAGGCGCAGTGCGCCCAGGGCCTGGTGGTGCATGCCTTCCAGGCGCAGGAATCGGCCGCGCCCCAGCTGCGTCGCACGCTGCAGCTGGCCAAGCTCTCCATCGCCGAGACGGCCCGCGCCGCGGCCGAGGCCGCCATCCAGATGCACGGCGGCATGGGCCTGAGCGAGGAGGTGCTGGCCACCCGCCTGGCCCAGCGGCTGATCGCGTCGGAGTTCCGCTATGGCGACCGGCTGACCCAGTTGGCCGTGCTGCTGCATGCAGCCCCCGCTTCCTCCGCCCCTTCTTCTGCCAACACCCTCCCTGGGAGCGCGCGATGAGCATCCACCTCGAAGTCTCCGAATACATCGCCGTCGTGCGGCTGGACAAGCCGCCCGTCAACGCCCTCGACCGCGCGTCGCGCCGCGACCTCATCGCTGTCTTCGACGAGCTCTCCGAGCGCAGCGACGTGCGCGTGGCCATCCTCACTGGTACCGGCAAGGCCTTCTGCGCGGGTGCCGACCTGAAGGACCGGCCGAACGCCGACAAGGCCGGCGACTTCCTCGACCACAACCGCTGGACGCGCGAGACGGGCAATGCCATCCGCGAATGCGCCAAGCCGGTGATCGCGGCCATCAACGGTCCGGCGCTCGGCGCGGGCTTCGGGCTGATGGCGGCCTGCGACATCTTCCTGGCCAGCGAGGACGCCACCTTCGCCATGCCCGAGATCAACGTCGGCTTGGCCGGCGGTGTCTCGATGCTGCGCACGCTGGTGGGCCGCTCGTTCACGCGGCGCATGTTCTTCACCGGCATGAAGGTCTCGGCCGCCGAGCTGTACCGTCGCGGCGTGCTCGACGAGGTGGTGCCGGCCGAGCGGCTGATGCCGCTGGCCATGGAGATCGCGCAGGACATCGCCTCCAAGGCGCCGCTGGCCGTGGCCTATGCCAAGCAGGCCGCCAACATGATGGACCTGATGCCCCAGCGCGATGGCTACCGCGTGGAGCAGAACTTCACCATGGCGCTGTCGCGCACCGAGGACGCCAAGGAGGCCCGCCAGGCCTTCCTGGAAAAGCGTGCCCCGGTCTACAAGGGACGATGAGCATGCGCCCCGACATCGACGTCGGCCACGGACTGGAGGCGCTGTTCACGCCGCGCTCCATCGCCATCGTGGGCGCCTCCGACGACGTGACCAAGATCGGTGGCCGGCCGCTGCAGTTCCTGCGCAAGTACGGCTTTGCCGGCGCGATCTATCCGGTCAACCGCAAGGCGGCCGACGTGCAATCGCTGCGCGCGTATCCCGACGTGGCCGCGCTGCCCGAGGCGCCCGAGCTGGCCGTCATCGCCGTGCCGCCCGAGAGCGTGCCGCAGGCCGTGCGCGACTGCGCCGCCCGCGGCGTGAAGGCGGCCGTGGTGCTCTCCGCGGGCTTTTCCGAGATGGGCGAGGCGGGGGCCCGGCTGCAGGCCGAGATCGGCCGCATCGCCCGTGAGACGGGCCTGCGCGTGGTGGGCCCCAACTGCCTGGGCGCCATCGGCGTGCCGGCCAAGAGCATCGCCACCTTCTCGGTGGCGCTGGAGTCCGCCTTTCCGGCGCCGGGGCCCGTGGGCATCGTCTCGCAGAGCGGCAACCTGGGCAGCTACACGCTGCGCCTCGCGTCCGAGCGGGGCCTGGGCATCAGCCGCATGCTGACCACCGGCAACGAATGCGATGTGGACATCGCGGATGCCATCGCTTCGGCCGCGGCCGACCCGGGCACCCGCGTCATCCTCTGCTGCATGGAGACCTGCCGCGACGGCGACAAGCTGCGCCGCGCCATGGCCCTGGCCCGTGCCGCGGGCAAGCCCCTGGTGGTGCTGAAGGTGGGCGTCTCCGAAGCGGGCAGTGCCGCCGCGGCCTCGCACACCGGCGCACTGGCCGGCTCCGACGCCGTGTTCGACGCCGTGCTGCGCGAGGGCGGCGCCCTGCGCGTGCCCAGCATCGAGCAACTGCTGGACGTGGGCCACGCGCTGGCCGTGCTCGGCGAAGGCCGCCTGCCCACGGGCCGGCGCATCGCCGTGCTCACGGCCTCGGGCGGCTTCGGCGTGCTGCTGGCCGATGCGGCCAGCGCGCAGGGCCTGACGCTGCCGCGCCTCGCCGAGGCCACCCAGCAGCGCATCCTGCAGGCAGTGGCCTTCGCGGCGCCGGCCAATCCGGTGGACATGACGGCGCAGGTCTCCAGCCGGCCCGAGCTGCTGGCCCAGGTGCTGGACGCCGTGGCCGCCGATCCGGCCTGCGACACGCTGCTCTTGCAGTCGGCCAACGCCTTCCATGTGCCGCGGCTGCGCGACGTCTTCCTGGCCGCGCTCACGCAGATGCGCGAGCGGCATCCGCAGCGGCTCATCGTGCTGTGCGCTCGGGCGCCGGCAGAGGTGCGGCGGCAGCTCGATGCGCTGGGCATTCCGGCCATCGAGGGCATCGACGCGGCCTGCGCCGCCGTGGCGGCCCTGGCGACGCTGGGCATGCAGTCCTCACAACCATCCGGGGTCGAGGCAATGCCCCGTACGCCGCTGCCGGCCAAGGCCTTCGCCACCGAGGCCAGCGCCAAGGCGGCCCTGGCCGCCGCCGGCCTGCCGGTGCTGCGCGAGGTGGTCGCGGCCACGCGCGACGAGGCCGTGGCCGCGGCACGCGCCATCGGCTTTCCGGCGGTGCTCAAGATCGTGTCGCCCGACATCGCCCACAAGACCGAGGTGGGCGGCGTGGCGGTGGGTGTGCGCAGCGAGGGCCAGCTCATCGATGCGCATGACACGATGCTCGCCCGCGTGGCCGAGAAGGCGCCGGGGGCCCGCATCGACGGCGTGCTGGTGGCGCAGATGGCGCCGGCCGGCTGCGAGCTGATCCTGGGCACCAAGACCGACCCGGTCTTCGGTCCCATGGTCATGGTGGGCCTGGGCGGCATCCATGCCGAGATCTGGAAGGACGTGGCCCTGCGGCCCGCGCCGGTGGATGCTGCGGCGGCCGAGGCCATGCTGCGCTCCCTCAAGTCCTTCCCGCTGCTCGACGGTGCGCGCGGCCGGCCCAAGGCCGACGTGGCGGCCGCGGCCCAGGCCATCGCCGCGCTGTCGCGCTTTGCCGCCCGGCATGCCGACGACGTGGCCGAGATCGACATCAACCCGCTGGTGGTGCTGGACGCCGGCCAGGGTGCCTATGCGCTCGATGCGCTGCTGGTGCCCACCTCGACGAACAAGAAGGACGTTCATCCATGACCGCCACCCTTTCCTCTCTCGCCGGCCGCACGGCCTTCATCAGTGGCGCCGGCCACGGCATCGGCCGTGCCACAGCCCTGGCCCTGGCGGCCCGCGGCGCCGTCGTCGGCATCAACGACCTCAAGCCCGAGTTCGTCGAAGACGCCGTGGCCGCGGTGCGCGCCGCGGGTGGCCAGGCCATCGGCCTGCCCTGCGACGTCGCCACCCGCGACGGCATGCGCGAGGCGGTGCAGCGCTTCGCGGCCGATGCCGGTCGCCTCGACGTGATGGTCAACAACGCCGCCTGGGTCCGCTATCAGTCGCTGCCCGAGATCACGCCCGAGGTCATGGACCGCATGGTGGAGATCGGCTTCAAGTCGGTGATCTGGGGCATCCAGGCCGCGGCCGAGGCCATGGATGCCGAACGGGGCGGCGCCATCGTCAACGTGGCCTCCATCGCGGCCTTCAAGTCGCCGATGCGCTCGGTGGTCTACAGCGGCATCAAGGCCGGCGTGCTGGGCATCACCCGCGCCGCGGCGGCCGACCTGGGCGCACGCCGCATCCGCGTCAATGCGGTGGCGCCGGGCGCGGTGCCCACCGAGGGCACGGTGCGCAACCGCAATGCCGAGCTGGATGCCAAGCGCATCGCGCGCACGCCGCTGGGCCGGCTGGGCACGGTGCAGGACATCGCGGACGCCATCGTCTTCCTGGCCAGCGACGAGGCGCGCTTCCTCAATGCAGAAGTGCTGCGGCTGGACGGCGGTGCCTCGGAGACCTCGCTGTGAGCGCGCCAGCAAAGTCCTTCGCGCCCACGCGGCTGCAGAACGTCTACCTGGTGGCCGAGCGGCCGGCTGCGCTGCACGCCTTCTACAGCGAGGCCCTGGGCCTGTCGCTCAAGTTCGCCGACGGCGAGCGCTGGTACCAGTACGGCGTGGGCGGCGGCAATGTCTCGCTGGCCTGCCGCGAGGAGGCGGCGCCGGCCACTTCGGGCGCGGTGATGGTGTTCGAGGTCGCGGACTTCGACGGCGCTTCGGAACGCATCGCCGCGGCCGGCGGCGAGGTGCTGGGTCTGCGCGACATGGGCGCCCATGGCGCCGTGCTGTCGCTGCGCGATCCGGAGGGCCATGTGGTGCAGATCTTCCGGCGCTCGCCTCCGGCAGACGCCAAGGCGCAGCTGTGAGCGCCTCCGCCGTCGACACGGCCGCGCTGCAGACGTTGCTGGACCGCGAGGCCATCCGCGACTGCCTGTACCGCTACTGCCGCGGCATCGACCGCTGCGACGAGGCGGCCTTGCGCTCGGCCTACTGGCCCGATGCCACGGACTGCCACGGCGCCTGGAAGGGAAGTGCCACGGGCTTCATCGACCAGGCGCTGGCCAGGCTGCGCCAGGGCGGGCGGCGGGTGCACCAGATCAGCAACATCCTGATCGAACTCGCCGGCGACGCGGCGGCGGTCGAGAGCAGCTTTCTCGCGCTGCAGTCGACGGCGGCGCAACCCGGGCGCGAGACCTTTCTCTGTGGCCGCTACGTCGACCGCTTCGAGCGCCGCGAGGGCGAATGGCGCGTGGCCGACCGCACGGTGGTCTACGACTGGATCGAGGAGCGCGCGCGGCCCGAGCTGGCGCAGGACGATGCGCAGCTCTTCGGCGTGCGCCAGCCGACGGCGGCGATGGCGCCGGCCGATCCGGTCTATGCGCTCCTCGCGGCCCTGCACGAGCCGGCCCGGCGATGACGAGGGGCATGCACCCGGCAGCGCCGGACCGCGTGCCCGGCCCAGGCGAGGCCGCAAGCGGCTTCGCCACTGCGGCCATCCGGCCCCGGGGTGGCGCAGCGCCCCGCCACGTGCTCATCACCGGCGCGGCCGCGGGCATCGGCCGCGCCACCGCGCTGCGGCTCGCGCGCGATGGCTGGCACTGCGTGCTTGTCGATGCCGACGCCACCCGCCTCGCGCAACTGGCCGCCGATTGGCCGGCTGAAGCGCCCGCGCCGCAGGTCCGCGCCATCGACCTGTGCGACGCAGCGCAGATCGCTGCGCTGGCAGGAGCCGACCTGCCGCCGCTCGATGCACTGATCAACAACGCCGGCATGTCGGCCGGCGGACGCGATGCGCTCGACGCCGAAAGCCAACGGCTGCTGGCCCTCAACCTCGAAGCGCCCGCGCGGCTGGTGCAGGCCTGCACCTCACGGCTGCGGCCCGGCGCGCGCATCGTCAACGTGGCCTCTGGCGCGGGCCTGCGCGCCATTCCCTGGCGCGGCCTCTACAGCCCCAGCAAGGCTGCTCTGATCGCCCAGACTCGCGCCCTGGCACAGGCGCGCCCGGACTGGACGGTCACCGCGCTGGCGCCGGGCTTCGTGCGGACCGAGCTGGTGCAGCAGCTGATCGACAGCGGCCGTCTGGTGCCCGCGCAGGCCACGGCCAAGATCCCGCTGGGCCATATGGCCGAGCCGGAGGACATGGCTGAGGCGCTGTGCTTTCTGGCGGGCGAGGGCGCCCGGCCGCTGTCCGGCGAGTTGCTGGTGCTGGACGGCGGATCGTCGGTGTGCGGTGGCAGCCA
This sequence comes from Pseudacidovorax sp. DMC4, assembly GCF_056314265.1. NCBI lineage: Bacteria > Pseudomonadati > Pseudomonadota > Betaproteobacteria > Burkholderiales > Comamonadaceae > Pseudacidovorax > Pseudacidovorax sp. DMC4. Next base: position 128,002 of record NZ_JBQUYR010000011.1, on the reverse strand, counting down.
GCCGCTGCCACCGGCGGAGGCGCCACTGCCGCCGCTGGATAGGGTCTGCACGCCGCAGGAGGCCGGCGCGTCCACAGGCACAGGGGGCTATCCCGCGGTGCTCGATGCGAGCCTGATGACGGCGCCGCCGGGCCAGTGGCTGGCCACCTTGCAGGCCGCCGCGCGGCGCTTCCGTCTGGCGCATCCGATGCAGGCCAGCCTGACATTGCTGGTGCCTGCCGCGCAGCCCGCGCTGCCCTGGGCGCAGGCCGGCGACCCGGCCGCCGCCCGCATGCTGCTGCACACGCTGGCCGCCGAATGGGGCAGCCAGGGCCGGCGCATCAATGCCCTGGCCATCGACGGGCCCGGCGTGGATGCCGCCACGCAGGCATTGCTGGCCTTCGTCGCCGGTCCGCGCTCGCGCTTTCTCACCGGCCAATGGCTGCGGGCCGCCGCAGCGACGACAACGATCCCAAACCCGGAGACATGACCATGAACGAGCCGATCTGCAATCGCCGGCACCTGCTCACCGCCGCCGCGCTGCTGAGCCTGCATCCCGCGCTGGCCCACGCCCAGTCCGGCGTCTGGCCGCAACGGCCGCTCAAGCTGGTGGTGCCCGGCCCGCCCGGTGCCGGCTCCGACATCTTTGCGCGCTTGCTGGCCGTGAGCCTGCAGGAAGCCCTGGGCCAGCCGGTGGTGGTCGACAACCGGGCCGGCGCCAATGGGCTGATCGGCAACGAGGCGGTGGCGCGGGCTGCGGCCGACGGCTACACGCTGCTGCTGTCGCCCTCGTCGGCCATCGCCATCAACCCGGTGATCCAGCCGCGCATGCCCTACGACGCCCGCAAGGACCTGCAACCGGTGGCGCAGGTGGGATCGGCCGGCGTGCTGCTGGTGGCCCATCCCGCCACCGGGCTGCGCTCGCTGGCCGACCTGGTGCGCGCCGCGCGGGCGCAGCCGGACCGCATCGCCTACGGCTCCTGGGGCAGTGGCTCCACCGGCCACCTGGTGATGGAAGGCATCAAGGCCGAATACGGGCTGGTCATGCCGCATGTGCCGTACAAGGGCGTCTCGCCGCTGGTGGCCGATCTGCTGGCCAACACCATCGGCGTGGGCTTCGTGGATATCGCCTCGCCGGTGCCCCACATCCGCGCCGGCAAGCTGGTGGCCCTGGGCTGCACCGGCTCCGCGCGTGGTCCTGCACTGCCCGAGGTGCCCACGCTCACCGAGCAGGGCTACCGCTTCGACGTCGATGGCTGGTATGGCGTCTTCGTGCCGGCCGGCACGCCGCCAGCGGTGGTGCAGCGGCTCAACCGCGAGATCAACCGCATCCTGGCGACGCCGGAGGTGGTGCAGAAGTTCGCGGTGCAGAACATGCCGCGCCCCCCGCTGAAGTCGGCCGAGGAATTCAGCGCCACCGTCTGGCGCGACATGGACAGCTGGCAGGCGCTGGCGAGGACGGCGCGGCTGCGGGTGGAGTGAGGGGGGCACGGCGCCGCGCCCGCGTGGCTGCAGCACGCTGCGCGATCCGCTCAGCCGACTTCTTGCCAGGAATGGCGAAGTGCAGCCTGTCTGGATGGATGTATGCCGGGAATCCAGTGTGACTGCAGGGGCGGGGGTTTTTTTAGGGGCGACTTCTTTGCAATTGCTATGGCAGGAGTTTGGGGAATTTCGCCTTAAGCCACTCCCAATAAGACGGCGGCATTTTCATCCTGACTTCCGATTCATCGCTGGCCTCGTCGTAGTAGGTCAAATAATCCTCTCCGTACTTGATGGTCAGCGGTCCCTGGCTGGTCAAAACGGGCATAAACGTTCGTTCTGCCCAAAGGCGGTCATTCATGAACAGAATGCGCAGCCGGACCCGACCGGCATCCATGAGGTTGTAGTTGATATGGTTGCGGGTGCTGCAAAGCTCTATCTTGACTGGCTCACCCTTGAACGTGCGCACACCGCCGCCCAATTCTTTGGTGAATTCATCGCATGCTCCGTAGTGCTGTGGAAACACGATGGAACCGCAAAAAATTCCTACCATAATGATGAGTAAAGAAGCTCCCATCCGATGATGGATCGTCTTCAACCACGTCAGCCGACTAACCTGGATGAATATCAAGGAAAATGCGGCGGCCGCTGCAATCCATCCTAAAGGCCGAACGTAAGGTTCAAGCAGCCCGTCAAGCCCATTTTTCGAGTTGATGTGCACATAAAGCAACTTATAGGCAGCAGCGAGTAGGACCGCTGTTGCGAACAAAAGAAGGCATCGAAGGCCAACGATTAAGAGTCTGTATATCCGGCGCATAAAATGGCCCGAGGTTAGCGCCGATACATCTCGCATATTTCATCGAGATCTATGGTTATAGGCTTCGCGAGTTTTATCTTTCTTGTGTCCGAAAAAATAGCGAAGTCGCCGCCACGGTTCTTCAAGTGGCGCCAAGTCTCAAAGTCCCTGTTTCTAACTGGGTAATATACTTGCTTCGCCAATAAACTATTACCGGTGTCCAGTGGCCTGTCCAGATTCCTGGGCACGGGCGGAAGATAAATTTCTGATCTGCTGCCGTGTTCTTTTTCCAGCAGGCTTGCGGCGTATGATTCCGCAGAAATTATTACGCCATAACGATTCCAATGTCCCAAATACTGGGAGGTTTGCGTCTCGTCGTTGAATGAGTAAACGTCCTTTGCATACACGTAGATATGTGACACCTCCACGGTGGTCTGTGTGCATTTCGTCTGACCTTCACTGCCGTATCGCATATACCGACGGGTGCGAACAGTGGCGTGAGCGACCGCTGCATAAAAGTAGAAGTTCGCCAGCGACGCAGCCAGATCGTTCATGATCTGGGAATTCTTTATCTTTCCTTGGGATATTTCCAATATCCCTCCCAGTACATCCACCATTGTCACCTTAATTCTCTGGAATTGAAAATCACGGTGCAGCTTTTGAATGTCCTGTTCTGAATAACTCCAAGTGGACAAGGGGCTGGGGCAGGAATTATTGTGCTTGTCGACGAATCTCTTAAGGACCTTTTTAAGCGCCTCCCTAGATTTATTGTTGTATATGTTTTCGGGTGCATTTGTGTCGGCATCCTTGAGTGCATCGAATTTTCTCTTCACCAGCCCGAAACTCAATATCCAATCCAGTTTGAAAGTGTCGGTGTCCAAGAATTGAAGAGACTCGATATCCGCCGAACCATCCTTAATCACATGAGCTTGACCACGGAACCAACGGTCGGCGCGGTAGGCCGCCTTTGTGAAACCCATTGCCCGCATGCCGGTCGGCAAATCCAGCATATCGAACGGTGGCACAACGGGACAGTTTTCCTTCTTATCGATAATGTTGCCGTTCGAATTCTGCGCTACCGAAGGCCTTTGAATTCCTGCTGCACCGGCATGTGTAGTGCCCTTCGCCGCACCGTTTCCATTGATTCCGGGGTTTGATGACGGCGGAGCTGAAGGGGGTGGCGGGGGCGGCGCACCGCCAAAAATCGGCGGCGGGTTTTTAAGCATTTCAATGGACGTCTGGGTCGGGCTGGGGCGGCAACCGAAGCCGGCCTCTTTGACGGTCCATTTCAAGCCGAATAGCTGAACTTCAGGTTTCAAATATGGGTGCCTATCCCGGTGGAGTTCGTCAGAATACCGCTGAAGGCTTGAGATAATGTTTCCGAGCATTGACTTTTTGAGGGATTTTTAAAGGTTCGGGCGATGCCTCGACCTTATCCATATTCCCTTGGCATACGGAACGTGGAATGCCAAAAATTCCCGGCACTGCTCATCTTCTTTCTACATCAGCCCCACCCTCAGGCTGCAGCAACTACTCGCCGGCAACCGGGGCCCGCGTATTCTGTCGGTCCTTCTGAATTTACTGCCGAGCCGGCATCCCGCCCGGGTACAACCTCCTCAGTCTCGTAAAGCAGGACCCGCCGGCAACGAAAAGGGCGGTTCCCTCATGCATGTCCCCTTGTCCGCTCAACCGCCCGGCGCCAGAAAGCGGATCGAGCGCAGCGGCAGCCGGCGCCGGGCCCTGTCGGTCAGCTTGTCGTAGTGCTCGTCCCAAAGGTCGAACAGCTTCTCAAGACTGATCAAGGTGATGCGTCGATTTTCCTGCGTGCGGGCTTCGGCCTCGGCATCCTTGGTGAAACCGCCGGTGCAGACGAACAGGCCTACGTCGTCATCGCCCAGCACGGCCATGAAAGACCGCAGGCCTTCGACGCCGACGGTGTTTTGCTGTCGCTTCACCTGAACCTTGATGCGCGGCGGGCGCGTGCCCAGCGCATCGGGCCAGGTCAGGATGTCCACGCCACCATCCTTGCCGGGCGGCGACACCCAGCTGACGTGGTACGACATGGCGCGCAACAGGTCGGCCACCAGTTCCTGGAAGTCGTAAGGATTCATCGCGCGCAGGTACTGCGACACCTCTGCCCAGGCCTGCTCTTCGGCCTCGTCGAAGGTGACACTCGCCGCCTTGGCGTTGTTGTCCACGTCGTTCACCGCATTCGCGGCGGCGGCCACCTCCGCAGCGCTGCCCTCGGAGTCAGGCTGTGCGGCCTTCCATTCCGCGTACAGCTTGCAGGCACGCTTGTAGAAGGCCTCGGGGTCTTGCAGCTCCGCATGGGCCGCCTGGCCTGCCTCGGTGATGGTCCAGATGCCCTTGTCCTTCACCAACCAGCCCGCCTTGACGCAATCGACCGTGGCGAAGCGGACGATCTTCTCGAAGCGGCGCCCGCCGGATTCATAGCTGTCGGCCTCGTAGGGTGACAAGGTGACGCTGCTGGCCAGCACCTGCAATGCTTCACTGCCTCGCATGCCTTCTGGCGCTGACATCAGGATGCTGAAGAGCTCGCGCAGAAATTCGCCGGTGCGGCGGCGGGTGATTTCAGCCATGATTTCGCTCGCTTGTGCGTTGTGGCGGGACTTGATAGAGGTAGGACATGAAAGCTCAGCGCCGCTCCTGCGGGTGGGCGCCCGGCCACAGGCGGGCGAAGTCGAATGAAAGCTGGCGGTGGTGCCGGATGGACAGCAGATAGACCGTCGCACTGGCGTCCATGACGGTGTAGAGCATCAGGTAGTCGCCATGCAGGTACTCGCGCAGAGCACTGGCTGCGCCGGCCGGCAGTGCTGCGAGCTGGGCCAGTGCTTCGGCCGACTGCGGCGGGTTGTCCAGGTAGCGCCGGCCGATGCGGGGGAACCGGGCCAGATTGGGGATGACCGTGGCACGCAGGCCGGCCAGCAGATCATCGAAGGCGAATGCCGCGTCGGCTTCTGCCAGAAAGGCCTCGATGGCGTCCAGCCGCTCCAGGAAGCTTGCGGTCAGTTCGACCCGATGCAGAGCCTCAGCCACGCTTCCTGGCGGCTTTGCCAGTGGGGAAGGCCGCGCGGCGCTGTTGAAGCTGGGCAAGGGCCGCATCGGCCCCGTAGGTGCGGCCGGCCTCGATGTCGGCGATGCCGCGTCGGGCATCGTCGATCAGCAGCAGGTGGATGCGCTCCCGCTCCAGGCGGTGGTAGTAGTCCAGCCGGTCGGCGTCGATGAGCGCGACGTAGCTTTCCCCGTTCTTGGTGATGATCTTTTCGGCACCGGCCTTGGCCTGGTCGGCCAACTCCGAGAGGTTGGCGCGTGCCTGGGTAAAAGGCACGACGTCGCTGGCTGAAAAGCCCATGGCCGGCTCCTTGAGAGTGCAGAATTCTGCGCAGTCTAAGACAGACTCGCGCGTGTCGAGCGCGGGGCGGCCCGCGGGCCGCTCAACCACCCTCGCGCAACGCCGCCAGCAGCGCATGCGTGTCCAGCGGCTTGGAGACATGCGCGTCGAAGCCGGCCTCCAGCGCACGGTCGCGGTCCTGCGGACGGGAGAAGGCGGTGAGCGCGACGCAGCGCACACGTGGATGGCCGGCCTTGGCCTCCAGTCGGCGCAGGGCCCGCACCAGTTCGTAGCCGTCGCGCCCGGGCAAGCCGATGTCGCTGACCAGCAGGCTGGGCCAGCGCTCGCGCATGGCGGCCAGGGCGCTGTCGTGGTCGTGCACCACGCGCACCTGCGCGCCAGCCTCGTGCAGCACCACCTGCAGCATTTCGGCGGCGTCGGGGCTGTCCTCCACGGCCAGGACGTCCTGGCCGGCGAGGGGCTGGTCGCGGTGGGTCGCCGGGCCGCTCTCGGCCGAGGGCTCGGTGCTGACGGGCTGCGCGGGCATGTCCTCCGGCGCCACATCCAGCCGCACCACCAGCCGGGCACCGCGGCCTTCGCCCTCGCTGAAGGCCTGCACGGCGCCGCCGTGCAGCTCGGCCAGGCGCTTGACGATCGACAGGCCCAGGCCCAGGCCGCCATGGAGGCGGTTGTCGGGCCCGTCGCTCTGGGCGAAGCGGTCGAACAGGTGCGGCAGGAAGTCGGGCGCGATGCCCTTGCCCTGGTCCTGCACCTCCAGCGTCAGCTGCCGGCCTTCGCGCCGCAGCGTCACGTCGATGCGCCCGCCGTTGACCGAGAACTTGATCGCGTTGTTCAGCAGGTTCCACACGATCTGCTGGAAGCGCGTCGGGTCCAGCCAGGCGCTCTGCCGTGCATCGTCGTCGGCCTGCGGCAGCACGCGCAGCGAGCGGGCGGCAATGTCGTCCTTCAGCGCGTCGATGGCCGCATGGGTGAGTTCCACCGGATCGGTCCACTCGCGGTGCAGCCGCAGCTTGCCGGCATTGACGCGGGAGACGTCGAGGATGTCCGAGATGATGCGGCTCTGCGCCTTGACGCTGCGGGCGATGGCGTCCAGCGCCTTGGCCATCAGGTCGGGCCGGCCGCCATGCTTCTGCAGGATGTGCACCCAGCCGCTGATGGCATTGAGTGGCGTGCGCAGCTCGTGCGAGAGCACGGCCACGAAGTCGTCCTTGGTGCGGCTGTGGCGCTCGGCCATGGCGCGGGCGGCCTGTTCGCGCTCCAGCACCTCCTGGCGCGCGCGCTCCAGCGCCAGGCGGTCTGAGATGTCCACCGCCACCGCCACCAGCAGCCCGGTGGCGCCGTGCGGCGACAGGCTCCAGGCCAGCGGCACCTCGTGGCCGTCGGCATGCAGCAGCGGGAACTCGGCGCGCCGCACACTGCCGGGGCTGCCCCCCTGGGCGGCCGCGGCCTGGGCCACGAAGGCCTGCACCTGGGCCGCCGCGCCGGGCACCGCCAGGGCGGCGAGCTCCAGGCCGATCAGCGCCTCGGGCGCGCGGCCCAACTGCGAGGCCAGGGCGGGATTCACGTCGTCCAGCCGGCCGGCGGCATCGAGCAGGGCCATGCCGTCGGGCACCTGGTTGTAGATGGCGCGGAAGCGGCTCTCGCTCTGGCGCAGCCGGTCCTCGGCGCTGCGCGCGCGGATCAGCGCCTGCAGCGTGGCCACCAGCACCGCGGGCTCGGCCGGGTGCACCAGGTAGGCGTCGGCGCCGGCGTTGAGGCCGGCCACCTTGTCGCGGTCCTGGACGAAGGTGGCCGACAGGTGGATCACCGGCAGGCTGGCGGTGCGCGGGTCCTCGCGCAAAAGCCGGCAGACCTCGAAGCCGTCCACGTCGGGCAGGTGCACGTCCAGCACCAGCGCCGACATGCCCTGGGCGGCCAGCGCCAGTGCCTGGCCGCCGGAGGCCGCCTCCTCGGTGGCGAAGCCGGCCGCGCGCAGCGTGCGAGCGGTCGAGTAGCGCGTGGTCGGATGGTCGTCCACCACCAGGATGCGGTGGGCACCCCGGTCGATGGTGGTGTGGATCACACGGGTGGTTTCCACGCGACCTCCGGCTGATCGGCAGGCGCGCCCGTGCGCGCGGGCGCGGGCGCCGGCGCATCCGGCAGCTGCATCGGCAGGGTGAGCCAGAAGGTGGAGCCGCGGCCCAGTTCGCTCTCCACGCCCACTTCGCCGCCCAGCAGGCCGGCCAGCTGGCGGCACAGCGCCAGGCCCAGGCCGGTGCCGCGCAGGCGCTTCTGCATCGGCGAATCCACCTGCGAGAAGTCGTCGAAGACCGAGGCCTGGTGCTCCGGGGCGATGCCGATGCCGGTGTCGCTCACCGAGAAGCGCACCCGGTCCTCGCCGAGGCGGCAGGCCGCCACGCGCACCTCGCCCTGCGGCGTGAACTTGAGGGCGTTGGAGACGTAGTTGCGCAGGATCTGCGAGAGCTTGCGGTCGTCGGTGTACAGCCGCGGCAGGTCGCTCGGCTCCTCGAAGGCGAGGCTGACCTGCTGGTTCTCCAGCATGGGCCGGAACATGCCGCGCAGCGCCGAGAACAGGTCGACCATCTCGAACCAGGCCGGCGAGATCTCCACGCGGCCGGCCTCGATCTTGGCCAGGTCGAGCAGGTCGTCCACCATCTCGGCGAACTCGCGCGCCGAGGTCTGGATGAACTGCACCTGCCGGCGCTGCTCGTCGGAGAGCGGGCCGTCCACCTCGTCGCTCAGCAACCGCGCGATGCTGCGGATGGCATTGACCGGCGTGCGGAACTCGTGGCTCATGTGCGACAGGAAGCGGCTCTTGAGTTCGGTGGCGCGCTTGAGGGCGATGGCCTGTTCGTCCAGCTCGGCATAGAGGGCGACCACGCCGCGGTTGGTCTCTTCCAGCTCCTCCCGCAGCAGGGCAGCCTCGGCTTCGGCGGCCTGCAGGCGCTGCTGCAGCTGCAGCACCCGCGCGTCGGTTTGCGGAGATTCGGTCATGGGCCCTCCTTGGGGCGCAGCGCGACGACGCAGACATCGTCGCGGCCGCGGGCATGGTCGGCAAAGATGCGCGCCGCCAGCAGCGTGGGCTCGCGCGCGAGCAGCGGCGCCAGCGCGGCGCCGGGCCAGCGGGTCTGCACGCCGTCGCTGTGCAGCAGGGCCAGCGCATGCGGCGGCCGCGTCGCGGGGGTCATGTCGAAGCGGCGCACCTGCAGCCCCAGCGTGCCGTGGGCCGTCGCCAGGGCCTTGTCGGCGGTGCCCGAGACCAACCGGCCCGCCACATTGCCGGCCCCGGTGTAGCGCAGTGCCTCGCCCTCCATCCACAGGCCGAACACGGCCGCGCCCCGGGTGGTGCGCAGGCGCTCGTGCACGGACTGCATCGTCGCCGCGCCGTCGTCGAAGGGGCGGCTGGCAAAACCGTCCAGCGCCGCCTGGGCGGCGACCTGCGCCTCGGGCCCGTGGCCCAGCCCGTCGGCCAGCAGGGCCGCGGCGCGGCGGCCGTCGAAGGCCAGCATCCAGGCATCGCCGCAGGCGGTCTCGCCGCGCACCGGCACGCACACGGCGCCCCAGTCGAAGGCGTCCGCCCGGGCCGGGGCGGCCACGGCCGTGCCCGTGCTCGGCCGCACGCGGGCCAGGCAGACGGTGCCCATGCCGGGCAGCGAATGGAGGTCGAACCCCTCGCTCTGCCGCGCGATGGCGCCCAGCCCGGTGCCGGCCGTGGCGGTGGTGGAGAAGCCGTCGCGCATCGAGCGCGCCAGGTCGGGCATGCCCGGACCGCGGTCGACCGCGATCAGCTCGATGTCCCCCAGCGCATCGCGCGCGGCCACCAGCAGCTGGCCGGCCTGCGCATGCTTGGCGAGGTTGGTGCCCAGCTCGGTGGCCACCAACGCGGCGCGGGCGGCGTCGTGCTCGGGCCAGGCGCGCTCGGCGGCCAGGCGCGCCACATGGCGCCGGGCTTCGCCGACGAAGCTCAGGTCCTCGATGGGGAACGCGCGGTGCGTCCAGCCGCGGATCACTTCCACTTCACGATGCTCACGCAAGTGCCCTGGCCGGGCGTGGAGCGGATGTCGAAGTCGTTCACCAGCCGCTTGCTGCCCGGCAGGCCCAGGCCCATGCCGCCGCCGGAGGTGTAGCCGTCGGACATGGCGAGGTCGATGTTGGCGATGCCGGGGCCTTCGTCCTCGAAGCGCAGTTGCAGGCCGCGGCGCGCGCCTTCCTGCAGCACGGCCCAGTGCATGCGGCCGCCGCCGCCATGGATCAGCGTGTTGCGCGACAGCTCGCTGGCGGCGGTGACCATCTTGGTCTGCTCCACCAGCGAGAAGCGCAGCTCCTGGCACAGGGCGCGCACCGTCTGCCGGCTGGCGACGATGTGCTGCTCGCTGGCCAGCGGCAGGGTGCCGGTGGGTTCAGGCGCCAAGGCGGGCTCCCGGCTGGGCGCGCAGGCGATCGAGCAGCGCCATGCCGCGCTCGACGTCCAGCGCGGTGCGCACGCCGTCGAGCGACAGGCCCAGCTCGACGAGGGTGATGGCCACGGCCGGTTGCATGCCCACCACCACCGCGGTGGCCGAGAGGATGGCGGCCGTGCCCGAGATGGTGCTGAGCATGCGGCCGATGAAGGAATCGACCACCTCCAGCGCCGAGATGTCGATCAGCACGCCGGAGGCGCCGGTGGCCGCGATGCGGTTGGCCAGGTCTTCCTGCAGCGCCATGGCGGTCTGGTCCTGCAGGTCGATCTGGATGGTGACCAGCAGGGTCTGGCCCATGCGCAGGATCGGGATGCGGTCCATGGGGTTCAGGCCTCGCGGCTGATGCGCCAGCCGTTGGTCTTGAGGGCCTGCGCCAGCGCGTCGGCCAGCGTGGCCTTGGTGACGATGCCCTGCAGGTCGATGCCCAGGTGCACGATGGTCTGCGCGATCTGCGGGCGGATGCCGCTGATGATGCAGTCGGCGCCCATCAGGCGGATGGCCGTGACGGTCTTGAGCAGGTGGCGGGCCACCAGCGTGTCCACCGTGGGCACGCCCGTGATGTCGATGATGGCCAGGGCCGAGCCGGTGTCCACCACCGTCTGCAGCAGCGTCTCCATGACGACCTGGGTGCGGTTGCTGTCCAGCGTGCCGATCATCGGCACGGCCAGCACGCCGTCCCAGAGCTTGACCACCGGGGTGGAGAGTTCGAGCAGGTCCTCCTGCTGGCGGCGGATGACGTCCTCTCGCGACTGCTGGAAGGTGTCGGCCGTGTGCTGCGCCAGGCGGTCGACCAGGGCGGAGAGCGTCCACAGGGCGCTGCCCATGGCGGCCGGGTCCTGCGCGAAGGCCTGCTGCAGGCGGCCGAAGAGGGGCTTCTTGAGCCCCAGAACGAAGACGCTGGTGGCGCCGGCCGAATCGCCCTTGGCGGCGCGGCTGGCCGACAGTTGCTCCAGCGTGCGCCGCAGCGCCTGCCAGGCTGGGCCCTGGAGCGACTGCGCATCGCCCCCGGCTTCGAGGGCGCTGCGCAGGCCATCGGCGACGGCCGTGGCCTCGGCCTTGGCGCTGGCATGCAGGCCGCCCTGCGTGGTGGCCTGGAGCTCGCGCATCCATTCCTCGACCACGGCGGTGGCATCGTCGTTCAGAGCACGGACAAGGGCCGCGGTTTCCGGGTTCATGGGGAGGCCCTCGTTGAATGCTCCCTTGTAGGGATGGGGATGCGGGAGCGTCCAAAAGTGTAGGAAAAGGTGACAGCCGTCGTTGTCAGCCGATACCTCTTTTGCGCTGTTGGCCCACACGGATTGCGCCTGCCATCCGCCATGGCGCGCGCTGCGCCCGTGCAGTGCGACGGGCCGAGGCGGGCCGGTCGCTCGGGAGCGCGGCCGCCCGGCGCCTCAAGCGCCGACTGGCAGCGCCGCGAAGTCCAGCGAATGCGGGTCGCTCAGCGCGCCGAAGCCCAGGCCGCGCTCCATCACCTGCTCGCACACCCGTGCCATGTGCTCGCCGTGGCGGATGAAGATCGACACCAGCGTGGGGTCGAAGGCCGCGCCGCTCTGCGCATGCAGCAGGCGCAGCACCTCCTCGGGCTTCATGCGCGCGCGGTAGCGGCGCTCGCTCACCATCGCATCGAAGAAGTCGACCAGGGCCGTGATGCGCCCCGGCAGCGGAATGGCGTCGCCCCGCAGGCCGCGCGGGTAGCCGCCGCCGTCCCAGCGCTCGTGGTGGGTCAGGGCGATCTCGGCGGCCAGGCGCAGCAGCGGCAGGTCGGAGCCGCCGAGGATCTCGGCGCCCATGACGGTGTGGGCCTCCATCTGCCGGTGCTGGTCCGACGAGAAGCGCCCCGGGTGCTTGAGCAGCGCATCGGCCACGCCGATCTTGCCGACGTCGTGCATGGGCGCGGCCTGCCGCAGCAGCAGTGCGGCTTCGGGGCTGCAGCCGGCCGCCAGGGCCAGGGCCCAGGCCAGGAAGCCCACCCGCACCATGTGCGAGGCCGTCTCGCCATCGCGGAAGCGCGCGGCGCGCGCCAGGTGGTCCAGCACTTCGCGGGGCTCGGCGGGGCCACCCTGGGCGAGCACGCCCGGGCAGCAGTCGATGCCCGCCGCGGCGGTGGTGTCCCGCCCGGCGGCTTCGTCGGCGCCGGGGGCCGGGCCGGCGTCTGCACAGGCGGCCGGCTGCCCGGCCGCCGGTTCGGCGACGCATGCGGGCGTGTGCAGGGCCGTTCCGGCTTGCGGGTCCGCGCCGGTGTCCACCTCGGCGCCGGCCGGCTCGACCGCGTCCAGCCGGTAGCCCTGGCCGTACACCGGCGTGAGGCGCAGCGGGCCCTGGCCGTCCAGCCGCAGCTTGCGGCGCAGGCGGCTGATGTGGGTGTCCACCGTGCGGGTGGTCACGTCCGCCGTCCTGCCCCAGACGCGGTTGAGCAGGTGTTCGCGCGACAGCAGCACGCCCGGGTTCTGGAAGAGGTAGACGGCCAGGTCGAATTCCTTCTGCGTCAGGTCGACCGCCGTGCCGTCGACGGCGATGCGGTGCTGCACCAGGTCCACGCGGTAGCCGTTCAGCTCCAGCACCTGGGGGCCGCGCGTGCGGGCGCGGCGGCTCAGGGCGCTGATGCGGGCCAGCAGTTCCGCCGGGCGCGCGGGCTTGACGAGGTAGTCGTCGGCGCCGCTGTTCAGGCCTTCGACCACGTGCGCCTCCTCGTCGCGCGAGGTCAGCACGATGGCCGGCGGCTGCACGCCCGGGCGGTTGCGCAGCCAGGTCAGCACGTCGCCGCCGGTGCCGTCGGGCAGCGTCCAGTCCAGCACCAGCAGGTCGTAGCGGCGCGAGCCCAGCTCGCGGATCAGCTCGCCGGTGCTGCCGAAGCTGGTCACCTGATGGCCGCCGTGGCTGAGCCACAGGGTGGCCAGGTCCCGCTGATCGGGGTCGTCTTCCAGGAGGGCGATGTTCATGCGGGCTGGGAGTGGGGTTGGGGGCGGTCCTGGGATTGGACGGCCGAGGGGGCGGCCAGATCGTGACGGGACTGCAAACTCCCGCCAGGAGCGGCCTCGTCCAGCCAGCGGGTGAGCCGCACGGTGCTCACGCCGTCGTGGTGCAGGTAGTCGACCTGGTCGCAGGCCTTGCGGATGATGGTCAGGCCGAAGCCGCCTTCGGGGTACTCGTCGAAGTTGGTCGGCAGCTCGTCCTCGGGCGGCACGTAGGGCTCGCCGATGTGGATCAGCGACACCTCCAGCGCGTCGGGCGGCCGCCGCAGCAGCGCCTCCACCGGCGCCTGCGGCAGCCGCCCGCGCGTGTGGCGCACGATGTTGGTGAAGGCCTCCACCACCGCCACGGTGAACAGGCCACTGGCCGGCGAGGTCTGGCCGGCCTCGGCCAGGCCGCGGTCCACCAGGGCCCGCAGGGCGCCGATGGCCCCCGGCTCGGCGGGCAGTTCGAGGCGCTGAACGGGCTGCTGCGGGTCGAACACCCGCACCGTGGCCAGCGTCACGTCGTCGGTCAGCATGGTGCCGGCCAGCAACTGCTGGCGCATGCGGTGCAGCATGGCGGCCGGCGTGGCATGGTGCTGGGCCAGCCGGCGGAAGGCGGCATGCACCTGCTGCACGCCCACGCGCTCGCCGTCAGCCAGGCGGGCGTCGCACAGACCGTCGGAATGCAGCAGCAGGGCGTCGCCCGGGCCCACGGGCCGGCTTTCCTGCGTGAAGCGGGTGTCGGCCAGCACGCCCAGTGGCGGATGCTGGTTGCGCAGCAGCGCCACGGCGCCGCCCGGGCCGATGTGCATCACCTCCTCATGGCCGCAGCCGCACCAGGTGAGCAGGCCGCGCGCCAGGTCGATGCGCACGTAGGCCAGGGTGACGAAGGTCTCCAGCGCCTGCAGGTGCGGTGTCATGGCCGCGTGCACGGCGTTGAGGATGTCGGCCGGCTCGGGCGTGGCGTCGCGGGCGGCGGGCTGCATCATCAGTTCCACGAGCGAGCGGCTGAACTGCATCTTCACGGCCGCGCCCAGCAGCGCGGCATTGACGCCCTTGCCCATCACGTCGCCGGCGATCAGGTCCACGCAGCGCGGGCCCGGGCGCATCACCTCGAAGAAGTCGCCGTCGATGTCCTGCGAGGCATGGTTGAAGCTGCTCAGCCACAGGCCCGGCAGGTCCACGGCAGGCGCGGCCACCAGCAGCGAGGCCTGGATGCGGGCGCTGATCATCACCTCCCGCTGGCGTGCGGCGCGCAGGTCCTCGCGGTGCTGGCGCTGCTCCTCGATGTCCTCGACGATGCCGATGAGGTAGAGCACGCGGCCCCGGTCGTCGCGCGCGAGCGAGGCGGTCAGCCGCACCCACAGCGGCCGACCCGTGGCGCGCACCAGCCGCGCCTCCAGCCGCAGGCTGGAACCGGCACCGTCGAACAGCCGTTCGGTGCCTTCCATCACGGCGGGTGCGTCCAGCGGATGCAGCAGGTGCTGCAGCGGCAGGCCCAGCAGCGCGGCGGCGTCGCGGCCGAGCAGGCGGCACAGCGTCTGGTTGACGCGCACCAGCTGCTGCTGCCGCTCGTCCAGCAGGAAGATGCCCACGGCCGCCTGCTCGAAGGTGGCGCGGGCGCGCACCTCGCTGTCGCGCAGGGCGCGCTCCACGCGGCGCTGCTCCGAGATGTCGCGCATGGTGGCGGTGAACAGCGTCTGCGCGCCGGCGCGCACCGCCACCACCGTGGCCTCCACCGGGAAGTGCTCGCCGTTGGCCCGCAGCGCCATCACGTCGATGCGGCCGCCCCCATGCATGCCCACGCCGGCGCCGCGCAGGGCGTGCATCGCCCGCTGGCGCATGGCGCGCCGGGCCTCGCCGGGTGCCAGCAGGCGGTGGATGGGGCGGTGCAGCGCCTGCTCGCGCGGCAGGCCGAACATGCGTTCGGCCGCGGGGTTGAAGTCGACCACCTTGCCGCGGGCGTCGGCGGTGACGACGGCGTCGAGTGCGCTGTCGAGCACGGCCTGGTGCCGGGCCTGGGCGGTGCTCAGGGCCGCTTCGTTGGCGCGCTGGTCGGCGATGTCGGTGACGAAGCCCAGCACATGCATGGCCTCCTGGCCGCCGCGCGTCACGGGCAGGGCCACGCCGCGCAGCAGCATCCACTTCCAGCGGCCGTCGGCGCAGCGCACGCGGGCCTCGCAGTGCAGGCTGGCGAGCTCCCGGCGCAGATGGCGGGCGAGCCGGTCCGCCAGTGTGTGCCGGTCCTCGGGATGCAGCAGGGCCAACCAGGCGGCGCTGTCGTAGCGGCATTCGGCCGGCGGCTCGCCGCGCATGGCGGCCCAGCGCTCGCTCAGGTCGACCCGGCCGTCGGGCAGCCGCCATTCCCACAGCGCGTCGCCCGACGCCGCCAGCGCGCGGCGCCAGCGCTGGGCGCGCTGCTCGCCCTGCGCATGCAGGCGCGCCAGGGTGGCGCGCGCCGTGCGCTGGCTGGCGATGCTGCGGCGCAGCGCGCGCAGCGCCAGCAGCACGATGGCGAGTGTGAACAGGGTCAGGGCCACGCCGGGGCGGATCTGGCGCAGCAGGTACTGCAGCAGCGGCTGTCGGGGCTGGACGACCAGGACCTTCAGGGGCCGCTGCGGCAGCCATTGCTCGGCGGCCAGGTCGCCGGCGGCCACGGCACCGGCCTGCGTGCCGGCCTGCCAGGGCGCGCGCGCGCTGGCCGTCAGCACCTCGCCGCTGCGGCCGACCAGCACGGCCCAACCCCCACGCTCCTGGGCGAGCGCCTCGGTCAGCCGGTCCAGGCTGTCGGCCTGCAGGAGGGCCACGGCCCAGCCTCGCTGGCCCGGCAGGGAGCGCAGCACCGGCACGACCCCGCCCGGCGCACGTTGCGCGAGGGCGGGGGGCAGTGCGGCCGCGGACAACCGCCGGCCGACGCACGGGTCGCAGGCGGAGGCCGTGGCCGGTAGCCCCAGACTGGCGGGCGGCGGCAGCAGTGTCGCCCCGCCCTGCGTCAGGCCTGCGCCGCGCTCGTCGAGCGCGAGCACCGCCAGCAGTTCGTGGTCCCATGGTGGCCGCAGGCCTTCCCCGGCGGTGGCAGGCAGCGCGGCCGCCCCGGGCGCGGCCGGCAACGGGCCGGCCGGCATGGCCGCTGCCAGGGCCCGCGTGGCCGCTTCCGCCCGGTCCAGGCTGGCGTCCACCAGGCTGGCGAGCGCCGCGGCATGCAGCCGGGCATGTTCCCGCGCTTCGTCGCGCAGATTGTTCCAGCCCAGCGCAAGCCGGGTGGCCAGCGTCAGCAGCACCGCGACGGCCACCAGCAGGCCCACCCAGCGCAACTGCTGCTCGCGCCGGCGCAGGGCGCGTTCCAGTGCGGCGTCGGGGCCGGCGTCGGCGCGCGGGTGCGGACCTGCGTCCTGGCCCGCCTCAGTCGAAGGAGGCGACGGCATCCTGCCGGTCCGGGAAGATCTGGAACACGCGGTTCATGCGCATCAGTGCCAGCAGCGCCTGCACCGTGGGCGTGAGGTTGCACAGCCGCAGGTCGCCACGCCGGGCATTGAGCTGCCGCAGGCAGGAGATCAGCGCGCCCAGGCCCGAGCTGTCGATGAACTTCACGCCCTGCAGGTCGAACACCACCCGCGTCGCCGTGGGGCCGACCAGGGCCTGCATGGTCTCCTTGAACTCGCGCACGTTGCTGGCGTCGAGGTTGGCCTCGCGCAGGGCGATCACGACGATGTCGTGTCCGGCGGGGTGGCTGCTGATTTCCATGGTGGCGTGTCTCCGTCGCGGGCGGGGGCGATCAGGCCGTCGAGGGCGGCCTCCAGTGCATCGAGGGCCTGGCGGATGCCGGCCGGGTCGGTCTGCCCTTCGGCATGGCGCGCCAGCTCGCCCAGCGCGGCGAAGCCGTAGCTGCCGGCGGCACCGGCCAGGCGGTGCAGCGCCTGCTGGCGGCCCTGGGCATCGGCGGCCTCCAGGATGGCCGCCCGGCGCTGGGGCAGGCCGTCGAGGAAGCGGCGGCGCAGCGCCGCGTAGGCGGGCCCGCCGCGGTCAGCCCCGGGGCCCACGGCCGTGCTCCCAGTACATGCGGATGTCCTGCGGCAGGCGCACGGGGTCGAAGGGCTTGACGATCACACCGGTGGCACCGTGGCGCAGCAGCTCCTCCAGCTGTTCGGGCATCGCCTTGGCCGTGAGGAAGACCACCGGCACGCCTTCCATGCCGGGCAGCTGCCGCAGCTGCTGCAGGGTCTGGGGGCCGGACAGCTGCGGCATCATGACGTCCAGCAGCACCAGGTCGGGCCGGAAGCGGGGGGCGGCCTGCAGCGCCTCGGCACCGCTGCCCACCGCGCAGACCTCGTAGCCGCCGATCTGGCGCAGGCTGAAGTCGAGGATGTAGCGGATGTCGTCGTCGTCCTCCACGCACATCACGCGCCGCAGCGCGTCGTCGCCGTCGAGGGGTGCGTCGATCCGAACACCGTCGGCTTCGCCTGCGGTGCAGGCACTCTTCGGAACAGCCGGGTGAACGCTCATGGCACCGCCCTCGCGCGGGCCGGCTGCGGGGCCGGTTCGGCCGGGAACCAGACGTCGAAGGTGGAGCCGACCTCGCCGGCGCCGGGCGCGTAGCCGATGCGTCCACCCATGCGCTGTACCAGCAGCCGCGCCAGGTGCAGGCCCAGGCCGGTGCCGCCGGGCCCGCGCTGGTCGCCGCCCTCGGCCTGGGCGAACTTCTCGAACAGGCGGGAGCGGAACGCCGCCGGCACGCCGCGGCCCTGGTCGGTGACGGCGATGCGCTGGCCGTCGCCGGTGTCGCTGAGCTCGATGAGCACCGTCTGGCCGGGCGCCGAATGCTTGATGGCGTTGGAGATCAGGTTGGCCAGCACCTGCAGCAGGCGGTCGGCATCCACGCTGGCGCCGCGGCCCGTGACCGGCGTGGTGGCCGGGCAGCGCAGCCGCAGCTGCACGCCGGCACGCGCCGCATAGGCCTGCGCGGCGCTCACGGCCTCGCCGGCCAGCGGGGCCAGCGCCTGCGACTGGCAATGCAGGGTCATGCGGTCGCCTTCGAGCTTGGCCAGGTCCAGCACGTCGTCGATCAGCTTGCCCAGGCGCTCGCCGTTGCGCTGCGCGGCGGCCACCAGGGGCTGTGCGGTCGGCGGCAGCCGGCCGGCCACACCCGAGGCCAGCAGGCCGACGGCGCCGAGGATGGAGGTCAGCGGCGTGCGCAGCTCGTGGCTGACGCTGGCCAGGAATTCGTCGCGCATGCGCTCGTTGCGCAGCGCCTCGGTCAGGTCGCGCAGCACCCAGGTCGTGCGCACGGCGCCGCCCTCGCACCAGCGGCTGGCGCTGGCCTGGGCCCAGAAGCCGTTGCCGTCGGCCGTGCGCAGCCACAGGCGCTCGCCGGTGGCGAGCTGGCCGGGCGCCGCGCCGATGACGGCCTCCAGTGGCTGGCCGGCCAGGCTGCGCGCGCCGGCCTCGCCGAAGTGGCGCAGCGCGGCGCGGTTGGCGTCCACCACCATCGCCTGCGCGTCCACGGTGACGACGGCGTCGGCGATGTTGTCCTGGATGCCGCGCTGGCGCTGCAGCTGGCGCCGCCAGTCGGCCAGCAGGGCCGAGCGCTGGGCCTGGCGTGCCAGCCGGGCCTCCAGCAGGGCGTCGCTCAGCCCGAGATGCAGGCAGTCGTCCATGCCGGCCGCGAAGGCCTCGATGGCGCGCGCCTCGTCCGGCGCCTCCAGCAGCGACACGATGGGCAGCCACGGGTCCCCGGCACGCAGGCGGGCACAGGCCCGTTCGGGCTCCCACTCGCCCGGGCCCGGCAGCCACAGCAGCACGTCCGTGGGAATGCCCGAGCCCAGCCAGGCGACGGCCTCGCCCACCCCGGCCACGGGGCGCACGCGGTGGCCTGTGCGCCCGAGCCGGGCGCACAGGGCGGCGCGCGCGGCCCCGTCGGCGCCGACGACGAGGACGTGAAAGGTCGGATAAGGGTTGGAAGGCATGGAGAAAGGTGTCCGGCTTGTCTCGTGGTTGTGCCGCTGTGCGTGACCGGCAGGTGACACAGGGTCAGGCAAAAGGTAACAAGCCGTTCTGTCCTGAATCTGAACATCCGACCGCGGCGCAGGGGCTCCGCGGGCGCATGCCGGTCGCTGCCATGGGCGCTCTCCCCATGCTGCGAGCTCATTTGGGACATGGAATTGACGCAAATCAAGAAACGGCGGCCTGCCTTTCCCGGGCGACAAAAGACACAGAGAAGAAACGATTTGTCACGTATTGTTAGCTCCAATCTGTTTCCACGACCTGTCCGGATCTGCCCGGGCAGCGCCGGACAGCCAAGGAACAGCGATGCGGATCAACCTGCCGATCACCACCCAGGAGCGCCAGTTGCCGGCCAACGGCTTCATGGTCTCGCGCACCGACCTCAAGGGCCGCATCACCTACGTGAACGGCACCTTCGTGGACATCAGCGGCTTCGCCGAATCGGAGCTGCTGGGCCGGGCGCACAACATCATTCGCCACCCCGACATGCCGCCGGAGGTCTTCGCCGACATGTGGGCCACGCTGGCGCAGGGCCTGCCGTGGACCGGCATCGTCAAGAACCGCTGCAAGAACGGCGACTTCTACTGGGTGCGGGCCAACGCCAGCCCCATCTGCGCCGATGGCCGCATCGAGGGCTACATGTCGGTGCGCAACAGGCCCTCGCCCGAGGATGTGCGCGCCGCCGAGCAGCTCTACGAGCGCCTGCGCAAGGGCGGCAGCCGGCTGCGCGTGCGCCAGGGCGAGCCGGTCGGCCCGGTCTGGGCCGATCCCATGGCCGCACTGCGCCGCCTGCCGCTGCGCCGGCGCATGGCCTGGGCCACGGGCACGCTGGCGGCGGCCAGCGCCGCAGTGGGTGCGTGGCTGGCCTGGAGCGGCGCGGCCGGATCGGCAACCGGCCTGCTCGCCGGCCTGTCCGTCGCCTCGGCCCTGGCCTGGACGGTGCTGGGCCTGATGCTGGAGCGCACCGTGCTCGGCCCGCTGGATGCCGCAGTGCGCACCGCCCGCGCCATCGCCAGCGCCGACCCGCGCCGCTTCGTGTTGCGCCGCGGCGACGAGACGCGGGCGCTGGTCAGCGCCCTCAACCAGATGAGCGCCAACTTCGTCGCCGTCATCGCCGACGTGGGCAGCGGCGTGGCAGGCGTGAGCACCGCCTCGACCGAGATCGCGCAGGGCAACCTGAACCTGTCCTCGCGCACCGAGGAGCAGGCCAGCGCGCTGGAGGAGGCGGCCGCGTCGATGGAGGAGCTCACCAGCACCGTGGGCCAGAACGCCGAGAACGCGCGCCAGGCCAACGAGCTGGCGGTCTCTGCCTCGCAGGTGGCGGCCCGGGGCGGCGGCGTGGTGGCGCAGGTGGTGCAGACCATGGCCTCGATCCACGGCTCGTCCAAGCGGGTGGTGGAGATCATTGACGTGATCGACGGCATCGCCTTCCAGACCAACATCCTGGCGCTCAACGCCGCGGTGGAGGCCGCCCGCGCCGGCGAACAGGGCCGCGGCTTCGCGGTGGTGGCGGCCGAGGTGCGCCAGCTGGCGCAGCGCTCGGCCCAGGCCGCGCGCGAGATCAAGGCGCTGATCGACGACGCCGTGGCCAAGGTGGACGCCGGCACGCGCCTGGTGGGCGAGGCCGGCAGCACCATGGGCGAGGTGGTCGACAGCGTCAAGCGCGTCACCGACTTCATCGGCGAGATCGCCGCGGCCAGCGCCGAGCAGACCGCCGGCATCCAGCAGATCAACCAGACGGTGATCCAGCTCGACCAGGTGACGCAGCAGAACGCCGCGCTGGTGGAGGAGGTGGCCGCCGCCTCCGCCGCGTTGGAGGAGAAGGCCCAGCACCTGGGCCAGGCGGTGAGCGTGTTCCGCGGCGCCGGTGCGGGCGGCCTGACGGCCCCCGCCGCCCACGCCGGCGCCTTCGACGACGCCGGCGAGGAGGGCGCCGGCGCCTTCGCCGACGACCTGCCCCCGGCCTCCCGCCTGGCCCATGCCTGAGGCCTCATCCAAGGAGTCGCCATGAAGATCCTGATCGCCGACGACAGCCGCGCCATGCGGCAGGTCATCGCCCACATGCTGCGCGAGGCCGGCTTCCGCGGCCACCACATCGTCGAGGCCGCCGACGGCCAGCAGGCGCTGGCGGCCGCCCATGCCGAGTCGCCCGAACTGATCATCTCGGACTGGAACATGCCCGCGATGACCGGCATCGAGCTGCTCCATGCCCTGCGCGCCGAGGCGTCGACGACGCCCTTCGGCTTCGTCACCACCGAGGTCAGCGCCGAGATGCAGCAGCAGGCCTTCGATGCCGGGGCGGCCTTCCTCATCGGCAAGCCCTTCAGCGCCGAGGACTTCCGCGTGGCGCTGGTGGACCTGCTCGAATGACGGCGGCCGCCATGATGCTGTCCCTGCCCACGGCGGCCCAGGTGGAGCGCTCGCTCGGCCTGCTGCTGCGGCGCGCCGTGGAGGCGTCGATGCAGCCGGCCGCCACCCGCTGCCGTTTCGCGGCCGCCGGCAGCTACCACGGCGGCGACCGCGCGCCGCTGGCCTGGCTCGCGGCCGACCTGCCGCTGGCCGCGCACCTGGCGGCCGCGCTGTCGCTGGTGCCGGCCGACGCCGCCGACGACCGGGTGCGCGCCGGCGTCCTGGACGACACGCTGCGCGAGAACTTCGCCGAGGTGCTCAACGTGGGGGCACGGCTGATCGTGCGCGACGACGCCGGCCGCCTGACCCTGCTGCAGACCGCCTTCGGCGAGCCCGCCGTCGCCGCCCTGCTGCCGCCCGCCACCGCGCGCCTGCGCCGGGCCGTGTTCAAGGTCGAGGTGGACGGCTACGCCGAGGGGCTGCTGGGCCTGTGGGGCGCCGCATGAACGCGCCACTGCCCGTCGACAGCCGCAGCCTGGCGGCGCAACTCGAGGCGGGCGCCCAGGAGCTGGCGCTGGCCGGCGCCATGCTGGCGCAGGCCATGGGCGACCTGCGCGCCGGCTTCGTGCAGGTGGCCGGCGCGCAGACCGATTCGGACGTCGCGGTCCGCACGGCCCTGCGGCAGGTGATGGTGGCCCTGCAGGCCGAAGACACGCTGGGCCAGCTGCTGCAGGCCGCCCAGCGGCGGCAGTCGCAGCTGGCCGGTGCCCTGCGCCATGCCGCCGCCGACACCGCCTCGACCGGCGCGGCCCGGCGATTGCCGGCCTGGCCGCCCGCGGCCGCCTGGGGCGATGCGCACGGCACCGCCTGCCCCACGCCTGGCGCCCCCGGCGCGGGCACCCATGAATTCTTCTGACCCGAAAGCGTCCTCATGCGCCTGAACAACTTCAAGACCGGCAGCCGGCTCGCGGCGGCCTTCCTTCTCGTGCTGATCGTCACCGGCCTGGTGGCGGCCCTGGGCGTCTCGCGGCTGCGGACGCTGCGCGAGGCGCTGGACTACCAGGCCAACGTCGTCCACGAGCGCGAGGTGCTGGCCCAGCAGTGGGCGGCCGACATCCGGCTGAACATGGTGCGGTCCCTGGGCCTGCTGCACAGCCGCGACGGCGCCTATGTGCAGGCCCTCTCGCGCGAGACCCAGGCCACGTCGCAGCGCATCGGCGAGATGGCCCGCCGCGTGGCCGACTCGGCCACCGACGACGACGGCCGCCGGCACATCGCGCGCGTGGTGGCCGACCGCGCGGCCTACACCCGGCTGCGCGAGGAGCTCTTCGCCGCCCATTCGGCCGGCCGTGCCATGACGGCCGAGGAGGAGCAGGCGCTCGTCGCGCACGGCGATGCCTACCTGGCGGCCCTGGAGCGCGTGAGCGAGGACATCCGGGCCGACGGCAACCGCCATCGCCAGCACACGATCGACACGCTGCGCAGCGGCGAATGGATGATCCTGGTCGGCGGCCTGGCGGCGGTGCTGCTGGGCGGGCTGTGCTCGGTGCTGGTCACGCGCTCGATCACCCGGCCCATCGCCGGCGCCTCGGGCGTGGCCGAATCGGTGGCGGCGGGGGACCTGACCGCGCGCGTCCATGCCGAGGGCCGCGACGAGACGGCCCGCCTGCTGCACAGCCTGGAGGCCATGCGCGGCAAGCTGGCCTCGGTGGTCAGCGAAGTGCGCCGCAATGCCGACGGCCTGGCCTCGGCCAGCCGCGAGATCGCGGCGGGCAGCAGCGACCTGTCGGCCCGCACCGAGCAGCAGGCCTCGGCGCTGGAGGAGACGGCCGCCTCGATGGAGCAGCTCAACACCACCGTGCGCCACAACTCCGAGCATGCGCAGAAGGCCAGCGAGCTGGCCACGCGCGCCTCGCAGGTGGCGGCCGAGGGCGGCACCGTGGTGGCGCAGGTGGTGCAGACCATGCGCGGCATCGCCGACAGCGCGGGCCGCATCTCCGAGATCATCGGCGTGATCGACGGCATCGCCTTCCAGACCAACATCCTGGCGCTCAACGCGGCCGTGGAGGCCGCACGCGCCGGCGAGCAGGGCCGCGGCTTCGCGGTGGTGGCCAGCGAGGTGCGGGCGCTGGCCCAGCGCAGCGCCGAGGCGGCCAAGGAGATCAAGTCGCTCATCACCGCCAGCGTGGAGACCGTGGCCCACGGCTCGGACCTGGCCGACCAGGCCGGCAGCACCATGGAGCAGGTGGTGGGCGCGATCCGCGGCGTGGCCCAGGTGGCCGGCGAGATCAGCGCCGCCAGCCGCGAGCAGAGCCTGGGCGTGGCCCAGGTGGGCCAGGCGGTGGTGCAGATGGACCAGGCCACGCAGCAGAACGCCGCGGTGGTGGAGGAACTGTCGGCCGCCGCCGCCGTGCTCAAGGAGCAGGCCGAGCACCTGGTGCGCAGCGTGGCGGTCTTCCGCCTGGGTGCCGATGCCACGGTGGCCGCGGCGCCGCCCGCGCGCAAGCCCCGCGGCGCGACGGCCGCCGTGGCCGCCACCGGCCCGGCCGGGCGCGCCAGGCCGGCACCGCGGCGTCTGTCGGCCCCCGCGCCCGTGCTGGCCGGTGCCGGGGCCGAAGCGGGCTGGGAATCCTTCTGACGCGCGGGGAGAAGCAAGCCATGAACAAGACCGTCATGACCGTGGACGATTCCCCCTCGATCCGCCAGATGGTGGCGATGACGCTGCGCATGGGCGGCTACGCCGTGGTCGAGGCCGCCGACGGTGCCGAGGCGCTGGACAAGCTGGCCGGCGGCGTGCACGTGGACGCCATCGTCACCGACCAGAACATGCCGCATGTGGACGGCCTGACCTTCACCCGCCGTCTGCGTGGGCAGGCGCAGCATGCGCGCACGCCGATCCTGATGCTGACCACCGAGTCCAGCGTCGAGATGAAGGCCGCCGGCCGCGCGGCGGGCCTGACGGGCTGGATGGTCAAGCCCTTCGATCCGCAGACCTTGATCGCGGTCATCGGCAAGGTGCTGGCGTGAGCGGCACTGCAGGAGCGCGGCCATGAAACTGGACCTGGGCGAATTCGTCGGCATCTTCGTGGAGGAGGCCCGCGAGCACCTGGACGCGATGGAGTCGCTGCTGCTCGCCCTCAGCCCCAACCGGGTGGACGGCGAGATGCTGAACGCGCTGTTCCGGGCGGCGCATTCCATCAAGGGCGGGGCCGCCACCTTCGGCCTCGACGAGGTCGCCGGGCTCGCGCATGTGGCGGAGTCGCTGCTGGACCGGCTGCGCGACCAGCGGCTGGCGCTCAGCGCCGACATCGTCGATGCGCTGCTGGTGGGCACCGACGTGATGCGGGCGCAGATCGCCGCCTTCGAAGGCCAGGCCGCGGTGCCGGCGCCCCAGGTGGAGGCGGCGCGGGCCCAACTGTCGGCGCTGGCCGGTCCGGTGGCGGTGCCCGCGCCGGCGGCCTGGCCGGCCCTCCCGGCCGAGGCGCCGCTGGCGATGCCGCCTTCCGCCGCGCTGCCCGCGCCCGTGGTTGCCGCTGCCGAAGCGAACGAAGCGACTGAAGCCGCCGGGTCCCTGGCCGGCGAGGGCGTGGCCTTCGGCTTCTTCGACGACGTGCCCGAGCCCTCGGCCGAGGCCCGGCCGGTGCCGGGTGCTGGTGCTGGTGCTGGTGCTGGTGCTGGTGCTGGTGCGGTCGCCGACGTCTGTGCCGTGCCGCCAGCGTCGTCCGCCATGGCCGAGCCGCCCGCCGTGGCCGCGTCCGCCGGCCTGCCGGCGCCCTCGGCCGGGGCGGGCGCGGCGCATGCGGGTCACGAATCCAGCTCCATCCGCGTGAGCGTCGACAAGGTCGACCAGATCATCAACCTGGTGGGCGAGCTGGTGATCATCCAGTCCATGCTGGCCCAGCATGCGCTGGGCGACACGCCGCAGCAGGTCGAGCGGCTGCGCAGCGGCCTGGACCTGCTGGACCGCAACACCCGCGGCCTGCAGGAGGCCGCCATGGCCATCCGCATGATGCCGATCTCGGCCGTGTTCAGCCGCTTCCCCCGCCTGGCGCGCGACCTGGCGCAGCGCCTGGGCAAGGAGGTGGAGATCCGCCTGGACGGCGAGGGCACCGAGCTGGACAAGGGCCTGATCGAGCGCATCGTCGACCCGCTCACGCACCTGGTGCGCAACAGCCTGGACCACGGCCTGGAGCTGCCCGCCGAGCGCGTGGCGGCCGGCAAGCCGGCTGCGGGCGCGATCACGCTGAGCGCCCGCCACGAAGGCGGCAGCATCGTGATCGAGGTGGCCGACGACGGCCGCGGGCTGGACCGCGAGCGCATCCTGGCCAAGGCGCGCGAGCGCGGCATGGCCATGCCCGAGCAGCCCACCGACGCGCAGGTGTGGGCGCTGATCTTCGAGGCCGGCTTCTCCACCGCGGCGGCGGTCACCGACGTCTCGGGCCGCGGCGTGGGCATGGACGTGGTCCGCCGCAACATCCAGGCCCTGGGCGGGCGGGTGGACATCCACAGCGAGAAGGGCCGCGGCACGCGCATCGCGGTACGGCTGCCGCTCACGCTGGCCATCCTCGACGGCCTGTCGGTGGCCTGCGGCGGCGAGGTCTTCATCGTGCCGCTGGCCTTCATCGTCGAATCGCTGCGGGCCGAGGGCGACGCCGTGCGCAGCGTGGCCGGCGCGGGCCGCGTGCTGCGCATCCGTGGGCGCTACCTGCCCGTGGTGGCGCTGCACGAGGTGCTGGGCCTGCCCGGCGGCACGCCGCCCGGCGCGGACGGCATCTTCATCGTGCTGGAGACCGAGGGTCAGCGCGTCGCACTCTTCGTGGACGCGCTGCTGGGCCAGCACCAGGTCGTCATCAAGAGCCTGGAGGCCAACTACCGCAAGGTGGCGGGCATCTCGGGCGCCACCATCATGGGCGACGGCCGCGTCGCGCTGATCCTCGATGCGGCGGGACTGGGCCGTCAGGCGGCCTCGTCCGGCCGCCTGCCGTCGCCGCTGGAGAGCGCGGGCGCCTTTCGTTCCACCGAACCCCTTCCTGCCTGAGGCTCTTCATGCGCGCTGCCGAATCCGCCATTCCCGCCGCCGAACTCGCCGCCCAGATGGCGCAGACCGGCATCCTCACCTTCCGGCTCGACACCGAGCACTACGGCATCGACATCCTCAAGGTGCAGGAGATCCGCAGCTACGAGCCGGTCACCCGCATCCCGCAGGCCGATCCGGCCGTGCGCGGCGTGATCAACCTGCGCGGCGCCATCGTGCCCATCGTGGACCTGCGGCTGCGCTTCGGCCTGCCGCAGGCCGACTGCGACCGCTTCACCGCCGTCATCATCGTCAACGTCGGGGCCAAGGTCATCGGCATGGTGGTGGACGGCGTCTCGGAGGTGGTCACGCTCGCGGCCGAGCAGGTGCAGCCCCGGCCCGACATGGCCGCGGTCGACCTGTCATGCATCACCGGCCTGGCCACGCTGCAGGACCGCATGGTCATGCTGCTGGACCTGGAGGCGCTGCTGGCCCACGTGGCGCAGTGAGCAATTCCGCCGCCGCCATGCCTGCGCCGACCGTCTCCGCGCGCGAGTTCGACTACGGCCCGGCCGACTTCGAGCGCGTGCGCCGCCTGATCCACGCACGTGCCGGCATCGCCCTGGCCGAGAGCAAGGAGGCGATGGTCTACAGCCGGCTGTCGCGGCGGCTGCGCAGCTGCGGCATCGGGCGCTTTCGCGACTACCTGGACGCGCTGGAAGGCGATGCCGCCCAGCCAGAGTGGGAGCAGTTCGTCAACGCGCTCACCACCAACCTCACGGCCTTCTTCCGCGAGCCGCACCACTTTCCGGTGCTGATGCGCCACCTGCGCGGCCTGCGGCGGCAGCGGGCGCTGCGCGTGTGGAGCTGCGCCGCCTCCACCGGCGAGGAGCCGTATTCCATCGCCATGGCCGCCGCGCAGGAGTGGGCCAGCCCCAGCCCGCCGCTGGAGATCCTGGCGACCGACCTGGACACCCGCGTGCTGGCGACGGCCGAGGCCGGCGTCTACGACCAGGAGCGGGTCGAGCGCCTGCCGCCCGAACAGCTGCAGCGTCACTTCCTGCGTGGCACCGGCACCAACGCGGGCCGGGTGCGCGTGCGGCCCGAGCTGCGGGCCCTGCTGGCCTTCCGGCCGCTGAACCTGCTGGCGCCCGACTGGCCCGCGCTGGCGCCCTTCGACGCCATCTTCTGCCGCAACGTCATGATCTATTTCGACAAGCCCACGCAATACCAGGTGCTGCGCAAGCTCGCCCGCCTGCTGGAGCCCGACGGGCTGCTCTTCGTCGGCCATTCGGAAAGCCTGCTGTTCGCCTCGGACCTGTTCCGGCTGCGGGCGCAGACCGTGTACGAGCGCGTGAAGGCGGGGCCATGAGACGCGCAGCCGCCCGCAACGGAGCCCGCCGATGAGCATGGACCTGCATCCGGCCGGCAGCGGCACGCTGCACTACGAGACCGTCTTCGGTCGCCGCGGCGTGCGCGTGCTGCCCGGCGAGTTCCACGCCACCGCCGACGACCTGGTGCTCGTGACCGTGCTGGGCTCATGCGTGGCGGCCTGCATCCGCGATGCCGAACGGGGCGTGGGCGGCATGAACCACTTCATGCTGCCCGACGCCGGCCCCGCCACCGGGCCGGCCGATTCGGCCCCGGCGCGCTACGGCAGCTATGCCATGGAGGTGCTGATCAACCAGCTGGTCAAGCTGGGCGCCCGCCGGAACCGGCTGGAGGCCAAGGTGTTCGGCGGTGCCAATGTGATCCCCGGCATGAACCAGGTCAACATCGGCCACCGCAACGCCCGCTTCGTGCTCGACTTCCTGGCGACCGAACGCATCCCGGTGCGGGCGCAGGACCTGGCCGACACCTGCCCGCGCAAGGTGGCGTACTTTCCCCGCACCGGTGAAGCCCGCGTCAAGCGGCTGAACGAGGCGCTGCCGGCCAGCGTGGCGTGCCGCGAGCAGTCCTACCAGGCCAGCCTGGCCCGCACGCCGGTGGCCGGCGCCATCGAGCTCTTCGACTGATGCCGGACGAGCGCCTGCGCATCCTGGTGGTGGACGATTCGGCGCTGGTGCGCCAGGTGCTGTGCGCCATCATCGATGCGCAGCCCGACATGCAGGTCGTGGCCACTGCCGGCGACGCCGCCGCGGCCCGGTCGCGCATCGCGGCGCTGGCGCCCGACGCGCTGACGCTCGACATCCAGCTGCCGGGCATGAACGGGCTGGACTTCCTGCGCGAGCTGGCCGGCGGGCCGCCGATGCCGGTACTGATCGTGGCCACGCCCACCGAGGCCGAGGTGCAGGTCGCGCGGCAGGCCCGCGCGCTGGGCGCCTGCGGCGTGCTGCCCAAGCCGCGCCTGGGCGTGGCGCAGGGCCTGCGCGACGACGGCGACGCGATTTGCCAGGCCTTGCGCCAGGCGGTGCAGGAGGCGCGGGCCGCGCGCGCGGCCGAGACGGCCCGTGCGCGGCCGGCAGCGGCCACCGCCCGCACCGACGACGGCCCGGCGGCGGGCGCCGATCGTGGGCCCGGCCCGGCGGCACCGCCCGGGCGCCGGGCGTGGCGGGGCGAGCGCGTCATCGTCGCCGGCGCCTCGACCGGCGGCACCGAGGCCTTGCTGCAGTTCCTGGCCCAGCTGCCGCCGCACTGTCCGCCCGTCCTGGTGGTGCAGCACATGCCGGCCGGCTTCACCCGCAGCTTCGCCGACCGGCTGGACCGCCACCTGCCGCTGCGCGTCGCCGAGGCCCGGGACGGCGAGCCGCTGCGTGCCGGGCAGGCGCTCATCGCGCCGGGCAGCCACCATCTGGCCGTCCGGCGCGATGAGCAGGGCCGGCTGGAGGCGGCGCTGCTGGCGACGCCCCCGGTCAACCGGCACCGGCCGTCGGTCGACGTGCTCTTCGACAGCGCCGCCCGGCTGCTGGGCCGGCGCGCCTGCGGCGTGCTGATGACCGGCATGGGCCGCGACGGCGCCGCCGGCCTGCTGGCGCTGCGCCGCGCCGGCGCCCTGACCTATGCGCAGGACGAGGCCAGCTGCGTCGTCTTCGGCATGCCCCGCGAGGCCATCGCGCTGGGTGCGGCGGGCCGGGTGCTGCCCCTGGCGCAACTGGGCGAGGCGCTGATGCAGGACCTCGGCGATGCCGGTGCGGCGGCGTAGGGATGCGCCGGGGCCGCCGCGGCGTCCGGCGGGGCCCTGGGGCGGTGCTACATTAGCGCCCGCGCCGCGCGACCCCCGCGAGGCGATGCGGGAGGTTACCGACCAGCCGGGCGAAGCCGGTTCCGGCGGTGCCTTCGAGGCCCCTCGACGGGGCTTTTTTCTTTCTGGGCCAACAGCAGCGCATGGATGCTCCGGTGACGTCGTTCGGCGGATGGCGCCATTCCTCGCTCGTGGGAATGACGCCTTCACCCGTTTCCGGCGATGAGGCGGACCGCTGGGTCCGCGGCGAACTGGTGCGCTCGCTCATGCGGGCCGCCCGGGGCAACTACATCCTGGCGGCGGTGCTCACGCCCGTCATCGTGGCCCTGAGCTGGCGCGACCTGCCCTGGTGGGTCGCCTCGCTCTGGGTGTTCCTGGTGGTCTGCGTCTCGCTCGCGCGGGTGCGCTTCGAGCACCTCTACCGGCTGCGCTACGAAGGCCGCGACGCCGATGCGCAGGAGCATTTCGTCCACCGCTACCGGCATCTCTGGGGCGCCAGCGGCGTCGTCTGGGGCATGTCGGCGTACCTGTTCTTCGAGCGCACGCCGCTGGTCAACCAGTTCATCTGCTGGTTCATCGTGGCGGGGGCCGCCACCTTCCCCGTGGTCAGCATCGCGCTGCATCCGCCGGTGCTGCGGCGCTACATGGCCTCGCTGTTCATCACCATGCTGCTGTGCATGGGCATCCGCGTGGCGGAGGTGGGCATCGAGGGCCTGCAGTTCGGGCTGCCCTTCGTGCTGCTGCCGGCGCTGCACTGGTGGCTGCTGCTGCACGCGGGCCGGCGCATCTACGAGACGGCACGCAACAGCTTCGAGCTGCTCTTCCACAACAAGATCCTGATCGCCTCGCTCACCCAGCAGCGGCAGGCGGCCGTCTCGGCGGTGGCGATGAAGAACCGCTTCCTGGCCAGCGCGGCGCACGACATGCGCCAGCCGGTGCTGGCGCTGTCGCTGTACGCCGACTGGCTGCGCAACGAGCCGGAGCTGGTGCACGAGATCGCGCCCAAGATCTCGGGCGCCACGCAGGCGGTGAACGTGCTGTTCGACTCGCTGTTCGACCTGGCGCGCATCGATTCGGGCCAGGTGCGGCTGCACATCGAGCGGGTGGACGTGGTGCAGCTGCTGCGCGACCTGGAGCTGCAGTACCGCCCGGTGGCCGAGGCCAAGGGCCTGCGCTTCCGGGTGCACATGGTGCCCGGCACGGTGCTGACCGACCCGGTGCGGGTACGGCGCATGCTGGGCAACCTGCTGTCGAACGCCATCAAGTACACGCACGAGGGCGGCGTGCTGCTGGCGGCGCGGCAGACCCGCGAAGGGCTGCGGGTGGAAGTCTGGGACACCGGCATCGGCATCCCGCGCGAGCACCTGCGCGACGTCTTCCTGGAGTTCTACAAGGTGGCCGACCACGACGCCGGCACCTCCGACGGCTTCGGCCTCGGCCTGGCCATCGTGGCGCGCCTGTCGCACGCCCTGGGCCATGCGGTGAGCGTGCGCTCCCGCGTCGGCCGCGGCAGCGTCTTCCGCGTGATGCTCACCGACGCCGACGAGACCCAGGCCCAGGCCCGCATGTCGGACGCCGTGGGCTGAGCCTGTGGCCCTCGTTCACCAGCGGTAGGTGGCGGTGGCGACCACACGGCGTTGGTCGCCGTAGTAGCACGTCTGCGCAGTGCTGTCGCAATTGCTCAGGTACGTCCGGTTGGTCAGGTTGCGCACGTTGAGCGCCAGGCTCCAGCGGTCGATGTCGTAGGCCAGCAGCAGGTCGACCAGGGTATAGGCCGGCACCTTGACGGGTGTGCGCCCACCGTTGCCGTAGGTCGAGCCGGTGTGGCGCGCCCCGATGCCCACCTTCAGGCCGTTGGTGAAACGGTAGTCGATCCAGCCCGATAGCTGGTTCCGCGGTACGGCCAGGGCCTGTCTGCCGATCTGTTCGGGGTTGGCGCTGGCGGTGACGATGGCGCGCGGCGTGTAGCTGTAGGCCGCGGTGAGGTTCATGCGCGGCATCGGCTGCGTGGTGGCCTCCAGTTCCAGGCCACGCGTGGAGATCTCCCCGGTCTGGTAGGGCACGAAGTCCGGATCGAAGGTGATGTAGTTGCGCCGCCGCAGGTCGAAGATGGCCGCGCTGTAGAGGCTGCGCGAGCCCGGCGGCTGGTAGCGCAGCCCCGCTTCGTATTGCCGGCCGGTCTCGGGCTCGAAGGGCTGGCGAGTCAGCGGGTTGAGCGCCGGGTTCGGGTTGAACGACTCGGTGTAACTCGCGTAGGGTGCGAGCCCGTTGGGCGCCAGATACACCAGCCCCGCGCGCTTGGTGAACCGGTGGTCGGCCACGCGCGAGGATGCACCACCCAGCCGGTCGAAGTTTTCCGTGCGCGCCTGGTCGTATCGGCCGCCCAGCGTGAGCTGCCAGCGCTCGCCCCACTTGATCTGGTCCTGCAGGTACAGGCCTGTCTGCTGCAGGCGCGTGCTGTCGATGGCATAGGGGTCGGGAATCTCGAACGGTCCGTTGGGGTAGACGGGCGCCGCGATGTCCAGCAGCGGTGCACTGCCGCCGCTGAAGGTGCGCGCCTCGAAGCGACTGCGCTGGTGGTCCAGGCCCAGCAGCAGCGTGTGCTGCCAGTCGCCGCGTCGCAGGTCGGCCTGCAGTTGGTTGTCGAGGCTCAGGCTGCGAGCCGACTCGCGGCTGCCGAAGAGCGTCCGGCTCAGCAGCCGGTAGTTGGCGGGGTCCAGCGGCTGCTCCGGGTCCGTCGCGACGAAGCGGGGCGCCTGCAGCCCGGCGTAGTCGAGCTTCATGTGCCCCGCCCGCAGGTTCTGGTGGAAGGTGAAGGTGTCGTTCAGCCTGTGCTCGAACTGGTAGCCGACCAGTGTCTGGTCCTGGTCGAAGCGGTCGAAGTGGCGATTGCCGATGTCGAGCGTGCTCGGAATGCGGCTGTCCACCGGCGTGGGTACCAGCGAGCCCTCGATGGGCCGGATGCGGGTGTACACGCCGGCGCGGTTGCGCATGAGTTGCGCATACAGGGTGAGCGAGGTGTCGCCCGACAGCCGCCATGTGAGCGACGGCGCGAGGTACGTGCGGTCGTCGTCCTTGTCGCCGGTCGGCATCCGCGCGTCACGCAGCAGGCCGACGACGCGGTAGCGCACCTGGCCCTCGGCGTCGAGCTTGCCCGAGAAGTCCCCGGCGATCTGCTTGTGGCCGTGGCTGCCCACCTGCATCTGCAGCTCGCGCACCGGCAAGGCTGTGGGCAGCTTGCTCACCACGTCGACCACGCCGCCCGGGCTGGCCTGGCCATAGAGCACCGACGCCGGTCCACGCAGCACGTCGATCCGTTCCGTGCCGTAGGGCTCGACCTTCCAGACGGCGAAGGTGTTGGCGTTGCGCAGTGGCAGGCCGTCCTGGTAGAAGCCCGGGCTGTAGGCATCGAAACCGCGGATGCTGATCCAGTCGTAGCGCGAGTCGGCCCCGTAGGGCGAGATGTTGATGCCGGGCGTGTAGCCGAGCGCGTCGCGCACGGTGGTGGCGCCGATGGCCTCGATGCGCTCGGCGGTGACGACCGACAGCGACTGCGGTGTCTCGATGATGGGCGTGTCGGTCTTGCTGCCGGCTGCGCTCCGGCGCGCGAGATAGCCGCGCACCGGCCCGGTCGCGGCGTCGCCGTCCGCCGTGACGGTCACGGCCGGCAGGGCGGCCGTGGAAGGCGGCGCCACGGTCTGGCCTGCTTGCGCCGGGGCGGCGGGCGGCAATTGCGGGCGCAGCACGTAGGCGCCGTTGTCCAGCCGTGCCGCGCGCAGCCCGGTGCCGGCGAGCAGGGCCTGCAGCGCGGCGTCCACCGTGTAGGTGCCGCGAACGCCTGGTGTCTGCCGACCTTGTGTCTGCTCCGGGGTGAAGCTCAGCAGGACGTCGGCAGACGAGGCCAGCCGGTGCAGGGCTGACGCCAGCGGACCGGCCGGGATGTCGAAGGCACGTGTGTGCGCAGCGGCGGTCTGCGCCACCAGGGCCTGGGCGCGGGCCTGCCCGGGCAGGGAGGCCAGGACCAGGCCGTCCAGCGCAAGCCAGGCCGCCGCGAAGGTGGGGCGCAGGACCGACCGGTGCCGCGACGGACGCCCGGGATGCAGGGGATGAAGGGGCTTGGCGCGCATGGGATTTCCTCGGAAGTGACAAGAAGTGCTCTCCCTGGTGAGGTGCCGCGAAACGGCGGATCGGGCAGTCGTCGAAGCAAAAAAACTTTGCGCGGCGCGCGCAGCAGGCCGTGCCAGGCGGCGACGGAGGGCAAGACCGGGCACCGCGGCGCACGCGCGGGCCACGCGGCGGCGTCAGGGCTGCGCTTCGACCGTCACCCAGAAGCGGGTGCGCTGCGCTACCTGCACGGGCAGCACATTGGGCAGCGTGGCAAGGATGCGGTCGGTGTCCTGCAGCGGGAACACGCCCGACAGCCGCAGATCCCCCACCTCGGGCGCGCACCGGACGACGCCCTGGCGGTAGCGGCCGAGTTCTTCGAGGAAGGCGTCCAGCCGCATGTCGTCCGCCACCAGTTGCCCGCGTGTCCAGGCCGGGGCGGCGTCGTCGGCCGGCCCTGCGGGGCCGATCGCGCTGCGGGTGAAGCTCAGGCGCTGGCCGGCTTCCAGCACACGAGGGCGCTGTGCCAGGTCATCCGGCGCGATCTCGACCGCACTTTGGAGGACGGCGACGTCGGTGCCCTGCATCCGCTGGCGCACGGTGAAGCGGGTGCCCAGTGCACGGATGCGGCCCTGCGCGGTCGCGACGACGAGGGGCGGCCAGGCACGGCCTGTCGCCGTCTGCGCATGACCTGTGACGACCAGCACCTCGCCTGCCAGGAGGCGAAGCAGGCGCTGTGCAGCGTCGAAACGCACATCCACCGCGCTGTCGGTGTTGAGCGTCAGCGCGGTGCCATCGGCCAGCATGACGGTGCGCCGCTCGCCGATGCCGGTGCGGTAGTCGGCCGCCAGTCGCTGGGCGAGCGGCGTGCGCGCGGCGAGCAGGCCGGCCGTGCCGGCGATGCCGCCCCACAGCAGGACGCGCAGCGCGGCGCGGCGGTTCGGCGCCGTCGCCGTGCCGGCGTAGGGCGAGAGCACCTGGTAGGCGGCGCGGGGGGCCATGTCCTTGAAGCGGCCGGTGACCTCCTCGATGTGCCGCCAGGCGCGCTCATGGTCGGGATGCGCGCTGCGCCACCGGGACCAGCGTTGCCGGTCGTCGTCCCCGGCCTCGCCCGACATGAACAGGGTCAGCCAGTCGGCCGCCTGGTCGGCGATGGCCGGGTCGATGGCACGGCCACCGGCCCGTGGTGCCGGCCGGCCCGCGGCCAGTGTGCTCGTCGGCTCGGTCACGACAGGGAGGGCCGATCAGGTGCCGAGCACGAACAGGCAGTGCCGGTTCGCACGAGACAGGTATTGCTTGACCGAACTGGTCGAGACGCGAAGGCGCGCCGCGATGTCGGCGTAGCTCAGATCTTCCAGGTGGGCCAGCAGGAAGGCTTCGCGTACCGGTAGGGGCAGGCCGTCGAGCGCCTGGTCCACCTGGCGCAGGGCTTCGAGCGCCAGGTAGCGCGTTTCGGGCGAGGGGGCGAGTTCGCCGGGGAGTGTTGCCAGCACGGCGAGGTAGGCGTCTTCGAGCCGCTGCCTGCGATGGCGATGGGCGATCAGTCGCCGTGCCACCGTGGCGAGAAAGGGGCGCGGCGCCTCGATCCGGGCGGGCATCCCCGCCGTGATCATGCTCAGGAAGGTGTCCTGCGCCAGATCCGCTGCCACGCAGGAATCGCCAAGACGCCGCCGGAGCCAGCCTTTCAGCCAGCCGTGATGGGCGACATACAACCCCTCGATGCTTTGCGGAGGAAGCGAAAACTCGGTACTGGCCACGACATGCCCTCGGATGCGCCACGGACGATTTGATCGTCCAATATGAGAATTGTTCTCATTCTATGGCGTGCCATCCGAGGCGCCGCGGCAACACGCGGCCGGGATCGAGGAATCAGCGCAGATTCGAAAGCAGCCCGTGGCTGCGCGCGTGGTGCAGCGCCTGCGTGCGGCTCTTGACGCCCAGTCTGCGGAACAGCCGCCACAGGTGCACCTTGACGGTGTGCTCGCTGATCTCCAGCTGGGTGGCGATGTCGCGGTTGGACAGGCCCTGGTCCAGCATGGCGATCAGCTGCGTCTGCCGACGCGAGAGCTTGCCCGTGGGCGCCGGCGGCTCCAGGTCGCCGTCGTCGGCCAGCAGCAGGCCGCGCAGGGCCGCCGTCAGCTCGGCCGAGCCGCTGGACTTCTCGATGTAGATGTCGGCACCGGCCTCGATGCAGGCCTCTTCCATGTCGGCGGCGGGCGAGGCGGAGTACACGGCCACCGGGATGTCGGGGTACGACTCCTTGACCGTCAGCACGCCCGAGACGCCGGTGACGTCGGGCAGCTTGAGGTCGAGGCAGAACAGCTTGGGCCGGCCGTGGTGCTCCACGGCGTTGGCCAGCTTGTCCAGGCGGTCGAGTTCGACCACGTTCTCGGAGGGCCGCAGGCGGCGAAGGACCATCACGATGGCCTCGCGCATCAGGGGATGGTCGTCGATGACGTAGATGCTCATGGTGTGCGTGTCCGGAGAGGGGGCCGGGAGTTGGCGTCCGTCGGGGGCGACGTGCCGGGTCAGGACGCTCGGGCGGATTCGGCCGCCGCTTCCGCCAGCACGGCCAGCGCTGCCACGACGGCAGCGCGCGCCGCATTGTCCAGCGGCGCGAGCCGGGAAGCCAGCGCCGCGAGGGCCGGTTCGCCCTCCGCCTGCAACTGCGCGATGGCGCGGCCGGCTTCCTGGGGCGAGGCGAAGCCCAGGCTCTGCAGCAGCACCGTGCCGCGCGCGTCCTGCAGCTTGAAGTAGAACTGGCCGTCGCGCTCCCGGTACTGCTTGAAGCTGGGCCGCGCGGCCTTGGCGGCCTTCGCCGTGCCGCTGGCGGCAGCGCCGAGCTGGCCCAGGTTGCGCAGGCCCACGGCCTCGCGCAGCCGCGAGGTCAGCGCGCGCGAGAGCACGCGGGCCTTCTCGCCGCCCGCGCGCAGCGTGTCCTCGATGCGCTGGGGCTCGGCCATCAGCGCCTCGTAGCGCTCGCGCAGGGGGGCGACCTCCTGGTCGATGCGGTCGACCAGCACCTGCTTGGCGTCGCCCCAGGCGATGCCCTCGGCATAGGCCTTGCGCAGCGCCTCGGTCTCGTCGGCGGTGGCGAAGGCCTGGTAGATCTGGAACAGTGCCGAGCCCTCGGTCTCCTTGGGCTCGCCGGGCGCGCGCGAGTCGGTCACGATGCCGGCGATCAGCTTCTGCAACTGGGCCCGCGAGGAGAAGAGGGGAATGGTGTTGCCGTAGCTCTTGCTCATCTTGCGGCCGTCCAGGCCGGGCAGCAGGGCGACGGCGTCGTCGATCTCGGCCTCGGGCAGCGTGAAGTGCTCGCCGTAGAGGTGGTTGAAGCGCTGCGCCATGTCGCGCGCCATCTCGATGTGCTGCACCTGGTCGCGGCCCACCGGCACCTTGTGGGCGTTGAACATCAGGATGTCGGCCGCCATCAGGGCCGGGTACATGAACAGGCCGATGCTCACGTCCGAGTCCGGGTCGGTGCCGGCGGCGGTGTTGCGGTCCACCGCGGCCTTGTAGGCATGGGCGCGGTTGAGCACGCCCTTGCCGGTCACGCAGCTGAGGAACCAGGTCAGCTCCGGAATCTCGGGAATGTCGGACTGGCGGTAGAAGGTCACGCGCTCCGGATCGAGCCCGCAGGCCAGCCACGAGGCCGCGATCTCCAGCGTGGAACGCTGGATGCGCGCCGGCTCGTCGCACTTGATGAGCGCGTGGTAGTCGGCCAGGAAGTAGTAGCTCTGCACGTCCGGGCGCTGGCTGAAGCGCACCGAATGGCGGATCGAGCCGACGTAGTTGCCCAGGTGCGGCGTGCCGGTGGTGGTGATGCCGGTCAGGAAGCGGGTCGGAGCGGAGGCGGAGGACATGGCGGGGCGGACGGCGGCGAAAAGGGGGTCAGCGCAGCAGCGCGGCAATGGGAGAGATCAGCAGGTTCAGGAAGGCATAGCCCAGGCCCATCAGCGGCCGCAGCCACAGCGAGCCGACCACGCCCAGCACCACCAGGCCCATGACGATGAAGAAACCGAAGGGCTCGATGCGTGCTAGCCAGTACTGTGCCCGGCCGCGTGGCAGCAGGCCGGCCAGGATGCGGCCGCCGTCGAGCGGCGGCAGCGGGAACAGGTTGAAGGCCCACATGACCAGGTTGGTCAGGATGCCCGCGTTGGCCATGCCGACGAAGAAGCGCTCCTGCACGCCCGCCACGGTGAGCCCGACCAGGAACAGCGTCCAGAGGATGGCCTGGATGAAGTTGGAGGCCGGTCCGGCCAGCGCCACCCAGATCATGTCGCGCTTGGGGTTGCGCAGGTGGCCGAAGTTGACTGGCACCGGCTTGGCATAGCCGAAGAGGAAGGCACCCGAGGTGGCGAAATACAGCAGGATCGGCATGGCGATGGTGCCGATCGGGTCGATGTGCTTGAGCGGGTTGAGCGTGAGCCGCCCCATCATCTGCGCCGTGTTGTCGCCGAAGTGCCGGGCGACGTAGCCATGGGCCGCCTCGTGCACCGTGATCGCGAAGATCACCGGCAGGGCGTAGATGAGGACGGTCTGGATGAGGTTGGAGGCTTCCACCGCGGGATTGTCTCAGACGGATTCACAGGCCCAGCGGCCCCAGCGGGCCGCGGCCCTGCCGGATCAGCGCCGGCTCGCCGCCCGCGTCCATGGGCGTGAGGTCGACCACCGTGGTGGGCTCGGAGGTGCAGGCGCCGGCGTCGATCACGGCGCCGACCAGCTTCTCGAAGCGGTCGCGGATCTCCTGGGGGTCGTTCATCGGCTCGGTCTCGCCGGGCGGGATGAGCGTGCTGGCCAGCAGGGGCGCGCCGTGCAGCGCCAGCAACTCGGCCAGCACCGGATGCTCGGGCACCCGCAGGCCGATGGTCTTGCGCTGCGGATGGCTCACGCGGCGGGGGACTTCCTTGGTCGCCTCCAGCACGAAGGTGTAGGGGCCGGGCGTGCAGGTCTTGAGCAGGCGGTACTGGCGGTTGTCCACGCGGGCGTAATTGGCCAGCTCGCTCAGGTCGCGGCACAGCAGGGTCAGCAGCCGCTTCTCGTCGATCTGGCGGATGCGGCGCAGCTTGTCGACGGCATTCCGGTCGTCCAGCTGGCACGCCAGCGCATAGCTGGAGTCGGTGGGCACCGCGATCACCTCGCCCTTGGCGAGCAGGGCCGCCGCCTGCTTGAGCAGGCGCGGTTGCGGGTTGTCGGGGTGGACCTCGAAATACTGGGCCATGGTCTTGTCCTCCTGTCGAAGTTCAGCCCTCGACCGGCTCGATGGGCTGGCGCCGCTCGCGCACCGTCAGCCAGGCGCCGCCGGCGCCGCACACGGCGATCAGGCCGATGCCCGCGAACGACATGCGGTCGGGCAACTGGTCGAACACCAGCCAGCCCCCCAGCATGGCGAAGCCGATCTGGGCGTAGAGAAAGGGGGTGAGGGTGGACGCGTGGGCGCGCTGGTAGGCCAGGATCAGCAGGAAGTGGCCCACCGTGCCCATCAGGCCCATGAGGGCCAGCAACCCCCAGTCCTGCCAGGCGGGCAGCGTCTGCCAGGCGAAGGGCAGGAACAGCGCCGCGATCAGCGTGCCCACCCAGCCGGTGTAGAAGTGCAGCGTCAGGGGCTTCTCGGTTCGGGCCAGGCGGCTGGTCAGCACCTGGAACCAGGCGTTGCACACCACCAGCCCCACGGGCATGACCACCGCCCAGCCGAAGCCCTCGCCCCCCGGGCGCAGGATCAACAGCGTGCCCACGAAGCCGCCCGCCACCAGCGCCCAGCGCAGGGCCGATACCCGCTCGCCCAGGAGCGTGGCGGCCATCAGCGTGACGGCCAGCGGAACGACCAGCACGATGGCGGTGAATTCGGCCATGGGCATGTGGCCCAGGCTCAGATAGGCCAGCAGGCTGCTGCCCAGCAGCAGGGCCCCGCGCAGCACCTGGAAGCGCGGGTGCTGCGTGCGCAGCAGCGCCGTGCCGTGCAGCGGCAGCAGGATGGCGGTGGTGGCGACAGCCTGGAAGGCATAGCGGAACCACACGGCCATGAACACGGGCACGGTGGCCGAGGCGACCTTGGTGGTGGTATCCAGGACCGCGAAGCAGCCCACGGCCAGCAGCAGCAGCCCCATGCCGGCCAGTGTCCGCAGCGTATCGCTCGCGGAGGCGGCACCCCGCGTGGCGCAGGCCGCGCCGGTCACTGCACGCGGTCCGCCAGCAGGGACCAGACGGGCTGCAGGCTGGGCGAAAGAAGGGGCAGGCGCCCCAGGTCGCAATGGCTTTCGTCGGGGCTGTGGAAGTCGCTGCCGCGGGAGGCGGCCAGGCCGAACTCCTTCGCCTTGTCGGCGTATTCGACGTACTCGGCCGGCGTGTGGCTGCCGGTCACCACTTCCACCGCCTGGCCGCCGTGGCCCTTGAATTCGGTGAAGAGGGCGTATTCCTCGTTGGCGGTGAACTTGTAGCGGCCCGGGTGCGCGATGACCGCGACGCCGCCGGCATCGCGGATCCATCGGATCGCGTCGCCCAGGTTCGCCCAGCGGTGCGGCACGTAGCCGGGCTTGCCTTCGGTCAGGTACTTGCGGAACACCTCGGAGGTGTCGCGGCAGTGGCCCTGCTCGACCAGGAAGCGTGCGAAGTGCGTGCGGGAGATGAGCTCGGGATTGCCGACGAAGCGCAGCGCGCCTTCATAGGCGCCCTTGATGCCGACCCGGGCAAGCTGGTCGGCGATCTCGCGGGCGCGTGGGCCACGGCCATTGCGGGTGTCGTACAGGCCCTGGCGCACCGCGGCATCCTCGGCATCGAAGCCCAGGCCCACGATGTGCACCGTCTCGTTGCAGAAGGTGACGGAGATCTCGACACCGGTGAGGAAGCGCATGCCGTTGGCGCGGGCAGCTTCGGCGGCACGCTGCAGGCCGCCCACCTCGTCGTGGTCCGTCAGGGCCCAGAGCTGGACGCCGTTGGCCGCAGCGCGCGCGGCCAGCTCTTCGGGCGTCAGCGTGCCGTCCGAAACCACGGAGTGGCAGTGAAGGTCGGCGTTGAGGTCGTTGTCGAACACCCGTGCGATTCTAAGGACTCGGTTTCGCCATGCCCGCGCAGGGGGCGCTGCACCCGGGAACGCGCCAACCCGCTTCAACAACCCCGGAACTGACTCGGAGTTGTCATATTTCCCAGGGGAGGCAAGGGGAGAATCCGCGCCTGTCTGTCATCTTTTGCCTACGCATGAACGCCATCAAGGAAGCCCGCCGCTACATCGAACGCCGCCCGCCGGAAGATCCAGCGGCCCGTACGCTGGCGGCCCTGGTCCTGGCGCTGGAGACCGACCGCGGCTTCGACCTGTCCTCGCTCTATGCGCTGGACTACAAAAGCTTCGACCTGGCCATCGAGGTGCTGCGCGACTGGCGACTGGACCGCTATTACGCGGGCAAGGCGAAGCTGTTCGACCTCTCCATGCAG
Organism: Pseudacidovorax sp. DMC4; assembly: GCF_056314265.1. Taxonomy (NCBI): domain Bacteria; kingdom Pseudomonadati; phylum Pseudomonadota; class Betaproteobacteria; order Burkholderiales; family Comamonadaceae; genus Pseudacidovorax; species Pseudacidovorax sp. DMC4. The sequence goes on along the minus strand of NZ_JBQUYR010000011.1, from coordinate 86,885 downwards.
GTGCACGAGTCGCCGGAAACGCCGGTCGCCCCCGCGGCGGCGTCGTCCGCCGACGCTACTTCTTCTTCCTGAACGCCAGCCAGGCCGCCACGGCCGTGAAGGTGGCCACGATGGCCACCAGGTGCCAGAACCCGTGCGGGTTCTCTGCCAGCGGGATGCCCCCGACGTTCATGCCGAACAGGCCGGCCAGGATGTTGATGGGCAGGGCCAGCACCGTCACCACCGTCAGCACGAACAGGCTGCGGTTGTTGTCCTCCTGCACGCTGGCGGCGATCTCCTCCTGCAGCAGCTTCACCCGCTCCTGCAGGCCGTGCATGTCGCGCAGCACGACCGAGAACTCCTCCGACGCATCGCGCAGCCCCTGCGCATCGGCCTCGGCCATCCAGGCCGGCGGGCGCTGCAGCAGCCGGAACAGCGCTGCCGGCTCGGGCGCCAGCAGGCGCTGAAGCCGCACCAGCACCCGCCGCATCTCGCCCAGGCGCGCGCGCTGGGCGTCGGGACGACGCGCGAGCAGCGCGTCCTCGATGGCATCGATGCGGCCGGTGACAGTGCGCACCACGCCCACCAGCACATCCGCCTGCGTGCGCATCAGCCGCTCCAGCAACTCGGTGGTGGAGCGCGGCGCCTCGCCGGTGCGCACGGCCAGGCGCAGGTCGTCCACCGAGCGCAACGGCCGCGTGCGTGCCGTGACCACCAGCCGCGGGCCGACGCCGATCCACAGCGTGGCGATGTCCGAAGGCTCGAAGCCGAAGTCGAAATGCAGGTCGTTGATGACGGCCACCAGGGCGTCGTCGTCGCGCTCGATGCGGGTCGAATGGGTGCCCTCGCGCAGCGCCTCGTAGAAGCTGTCGGGCAGGCCGGCATGGCGCTCCAGCCAGCGCTGGGCCTGCGCATGGCTGAGGTTGAAGTGCAGCCAGGCATAGGGCGAGGCGTCGTCCGGCTCGGCCCGGGCCGCGGCGCCGGCATGGGGGCCGGGTTCGCTGCGCGTGTCGGCGACCTCCTGCAGCCACAGCGCGGCCTCGTCCAGGTCCAGCGGGCGAGGCGGCGACGACGCCTCGCCGTCGAAGAGGTAGCCGCAGATCAAGCCGGCGGCGTCTGCGCCATGGGCGGCTGCGGCGAGCGGAGCAGGGAGCGGCAGGGGCGAGGGCACGGCGCTGGGGGCGAAAGTAGGTCTGGGATGATGTGACGTCGGCATGTCAATCCGATGACGGCGCGGGCCCCGGGTGTCATGGTTGCGTCATGGGGTCGCACGAGCATGTGCGGCGTTCTTGTGTCCCATTTTCCGGTGTATCGCCATGCCTACTTCCGACTTCACGCCCACCGACCATGACCTGCTGATGCGCCGCATCGCCGAGGATCTGATCGACGGCTACGACGAGGAGATCGAGCTGGAGCTGGAGGACCGCGTGGTCGGCCCCGACGGCAAGCTGCAGCACGAGGAAGGCGGCCTGCCGCGCCGCACCTACTTCGAGGCGCTCTTCCGCCTGCAGGGCGAGCTGGTCAAACTGCAGGACTGGGTGCAGCACACCGGCCAGAAAGTCGTGATCCTGTTCGAGGGCCGCGACGCGGCGGGCAAGGGGGGCGTGATCAAGCGCATCACCCAGCGCCTGAATCCGCGGGTGGCCCGCGTGGCGGCCCTGCCGGCGCCCAATGACCGCGAGCGCACGCAGTGGTACTTCCAGCGCTATGTGTCGCACCTGCCGGCGGCCGGCGAGATGGTGCTGTTCGACCGCAGCTGGTACAACCGCGCCGGCGTCGAGAAGGTGATGGGCTTCTGCACCGACGACGAGCTGGAGGAGTTCTTCCGCACCGTCCCGGAGTTCGAGAAGATGCTGGTGCGCTCGGGCATCCGGCTGATCAAGTACTGGTTCTCCATCACCGACGAGGAGCAGCATCTGCGCTTCCTCGGCCGCATCCACGATCCGCTCAAGCAGTGGAAGCTCAGCCCCATGGACCTGGAAAGCCGCCGCCGCTGGGAGGACTACACCAAGGCCAAGGAGGCGATGCTGGAGCGCACGCACATTCCCGAGGCGCCGTGGTGGGTGGTGCAGGCGGTGGACAAGAAGAAGGCGCGCCTGAACTGCATCACGCACCTGCTGGGCCAGATGCCCTACCGCGAGGTGGAGCACCCGCCCATCGCGCTGCCGGACCGGGAGCGGCATCCGGACTACTTCCGCCAGCCCGTGCCGCAGAGCATGATCGTTCCGGAAATCTACTAACCCCCAGGCTGCGCGCTTCGCGCTCCGCCCACCCCCTTGCAGGGGGCACATCCTGCGGCCCGGCGAAGCCGGTTCCGCGGATGTCTCCGCTCGGCCTGCTCCGCGGCCTTTCGAGCATTTGTTCGTCGGAACGCGCTGGCGGTAGGCAACGCCGCGGTGCGCCGGCCATGTCCGCAGCCGACATCGCATTGGGCCTTCGGCTGCTTGACGTCGCGCGGCGCGGTCCCAAACATGGAGCGCTTTGCTTCTTTCCAAGGCAGCGCCCATGCCCCGTCGTCCCCCTTCTCTCGGCCGCACATTCGCGCGGGCCTACCAGCGGCAGCTGAAGGTCGTGACGGGCGCCATGTCGCGTGCGGGGCAGAAGGTGGCGAAGCGGGTGGGCGAGGCAGCGGCGGAGAGCAGCCGCCCGCCGCCGGGCGCGGGGGACTGGATCGCGGGGCTGGCCTTCGCGGCGGGCGGGGCCTGCCGCTATCACCTCTTCGTGCCGCCGCCGGCGCCGGGGCGGCCCGCGCGTGGGCTGCCACTGGTGGTGATGCTGCACGGTTGCCGGCAGACGGCACGCGACTTCGCCATCGGCTCGCGCATGAACGCGCTGGCGCGGCGCGAGGGTTTTCTGGTGCTCTATCCGCAGCAGTCGGCACTCGCAAATCCAGAAGGCTGCTGGAACTGGTTCTCTGAACAGCGCGCCGATGCCGAGGTGGGTCTGGTGCTGGCGGCCATCGACCAGGCCTGTCTGCTCTACGGCGCCGATGCTTCGCGCATCGCGGTCGCGGGACTGTCGGCCGGCGCGGGACTGGCGGCGCGGCTGGCAATGCGCGCGCCCGAGCGGGTGCAGGCGGTGATGATGCATTCGGGCGTGGCGCCTGGCGCCGCGACGTCGGCGCGCCAGGCGCTGGGGGCCATGTCGGGCCGGCGCGCGCCCGTGCTGGAACTGGCGGCCGATGGCGCCGCCATGCTGCCGCCGCTGCTGGTGGTGCAGGGCGGGCGCGACACGGTGGTGCGTCCGGCGGCCGGCCGCCTGGCCGCCGAGGTCTGGGCCCGGGCCGTCGGCGCCGAGGCCACCGAGCCGGCAATCCAGCAACGCGGCAAGCGCCATCCCATGCAGGTCACCGACTTCCGCCGGGGACGCGTGGTGGAGGTGCGCCTGGTGGAGATCGAGGCGCTGGGCCATGCCTGGAGCGGGGGCAGCACCCGCGGCAGCTACACCGACCCCGCGGGGCCGGACGCGGGTCGGCTGTTCTGGGATTTCGCGCGCCGCGCCTTCGCGGCATGTACGCCACCCGGCGTATAGCCCGTCCGGGGCCTGGCAAGGAGACTCCAACCCGTTCCTTCCATCCCTTGCCAACCGAAACCCCAGGAGAAGAGCAGCCATGCAACGTCGCTTCACCCTCAAGGCGCTGACCGCCAGCGTCGCCCTCGCCAGCCTCGGCGCCGCGCCCGCCTTTGCCCAGCAGGACACCATCAAGGTCGGCGTGCTGCACTCGCTGTCCGGCACCATGGCCATCTCCGAGACCGTGCTCAAGGACACGGTGCTGATGGCCATCGACGAAATCAACGCCAAGGGCGGCGTGCTGGGCAAGAAGCTTGAGCCCGTGGTGGTCGACCCCGCCTCCAACTGGCCCCTGTTCGCCGAGAAGACCAAGCAGCTGCTCGGCCAGGACAAGGTCGCCGTGATCTTCGGCTGCTGGACCTCGGTGTCGCGCAAGTCGGTGCTGCCGGTCGTCGAAGAAATGAACGGCCTGCTGTTCTACCCCGTGCAGTACGAGGGTGAAGAGCTGTCGAAGAACGTGTTCTACACCGGCGCCGCGCCCAACCAGCAGGCCATCCCTGCCGTCGACTACCTGATGAGCAAGGAAGGCGGCGGCGCCAAGCGCTGGGTGCTGCTGGGCACCGACTACGTGTACCCCCGCACCACCAACAAGATCCTGCGCGCCTACCTCAAGAGCAAGGGCGTGGCCGACAAGGACATCGACGAGAAGTACACCCCCTTCGGCCACAGCGACTACCAGACCATCGTCGCCGACATCAAGAAGTTCAGCCAGGGCGGCAAGACGGCCGTGGTGTCCACCATCAACGGCGACTCCAACGTGCCCTTCTACAAGGAACTGGGCAACGCCGGCCTGAAGGCCAAGGACGTGCCGGTGGTCGCCTTCTCGGTGGGTGAAGAGGAACTGCGCGGCGTCGACACCAAGCCGCTGGTGGGCCACCTGGCTGCCTGGAACTACTTCATGAGCATCAAGAGCCCGGCCAACACCGAGTTCATCAAGAAGTGGTCCGCCTACGCCAAGGCCAAGAACATCCCCGGCCACAAGGACAAGCCGCTGACCAACGACCCGATGGAAGCCACCTACATCGGCATCAACATGTGGAAGCAGGCCGTCGAGAAGGCCAAGTCCACCGACGTCGACAAGGTCATCGCCGCCATGGCCGGTCAGACCTTCAACGCGCCCTCGGGCATCGTCAGCAAGATGGACGAGAAGAACCACCACCTGCACAAGTCGGTGTTCATCGGCGAGATCCAGGCCGACGGCCAGTTCAAGGTGGTGTGGAAGACCAAGGAGCCGGTCAAGGCCAAGCCCTGGAGCCCGTACATCGAAGGCAACGACAAGAAGAAGGACGAGCCGGACGGCAAGTCGAAAATTTGACGACCACCCCGTTTCTTGCTCACTTCGTGTAGCCGAATCCCCCTCAAGGGGCTGAGCCAGTCGGGCAAGGTCCGGTGGACCTTGCCAGACTGGCGAAGAGCTGCGCCACTGGCGCAGCGCGGTCTGCAAGACCACCCCGGCGGCCCGGCAAAGCCGGTTCCGCGGGTGCGTGCGAACGGGCTTCGCTTCGCTTGCCCTGAGCTCATGGGCGCACAGGCTCGATCTTGCTTGTCGGGATCGGGCCTTTTCTTTGGATGTCGAGGACGACGTGAAAACACCTCTTCGCTTGTTCATGCAGCTGGCGTTCCTCGCCCTGCTGATGCTGGCCGGGCCGGCCAGGGCGCTGACGGCCGACGAGGCTCTGGCCATGGCCTCGGGCGATGCCGAAAGCCGCATCGCGGCCATCAACAAGGCCGTGGCCGTGGCCGACGAGAAGACCAAGGCCTTCCTGCAGGCCTTGGTGGACGAGGCGGTGAAGTTCACCGACAAGCAGGCCTTCCTCATGAAGGACGACAAGGGCTACGACCCGGTCACCGGCGCCGAGGTGAAGGTGCCGGCCGAGGCCGAGGATGTCGTCAACAACAACCTGATGCGCGGCGCGCTCGATGCCGCGCAGGCGGCGCTCCAGCTCACCAGCCCCGACGAGGCCGTGCGGCTGGAAGCGGCCGAGGCGCTGTTCAAGGAGCCCGACGAATCGCGCGTGCCACTGATCGAGAAGGCCCTGGCCGCCGAGCAGAGCGCCAAGGTCAAGGCCAAGCTGATGCTGGTGCGCGACGCTTCCATGCTCTCCAGCGCCGACGCCGCCAAGCGCCTGGCCGCCGCCAAGGCCCTGGGCGACAACAAGAACCCGGACACCAAGCTGCTGCTCAACCAGCGCCTCGCCGACGAGACCGATCCGCAGGTCAAGGGCGCCATCCAGGCCAGCATTGCCACCATCGACGGCGCGCTGGTGTGGGGCGACCGGCTGGGCGTGATCTTCAGCGGCATCAGCCTCGGCTCGGTGCTGCTATTGGCGGCGCTGGGCCTGGCCATCACCTACGGCCTGATGGGCGTGATCAACATGGCCCACGGCGAGCTGATGATGATCGGCGCCTATGCCACCTACGTGATGCAGGGCGTGTTCCAGCGATTCCTGCCCGAATCGATGTTCGGCTGGTACCTGGTCGCCGCCATCCCCGTGTCCTTCATGGCCTCGGCCCTGGTGGGCGCGGTGCTGGAGCGGGGCGTGATCCGCTTCCTTTACGGCCGGCCGCTGGAGACGCTGCTGGCCACCTGGGGCATCAGCCTGATGCTGCAGCAGCTGGTGCGCACGATCTTCGGCGCGCAGAACGTGGGCGTGGAGAACCCCGGCTGGATGAGCGGCGGGCTGGAAGTGCTCTCCAACCTCGTGCTGCCCTGGAACCGCATCGGCATCATCATCTTCGCGGGCCTCGTGCTGGCGGCCATGGCCTGGCTTATCAGCCGCACGCGCCTGGGCCTCTTCGTGCGCGGCGTGACACAGAACCGGCCCATCGCCTCCTGCATGGGCGTGAACACCGCGCGGGTGGACACCTATGCCTTCGCGCTCGGCTCCGGCATTGCGGGCCTGGCCGGCTGCGCGCTCAGCCAGATCGGCAATGTGGGCCCCGACCTGGGCCAGAGCTACATCGTGGACAGCTTCATGGTGGTGGTGATGGGCGGCGTGGGCCAACTGGCAGGCACCGTCTATGCGGCGCTGGGGCTTGGCGTGCTCAACAAGTTCATCGAAGGCTGGGCCGGCGCGGTGCTGGCCAAGATCGCCATCCTGGTCTTCATCATCGTGTTCATCCAGAAGCGGCCGCAAGGCATTTTCGCCATCAAGGGCCGGAGTGCAGAAGCATGAGGACAGTCACTCTTCCCTCCAAGGCCCCGCTGCTCAGCGGCAAGGGCTGGACCGCCTTCTTCATCGCGCTGATCGTGGTGTGCGGCCTGGCGCCGGTGCTCAACCTGTGGGTGCCCGAAGGCAGCGCCTTCCACCTCAGCGACTATGCGGTGGCGCTGCTCGGCAAAATCATGTGCTACGCCATCTGCGCACTGGCCATGGACCTGATCTGGGGCTATACCGGCATCCTGTCGCTGGGCCACGGCCTGTTCTTCGCGCTGGGCGGCTACATGATGGGCATGTACCTCATGCGCCAGATCGGCCGCGACGGCAACTACAGCAGCGACCTGCCGGACTTCATGGTCTTCCTCGACTGGAAGACCCTGCCCTGGCACTGGACCTTCAGCGACAGCTTCGTCTTCCAGATGCTGATGGTGGTGGTGGTGCCGGGCCTGCTGGCGCTGGTCTTCGGCTACTTCGCCTTCCGCTCGCGCATCAAGGGCGTGTACTTCTCGATCATCACGCAGGCCATGACCTTCGCGGCCATGCTGCTGTTCTTCCGCAACGAGACGGGCTTCGGCGGCAACAACGGCTTCACCGACTTCAAGCGCATCCTTGGCATCCCGATCGCGACGCAGGAGATGCGCATGACGATCTTCGCCCTGACCGGCGCGGTGCTGCTGGGCTTCTTCCTGTTCGCCAAGTGGCTCATCGGCAGCAAGTACGGCCGCGTGCTGCAGGCCATCCGCGATGCCGAGTCGCGCACCATGTTCTGCGGCTACAACCCGCTGCCCTACAAGCTCAGCATCTGGGTCATCTCGGCCATGATGTGCGGCGTGGCCGGCGCGCTGTACGTGCCGCAGGTGGGCATCATCAATCCGGGCGAGATGAGCGCCGCCAACTCCATCGAGATCGCCATCTGGACGGCCGTGGGTGGCCGGGCCACGCTGGTCGGGCCCATCGTGGGTGCCTTCCTGGTCAACGGCGCCAAGAGCTGGCTCACGGTGGTGGCGCCGGAATACTGGCTGTACTTCTTGGGCGCGCTCTTCATCGCTGTCACGCTGTTCCTGCCCGATGGCATCGTCGGCCTGGTGCGCCGTCTGATGAACCGCGGCAAGGCCGGGGTCGCTGCCGAACCCGTGGCGCCCACTGGCCGCGAGGAAGCCCAGCGCGCGCAGGCCAGGGAGGAGGGCGTCGAGCCCGACGCCCTGCCCACCGTCCATGTCGAACCCAAGGGAGCCCAGGCATGACGCCCGACCTGATGGAAGCCGGCGCCGAGCGCCACGCCCGCGCCCAGGGCCTGCCCGTCGGCGCCTCGACCGAGTCCGGTGGCCGCACCGCCGGCTACGGCCGGCCCGCCGTGGCGGGCGAGGTGGACGTGACCCACGGCCGCATCCTGTACCTGGAAGACGTGAGCGTGAGCTTCGACGGCTTCAAGGCCATCAACAAGCTGAGCCTGGACATCGCCCCCGGCGAGCTGCGCTGCATCATCGGCCCCAACGGTGCGGGCAAGACCACGATGATGGACATCATCACCGGCAAGACGCGGCCCGACGAAGGCACCGTCTACTTCGGCAGCACCATCGACCTGCTGCGCCACCGCGAGGCCGAGATCGCGCAGCTGGGCATCGGCCGCAAGTTCCAGAAGCCCACGGTGTTCGAGCACCTGACCGTGTTCGAGAACCTGGAGCTGGCGCTCAAGACCGACAAGCGCGTCAAGCCCTCGATGTTCTTCAAGCTCGACTCGGCCCAGGCCGACCGGCTGGCCGACATCCTGCAGACCATCCACCTGGCCGACAGCGTCAACCGCATGGCGGGCACGCTGAGCCATGGCCAGAAGCAGTGGCTGGAGATCGGCATGCTGCTCATGCAGGACCCGAAGCTGCTGTTGCTGGACGAACCCGTGGCCGGCATGACCGACGAAGAGACGGCGCGCACGGCCGAGCTCTTCCTCACGCTCAAGGGCAAACACTCGCTGATGGTGGTGGAGCACGACATGAGCTTCATCCGCACCATCTCCGAGATCGTCACCGTGCTGTGCGACGGCTCGGTGCTGGCGCAGGGCACGCTCGATGAAGTGCAGTCCGACGAGCGCGTCATCGAGGTCTACCTGGGACGTTGAACCATGCTGAAGGTCAAGAACATCCACCAGTACTACGGCGGCTCGCACATCCTGCGCGACGTCAGCTTCGAGGCGCCGCTGGGCCAGGTCACCGTGCTGCTGGGCCGCAACGGCGTGGGCAAGAGCACACTGCTGAAGTCGCTCATGGGCCTGGTGCCGATCAAGAGCGGCAGCATCGAATTCGACGGCCAGTCGGTGCACAAGAAGACGCCCTACGAGCGCGCCCGCGCCGGCATGGGCTTCGTGCCGCAGGGCCGCGAGATCTTCGCGCGGCTGACGGTGGAAGAGAACCTGCGCATGGGCCTGGCCTACCGCAGCGCTTCCATGCCCATCGCGCCCGAGCTCTACGAGCTGTTTCCGGTGCTCAAGCAGATGCTGCACCGGCGCGGCGGCGACCTGTCGGGCGGCCAGCAGCAGCAGCTGGCCATCGCACGGGCGCTGGCGCCCGGCCCCAAGATGCTGATCCTGGACGAGCCCACCGAAGGCATCCAGCCCAGCATCATCAAGGACATCGGCCGCGCCATCCGCCGCCTGGCCGACGAGGGCTGGAAGGGCCAGAAGATGGCCATCGTGCTGTGCGAGCAGTACTACGACTTTGCCGAGGAACTGGCCGACCACTATCTCGTGATGGAGCGTGGCGAGGTGATTGCGCGCGGCCTGGGCAAGGACATGGCGATCGACGGCGTGCGCCAGCTGGTCGCGATCTGACGCCGCCGGTCAGGCGGCGAACTCTTCCGTATCCACTTCCTGCGTCGCCTGGGCCGGGTAGCGCGGACCGCTCACGGTGCGCTGGTTGATGAGATCGCCGGCGCGGGCGATCACGTCGACCGGCAGTTGGAGGTCGGCGGCGGCCAGGTCCTCCTGCAGATGGTCCACGCTGGTGGTGCCCGGGATCGGAATGATGTCCGCGCCCTGGGCCAGCAGCCAGGCCAGCGCCAGTTGGGCGGGCGTGCAGCCGGCATCCTTGGCCAGCGCCTCGAAGGCGGGCAGCAGCGACAGGTTGCGCGGGTAGTGCTCGGTCGAGAAGCGCGGCATGGGCCGGCGGATGTCCTTGGCGTCCAGCGCGGCCACGTCGGTCAGGCGGCCGGTGAGGTAGGCGCGGGCCAGCGGACTGAAGGCCACGAAGGCGGTGCCCAGCTCGCGGCAGGCGGCCAGCACGGCGATCTCGGGGTTGCGCGTCCACAGCGAATACTCGGTCTGCACGGCGGCGATGGGGTGCACGGCCGCCGCCTTGCGCAGCGTGCCGGCCGAGACTTCCGACAGGCCCAGCGCGCGCACCTTGCCCTCTTCGACCAGGCGCGACATCTCGCCCACCGAGTCCTCGATGGGCACCTTCTTGTCCCAGCGGTGCAGGTAGTAGAGGTCGATGACGTCGGTGCCCAGGCGGCGCAGGCTGTCCTCGCAGTTGCGGCGCAGCGTGGCGGGGCGGCCGTCGATCACGCGGCGCATCACGCCGTCCTCGCCCTTCACGCCCGCCATGCCGCCCTTGCTGCACAGCGTGAACTGCTGGCGGTGCTTCCTGAGCACACGGCCCACCAGTTCCTCGTTGGCGCCGAAGCCATAGAGCGCCGCGGTGTCGAAGAGCGTCACGCCGGCATCCAGCGCGACCAGCAGCACCCGTTCGCCCTGTTCGGGCGAGGGCGGCACGCCATAGGCGTGGCTCAGGTTCATGCAGCCCAGGCCGATGGCCGAGACCTCAAAGTTCGCGATACGTCGTGTTTGCATGGGCAGAGCTTAGTCGGGGTTGGAAGGTTGAAAGGGGCGCGCGGACTCTTTGCCAGGCCAGGTGCTGCCAGGCCGGCGTGCCGTAGCCTGCCACCAGATCATGGCCGATGGCCCGCCAGGCGGGGTCGGTCGCGTCGAGGCCCAGGGCTTCGATGAAGGGTGCCTGCACGATGAAGCACTGGCGGCGGTAGGGGAGCAGGAAGCCGCCGGGCTGCGTTGCGCGTGCCGGCGCTGCCTCGTCATGGCGGGCGAACCAGAGGTGCAGCAGCAGGCCCGTCCGCGGTGCGTGCCAGAAGTCACCCATGTCATCGCCCGGCGCGGCGAGGCCGCCCAGCACGCGGCGGGCATGGTCCCAGTGCAGGAAGCCGAGTTCGCGCGCTGCGGTCTGCAAATGGTCGCCCAGGGTGCGGTCATCGCTGCGGCCATCGCGGCGCGCCCCATTCAGGCGCACGCGGGCACGCACCTTGAGTTCCTCCGCCGGGACCTTGACGCTCCCCTTCGAGACGTCGTCGGGGGCATGCTTATGCCCGAGGGGCTGCTGGCTCATGGCGCTGGCGCCGCGGACGGTGTCGGGATGACGGCGCCGCTTGCCACGGCATCGAGCTGCGACTGCAGAGCGTCCGGGCCGCACAGGTCCAGATCGACGCCGGCCCACGCTTTGGCGCACACCGCTCCCACGGTCTGCGCGGCTTCGGCATGCAGTTGCCGGCCGGCGGGCCGCAGCAGTACGGCACCGGCATCGCGTGCCACGAGGCCGGTCTTTTCCAGTGGCATCAGTTGCCGGACGAGCGCCGAGGGTGCGAGGTGCAGGGCCTGCGCGAGCCGCAGCGTGGGCAGACCTCCGTGCGACGCCCGTGCCAGTGCGCCGAGCAGCAGGAAGTCCGACGCGTCGAGGCCATGCCACATGCCCAGGCGCTCATCCAGGCGCTGCTGTTGGCGTGCATGGGCCCGGGCCAGCGCAAGGCCGAGACGCATGGCCTGGGCGTCGGTCAGCCGGCTCATGCGCTGCCTCCTTGACGTGCGCCGCCCTCGGCCGCGGGTGAAAGCAACTCGGCCTCCCACAGCGCCAGCAGCGTCGCCAGCTCGGCGTCGTAGTCGAAGTCGGGATCGTCGCGTTCCTTCACCCGGTCGACGACCTCGAAGCGGAAGGCCTCGGCGCCGTGCGTGTTCCAGGCCGATTGCAGGACCCGGTCGCGGTGGACGCCGCGCATCAGTTCGAAGCGCAGGCGGTTGAAGATCCCGTCCAGATGGCGGCTGCTGCCCACGCGCAGCAGCCCGGCGGCGTCGCAGCGCAGGGCATAGATGCCCATGGCGGGAAAGGCCTGCTTGTACTGGCGCGTCAGTTCGCGACGGGCCTGCAGGGAAAGGGAAGGGGTCATGGCAGTGCTCCAGGTCCTCGACGCCGAGCCGGTCCCGCATGGGGCTCGAACGAAGACCGCGGTCTGTCCACGGAAGAAGAGAAACGGATCGGGAGGGTGAGAGCCTCTTGTGCGGGCAGGCGCCCCTCAGCACCTGCCCACAATTTTACCCGGGTTGTTTTGACCGGATCAAGCGATCCGGTTTCCGGGCCGTGCCTCAACCGGCGAGCTGCTGCTCCAGCTGATGCAGCACCTGGTAGCAGGGCAGCACCTGCGCCACGCTGCTGTTGGGCTCGCGGCCTTCGCGGATGGCGGCGAAGAACTCGCGGTCCTGCAGCTCGATGCCGTTCATCGACACGTCGACCTTGCTCACGTCCACCGGCTCTTCGGCGCCCTTGCTGTGCGACTGCACCAGGTCGTCGTAGCGCGCGATGTAGGTGGCGGTGTCGCCGATGTAGCGGAAGAAGGTGCCCAGCGGGCCGTCGTTGTTGAACGAGAGCGACAGCGTGCAGATGGCGCCGTTGGCGGCCTGCAGCTGGATGCTCATGTCCATGGCGATGCCCAGGTCCTTGTGGATCGGGCCCTGCACGGCGTTGGCCTTCACGATCGGGCTGCCGGCCTGGTAGGCGAACAGGTCCACGGTGTGGGCGGCGTGGTGCCACAGCAGGTGGTCGGTCCAGCTGCGCGGCTGGCCCAGCGCATTCATGTTGGTGCGGCGGAAGAAGTAGGTCTGCACATCCATCTGCTGGATGTTGAATTCGCCGGCCTGGATCTTCTTGTGCACGTACTGGTGGCTGGGGTTGAAGCGGCGGGTGTGGCCCACCATCGCCACCTTGCCGACCTGCTTCTGCAGGGCCAGCACTTCCTCGCCTTCCTTGAGCACGTCGCACAGGGGGATCTCCACCTGCACATGCTTGCCGGCCTGCAGGCAGGCCTTGGTCTGGGCGGCGTGCATCTGCGTGGGCGTGCACAGGATGACCGCGTCCAGCTCCTGGATGGCCAGGCTGTCGGCCAGGTCGGTGGTGACGTGCTTGATTCCGTACTTGTCGGCCACTTCCTGGGTCTTGGCCAGATCGCGGCTGATGAGCGAGATCACCTCGACGTCGGGGATGTTCTTGATGCCGTCCAGGTGCTTGATGCCGAAGGCGCCGGCGCCGGCGAGTGCGACTTTGATGGTCATGTCGGTGTTGGCTTTCTGTGGATGGTTGGTCAGGCCTGGTCTTCCAGGATGAGGTGGCCCACGGCGGTGTTGGACGCCGGCACGTGGAAGAAGCGGTGCACCAGCTTCGGCGCCGGGCCGCCGGCCACGTCGCCCATGGCGCCGCGGGCGATCAGCCACATCACCAGCTCGATGCCCTCGCTGCCAGCTTCGCGCACGTACTCGATGTGCGGCACCTTGGCCAGTTCGGCGGGTTCGGCGATCAGGCGATCCAGGAACTTGTTGTCCCATTCCGAGTTGATCAGGCCGGCGCGTGCGCCCTGCAGCTGGTGGCTCATGCCGCCGGTGCCCCAGATGTGCACGTTGAGGTCCTCGTCGAAGCTCTCGACCGCCTTGCGGATGGCGCGGCCCAGGTTGAAGCAGCGCTGGCCGCTCGGCACTGGGTACTGCACCACATTGACCGCGAAGGGAATCACCGGGCAGGGCCAGGCGCCGTTCTTCGGGTCCTGCTCGCCGCACATCAGTGACAGCGGCACCGTCAGGCCATGGTCCACGTCCATCTTGTTGACGATGGTGAGGTCGAAGTCCTGCTGGATCACGCTCTGCGCGATGTGGCTGGCCAGCTCCGGGTGGCCCACCACCTTGGGCACCGGGCGCGGGCCCCAGCCCTCGTCGGCCGGCTGGTATTCGGCGGCCGTGCCGATGGCGAAGGTGGGGATCATGTCCAGGCTGAAGGCCGTGGCATGGTCATTGAAGACCAGGATGACCACGTCGGGCTTGTTGTCCTTCATCCATTGCTTGGAGAAGTCGTAGCCGGCGAACAGCGGCTTCCAGTAGTCTTCCTTCGTCTTGCCCAGGTCCAGCGCGGCGCCGATGGCGGGCACGTGCGAGGTGTAGACGGATGCGGTGATGCGGGCCATTCAAGCCTCCTGAGGGATGCGGGGGCACATGGTCATGCCGCCTTGGTGGGGTGATGGGCGCCTTGCGGCTGGCGGTGCGCCTGGGCGTCGCCGTCCTCGCCCACGTAGCGGTTGCCGTCCACGCGGCGGCCGCCGTTGATCATCATGTTGCGGTATTCCTCTTCGGTCATGCCGGTCATCGAGCCCGCCATCTGCTGGAAGCTCTTGCCGTCGGTGGCGCCGATCTTGGCGAGGAAGTAGATGTTGCCGCCGGTGCGCATGCACCAGTTGAGGTCGCGCGCCAACACGGCCTGCTTCTGTTCCTCGGTCATCGGCCATTCGTCGAGGTAGGCCCGCTCGTCGGCCTTGAAGCGCTCGCGGTTCTCGGCCTTCATCAGGCTCATGCAGAACTGGTTGAGCCAGTAGCCTTTGCGGCTCTGCTCGGCGTCGAAGATGATCGTGCCGGGCACGTCCAGGTAGGGTTTGTCGAGGGCCATGGAAGGGTCTCCTTACTTGGCTTCTTCGGGCCAATACAAACGCATCGGGTTGTCGACCAGCAGCTTCTGCTGAAGCACGGGTGTCGTCGCGATGTGCGGGATGAAGTCCACCAGCAGCCCATCGTCGGGCATGTGGTCCTTCAGATTGGGGTGCGGCCAGTCGGTGCCCCACAGCACACGATCGGGGAACTGCTCGACGATGCGACGCGCGAAAGGCACCACATCCTTGTAGGCGCTGCGCTCGCCATCCAGCGCCTTGGGGCCGGCCACCGACAGGCGCTCGGGGCAGCTCACCTTGCTCCACACGTTGCTGTGCTCGCGCATGAACTTCTCGAACAGCGCGAACTCCGGGCCGTCGACCGGCTTGGTGACGTCGGGGCGGCCCATGTGGTCCACCACCACCGTGGTCGGCAGCGCGGTGAAGAAGTCCCACAGCTCAGGCAGGTCCACCGCCTCGAAGTAGATGACCACATGCCAGCCCAGCTTGGCGATGCGGCCGGCGATCTCCATCAGCTCGTCCTTGGGCGTGAAGTCGACCAGGCGCTTGACGAAGTTGAAGCGCACGCCGCGCACGCCGGCGGCATGCAGGGCCTGCAGTTCTTCGTCGCTGACGCTGCGCTTGACGGTGGCCACGCCGCGGGCCTTGCCGTTCGAGGACTGCAGCGCATCGACCAGCGCGCGGTTGTCCGCGCCGTGGCAGGTGGCCTGCACGATCACGTTGCGGGCGAAGCCCAGGTGGTCGCGCAGGGCGAAGAGCTGCGCCTTGCTGGCATCGCAGGGCGTGTACTTGCGCTCTGGCGCATAGGGAAACTCCGCGCCGGGGCCGAAGACGTGGCAGTGTGCATCGACGCTGCCGGCCGGCACCTGGAACTTGGGCTTGCTGGGGCCGGTGTACCAGTCCAGCCAGCCGGCAGTTTTCTCGAAGGGGCCTGTGGTGGGTTTGCTCATGAGCGTTGCTCCTGGGGAAATGGGTTCAATCGGGCTTGATGCCGGCTTCACGCACCAGCTTCTCGTAGCGCACGCGCTCCGAGTGGATGAGCTGGGCAAATTGCTCGCTGCTGCCGGGCAGCACTTCGCCGCCGACCTGGGCCATGCGCTCGCGCACGGCCGGTGTCTGCAGTGCCTTCTGCACCTCGGCATGCAGCTGGGTGACGATGGACTTGGGCGTGGCCGCGGGCGCCACGATGCCGTACCAGACCGAGGCCTCGAAGCCCGGAAAGCCGGACTCGGCAATGGTGGGCACGTCGGGAAAGACGGCGCTGCGGTTGGGGCTCAAGGCCGCGAGCACCTTGAGCTTGCCGCTCTTCACATGCGGCTGCGCCTCCAGCGCGTTGATGGCCACCAGCGGCAGCTGGCCGCCGATCACGTCGGTCAGTGCCTGGGCGCCGCCGCGGTAGGGCACGTGCTGCAGCTTGATGCCCGCGGCGCGCTCGAAAAACTCGACCGCCATGTGCGGCGTGGAGCCGTTGCCCGGCGAGGCGAAGGACAGGCTGCCGGGCTTGGCCTTGGCCTCGGCGATCAGCTGCTGGATGGTGCCGAAGGGCGCATTGGCATTGGCGGCGATCACCACCGGCACGCGGCCGATCAGCGACACCGGCACGAGGTCGCGCTCGGCATCGAAGGGCATGGGCTGGTACAGCGCCATGTTGGCCGCCAGCGCGTTGGCGGCCACCATCAGCGTGTAGCCGTCGGCAGGCGCGTCGATGGTGGCCTTGACGGCGATGTTGGTGCCGGCGCCCGGCCGGTTGTCGATCACGAAGGGCTGGCCCAGGCTGGTCGCGAGGGCCTGGCCCACGCTGCGCGCCACGGCATCGACCGCGCCGCCGGCCGAGTAGCCGACCAGCACGCGCACCGGCTTGGCCGGATAGCTCTGCGCACCCGCCAGCGTCGGCGCCAGCAGTGCCGCCCCTGCGGCCAGCGCCACACGGCGGGAGACGAACGGGCCTTGCGCGTCGGTCTGCTGCATGTCAGTCCAGGGAGACGTTGGCCTTGCGGATCACGTCGCCGAAGCGCTGCGATTCGCTCTTCACGAACTGCTCGAACTGCGGGCGCGTGACCGGGAAGGGCTCGTAGCCGAAGCTCTTGAAGCGGGCCTGCACGTCGGGGCCGGTCAGCGCCTGCTCGATGTCGCGCTTGATCTTCTCCGTCACCGCATCGGGCAGGCCGCGCGGGACGGCGATGGCGTTCCAGCCCGTCACTTCGAAGCCCTTGGGGCCACCGGATTCCGCCACGGTGGGCACGTCGGGGTAGGCGGCCATGCGCTGCGGACCGGTCACGGCCAGAAAGCGCAGCTTGCCGGACTGGTAGAGCGGACCCGCCGTGGCGGCGCTGCCCAGGGCGAAATCGATGTCGCCGGTGGAGACCGAGGTATAGAGCTGCGTGGTCTCCTTGAAGATCACGTGCTCCATCTGCGTGCCGGTGGCCGACTTGAACAGCTCCGTGCCCAGGTGCACGGGATTGCCGACCGACCACGAGCCGTAGTTCAGCTTGCCGGGCCGCGCCTTGGCGTCGGCCACGATGTCCCCCACCGTCTTGTACTTGCTGTTGGCGCCGACGGTGAAGAAGAAGTAGGTCTTGAACAGCGGCAGCAGGACGTCGAAGTCCTTGGCCGGGTCGTAGGGCAGCTTCTTGAACAGCGACGGGTAGGCGGCCAGGTGGACGTTGTCCAGCAGCAGCAGGTCGGTGCCGTCCTTGGCGCCGCGCTTCCAGGCGTCGATGGCGATGAAACCGTTGCCGCCCGGGCGGTTGTCCACGGTGACCGGCACGCCCCAGGTGCGCGACAGCTTGTCGGCCACCAGGCGCGAGACGCCATCCGGGCCACCGCCCACGGGGAAGGGGTTGACGATGCGCACCGGCTTGCCATACGGAAAGGTGGCCTGCTGCTGGGCCTGGGCGGCGAAGGGCAGGGCGGCGGCGAGGGCGCAGGCTGTCAGCACGGCGCGGCGGGAAAGGCTCATGGATGTCTCCGACGTGGAAAGGGGCCGCGCCCGCTCCGGGGCGCTGGCCGGGGAACACAAAAGGATCAGTCGATGTACTTGAGGCCTGCGGCCGCCAGCGGCTCGCGCATCTTGTACATGTCCAGGCCCAGCACGCCGCTGGCCAGCTTGGCGCGCTTCTCGCCTTCGAAGGACTCGCGCTTGCGGGCGGCTTCAAGCGTCTTGGCGGCCACGGCGCGCGGCACGCAGACGACGCCGTCGTCGTCGGCCACGATCACGTCGCCGGGCGTCACCAGCATGCCGGCGCACACCACGGGGATGTTGACCGAGCCGATGGTGGCCTTGATGCAGCCCTTGCTGCTGATGCACTTGCTCCACACGGGGAAGTTCATCTCCTGCAGCGTCTTGACGTCGCGCACGCCGGCGTCGATCACCAGGGCGCGGGCGCCGCGGGCCTGGAAGCTGGTGGCCAGCAGGTCGCCGAAGTAGCCGTCGGTGCATTCGGCGGTGATGGCCGCCACCACGATGTCGCCGGGCTGGATCTGCTCGGCCGCGACGTGCAGCATCCAGTTGTCGCCCGGATGCAGCAGCACGGTGACGGCCGTGCCGGACACCTGCTGGCCCGGATAGATCGGGCGCATGTAGGGCTTGAGCAGGCCCACGCGGCCCATGGCCTCGTGCACCGTGGCCGAGCCCAGGGCGGCCAGGCCGTCCGCGGTCTCGTGGTCGGTGCGCTGGATGTTGCGATAGACGACGCCTAATTCATACATGTCGGTTCTCCTTGAGATGTCTGGCTCCCTCTCCCTCTGGGAGAGGGTGGGGGGGTGAGGGCCGCGCGGCCTGCGCACGTTGCCGCGCATCGAGCGTCGCTGGGCCCCTCACCTTGCCTCTCCCCAGAGGGGAGAGGAGTCGATCCGGGCGCTGTCAGAGGCTCTTGGCCTTGAGGGCGGCATCCAGGCGCGGGAAGACCCGGCGTGCGTTGCCTTCGAAGACCTGGAAGCGCTCGTCCTCCGTCAGGTTGGCGGTGGCGCTCACGTAGCGCTTGGTGTCGTCGTAGTAGTGGCCGGTGGTCGGGTCGATGCCGCGCACGGCGCCGATCATCTCGGAGGCGAACAGGATGTTCTTGACCGGGATCACCTTGGTCAGCAGGTCGATGCCCGGCTGGTGGTACACGCAGGTGTCGAAGAAGATGTTGTTGAGGAGGTGCTCTTCCAGCAGCGGCTTCTTCATCTCCTGCGCCAGGCCGCGGAAGCGGCCCCAGTGGTAGGGCACCGCGCCACCGCCGTGCGGGATCACGAACTTCAGCGTCGGGAAGTCCTTGAACAGGTCGCCCTGGATGCACTGCATCACGGCCGTGGTGTCGGCATTGAGGTAGTGCGCGCCGGTGGTGTGGAAGCAGGCGTTGCAGCTGGTGCTGACGTGCACCATGGCCGGGATGTCGTACTCCACCATCTTCTCGTAGATGGGGTACCAGTGACGGTCGGTCAGCGGCGGGCTGGTCCAGTGGCCGCCCGACGGATCGGGGTTCAGGTTGATGCCGACGAAGCCGTATTCCTTGACGCACTTCTCCAGCTCGGGAATGCAGGTCTTGGGATCCACGCCCGGCGACTGCGGCAGCATGGCCGCGCCGATGAAGTTGTCGGGGAAGAGCTGGCTCACGCGGTAGCACAGCTCGTTGCAGATGGCGGCCCAGGTGCTGGACACCTCGAAGTCGCCGATGTGGTGGGCCATGAAGCTGGCGCGCGGGCTGAAGATGGTCAGGTCGCTGCCGCGCTCCTTCATCAGGCGCAGTTGGTTCTGCTCGATGGACTCGCGAAGCTCGTCGTCGCTGATCTTGAGGCTGGCCGGGTCGGGCTTGGCCGACGGATCCTTGATGCCGGCGATCTGGGCATTGCGCCAGTTCTCGAGGGCCTTGGGGGCGGTGGTGTAGTGGCCGTGGCAGTCGATGATCAGCGGCTGACCGTTGGATTTCGGCATGGCGTCTCCTGGGAAGGGCGGGGCGGGCCGGTGACAACCGGCCGCGGGTCTGGAAGGCAGCGCCCATTCTGTGCCGTGACCCCGTCCGCCTCCAGGGGGCAGATCGACTAGCAGCTAGAACAAACTGCTATAGCATGCGTGTCGATATGCGTCTGACGTCATGGATCTGAAACAGCTGGAGTACTTCGTCCGGGTGGTAGAGCTGGGCAGCTTCACCCGCGCCGCGCTGGCGCTCGACATCGCCCAGCCGGCCCTCAGCCGGCAGGTGCGCACGCTGGAAGTGGAGCTGCGCCAGAACCTGCTGGTGCGCAACGGCCGCGGCGTCACGCCCACCGAAGCCGGCACCCTGCTGCTGGAGCATGGCCGCGGCATCCTGCACCAGGTGCAGCGGGCGCAGGAGGAACTGGCCCGGGTGCGCGGCGGCCTGGCGGGCCGGGTGGCGCTGGGCCTGCCGCCCACGGTGGCGCGCGCGCTGGCCGTGCCGCTGACCCGGCGCTTTCGCCGCGAACTGCCCGAGGCGCGACTTTCCATCAGCGAGGGCCTGTCGATCTCGATGCACGAAGCGCTGGCCGCCGGTCGGCTGGACATCGCCGTGCTCTACGAGGCCAAGCCCATCGCCGGGCTGGACATCGCGCCGCTGATGACCGAGGAACTGATGCTGGTACAGGCCCGCCCGCCCGGCCTGGCCGAAGACCCGCCGCCGCCGCCCATCCCGCTGGCGGAGGTGGCGAAGCTGCCGCTGATCATCCCGAGCCGGCCCAATGCCGTGCGCATGCATGTGGAGTCGGAGATGGCGGCGCTGGGCTGCGAGCCGCAGATCGCGCTGGAGATCGACGGCGTGCCCGCCATCCTCGATCTGGTTGCCGATGGCGCTGGCTGCGCGATCCTGGCGCGCCGGGCCGTGCAGACCTCGATCCGTCCCTCCGCCTTCAGCGTGCGGCCCATCGGCCCGCCGCGTCTGCAGGTGCAGGCGCATGTGGCGGTGAGCGCGCAGCGGCCAGTCACGCGCACGCAGGCCGCGGCGCTGGAGTTGCTCAAGGCGGTGGCGGCGGAAACGGGGGGCTGATCCGGCGCGGCGCCGGCATCAACGAAAAGGGCGCCCCGCGGCGCCCTTCCTCGCAGCAAAGAAGCCGCGCTCAGTCGCCCAGCCGCGTCCGGTGCCGCGCGATCTGCGCCGTCACCTGCACCGGCGCGGTGCCGCCCAGCGTGTTGCGCGCCTCCAGCGAACCGCGCAGGCTCAGCACGCCGAACACGTCGTCCTGGATCGCCGGGTTGAACCGCTGCAGCGTGGCCAGCGGCAGCTGCGACAGGTCCACACCCTCGGCGATGGCCGTCTTGACGGCATGGGCCACCGTCTCGTGCGCGTCGCGGAAAGGCAGGCCCTTCTTCACCAGGTAGTCGGCCAGGTCGGTGGCGGTGGCGTAGCCACGCAGGGCGGCGGCCTCCATGGCCTCGCGGCGCACCGTGATGCCGCCCACCATCTCGGCAAAGATGCGCAGCGTGTCCTTGAGCGTGTCGACGGTGTCGAACAGCGGCTCCTTGTCTTCCTGGTTGTCCTTGTTGTAGGCCAGGGGCTGGCCCTTCATCAGGGTGATCAGGCCCATCAGGTGGCCGACCACGCGGCCGGTCTTGCCGCGCGCCAGCTCGGGCACGTCGGGGTTCTTCTTCTGCGGCATGATCGATGAGCCGGTGGTGAACCGGTCGGCGATCTGGATGAAGCCGAAGTTCTGGCTCATCCACAGGATCAGTTCCTCGCTGAAGCGGCTCACGTGCACCATCGCCAGGCTGGCGAAGGCGGTGAACTCGATGGCGAAGTCGCGGTCGCTCACGGCGTCCAGGCTGTTCTGGCACACGCCTTCCATGCCCAGGGTGCGGGCCACGCGCTCGCGGTCCAGCGGATAGCTGGTGCCGGCCAGGGCCGCGGCGCCCAGCGGCAGGCGGTTGACGCGGCGGCGCAGGTCGGCCAGGCGCTCGGCGTCGCGGGCGAACATCTCCACATAGGCCAGCATGTGGTGGCCGAAGCTCACCGGCTGCGCGACCTGCAGGTGGGTGAAGCCGGGCAGGATGGCGTCCACGTTCTCGGCGGCGATCTTCACCAGCGCCTTCTGCAGGTCGGTGAGCAGGCCGTCGATCAGATCGATCTCGCCGCGCAGCCACAGGCGCACATCGGTGGCGACCTGGTCGTTGCGGCTGCGGCCGGTGTGCAGACGCTTGCCGGCATCGCCCACCAGCTGCGTCAGGCGGGCCTCGATGTTCAGGTGCACGTCCTCCAGGGCCAGCTTCCACTCGAAGCTGCCAGATTCGATCTCACTGCGGATCTGACCCATCCCACGCTGGATGTCGGCCAGGTCCTGCGAACCGATGATGCCCTGGGCGGCGAGCATCTCTGCATGAGCCAGCGAGCCTTCGATGTCTGCCTGCGCAAGCCGCTTGTCGAAGAACACGCTGGAGGTGTAGCGCTGCACGAGTTCGCTCATGGGCTCGGAGAACAGCGCGGACCACGCTTCGGATTTCTTGTCGAATTGGTTCTGGGTCATGGGTCGGGGCCGCGAGGGGCCTTGGAAGAGCGGCAGGGCAGGAAGGCCGTGGAACAGAGGGGCGGCAGCGGGGTGGCGACGCGCCGTCGTGCGCGAGGCCAGGGCCATAATCGGCGGCCCCTCAGCGTCGCCAGCCATGCGAAACCCCCGGATTTTATCGGCGCGCCCTTCAGCGAGCCCTGCCCGCGCGGCCATGGCGCCGCAATCCGACTTCTGCCGGCCGGAGATGGTGATCCGGGTGGTGCTGGCCGCCGAGTTGCTGGCCGCCGTCGCGGTGGCCTTCGTGGCCGAGTCGGCCGCCGACGCACTGATGCGCTTTGCCACCGCCACGGGCGGCGTGATGCCGGCCACCCTGCTGTGGCTCATCGCGGCCTGCGCGCTGCGCCGCCGCCTGGGGCGTTGGCGCCCCGTTCCGCAGTACCTGGCGGCAGCGATCGCGGGCGTGCTGGCCGGCCTGTATGGCTGCGCGGTGCTGCAGGGCACGGGCGCGGTCGCGCAGGCGCCGTGGCTGGCGGGTGCCTGGGCGGGCGGACTCTTCGGCGCGGCGGCCATGGCGGTGATGAATCTGCGCACCGCGGCGCAGATGCCGGCCGCAGCCACGGCGCGGCTCACCGAACTGCAGCAGCGCATCCGTCCGCACTTCCTCTTCAACACGCTCAACAGCGCCATCGCCCTGGTCCGCGACGATCCGGCCCGGGCCGAGGCGATGCTGGAGGACCTGGCCGAACTCTTCCGGCAGGCGCTCGCGGAGCCCGGCGAGTCCGCCTCGCTGGCCGAGGAGATCGACCTGGCCCAGCGCTACCTGGCCATCGAGCAGGTGCGCTTCGGCCCGCGCCTTCGCATCGCCTGGCAGCTGGACGAGGCCGCAGCCGGCGCGCGCCTGCCGCCGCTGCTGCTGCAGCCGCTGGTGGAGAACGCGGTACGCCATGGCGTCGAGCCGAGCCCCGAGGGTGGCGAGCTGCGCATCCGCACCGAACGCCGCGGCTCCCGCGTGGTCATCGAGGTGGTCAACACGCTGCCGCCGCTGCGCTGGGCCGAGTCGCCCCTGCCGCGCGGCCACGGTATCGCGCTGGACAACGTCCGCAGCCGCCTGCGACTGCTGCACGACCTGCAGGCCAGCCTGAGCGCCGGCCTGGACCGCGACTGCTGGCGGGTGCGCATCGACATTCCCGCCGACCTGACGGACAAGCCGAAAAGAACGCAGTCATGAGCCTGTTGCCCGCCGACACCGCGCCGCTGCGCATCCTGCTGGTGGACGACGAGCCCCTGGCACGCGCCCGCCTGCGCACCTTGCTGGCGGACTGCCGGGCGCCGGCCGCGCAAGTCGTCGGCGAAGCCGGTGATGGCCGCGTCGTGCTGCCGCTGCTGCGCGAGACGCCGGTGGACCTGCTGCTACTGGACATCGCCATGCCCGGCCTCGACGGCATGGCGCTGGCCGACCAACTGCGCGGCCAGCCCGAGGCGCCCGCCATCGTGTTCGTCACCGCCCATGCCGAACATGCGCTGGGTGCCTTCGAGCTCGATGTCGCCGACTACCTGACCAAGCCGGTGCGCGTAGCCCGCCTGCAGGAGGCGCTGGCCCGTGCGCAGCGCCATCTGCGCCAGCGCCGCGCCGAGCCGCCCGACACCGGGCATCTGCTCATCCAGGACCGCGCGCGTCTCGAGCGCGTGCCGCTCTCCGAAGTTCTCTACCTGAAGGCCGAATTGAAATACATCACCGTGCGCACGGCGCAGCGCCAGCTGATCCTGGACGGCTCTCTCAACGACCTGGAGGCGCGGCATGGCGAGCGCTTCCTGCGGGTGCACCGCAGCACGCTGGTGGCGCGCGGCGCGATCCGGGCCCTGGAGCGCCACGATGGCGGGGAGGACGCCGAGGGCTGGGCCGTGCGCCTTGCCGGCCTGCAGGAGCTGCTGCCGGTGTCGCGCCGGCAACTGCAAGCGGTGCGCGACGCGCTGCGGGAGCGCTCGGAATGAGCGCCCCGGTGCCGCCATCCGGCGCTGGCACAGACGTGCCCGAGGTCGTCGCTCTCGAACCCTCGGAACCCCCGCCGTCCGCGGCCGAGTCGGCCACCGACCGGGCCATCCGCGAGGCCGAGGCCGAGCGCGCCCGGGGCGCGGTGCCCGAGCCGGGCAGCAGCGATCCACCGCGCCTTCTGTTGCACATGCCGGTCGATGTGCGCAGCGCCTCGCTCGTCATCCTCGGCGTGCTGGCCTGCATCTACACGCTGCGCTGGGCGTCGGCGGTGCTGATCCCGCTGGCACTGAGCCTGATGCTCGTCTATGCCCTCTCGCCCGTCGTCGATCGGCTGGAGCGCTGGCGTCTGCCACGCTGGGCCGGCGCCGCGGTGCTGCTGCTGGCCCTGACCGGCGGCACCGCCTGGACCGGCTATTCGCTCGCGGGCAGCGCCGGCCAGCTGGTCGACGCGCTGCCCGCGGCGGCCCAGAAGCTGCGCAATGCCATCCGCACCAAGTCGGTCAAGGCGAGCCCGCTGGACACCGTGCAGCAGGCTGCCGACCACCTGGAGCGCGCCGCCAATGAAGGCTCGCCCACCACCTTCCGCCGCGGCGTGCAGCGCGTGATCATCGAGCGCCCGCCCTTCAACGTGCGCGACTATCTCTGGAGCGGCACCGTGGGCCTGATGGAAGGCGCCGGTCAGGCCACGCTGGTGCTCTTCCTCACCTTCTTCGCGCTGTGCTCGGGCGACACCTTCCGGCGCAAGCTGGTCAAGATGGCCGGACCCAGCCTGCACAAGAAGAAGGTCACGGTGCACGTGCTGGACGACATCACGGGCCACATCCAGCGCTACCTGCTGGTTCAGATCCTCAGCAGCGCGCTGGTGGGCGTGACCACCGGCCTGGCCTTCTGGGCGCTGGGGCTGGAGAACGCGGCCGTGTGGGGCATCATCGCGGGCGTCACCAACCTCATCCCCTACATTGGCTCGGTGCTGGTGCTGGGGGCGGCGGGCCTGGTGGCCTTCCTGCAGTTCGGCACCATCGGCATGGCGCTGCTGGTGGCCGGCACCTCGCTGTTGATCCACACGCTGGTGGGCAACCTGCTGGTGCCCTGGCTCACCAGTCGCAGTTCGCGCATGAACCCGGTGGCGGTGTTCGTGGGCGTGATCTTCTGGGCCTGGATCTGGGGCGTGTGGGGGCTGCTCCTGGGCATGCCGATCATGATGGTCATCAAGTCGGTCTGCGACCGGGTGGACGACCTTCGGCCGGTGGGCGAGCTGCTGGGCGATTGAACGGCCGCGCGGCCCGCGGCACCCGTTGCGGGCACTGTGCGGCGAAGCCGAGCGCCGACCTCGCCGCTCAGCGCGCGCCCGAGCCCAGCGCGAAGGGCTGCATCAACCCCGTCATGGGCTTCGGCAGCGGATGCGCCAGCTCGCCGCGCTTGCTGGTCTTCAGGCCGAGCGAGACCAGCGACTCCAGCAGCGTCACACCGGCGGACACGCCGTCGATCACCGGCACGCCCAGTTCTTCCGACAGCGAGCGGCACAGGTCGGCCATGCCGGCGCAGCCCAGCACCAGCACGTCGCAGCCGTCCTCGTCCAGCGCGCGGCGGCATTCGTCGAGGATGCGTGCGCGGGCGTTGGAGCGCGGGTCTTCAAGTTCCAGCACCGGCAGCTCGCAGGCCCGGACGCGGGCGCAGAAGCGGGCCATGCCATAGGCCTCCGCCAGGTGGTGCGCCTGGCCCATGGTGCGCGCCAGCGTGGTGACCACGGTGAAGCGGCTGCCGATGAAGCTGGCCGCATGCATCGCCGCCTCGGCGATGCCCAGCACCGGGCCGCGGGCCAGCTCGCGGGCGGCCTTCAGGCCCGGGTCGCCGAAGCAGGCGATCAGGTAGCCGTCCACGCCCGCGGCCTCGCCGGCCGCGATCTCGGCCAGCAGGCCTGGCGTGGCCAGGGCCTCGTCGTAGTGGCTTTCGATGGAGACCGGGCCCATCGCCGGGCTCACGGCGATGACCTCGGTGCCCGGCCGCGCCGCGGCGCGGGCGCAGGCACCGATCTTGTCGGTCATGCTCTGGGTGGTGTTGGGGTTGATGACCTTGATGCGCATGGACAGGGCGTTTTCTTCGGAATCAGGAGCGGCGGGACAGCACAGCGTAGATGACGAAGCCCAGTCCCATGCCGATGAACCAGGCGTAGTTGGCGGCGCCGCGCCAGGCCGGCACCAACACGCACAGGATCGGGATCAGGGCCGAGGGCACCATCGTGGCGACGGCCTTCAGGTTGTAGCCATGGCTGTACCAGTACAGGCCGGTGGGCTTCATGGTGTAGAGATCGTCCACTACGACGTGCTGGCGGCGCACCAGGTAGAAGTCGGCGATCAGGATGCCGAACAGCGGGCCGATGAAGGAGCCCAGGATGTCCAGCGTGTAGTGGATCACCTCGGGGTTGTTGTAGAGGTTCCAGGGCGTGATGAAGATCGAGCCCACGGCGGCGATCATGCCGCCGGTGCGCCAGCTGATGTGCTGCGGCGCCACGTTGGAGAAGTCGAAGGCCGGCGAGACGAAGTTGGCCACGATGTTGATGCCGATGGTGGCGATCATGAAGGTCAGCGCGCCCAGCACCACGGCGGTGGTGGAGTCGATCTTGCCCACGGTGTGCACCGGATCGGTGATCAGTTCGCCGAACACGGGCAGCGTGGCGGCGGTGGTGATCACCGTCAGCAGCGAGAAGAACACGAAGTTGACCGGCAGGCCCCAGAAGTTGCCCTTCTTCACCGCGTCGAAGCTCTTGCCGTAGCGCGAGAAGTCGCCGAAGTTGAGCATCGGGCCGCTGAAGTAGCTCACCACCAGCGCGATGGCCGACAGCATCACCGGCAGCGCGTCCCAGCCTTCGAACTTGACGCCGCCCAGATTGAGGTCGATGTTCTTCCAGCCGGCCTTCCACACCAGCCAGCCGCACAGGATGGCCATGACCACGTACACGCCCGGGCCGGCCCAGTCGATGAACTTGCGGATGGCTTCCATGCCATGCCAGAACACGAAGGCCTGCAGCACCCACATCACCATGAAGGCGACCCAGCCCAGTGTCGACAGGCCGGCGAAGCCGTGCTGTGCCACGTCGGCGTAGGGTGCCAGGTTGGGAAAGAGGTGCAGCGCCATCACCATGAAAGCGGCCGAGGCCAGGTAAGTCTGGATGCCGTACCACGCCACCGCGATCAGCCCCCGGATGATGGCCGGGATGTTGGCGCCCTTGACGCCGAAGGAGGCGCGGCAGATCACGGGATACGGCGTGCCCGTGACCTGGCTGGGCTTGGCCACCAGGTTGCAGAAGAACTGCACGATCACGATGCCCACGAGCAGGGCCACCAGCACCTGCCAGCTGGACAGCCCCAGCGCGAACAGGCTACCCGCCGTGATGTAGCCGCCCACGCTGTGCACATCGGACATCCAGAAGGCAAAGATGTTGTATTGCCCCCAGGTCTGCTGCTTCAGCGGTGCCAGGTCCTCGTTGGTGAGCGCCGGGTCGTAGCCGGGCTTGATGAGGGCGTGCGATGCCGCGTTGCCGTGGCCGAGGGGCTCTGCCGCGGCAGCGGCGGCGAGCGGGGTGGTGGTGGCCGTGTTCATGGGGGCTCCTGATCGGGTCGTTGGAGGGGTGCGGCGCCGGTCAGGCCGCGTGGAACTGAACGAATTGGGTGCATTATTTGTATACAAAAATTGGATCGCAAGCGCTGTGCCAGTTGCGCGGCTCAGGAGATTCCCGAGGTCGGATCCGAAATGAGCACGGAGGATGCGCGGTGACAACCCGGTGCGATGCGCCCAAAAGCTAGCGCACGCTTACGCCAGATTGATGGTCAATGCTGGAATAGGGGCGCGAGCGGCTTCCCGACGGAGCTGACCGGGGCGTCCAGGCCGCCGTCCGATGGCAATGAGCGAGCCGACCACCGGGTTCTCATGCCTCGGTCGCGCCGGCACCAGCGGCGCAAGAGCCATTCAGGCGGCGCCGCGTCGCGGTGCGACGGGCACCAAGGCGGCGCGCAGCCGCTGCACGTCCGCATCCGGCGCCGCCTCGGGCTCCAGTGCCCGCTCGACGTTGCCGATGTGCGCCAGCATCAACGTGCGGGCGCGGGCGGTGTCGCCGTCTTCCAGCGCCGCGACGATGGCGGCGTGCTCGGCGCACGATTCGCTGGCCTCGTGCCGCGACTGGTAGAGCGTGGCCGCCAGCGTGGTGCGCGCCGTCAGGTCGCGCAGCACGTCGGTCAGCAGGCGGTGGCCCATCTGCTCGGCCAGGCAGACATGGAAGTCGGCCAGCAGGAAGGCGCGGGTGGCGGCGTCGGCCCCTTCGATGGCCCGTTGCTCGTCCCGCACGTGGGTGCGCAGGGTGCGGATCACCTGGGCCAGCGGCCGGCCCGCGTCGGACAGGATGCCGGATTCGACGATGCGCCGCGCCGCGAAGGCGTCGCGCGCCTCCTCGGCCGAGGGCTGCACCACGAACCAGCCGCGCTTGCTTTGCACCTCCACGAAGCCGCGCGCCTGCAGCTGCATCAGCGCCTCGCGCACCATGGTGCGGCTGACGCCGAAGAGGTCGGCCAGGGCCTGTTCGCCCAGGCGCTGGCCGGGCGCCAGCTTCTGCGCCAGGATCGCCTCCACGACGCGGCGGGCGATGGCGGTGGGGCTCACAACGCTGTCGGTATCGGCCATGGGCCGCATTCTCACCGGCCGTCGGCGTGGCCGAGGACGGCCGTGTCGAGCGTGGCGGGCAGCTCGCCGTCCAGCACCCGGCGGGCGCGCTCGCGGTCGATGTCGCCTTCCCAGGCGGCGATGGCCACCGTGGCCACGCAGTTGCCGACCAGGTTGCCCAGCGCGCGGGCGATGCCCATGAACCAGTCCACCGACAGCACCAGCACCAGCCCGATGGCCGGGATGGCCGGAATCGCATGCAGCGTGGCCGCCAGTACCACGATGGCCGAGCCCGGCACGCCGTGCGCGCCCTTGGACGTCACCAGCGCGATGGCCAGGATGGTCAGCAGATCGGCGGTGGAGACCGGCGTGTTGGTGGCCTGCGCGATGAACACCGCCGCCAGCGTGATGTAGATCGAGAAGGCGTCCAGGTTGAAGGAATAGCCGGTGGGAATGACCAGGCCCACCGTCGAGTCGCGCACGCCCAGGTGGCGCAGCTTGGCCATGATCTGCGGCAGCACGCTGTCCGACGAGGTGGTGGCGAACACCACGGCCAGCTCCTCGCGCAGGTAGCGCAGCAGCTTCCAGAGCGAGAAGCCCGAGATGCGCATCACCAGCCCCAGCACCACGAACACGAAGAACAGCACCGCGCCGTAGAACAGCGCCACCAGCATGCCCAGCTGCTTGAGCGAGCCCACGCCGTAGCGGCCCACCGTGAAGGCGATGGCGCCCAACACGCCCAGCGGCGCCAGCTTGATCAGGATGCCCATGATCTTGAACAGCACCAGCGACAGCGTGTCCACCAGCTGCGCCACGGGCCGGCCGGTGTCGCCCAGCAGCGTGAGCGCGCAGCCGAAGAGCACCGCGAACAGCAGTACCTGCAGCACGTCGCCGGTGGCGAAGGCGCTGACCACGGTGGTGGGGATCAGCTTCATCAGGAAGTCCACCGTGCCGCCGCTGGTGAGCTTGTCGGCATTGGAGGCATAGGCGCTCATGGCCGAGGCGTCCAGCGCCTTCGGGTCCACGTTCATGCCCACGCCGGGCTGGAACCACCAGGCCAGCAGCAGGCCCAGCGCCAGGGCGACGGTGGTCAGCACCTCGAAGTACACCAGCGCCTTCACACCCACCCGGCCGACGCGCTTGAGGTCGCCCGCACCGGCGATGCCGTGCACCACGACGCAGAACACCAGCACCGGGATGATCATCTTGATCAGCTTGATGAAGCCGTCGCCCAGCGGCTTGAGCTTGACGGCGAACTCGGGCGCGAGCAGGCCGGCGGCCACGCCGAGCACCAGCGCGATGACGACCTGGCCGAAGAGGGAGCGTGCGAAGCGGAACATGGGAGGTGCCTTCCGTGGGTATGCGGGCAAGCCCGGGCTTCGACGCCCGGCCACGCCCGTTAATCTTGCATGCAAGCAATGTAGGCAAGCGACGCATGCCAGCATCAGCGGGTAATCCCGGGTGCGTGACGACCGGGGCGCGGCGACGGTCGGCGCAGGCGATGCGGCATTGCCGAAGAAGGAGACCCCCCGATGGACCGACTGCAGGCCATGGAAATGTTCGTGCGCGTGGCCGAGAGCGGCAGCTTCTCGCAGGCGGCGCGCGAGTTCCACACCACCCAGCCCACCGTGACCAAGCAGGTGGCCGCCACCGAGCGGCGCCTGGGCGTGCGGCTGCTCAACCGCAACACCCGCGGCGTGAGCCTGACCGAGGCCGGCGCGCTCTATTACGAGAAGTGCAAGGCCATCGTGCGCGAGGTGCAGGCCGCCGACGACATCGCGCGCCAGGCCCGCAGCGAGGCGCAGGGCCTGCTGCGCATCGGGACCTCGGTGGCCTTTGGCCGACGGGTGGTGGTGCCGCTGGCGCTGGAGTTCATGCGCGCCCATCCGCAGGTGCAGGTGGACCTGAGCTTCGACGACCGCTACGTGGACCTGGTCGCCCAGGGCATCGACGTGGCCATCCGCATGGGCAAGTTGGCCGATTCCACGCTCGGCGCGCGCTACCTGGGCAGCAATCCGTGGGTGATGGTCGCCTCGCCCGCCTACCTGGAGGCGCATGGCACACCCGTTTCGGCGGCGGAGCTGTCCGCACACCAGGCGCTGATCTACAGCAGCGTGGTGGGTGACGACGTGTGGCGCCTGCACGGGCCAGGTGGCGAGGCGCTGACGGTGCCAGTGGCCGGGCGGCTGCGCTCCAACAACCTGTCGGCGGTGCTGGCGGCGGCGCGGGAGGGGCTGGGCATCGCCCTCATGCCGCGCTACGTGGCGGAGGAGTCACTGGCACAGGGGCGGCTGCTGCCGGTGCTGGCCGATTACCGGCTGCAGGAGCAGGAGATCCATGCCGTCTTTCCCTCGCCGCGGCTGGTGCCGGCCAAGGTGGCGGCCTTCACGGCCTTCCTGCAGGGCCGCTTCGGCGAAGGCTGGTGGCGCTCGGGTTGACCGCGCGGCGGCGCGGTACCGGCAATCCGGCTGGCGGGTCGTCGGCGCTGCGCTCAGGTATGCGGCGCGTTGCCGTCCTCGTCGTTCGAGGCCATGAACAGCCCCCACACCGCCATGAACAGCGCCGCCACCACCGGCCCGATCACGAAGCCGCTGATGCCGAACAGTGCCATGCCGCCGATGGTGGAGATCAGCACGATGTAGTCGGGCATCTGCGTGTCCTTGCCCACCAGGATGGGGCGCAGCAGGTTGTCGACCAGGCCGATCACGAACACGCCCACGAAGACCAGCGCCAGGCCCTTGACGAGGGCGCCGGTCGCCAGGAAGTAGATGGCCACCGGCGCCCAGATCAGCGCCGCGCCCACGGCCGGCAGCAGCGACAGGAAGGCCATCACCACGCCCCACAGCAGCGCGCCCTGCACGCCCAGCGCCCAGAAAGCCAGCCCGCCGATGGTGCCCTGCACCGCCGCCACCACCACGTTGCCCTTGACGGTGGCGCGGATGACGGTGGTGAACTTGTTGAGCAGGTAGTGGGTGTGAGGCCGCGCCAGCGGCACGGCTTCGCGGATGGTCTTGGACAGGTCCGCGCCGTCACGCAGCAGGAAGAACAGCAGGTAGAGCATCACGAAGAAGCTCACCAGGAAGTCGAAGGTGTTCTGGCCGATGCTCAGCGCCTGCGAAGCCAGCATCTGGCTGCCCTGGGCGGCGCCGGCGCTGAGCTTTTCGAGGACGGCCTCCAGGTTGCCCAGCCCGAAACGGTCCAGCAGATTGGTGACCCACGTCGGCAGCGCGCCCACGATCTGCTGGAAATAGTTGACGAAATTGAGCTCGCCCGAGCGGATGCGCTGGGTGACCAGCACCACATCCTGCACCAGCGTCACCGCGATCATCGACAGCGGGATGATCACGATCACCAGCACGAGGGCCAGGGTGGCGAGCGCCGCCGGGGTGCGCCGCCGGTTGCCGAACTTGTTCAGCAGCCGCTTGTAGAGCGGCGTGAACAGAATGGCCAGCGCCACGCCCCACAGCACGGCCCCGAAGAAGGGCATCAGGATCCAGACGAAGGCGACGGTGACCGCCGCCAGCAGGAACAGGAAGAAGCCGCGCTGCAGCTGAGGGGAGTTCATGGTGGCAGCGAATGTAGCCGCCCGCCATGACCGCAAGCTGTCGGAGGGGATGCCGCCGACACCGGGGCCGGCGTGCGCTTCTTCACGAAGCGCCCAGACTTCTTCACTCCATCGGGATGTTGGCCCGGTGGGCCAGGGCGCGGTAGCGCGAGATCTCGCCTTCCATCTGGCTGCGGAAGGCCGCGGCGTCGATCCACACGGGCTCCATGCCCTGGGCCTTGAGCGTGGCCTGCAGCGCAGGGTCGGCCAGCAGGGCGCGTGTTTCCCTGGCCAGGCGGTCGAGTGCGACGGCGGGGCTGCGGGCCGGCGCGGCCAGGCCGTACCAGGCGTCGAAGGTGGCGTCGGGCAGGCCCAGTTCGGCCAGGGTCTTCACGTCGGGCAGCAGGCTGGAGCGCGTGGCGCCGACGATGCCCAGGGCGCGCAGCTTGCCGGCGCGCACATGCGGTGCCACCGCGGCGACGGTGTCGATGCCCATCTCGATCTCGCCGCCCATCACGGCAATGGTGGCCTGGGCGCTGCCCTTGTACGGCACGTCCTGCAGCTTCGCGCCGCAAGCCAGGGCGAAGAGCTCGCCCGCCAGGTGCGGGCCGGAGCCGCTGCCGAAGGTGGCATAGCGGATCGACTGCGGCTTGGCGTTCGCGGCGCGCACCAGTTCGTCGACGGTGCGCCACGGCGCGCTGGCCGCCACCACCAGCACCAGCGGCGTGCGCGCCACGATGCCGATGGGCGCCAGATCGCGCACCGGGTCATAGGGCAGCTTGGCGCGCAGCGCGGCATTGACGCTGTAGCTGGTGGAGCCCGACAGCAGCAGCGTGTAGCCGTCCGGCGCGGCCTTGGCCACGGCATCGGTGCCGATGATGGTGGAGGCTCCCGGCTTGTTGTCGATCACCACCGGCTGGCCCAGCCGCTCGGCCAGCCTCTGGCCCAGGGCGCGCGCCACGATGTCGGTGCCGCCACCGGGCGGGAAAGGCACCACCAGGCGCACGCTGCGGCTGGGCCAGGGCTCCTGCGCGAAGCCGAGGGAAGGCAGGGCGGCGCCGAGGGCGAAGGCGGCGCCGGTGCCGAGGAAGTGGCGTTTGTTCATGGAAGGTCCTTGCTGGAAGTTCGAAATGGAATCGGTTCAGCCCATGGCGCGATCCGGCCAGGGCGCCGCGCCCGGCTCGCCCAGGTCCCAGTACAGGCCGGCCATCACGGCCAGGCCTTCGCGCACCAGGGGCACCAGCAGGTGTTCGTTGGGCGCATGCTGGGCGCAGCCGGCATGGCCGTGCGGCACCCACAGCGTCGGCAGGCCCAGCTGGGTGGCGAAGATGTCGTTGGGCAGGGAGCCGGCCAGGTTGGGCAGCAGATGCGGTGCGTGGCCAGCGCTGCGGGTGATCGAGCCGACCGCCCATTCCACCCAGGGGTTGCGCAGGTCGAGCCGGGTCGCGGCGCCCGCGAGCGTCACCTGGACCTCGACGTCCTCGAACCCATGGGCCGCCAGATGCGCCTGCACATGCTCGGCGGTTCGCTCCCAGTCGGTGCCCACTACGAAGCGCAACTGGCAGTGCGCCGCGGCCTGGTGCGGAATGGCGTTGATCGGCCGCTGCGGGTTGCCGGCTTCCAGGGCCAGCACCTCGAAGGTGTTCCAGGCCACCAGCCGCTCGGCGGGCAGGAGGCCCGGCTCACCCCAGTCGGCATCCAGCGGCGGATCGTCCGGCTCGGCGCCGATGGGAATGTCGGCCAGGGCGCGGCGCACGGCGTCGTCCACTGGCGGCGGACGCAGCGCCTCGACCAGCAGCCGTCCGCGTGCATCCGCCAGCGTGCCCACCGCATGGGCGATGCGCGTGGCCGGATTGGCCAGCACGCCACCCCAGTTGCCCGAGTGGTAGCCGCGCGTGCGGCCGCTGCGGATGCGCAGCGTGAAGTTGACGGCCCCGCGCGAACCGAGGAAGAGCGTGGGCTGGCGCGTGCCCACCCGCGGTCCGTCGCTGGCGATGAACAGGTCGGCCGCCAGCGCGGCGCGCTCGGCCGCGCACACGGCGGCCAGGCCGGGCGAGGCGGCTTCCTCGCCGGTCTCGAACAGCCAGGTCATGTTGAAGCCGAGCCGGCCGCCGCGGGCCTGCAGCACGGCCTCCAGCGCGGCCAGCGCGATGCTGTGCTGGCCCTTGTTGTCGGATGTGCCGCGGCCGTACCAGCGCTCGCCCTCGGCCACCAGCGTCCAGGGCGCGAGGCCCTCGCGCCATTGGGCATCCTGGCCGCTCACCACGTCGCCGTGGCCATAGCTCAGCAGCGTGGGCAGGGCCGGATCCTCGATGCGGCGGGCGATGAGGAAGGGGCCGCCCTTCGGGTCGGGGTTGGGGCAGAGCCGGCAGTCGAAGCCCAGGGCTTCGAGGCTGGGGCGCAGCTCGTCCGTCAGGTAGGCGGCGAGGGCGGGCGGCACGCTGCCGCCATCGCTTTCGGTGCGCAGGGCGACCCGGCGGCGCAGGTCGGCGAAGAGGCGGCCGCTGTCGAGGGCCGACTGGGCCAGGGTGAGGGCATCGTTTCGGTGCATGGGTGATCCTGTGCCGGCGATGCATGCAAGGGGAAGGCCGGAAACCCGTTGCCTGGCCTATCGTTTTGTCGCGGCCGTATTGCCTGGCAGGCAATGGTGGCGGGGGCAGAATCGGTCGCCATGGCCCGTGCTCCCCAACTGCTCAGCATCCCGATGCGCCACTTCCTGGAGGTGGCGCAGACCGGCTCGGTCAACCAGGCGGCCGCCCGGCTGCATGTGGCGCCCTCGGCCGTGAGCCGGCAGATCGCCCGGCTGGAGGACGAGATGGGCACGCCGCTCTTCGAGCGCCGCACCCGCGGCATGACGCCCACCGCCGCCGGCGAGCGCCTGGCTGCCTACCTGCGCCATGCGGTGGCCGACGGCCTGCAGGCGCTGGAGCAGGCGAGCGCCCTGGGCCGCGTGCAGGCGCAGCGCGTGTGCGTGGCCTGCACCGAAGGCTTCGCGCCGCAGTTCATGCCGGGCGCGATGCAGGCCTTCCGCGATGCGCATGGCGAGGCGCGGCTGGAGTTGCGTGTCGGCTCGCCCGACGAGGTCGCGCGCTGGCTGCTGCGCGGTGAGGCGGACCTGGGCCTCAAGTACAGCGTGGCGCCCGAATCGGAACTGCATGTGGAATACGAGGCGCCTGCGCCCGTCTATGCCGTGATGGCGCCCGAGCATCCGCTGGCGCGCCACACGGCGGTGGAGGTGGCGCAGGTGGTGGCCTTTCCGCTGTATCTCGGCAGCCGCGGCATGACCACGCGCCAGCTCTTCGACCAGGCCTGCAGCCTGCAGGGGCTGCGCTATGTGGCGGCCTTCGAGAGCAACTTCTCGTCGGTGCTGCTGCCCTTGCTGCGCATGCCGGGCATCGTGCTGTCGGGCCACCTGACGGTGGCGCACCTGATCGCCGACGGCACGGTGTTGGCGCGGCCTTTTGCCGAGGCGCCCCTGCAGCAGCGGCGGCTGCGGCTGCTGTCGCTGCCCGGCCGCACGCCCACCGAGCCGGTGCGGGCCTTTGCCACGCACCTGGCGCAGGCCATCCAGGCGGTCGGGCGGCGCAAGCTGGGGCGGGCGAGGCGGGCGGCGCCGGCGCGAGTCCCGATCTCACCCAGCCGTTCGGGCTGAGCGCGTGGAAGGCCCGGGGCCGGCGCTTCGACAGGCTCAGCGCGAACGGGTGTGGGGGCATCAGGCCCGCGCGGATCGCTCTGGCATCGGGCTCACCGCCGCCAACCTGCACGGCTATGCTCGCCGCTCCTCCTCCCGCCCTCTTGCCCATGGCCCTGCACGTCTGGTTCGTCTACGCCCTCGCGGCCCTCGGCCTGTCGCTTTCGCCCGGCCCCAACAGCCTGCTGGCGCTGACACACGGCGCGCTGCATGGCCGGCGCCGCACGCTCTACACGCTGTTCGGCGGCAGCCTGGGCTTCCTGCTGGTCATCGCGCTGTCGATGTTCGGCATCGGCGCGCTGCTGAAGGCCTCGCTGGTGTGGCTCACGGTGCTCAAGTGGGTGGGCGGTGCCTACCTGGTGTGGCTGGGCGTACAGGTGTGGCGCGCGCCGCCCATCCAGGTGGCGCGGCCGCCGAATGCGGCGCAGGCGCGGGGTGCCACGCTGTTCCGCCAGGGCTTCCTGGCGGCGGCGACCAATCCCAAGGGGATTCTGTTCTTCGCCGCCTTCCTGCCGCAGTTCGTGGACCCGGCCCGCAACGTGGCCGTGCAGTTCGCGGTGATGGCGTGCACCTTCCTGCTGATCGAGTTCCTGACCGAACTGGTGCTGGCCAGCCTGGCCCAGCGCAT
Organism: Pseudacidovorax sp. DMC4; assembly: GCF_056314265.1. Taxonomy (NCBI): domain Bacteria; kingdom Pseudomonadati; phylum Pseudomonadota; class Betaproteobacteria; order Burkholderiales; family Comamonadaceae; genus Pseudacidovorax; species Pseudacidovorax sp. DMC4. The sequence continues at coordinate 50,480 of NZ_JBQUYR010000011.1, read as the reverse complement.
CACCGCCTGGCTGGCGCGTGTGGGCCGCGGCTTCAACCGGGCCTGCGGCGCGCTGTTTGCGGCCATCGGCATCCTGTTGCCGCTGCGCGGCTGATCGCGTTGTGCCGCGCCAGGGGCGGCGCTTCGACAGGCTCAGCGCGAACGGTCAGTGCAGGGGCCGCGGAGGATCAGGCCAGCAGGTCGGCCAGCGTGCGCGCGATCACCTTGGTGGCGCGGCGCAGGTCTTCCAGCTCCAGGCGCTCGTCGGCGCGCTTGGCGTGCGACTCCAGCACCGTGCGCGGGCCGGCGCCGTAGATCACGCCGGGAATGCCCGCCTCGCCGTACAGACGCACGTCGGTGTAGAGCGGCGTGCCCATGGCCGGAATCGGCTGGCCGAAGAGCTGTTCGCCATGCTTCTGGATGGCCTCGACCAGCGGCTGGTTGCCCGCCAGCGGCTTCATCGAATTGGCCAGCAGCAGGCGCTTGACCTCGACCTCGATGCCGCCCGCCGGCGTCTTGAACTCGGCCGCCGCCTTGGCGATCACGTCGCGGATGGCGGCCTCGACCTCGGCCGGGTTCTCCTCCGGGATCATTCGGCGGTCGAGCTTGAACACCACCTTGCCGGGCACGACGTTGGTGTTGGTGCCGCCTTCGATGCGGCCCACGTTGAGGTACGGATGGCTGATGCCTTCCACCTTCGACGTGACCTGCTGGTAGAGGGTGTTCTGCGCATAGAGCGCGTTGAGGATGTGCACCGCGCCCTGCAGCGCATCCACGCCGGTGGTGGGAATGGCAGCGTGGGCCATCTTGCCGTGCACCGTCACTTCCATCTGCAGGCAGCCGTTGTGGGCCGTGACCACCTCGTAGCTGAAGCCGGCGGCGATCATCAGGTCGGGCTTCGTGAGGCCCTTCTTCAGCAACCAGCCGGGGCCCAGGATGCCGCCGAATTCCTCGTCGTAGGTGAAGTGCAGCTCGACGCCGCCCTTGGCCGGCTTCGCGACCGCCTCCAGCGCGCGCACGGCGAAGGTGAAGCTGGCGAAGTCGCTCTTGCTCACGGCCGCAGCGCGGGCGTAGAGCTTGCCGTCCACGATCTCGCCACCGTAGGGGTCATGCGTCCAGCCTTCGCCAGGCGGCACCACATCGCCGTGCGCATTGAGCGCCACGGTGCGGCCGCCGTCGCCATAGCGGCGGCGCACGATCAGGTTGGTGATCGACTCCAGGCCGTAGTCCTTGACCTCCTGCGCGGGCACGGCGTGCCTCTCGGCCTCGAAGCCGAAGCCGGCGATCAGCTCGGCGGTGCGCTCGGCATGCGGTGCGTTGTTGCCCGGCGGGGTGTCGGTGGGCACGCGCACCATTTCTTGAAGGAACTTGACCTCCTCGTCGAAATGGGCGTCGATCCAGGCGTCGAGCTGGGCGTAGTCGGTCATCGTTGTTCTTTCGCGAGGTTGTCCAGCAGCTTCTGCGTGGCGAGCACGGCCAGTTGCATGTCGTCGCTGGTGGTGGATTCGAGCGGGTTGTGGCTGATGCCGCCGTTGAGGCCCCGCACGAAAAGCATGGCCTGCGGCATGACCTCGTGCAGCTTCATGGCGTCATGGCCGGCGCCGCTGGGCATGCGGAAGAGCGGCACGCCGAGCGATTCGACGGCGGTCTCCCAGCGGGCCTGCCAGTCCGGATGGCTGGGCGCGGCGGCGGCGCGCATGGCCTCTTCGAGCGTGTAGCGCAGGCCGCGGCGGGTGCAGATCTCCTCCAGCGCGGCCAGCACGTCGGCGATGACGGCATTGCGCTGGTCGTCGCGTGGCGCGCGGATGTCCAGGCTGAACTTGGCCAGGCCCGGCACCACGTTGATCGAGCCGCCGGGCACGTGCAGCATGCCCACGGTGGCCACCGAATCGGCGTCCTGGCGCGCGCGCTTCTCGGCCGCCAGGATCAGCTCGGCCACGGCACAGGCCGCATCGCGGCGGCGGTCCATCGGCGTGGTGCCGGCATGGCTGGCCATGCCGTGGATCTCGCCCACGTAGCGCACGCCACCGTTGATGGAGGTGACGATGCCCAGCGGCAGGTTCAGCTCGTTGAGCACCGGGCCCTGCTCGATGTGCACCTCGATGAAGCCCAGGTATTTGGCCGGGTCGCGCTGGATCTTCGGGATGTCCTCGATCTTCAGGCCGGCCTGCTGCATGGCCTCGCGCATGGTGATGCCGTCGGCATCGGCCTGGTCCAGCCAGGCCGGGTTGAAGTGGCCGGTGAGCGCACCCGAGCCGATGAAGGTGGCCTTGTAGCGCTGGCCTTCCTCTTCGGCGAAGCCCACCACCTCGAAGGCGAAGGGCAGCCGGCGCCCCTGGCGGGCCAGTTCCTTGACGCAGGCCATGGGCACGAAGATGCCCAGCCGGCCGTCGTACTTGCCGCCGTTGCGCACCGTGTCGTAGTGCGAGCCGGTCAGCAGCGTGGGTGCACCAGGCACGGCACCGCCGCTGGTGACGAAGCCCTCGGCCTCGTAGCGGCCGATGACGTTGCCCACCGCATCGATCTCGACCGAGTCGAAGCCCACCTCGTGCATCCAGGTGCTGATCTGCAGCGCGCAGGCGCGGTGCGCCTGGGTGAGGTAGGTGACGGTGAGCTGTCCCTGCTCGGCATAGCCGGGGTCGCTGTGCACGGCCAGCTGTTCCTGCCAGTCCCACACCTGGTTGCCCAGTTCGGGCGAGACGCCGAACTTGTCGTTGAGCCGGATCTCGGCGATGCGGTGGATGTTGCGCAGCGCCTCGGCCCGCTCGTAGTCCGGATGGTTGTTCAGCCGCCGCGCGAAGGTGGCCAGGATCTCGGCCTTGGGCAGGCCGGTGCCGCGCGGGCCGCGCACGGCCAGGATGAAGGGGAAGCCGAACTTCTGGCCGTAGGCCGCATTGAGTTCGCGGATGCGAGCCAGCTCTTCCGGCGTGCAGGCGGTCAGGCCCGCCTTGCTCTGCTCGTTGGTCGATTCGGCGGTGAGGGCGTTGCTCTCCATCGCCTTGCCGGCCAGCTCCGGGTGCATGCGGATGAGGGCGAGCTGCTGCTCGGCCGGCGCGCGCGTCACGACCTGGGCCATGGCGGCCTTGAGGTGCTGCAGCGAGCGGAAGGGCCGCTCCCCCAGCGCGCCTTCGGCCACCCAGGGCGAATGCTCGTAGGTGCCCTCCAGCAGTGCGACGGCGTCGGCGGCGGAGGCGGCGTTGAGTTGTTCGATGGTCAGGGCCATGGTCGTGTCTCCTCAGACCGCGCCGGTGAAGGGATGCGTCTGGCGCCAGTGGCGCGCGATGTCCACCCGGCGGCATACCCACACCTTGTCGTGGCGGCCGATGTGGTCCAGGAAGCGCTGCAGCGCCGTGATGCGGCCCGGGCGGCCCAGCAGGCGGCAGTGCATGCCGATGCTCAGCATCTTGGGCCGGTCCAGGCCGGCCGGGTCGCCTTCGGCATAGAGCGCGTCGAAGCTGTCCTTCATGTACTGGAAGAAGGGGTCGGCATGCGAATAGCCCTGGGGCAGCGCGAAGCGCATGTCGTTGCAGTCCAGGGTGTAGGGCACGATCAGCTGGGGCACGACGCTGCCGTCGGTCTTCTGCACCTTCATCCAGAAGGGCAGGTCGTCGCCGTAGTAGTCGCTGTCGTATTCCAGGCGGCCATCGTCGGCCACCAGGCGGTGGGTGCGGGGGCTGTCGCGCCCGGTGTACCAGCCGACCGGGCGCTCGCCGGTGAGCTTCTCGATCGCTTCCAGCCCCAAGCGCATGTGCTCGCGCTCCAGCGACTCGTCGGCGCTCTGGTAGTGGATCCAGCGCCAGCCGTGGCAGGCGATCTCGTGGCCCAGCTCCTTGAAGGCGACGGCCAGCTCGGGGTAGCGCTGCAGGGCCATGCCCACACCGAAGACGGTGAGCGGCAGGCCGCGCTGCTCGAACTCGCGCAGGATGCGCCATACGCCGGCACGCGAGCCGTATTCGTAGATGCCGTCCATGCTCATGTGCCGGTCGGGATAGCTCGCCGGGTTGAACATCTCGGACAGGAACTGCTCCGAGCCCGGGTCGCCGTGCAGCACGTTGTTCTCGCCGCCCTCCTCGTAGTTGAGGACGAACTGCACCGCGATGCGGGCACCGCCCGGCCAGCGGGCATGCGGCACATCGCGGCCGTAGCCGACGAGGTCGCGCGGATAGGGAAGGGTGGCGTCGTAGACGGTGGGCATGGGGGTCTCAGGAAAGCGCCAGCGTGATGTCGCTGGTGGGAACCTTGCGGTCCAGGGTGAGGTTGTCCTCGACGTGCTGCAGGTGCTCGGTCATCAGCCGCGCAGCCTTGTCGCCATCGCGCGCCGCCAGGGCGCGGACGATGTCGGCATGCTCGTCGTTGGAATGCGCGGCCTCGGCGGCGCTCTGGTACATGAGCGTGATCAGGGCGCAGCGCGAGATCAGATCGCTCAGGATCTGCGCCAACACCTGATTGCCCATCAGCTCCGCCATGCGCACATGGAAGTCGCCGAGCAGCTCGGTTCGACCTTCCACGTCCTCCCCGGCCACGGCGGCCTTTTCTTGTGCAACGTGTTCCTTCAGGGCCTTGATCTGCGCCGTCGTGGCCTGGCGGGCGAACTCGCGCGCCATCTCGGCCTCCAGCATGCGGCGCACGCCGAACACCTGGCGGGCCTCGTCCGCCGAGGGCGCGGCCACGAAGGCACCGCGTGCCGGCTCCAGGCGGATCAGCCCGTTCTGCGAGAGCTGGAACAAAGCTTGCCTCACCAGCGTGCGCGAGACGCCGAAGTGGTCGGCCAGCTTCTGTTCGGCCAGCTTGCTGCCCGGCTGCAGCCGGTGTTCGACGATGGCCCGGGTCAGGGCATCGACGATCGCGCGTGTCGTGGTCGGCTCCATGATGGCGGGCATGATAGCTTCACGACACAAATGTGTATACACTTTTGTGGACGGATCGCCCGGTCCTGCCCCGGTCCCACCCCGGTGCGTTTTGCCGTCCATTTCAACGACTCGCAAGGAGATGCCCCATGGGCCTGAGCACCCACGTACTGGACACGATGCACGGCTGCCCCGCCGCCGGCATGGAAGTGGCGCTCTACACGACGGACGGTGAGGCGGCCACGCTGGTGCGGCGCTTCGCCCTCAACCACGACGGCCGCAGCGACGGGCCGCTGTATGACAACAGCAGCCTCAAGGCCGGCACCTATCGCCTGGTGTTCGATGTGGCGGGGTATTTCAAGGCGCGCGGTGTCGAGCTGCCGCAGCCCAACTTCCTCAACCGCGTGGCGCTGGATTTCGGCGTGGCCCACACCGACCAGCACTACCACGTGCCGCTGCTGGTGAGCCCGTGGAGCTACTCCACGTACCGGGGGTCCTGAATGCGTCGCCCGCCTCTGCATCGGTTCGGCAGCGGCGGGCCTGCCTTACTGCTGCAGTTGGCCTTCGCTCAGCGTGTCCAGCTGGAAGCGGCCGCTCCGGTCCCAGAGCCAGGTGTCGGTCCACACGACGGGCCCGAGCCGCGTGGCGACCGGGTAGGGCGCCGCGGCCAGGACGGTGCGCTCGATGCCGGCGATGGCGTCGGGCGCGTGCTTCGGCGCCCGCAGCCAGTGCATGCCGGTCACCTGGCCGCGCGCGTCGAGCTTCACTTCCAGCACGCCGACGGCGTAGAGCATGGGCGGCAGCTTGCCGGCGTAGATGCGATCCGCGTTGCGCGCATAGACATGACGGGCGGCATCCTGCCGGTACTCGCGCGGTGTGCGGGCGCGGGAGCTGCCCGCGGGCTCGGCGGCGGCCACCGCTTCGCGCGGCGCCGTGGCGTCGGAGATCTGGCCCGGCACCGTGGAGCCGGTGCTGCCGCAGCCGGCCAGCCATGCAGCGGCCACGGTGCAGGCGGCCAGCAGGCCCAGGCGCGAGAAGGTGTTCTTGATCATGGCGCGGCTTTATACCTGCGCGGCGGCGCGGCCGTGTTTCCATTGATGACGGCGCCTGCGGGCCCCGCCCGGGGTGCTGCGCGGCACCGGTCCGCGCAGCTGCCTGGGGACGCGCGATGAGCACCGGCGCCCTCGACGACGGCCTTGCCCGTCTGGCCGCCGAAGACGGCGTGCTGGTGCGCGTCGAGGCCACCGAAGGCTCGGCCCCGCGCGAGGCCGGCACCTGGATGCTGGTCTGGGCGCGGGGCCTCACGGCCACCATCGGCGGCGGCCAGCTCGAATTCCAGGCCATCGACGAGGCCCGCGCCCTGCTCCAGTCGCCGGCCGCCGGGCCGCTGCGCAAGCGCTACCCGCTGGGCCCCAGCCTGGGCCAGTGCTGCGGCGGCGTGGTGCACCTGTCGATGCGCCGCGTGGGGGCGGCCGATGCGGCCGAACTGCGCCGGCAGCTCACCGAGCACCTCGCGCCCGTCGCCATCTTCGGCGGCGGCCATGTAGGCCTGGCGCTGGCGCGGCTGCTGGCCACGCTGCCTTATTCGGTGCGCTGGATCGACAGTCGCGATGGGGTCTTCCCCGATGCATTGCCGGCTCAGGTGCACACCGAGCATAGCGAGCCGGTCCAGGACGCCGTGGCCACGCTGCCGCCGGGCACGCATGTGCTCATCATGAGCTTCAGCCATGCGGAAGACCTGGACATCGTCATTGCCTGCCTCAGGCGCCTGCGCGAGCGGGGCGACCTGCCCTACGTGGGCCTGATCGGCAGCAAGACCAAGTGGGCCACCTTCCGGCATCGGCTGGAAGCGCGCGGCTTCGGCGAGGCCGAGATGGCGCGCGTCACCTGCCCCATCGGCGTGCCGGGTGTGACGGGCAAGGAGCCCGAGGTGATCGCCGTCGCGGTGGCGGCGCAGCTGCTGCAGCGGCGCACGGCGGCCGGCTGAACGCGGCGGGGAGTCGCGCGCTGGGCACATCGCCCAACGCGAGCGCCATGAGCCATTCCTCTCAGGCCGCCCGCTCCGCGCTCTCCCGCGCCACTGCATAGCGCGCCAGCGTCTGCTGCCGCGCCTCGCCATGGTCCACCACCGGCGCCGGATAGTCCTGCCCGATGCGCAGCCCGGCGGCTTCGAGTTCGACCGGCTTGGCGAGCCACGGCGCATGGATCATCTTGTTGGACAGCCTGGCGAGCTCGGGCACGTAGCGGCGGATGAACTTGCCCTCCGGGTCGAAGCGCTCGCTCTGCGTCACCGGGTTGAAGATGCGGAAGTAGGGCTGCGCATCGCAGCCGCTCGAACTGGCCCATTGCCAGCCGCCGTTGTTGGAGGCGAATTCGAAGTCGTTCAGGTGTTCGGCGAAAAAGGCCTCGCCGCGGCGCCAGTCCAACCCCAGGTCCTTGCACAGGAAGCTTGCGGTCACCATGCGCAGCCGGTTGTGCATGTAGCCCGACTGCACCAGCTGGCGCATGCCGGCGTCCACCAGCGGATAGCCGGTGCGGCCCTCGCACCAGGCGGCGAAGAGCTGGTCGGCATGCTTGCCGTGGTGCCAGCGGATGCGGTCGTACTCGGGCTTGTAGCTCTTGCCCTCGGCCAGGTCGGGCCGGTGCGCCATCACCTGGGCATAGAAGTCGCGCCAGATCAGCTCGCCCAGCCAGGTGGCGGCGCCGCGGCGGCCGTTGCCGGCCAGGGCATGGGCGGTGGCCGCCGCCTCGCGGATGGAGAGCGTGCCGAAGCGCAGGTGCACACCCAGGTAGCTGGGACCGCGCACGGCGGGAAAGTCGCGGGTGCTGTCGTAGCGGTCGATGCGTCCGACGAATTCGTCGAAGAGCTGCCGCGCGCCGGCCATGCCGCCGCCCAGGCCCAGCTCGTGCAGGTTGGTGGGCTCGAAGCCCAGGTCGGCCAAGGCCGGCACCTCGGTGCGGTGCTCGGCCGGCGTGGGGATGAGGGCGTCGGCGTAGCGCTCCACCGGGTAGGGGCTCAGGTAGAAGGCGTCTTCCGCCTTGGCCATCCACGCGCGCTTGTAGGGCGTGAACACCGAATAGACGCCGCCGGCCTGGGTCAGCACCTCGTCCCGCTCGAAGACCACATGGTCCTTGAAGGTCTGGAAGCTCACGCCCGCATTGGCCAGGGCGCCGAGCACCTGAGCGTCGCGGTCCAGGGCGGCGGGCTCGTCGTCACGGTTGGCGAAGACGGCCTGTACCTCCAGCTGGCGGGCGAGGGGGGCGATCTCTTCCTCGGCCACGGCATGGCGCACCACCAGGTCACCGCCCATGCTGCGCAGGGCGGCCTGCAACTGCAGCACCGACTCCTGGATGAACTCGACCCGCCGGTCGCGCCGGGGCAGAGCGTCGAGGATGGCCCGGTCGAACACGAAGGCGCAGACCACCTCACGGCAGCTGCGCAGTGCGTGGTAGAGCGCCGCGTTGTCCTGCACCCGCAGGTCACGCCGGAACCACATGAGCCCCCGGGCGAAGGGCTTGTCGACGGCCACTAAAATTGGAGGCATATGTCCGTCGATTCTGCCCTGACCAATCTCACGCATCACTTCCTCATCGCGATGCCGGGCATGCAGGACCAGGCCTTCAGCCGCAGCGTCGTCTACCTGTGCGAACACGGCGAACGCGGTGCGCTGGGGCTGATCATCAACAAGCCGAGCGACATCGACCTCAAGGGCCTGTTCCAGAAGATCGAGCTGCGCCTGGCCCGCCCCGACCTCGACAATGCCCCCGTCTTCCAGGGCGGACCGGTGCAGACCGAACGCGGCTTCGTGCTGCATGAACCCGTCGTGGGCGAGGACACCACCGGCGCCCCGCCGGCCGACGACGGCAAGCCGCACTCGGTCTACGCCTCCACCATGACCATCCCGGGCGGCCTGGAGATGACCACCTCCAAGGACGTGCTGGAGGCCATGGCCACCGGCGCCGGCCCACGCAAGGTGCTGGTCACCCTGGGCTATTCGTCGTGGGAGCAGGGCCAGCTCGAATCCGAGATCGCCGAGAACGCCTGGCTCACCGTGGGCGCCGACCCGGCCGTCATCTTCGACACGCCGGTGGAGCAGCGCTATGACAAGGCGCTGTCGCTGCTCGGCCTGGCCGCCTGGACCCTGTCGCCGGAAGCCGGCCATGCCTGAGAACGCCGACGTCCCCGCGCACTTCCAGAGCTTCCTCGCCTTCGATTTCGGCCTCAAGCGCACCGGCGTGGCCAGCGGCAACCGCCTGCTGCGCAGCGCCACGCCGCAGGCCACGATCAAGGCGGAGGGCGACGCCCGCTTCGCGCAGATCCAGGCCCGCATCCGCGAATGGCAGCCCGATGCGCTGGTGGTGGGCGTGCCCTATCACCCCGACGGCGCCGCGCACGACAACACCCGCGCCGCCCTGCGCTTCGCCCGCCAGCTGCACGGCCGATTCGGCCTCACGGTCTACCAGGTGGACGAGCGCTACAGCACCACCGAAGCCATCGCCTCCGGCGCGCGCGACGCCGACGCCGCCAGCGCCTGCATCATCCTTGAACAATTCCTGAGGAACCTTCCGTGAACGCATTGCCCGATGCCGAGGGGCTCTACCAGACGCTGCTGGCCGGCGTGAAGCCGCTGATGCGCGACCACACCCGCCTGGTGGGCGTGACCTCCGGCGGCGCCTGGCTGGTCGAGCGGCTGCAGAAAGACCTGGGCCTGGCCGGCGCGCCCGGCGTCATCTCCTCGGCCATGCACCGCGACGACTTCGCGCGCCGCGGCATGGCCGCCAGTGCGCAGACGCAGCTGCCCTTCGACGTCGACGGCAGCGACGTGCTGCTTCTGGACGACGTGCTCTACACCGGCCGCACCATCCGCGCGGTGCTCAACGAGCTGTTCGACTTCGGCCGTCCGGCCTGCGTGCGGCTCGCGGTGATGGTGGACCGGGGCGGGCGCGAGCTGCCGGTGGCGGCGGACTTCGCGGCGGCCCATCTCACGCTGCCCGACACGCAACTGCTGGCGCTCGCCCGGGGCAACGATGGCAGCCTGCGTTTCAACGTCGAGGAGCAGACCTGATGCTCTACAAACGCAATCCCCAGCTCAACAAGAACGGCGAGCTGATTCACCTGCTGTCCATCGAGGGCCTGCCCAAGGCCATCGTCACGCAGATCCTGGACACCGCCGCCAACTTCGTCAGCGTGAGCGACCGCGAGGTCAAGAAGGTGCCGCTGCTGCGCGGCAAGAGCGTGTTCAACCTCTTCTTCGAGAACAGCACGCGCACCCGCACCACCTTCGAGATCGCGGCCAAGCGACTGTCGGCCGACGTCATCAACCTCGACATCGCCCGCAGCTCCACGGCCAAGGGCGAGACGCTGCTGGACACCATCGCCAACCTGAGCGCGATGGCGGCCGACCTGTTCGTGGTGCGGCACAGCGAATCGGGCGCGCCCTACCTGATCGCGCAGCATGTGGCACCGCATGTGCACGTCATCAATGCGGGCGACGGCCGGCATGCGCACCCCACGCAGGGGCTGCTCGACATGTACACCATCCGCCACTACAAAAAGGACTTCTCCAACCTGACGGTTGCCATCGTGGGCGACGTGCTGCATTCGCGCGTGGCCCGCTCCGACATCCACGCGCTGACCACGCTGGGCGCCGCCGAGGTGCGCGTGGTGGGCCCGCGTACCCTGGTGCCGGCCGACCTCGCGCCCATGGGCGTGAAGGTCTTCCACAAGCTCGAAGAGGGCATCAAGGACTGCGACGTGGTCATCATGCTGCGCCTGCAGAACGAGCGCATGAGCGGCGCGCTGCTGCCGTCGAGCCAGGAGTACTTCAAGACCTACGGCCTCACGCCCGAGAAGCTGCAGCTGGCCAAGCCCGACGCCATCGTGATGCATCCGGGGCCCATCAACCGCGGCGTGGAGATCGCCTCGGAAGTGGTGGACGGCAAGCAGAGCGTGATCCTGCCGCAGGTGACCTTCGGCATCGCGGTCCGCATGGCCGTCATGAGCATCGTGGCAGGTAACGAAGCATGAAATGGCGCCCGCTCGGCTACTGCGCGCGCCGATCTTGCGCCTGTGCTGCTCGCCGTACATGAGTACGGCTGCGCTGCTCGGCACAAGCTCGACGCGCTCGCTACGCCGCTCGGACGCCATTTGCTGATGGGAAGAATGATGAATACGTTGATCCAACACGGCCGGGTGATCGACCCCGCCTCCGGCTTCGATGGGGTGGCTGCCGTGGCCATCGCGGACGGCCGTATCGCCGCCATCGGTGACTTGCCCGCCGACTTCGCGGCCGAGCGCACCATCGACGCCACCGGCTGCTTGGTGCTGCCCGGTCTGGTCGACTTGGCCGCGCGTCTGCGCGAACCCGGCTACGAGCACGAGGGCATGCTCGAAAGCGAAATGGCCGCGGCGGTCGCCGGTGGCGTCACCAGCCTGGTCTGCCCGCCCGACACCGACCCGGTGCTCGACGAGCCCGGCCTGGTCGAGATGCTCAAGTTCCGCGCTGAGAAGCTGCAGAAGGCCCGCCTCTTTCCGCAGGGCGCGCTCACGCGCGGCCTCAAGAGCGAGGTGCTGACCGAGATGGCCGAGCTGACCGAGGCCGGGTGCATCGGCTTCGGCCAGGCCGAGGTGCCGCTGTCCGGCAACGTGGTGCTGCAGCGCTCGCTGCAGTACGCCAGCACCTTTGGCTACACCGTGTGGCTGCGTCCGCAGGACCGCGACCTGGGCAAGGGCGTGGCCGCCAGCGGGGCGCTGGCCACGCGCATGGGCCTGTCGGGTGTGCCCGTGGCCGCCGAGACCATCGCCCTGTTCACCATCTTCGAGATGATGAAGACCACCGGCGCCCGCGTGCACCTGTGTCGCCTGTCGAGCGCGGCCGGCGTGCAGCTGGTGCGCGAGGCCAAGGCGGCCGGCCTGCCGGTGAGCTGCGACGTCAGCATCAACTCGCTGCATCTGGCCGACACCGACATCGGCTTCTTCGACAGCCGCGCGCGCCTGACGCCGCCGCTGCGTCAGCAGCGCGACCGCGATGCGCTCTCGGCCGCGCTGGCCGACGGCACCATCGACGCGCTGGTCTCCGACCACACCCCGGTGGAGGCCGACGCCAAGACCCTGCCCTTCGCCGAGAGCGAGCCCGGTGCCACCGGCCTGGAGCTGCTGCTGCCCCTGGCCCTGCTGTGGGCGGAGCGCAGCGGTGCCGGACTTTCGCGCGCCGTGCAGGCCATCACCCAGGCGCCGGCGCGCCTGCTGGGCGAGACCGGCGCGCAACTCGGCCGCCTGGCCGTGGGCGGCCCTGCTGACGTGGTGGTGGCCGACCCGCGCCGCGAATGGCAGGTGCTGCCAGAGGCGCTGCGCAGCCAGGGCAAGCACACGCCCTTTGCCGGCCATGCGCTGGTGGGCGCCGTGCGCGCGACCTTCGTGGGCGGACAGCTGGTGCACGAAGCCGCCTGAGCGGCGCGCCGGCCTCCTTCGCGTTCGTCGACCGACACCCATGCCCCGATCCCTTGTCGCGCTTGGCCGCCTTGTGCGGCTGCTGGCCCATGCCCTGCGGGGCTGGTGGATCATCCGCCGCCGATTCGATGCGCTGGACGCGCCGGCGCGGGCCGATCATGTGGAGCGCTGGGCGCAGCGCGCGCTGCAATTGCTGGGCATCCGCCTGGTGGTGCGCGGGCCCGTGCCCCAGACGGGGCCGGTGCTCGTGGTGGCCAACCATGTCTCGTGGCTGGACATCATGACCTTGCATGCGGCCCGCCATGTGCGCTTCGTCTCCAAGTCGGCCGTGCGGCACTGGCCGCTGATCGGCACGCTGGCCACCGGCGCCGGCACGCTCTACATCGAGCGCGAAAAGCGCCGCGATGCGCTGCGCGTGGCACACCACATGGCCGAGGCGCTGCGCGCGGGCGACCGCATCGCCGTCTTCCCCGAAGGCACCACCAGCGACGGCCGCGGCCTGCTGCCCTTCCATGCCAACCTGCTGCAGTCGGCCATCTCGGCCGATGCGCCGGTGCAGCCGGTGGCGCTTCGCTTCCTGGATGCCGCCACTGGCGACGTGAGCTTCGCGCCGATCTACATCGACGACGACACCCTGATCAGCTCGCTGTGGCGCACCCTGCGCGCGCCACCGCTGGTGGCCGTCGTGCAGTTCGGTGAACCCCAACCGGCCGAGGGCCACGACCGCCGCGGCTGGGCACAGAGCCTGCATGCCGACGTGCTGGCCCTGCGCGGCGAGGCCGGCCGCTTGGGTTAAAGTCGCGGGCCTGCCGCCGGCCTCCCACGGCGCGCGGCCAGTGCCCCGGTCCCTATAGTTCAATGGATAGAACGGCCCCCTCCTAAGGGGCAGATGCAGGTTCGATTCCTGCTGGGGGCACCACATTGGGATCTGGTGGATCCCAACGGTTGCCAAACAGCCTTCGGTTCCCTCTGGAAGTGCCTACTTGGATGCGCAAAGCTCGACAACCGCATCTCACACCAGCCAACGCTTTTGACGGTAGTTCTGGCGGTATCTTGGCGGCAGGTATGCGAAGATACCGTCATGCCCCTGACGGACCTCGCTTGCCGCAACGCCAAGCCATCTGACAAGCCACGCAAGATTGCTGACGGGGGTGGCATGTACCTTCTCGTCAACAAGACCGGCAAGTACTGGCGCTGGGACTATCGCTTCGCTGGCAAGCGCTTCACGATGGCGTTTGGCGTGTACCCGGAAGTCAGTCTGGTGCAGGCGCGAGAACGCTTGCAGCGAGAACGTGCGACCTTGGCGTCGGGTGTCAACCCGATGGTCCAGAAAAAGCTGATCAAGCACGCCGTGGACGGCGATGCCGTCAACACGTTCGAGGCGCTCGCCAGGGAGTGGCTGGCTCACCAAGCCGGGCGTTGGGAGGCAGTGACGCTTCAGCGCACCCGTGCATCTCTCGAAGCGGATGTCTACCCGGTGATCGGCTCACTTCCTGCCCCGTCGGTGACGCCTCGCGTGGTCATGGACTTGGTCAAGGGCATCGAGAAGCGTGGTGCCTCGGAGGTCGCCATGCGCGTGCTACAGCGCATCAAGTCCGTGTATCGCTACGGGGTCACTTACATGCGGGTGGAAAGCAATCCGATGGTCGACCTAGTGCCCTCCGACATCCTGCGGCCGCGACGCGTACAGCACCGGCCCGCCCTCTCGGCGGCGGAGCTCCCCAACTTTGTGCGCCAGCTGAACGATTACTCGGGCGACACCCACACGGTTAACGCGCTACGCCTTCTGCTGCTGACGGCGACACGTCCAGGGGAAGTCCGCGGTGCGCGGTGGAGCGAGTTCGATCTGGAGGCGCGTCATTGGCGTATCCCTGCTGAGCGCATGAAGATGCGCAGCGAGCACGTGGTGCCTTTGTCAACGCAGGCCGTGGAGGTTATCGAGGCAATGGTGCCGCTGAGCGGGACCCGAGAACTGGTCTTTCCCAGTCCGTTCTATCCGAGCAAGCCGCTGAGCGAGAACACATTCAACAGTGCTTTGGCGCGGATGGGCTACAAGAACTCGGCCACAGCCCACGGCTTCCGTGCGCTGTTCTCAACCATGGCCAACGAGCATGGATGGCCGCCAGACGTGATCGAGCGTCAACTTGCGCATGTTGAAAGGGATCAAGTTCGGGCGGCCTATAACCGATCAAGCTATTTGAAGCAACGTGCGGAAATGATGCAGTGGTGGGCAGACAACGTTTTCGACCAAATGGAAAGATAGAAATGGAAAAGTCGTTTCTGATCGATGATCCAGAATTTGCCGATTATCTGTTGGGTCTCGGCAGGATGTTGGCGGAGCAAATAAGCTTAACTTGGCCGAAACTAGCGGGTATTTACGCTTCTTTCGAGCAGGCCCAAGGGCTCGAGTATTTCAAAAACAACATAGCGTGTGGGCTCCTCGAAAAAGTGAAGAGTGATCGAAAGATATTTGAAGGCTATCGGCACGCGATCACGATTCATCACGAGTCCTATCTGATTGAGCTGCTGCTCGCCGAGCACCCGGATCTGCGGCTAAACATGAAATTTCAATGCACCCTTGCAAGTGCCGTGCACCTGGCCGCCGCTCAATTCTTCTCACATAGAGGAAATCACCTTCAGGCCTTTCGGGCGATGAAAGAGGCAATATATCATCTCGGCCCAGCGGAACTATTGACTGGGCACGCGAAAACCACCCGTAAAATTGTTGATGAAGAGCAACAAAAAACTGGGGCTTTAGGTGGGTCTACAAAAGCAAAAATTCACCATCTTCCACGTCAAACCGTTCTCTATAACTACATGATGGCAAATCCTAAGGCGATTGCAGCAACGATCGTCAAAAACCGTCAAGTCATTTTCCGAGCGGACTCCCCCGAAGAAAAAAGGCCGCCATGCGAAAACACTATTTACAAATGGTTCAATGAAATTAAGGATGGTTGGACCCCCGACAGCGGCAACTGAACCAGTCAACACCAAAGACTTATTTGGTTACAAAAAAAAGTTCCCCATCTAGGCCTTGCTGGGATGGAGGTGTGCTAAGCCGTTGTGCACCATGCGGGCTCCGACACTTTCAACGGAGCACAAAATGAACTTTCCCCCAGGACCGTATTTGGCAATCCCGCCCGAAGCCTTGCGCTGGAGTCTCTGGCAGCGCATGTACTGGATGCGCAAGCAGGAGGAGGCGGCTAAGCAGTCCACTGCCCTACCGAAGGCGGCCGACGACCAAGCCACGCTGCCGCACCAGTCGCCGGCCGCCCAAGGCGTCCACTGCGAAGTGGGCCAACCCGGACCGTCGTTGCACGGCGGCACTTGGCAGATCGAGGCTCAGCCGGCTGCGATCCACAGCGCTCTGCCTCCCTCTGCAGGCGCTACTCACATGTCCGCGGGAGCGTTCGCTGACTGCGCGCACTCCGAGCAACCGGTCCCCCCGAGCGCACCGCCCCCGGACGAGAAGCGCACCAACACGCCGCCGCGCAAGAAGCAGCGTTCGCCCAAGAAGCACCGCGCTGAGCCGCCAGGCTCGGCGAGCCCGGCCGCAGATGCCGGCACGTCGCCGCCGACGCCTGAGGTGAGCCGGCAGCCGGCTTCCCGTGATGACGAATCGCTCATGCGGAAGCAAGATCTGCTGACCATGCTGGCCTGGAGCAAATCCAAGCTCAGCTACGTGCTGAACAAGAAGGGCACGCGTTACGACCCCACGTTCCCGCAGCCACTGCACTTGGCCGGCAGCAAGACGCCGTACTGGCGGTGGGCCGAAGTCGCAGCGTGGATCGACGCGCAAGCGAAGAAGCGCGACGCGTGACCGGGTCACCGGCATAGCGATCCAGCCCAAGGGACAGGCCGCCCTCGAGCGGCCTAATTTTCGCTCTTGGCGGAACTAGTCTACGGCCGGACGAGACCGCGCCCCGCGCGAAATTCGCACGGCGCGGCGCGCGAGCGGAACAAGCGGATCAAGTCTGGCCGTGCCGCCAGGAACGTCGTAGGACACGCGATTTTCCGCCTGATGCGTCTGCCAGCGGGTTGCTCGATGCCAAGAGGCGTTGCTGAGATTGCGATCTCCCTAGAGATATTGCAAACCGCCCGTCTCCAGGAGCGCTGCCTCAAGCAGCGCGCAGTCCGAGATCTCAGCCCGCTTCCGAACACGGTGACGCTCGTCACCTTCCCCATCGAAGAGCAATGCCGACGGGCTACCCGGCCTTATCGGCAAAGCTTTGGATCCTGAGCCCTGAGGGTGCTCGCCCTTCACAAAAAAATCAACCGAGGACCATGAGGATGACCATGACCTTGCCCTCACGCCCCCGCGGCGCCATCAAGCGCCCGCCATCCAAAGAAGCCGCCGCTTGCCTGGCCGCCAAGGCCGCACTCACAGCCCGCCGCCGGGAGCGGCACGTGGACGGCAAGATGTACCTGGTCGAGACCTACGACCGCCCCCTCTACAACCTCTCGCAGCTCAGCACCAAGGCTGCGCGTACCAACATGCCGCTGCTGACCATCGAGACATCGGCCAGCGGCAAGGTCAGCATCAAATTCACCGAGCTGGGCGAGATGGCCAAGGCGGCCCTGAAGGCCGACTGGCCGATGCTCATCGGAACGTACTGCCACCACAAACTCAGCCCGGTGCTGAAGTTCTTCCTGCAGCTCCTGCGCCTCTTCCCGCTCGAGACTCTGGTGACCCACACCAAAGGCCCGATGAGCCTGATCGAGGCCAAGCGCTTCGAGAAGGCCGCCGCCCGCGTCCTCGCCATCGTGCGCAAGCGCCTGCGCAGCGCCGAGATGAAGCGCGCGGTCGACAACTTCAGCCGCAACGCCCGCAATAACTTCGGCCGCTTCATGAATGGCGTTGACTGGCTCGCCGAACGCCACCGCCACGTCGTGAGCGTGCGTCTGGACCTGTTCCTGGACAACCCCCGCAGCCGCCCTTGCCGCTCGGCGTGAAGCCCGACATCGAGGTGGCAGCTCGCCTCATTTCCCTGCGCGAGCGATTCATGCGCTGGCTGCGCGAGACCTACCAGGGCAGCTTGCTCACGACCGCCTGGGCGCTCGAGCATGGCCGCCACCGTGGCTACCACATCCACTTCTGGGCGGTCTTCACCCCGGACAGCACCGAAGCTGTCACGGTCTTGGCCGAGGTCCTCGGCCAGAAGTGGAAAGACATGACCGGCGGCAGCAAGGACTGCTACTTCAACTGCCACGAGAAGGTGAACGAGTACCGCTACCGGATGATCGGCCACATCGACTTCCAGAACCCGAACACCATCATGGGTGTGCGCGCCCTGTGCGCCTACTTCACGGCCGCGAATCTCTTCGTGAAACTCGACCTCGGTGGCCAGCGCACCTTCGGGATGAAGGGTTTCCCGAGCGGCCCGCTCAAGAAGCCCGGTCCGAAGCCGAAGATGAAGCCGCCCATCATGCGCGTGCCGCTGCACTTGGCTGCCGAGCGCTTCGTGACGTGGATTTGAGGAGGCCTTGATGCACAAAGCTTCGCGCATCGCCTCGGCGGCGGCCCTGGCAGCATATGAGGGGGCCTTGGCTCCGTCCCAGTTAGCCGTCCCGGCCGCTTCCAACCATCTGCCGCTGACTAAGCGGCATGCCGCCTTGTTGAAGATCAAACACCTCGCCGGCCGCGCGCCGGCAGTGGTCGAGGATTGGGTGAAGGTGCGCAAGACGCCGACGGGCGACTGGCTCTGGCTGGCCCAGGACGCCATCACCTTTCTGGCCGCTCTGGCGTACGTGGGTCAGACGGCTGGTCAAGCGCGACTGATGAGCGTGGACGACCCGCGGCTCTTGGCCGTCTTCAAGCACATGAGTCCGTTCATGGGCATGCGGATGCACCCTGACCAAGTGCAGCACGTACTGCAGGCCAATCCCTGGCGATGGGCGGAAATGCTGTACAAGCAATTCACACCGCTGATCAAGCTCATGCGCTGCCGCTCCCAGGTCGAGCGCGAAGTCAAGCATGAGCTGAAGTTGGAGGAGAAGCTGCGCAAGCTGAAGGCGCGCCTCCTGGGCCTAGCGAAGAAGTATCCCGACGCCGTCGTGCTGCGGCTGGAGTTGTACGCGCCTTGCCCGGCGCACGTCGAGCACGGTGAAGCCGCGACGGCGCAGGCAATGGCCTCGCTGGCGCGCACGTGGCTGCAGAAGGTCGGCAAGGAGCTGGACGCGCGGATCGTCAGCGCCGAGATGTGTCCGCAGCAAGACGGACAGCTCAATGTCGGAATCCACGCAATGGTCATCGTCGCCAAGCAGCCCAAGGACGCCAGCATCCGCCTGCACGAGAAGGCGGGCGAGTTGTGGGAGAAGGAGGCGGGCGCAGGCAGCAGCTACGTCATCTGCAAAGGAGCAAACCTGCAGGTTCGCTATCGGGGTCGGCTGCTCAATGCGGAAGGCGACAGTCTGCAGTCGGAACTCACCGACGCCGCGGCGTACTTCATCTATGGCGGTGGGCTGCTGCCGCTCGTACCGAGCAGACCTGACAAGACGTCGAGCCGGACGAAGTCCAGTTCCGAACTCCGCCAAGTGCCAACCCAGTGGGAGAGGAAGTGGTGACTCTGGAGTAGGCGACGCGTGCGGGGGCGGTGAAGCCAGTCGCCGTCCGCGCGCGCTCGTTTGCAGGTCGCTCCGACGGCTGGCGCGTCGCATGCCGACTTCACGAGGGGCATCGCCCGGAAACTGCTTTGGTACGGTAGACCTGAATACGATGCAGTGGCACTGGCATAGGTAAGTGCCGCTTGTCATACAGCGATGATGCCGCGCACAGCTTCGAACTACCGTAGCGGTGGCTAGCCTAGCCCGCCGCTTAGGCAGGATGCCTCTTTGCGTGCAAGTAGACGGTAGCGCTGAGCTAGCGGCCCTAAGATCAGCTGCTGCGCTGCTAGCCTCACATAGGCACTAAGCTGCTCTCAGTAACCCGCCCGCGACCGGTTGGCTACCGCCATGTAGCGAGCACCAGCGGCCGGCTCGATATCGGAGCGCTAGGCGGTGCGCCGTGTCTGCAATACATCGCAGGAAGCAACTCCCATCGAGCCGAAGGGCAACGATGGCGCTGGCGATTTTGTATGGCAGAGAGTCATCGAGCGCCCAGCTGGACAACGCGAGCCAGACTGTGGTTGACTATGATGAAGAGCCAACTGATCTTTTGCCATGTCATCACAGCACACGCTTTTGTCCGATTCCTGCACTGTCCCCGAGGCCAGACTTGACTTCGTATTTCGGAACGCGGTTATGGGCGAGGTCGATGGTGAGACCGTTAATGACCTTCGCGACCCTGAATGCCGGATCTCGGACGACGTCCAATCGCAAATTGATGGTCTAGCAAAAGAGTACAACAACACCAACGACGAGATCCGCTACGCGTTGGCGGATCACGCTAGAGCAAAGGCGGATGACCCCTACCACGACCTGCCGCCCGAGGTTGACGTGGAGCCAGGCGCTGGTGCGTGACGGCGCCGCCGTCACTCACCATCTGTGGCGCCCTGCTGCTACGCGCCGTCGAGGGGGGCAAAGGCCGGGCTGCCGGCCATTTGGCAGCGAGTGGCGCAAAGACACACTTGCCCGGCTAGGAGTTGCTAAGCAGTTTCGCCGGCCAAAGGCAGCAACATCCTGAACGTCAGACTTGGCATGCACGCCCGTCTAACCGGCAGCGAGCCCCACATCGACACCTGCCACGATGGGCCACACTGGCGCGGAAACTAGGCCCATGGCAAGAGCAGCCGACCCCAAGGTGCTGGAGCCCATGACAGTCACAAGCGAGGGCGCGATGAGTGCTCCGGCGGTGCCAAGTCCAGCAGCCCTAAGAATTGCGGCACCGCTCGCCGGGTCCTTGGTGAGCTCATCCAGAAATGGTGCGACTGGGCTGACACCGGCGCTCACCAGAATCCGCTCCGGAGCTACGCCTTCCTCTTGCTACGTCATCAGCGCGGTGAACAACTCGTCTTTGCCCAGCGCGTTGTTGGGCATGGGAATGGGTGAGCTTCCTGTGCCTGCGCCGATCAGGGTGCCTGCATGGCCGACTCCCGGTATGGTGAAGAGGCGGTGAAGCCCTTGGATAGCCAAATACCAGCTCGCGATCACGCTTGCCTGCTGGACGCGTCGGTGACCGCGGTTAGCAAGCAGCAGGCTTCGGGTACGGCAGATCGCGTTAGTCATAATGGGATGACATGAGTCCTCTCGTCCCCCCACCCCGCACGTTGATCGACGGAGCGCAGCCCGTGCCGTTGTACTACCAAGTCGCACGGGACCTGGAAAAGCGCATCACGTCGAGGCAACTCAAGCCCGGGGATCCTTTGCCTACCGAGTTGCAACTCTGCGAGAGCTATGGCGTCAGCCGCATCACCGTGCGAAAGGCCAT
Organism: Pseudacidovorax sp. DMC4; assembly: GCF_056314265.1. Classification (NCBI taxonomy): domain Bacteria; kingdom Pseudomonadati; phylum Pseudomonadota; class Betaproteobacteria; order Burkholderiales; family Comamonadaceae; genus Pseudacidovorax; species Pseudacidovorax sp. DMC4. Next base: position 29,839 of record NZ_JBQUYR010000011.1, on the reverse strand, counting down.
GGAAGACCTTGTAGCCAAGCGGCTGGTGATGCGTCAGCGCGGACTGGGTACCTTCGTGGCAGAGGCCAGTTATGCGAACCGTCTCGTCAGCCACGTGGGCTCACTGCATGACGCTGTTGCGTACTCCGACGCGCTCACCTTCCGGCAGCTGTCTCGCGAGACCCTGCCGGCGTCCGGCTTCGTTGCGGAAGCTTTGCAACTGCCAGCCGACTCGCAGGTGCAGAAGATCGTTCGGGTGGGGTGTGTGGATGCCGATGCCGTTTCCCTGACCGACATCTACGTTCCGTCCGATCTGGCAGCCAGACTGACCAAGATCCCCGCCCGAGGGAACGTCTCGATCAGCAGGCAACTGGAGGAACAACTGGGCGAGCCGCTGGTGAGGGTGGAGCAGACCGTGGTGCCCGTGGCGGTCACCGAGCTCATCGCCGAGCACATGGGCCTGAAGCTCAGAAGCCCGATTCTCCAGATCCGCCGTCTCTACACCGCGGCGTCGGGGCGCCACGTCGAACTGGCAGTGGTGCACTACCACCCGCAGCGCTACACCTTCAAAATCGAACTGGCGCGCTCCGCGGGCAGGATCTGATCGCGCCGTCGCGCGAACTGCCGTGTGCAGTGCAGCGGACTCAGGGAGACCATAGTCCATCAGAAAAGTGCCAGCATGCGGCCCCATCGGTGGCCTTCCCGCCCCGGCCCGCCAGCCATGGCGTGAAGACGCCAGGCTATTCCGGCTTGATGCCACGCTCGGCGATGACCTTGCCCCAGGCGGCGGACTCTGCCGCCATGAAGCGGCCGAAATCTGCGGCTGGCTTGTATGCCGGTACGACGCCGGCCTGGCGCAACTTGTCCCGGACCTCAGGCGTCTCCAGGATCGCCCGGATCTCCGACGACACCCTGTCAACGATCGCAGGCGGGGTGCGGGCGGGCGCGACGAGGCCGCCCCAGGGCACGGCGACGACGCCGCTCACGCCCTGTTCCGCCATAGTCGGCACCTGGGGCAGATCGGCCTGCCGACCCTCGGAGCTCACGGCGATGGCGCGCAGCTTGCCCGAGCGGATGTGGGGCAAGGCCGTCTGCGAGTCGGCATACATCACCCCGATCTGTCCACCGAGCAGATCGGTCATGGCCGGTGCGGCGCCCTTGTACGACACATGCTGCCAGCGGATGCCCGTCGCACCCGCGATGCGCTCCATCGTCAGGTGGCCCAGACTGCCCACGCCGCTACTCGCGTAGTTGATGCCGGTGCTGTTCGCTTTAGCCTTGGCGATCAACTGGGGCAGGGTATGGACATCGGCAAACTCCGCCACCGCTGGATTGACGACCAGGACGTTGTACTGGTCGTAGATCTCGGCGACTGGTTCCACGTCCTTCTGGTAGTCGAACTTCTTGCCGTAGAAGTGAAAGAAGTTGACCGTGGGCACCACCAGCATCATCAGGGTGTGCCCGTCGGGAGCCGCTGCCTGAAGCGCGGATACCGCGATGGTGCCGACCGCACCTGCGCGGTTCTCGATCACCACGGGCTGGCCGAGGCGTCGCGCCAGCTCGTTGCCGATCACGCGCGCCACCACATCCGTGGTACCGCCCGCGGGAAAGCCCACGAGCAGGGTGATGGGCCGGGCCGGCCAGTTTTGAGCAGCTGCGGCCGCGGAGAGCAGGCCACAGAGGCCCGCCAGCAGCGCAGCTGCCACGGTGCGCCGCGAGGGATTGTTCGCCATCGAATGTCTCCTGGTTGATCAGTTGTCGCGCGTGACCTTGGTCTGGCGAACCACGTCGCCCCAGCGCTTCGTCTGCTCCACGATGAAGTCGCGAGTCTGGGAGGCGGTCATGATCTGGGGCGCCATGCCCATTTCGGCATAGCGATTCTGGACCGCAGTCTTCTTCAGCGCATCGTTCAACGCCGAGTTGAGTTTGTCGCGCACCGCGGGTGGCGTACCCGCCGGCGCGACCAGCAGGGTGAAGACGTTGGCGTCGTAGCCGGGGACGCCGCTCTCCGCCGCCGTCGGTAGGTCTGGCGTGAGCCTGGACCGCCGCGCGCCCGCGGCCGCGATCTCCTTGATGCGGCCGGCCTTGACCTGGGCGATGGCCACGGTGGGCGAGAGCAGCGCGACCTCCACCTGGCCGCCCATCAGGTCCTGCAGCTGCTGCGCGTCGCCCTTGTAGGGAATGTGGGCCATGTCCACCTTGGCCAGCAGCTTCAGGTACTCGAAGGAGACGTGGATGGGACCGCCCAGGCCGGTACTGCCATAGGTCAGCGGCTTGCCCTGCGCTGCGCGCTCCTTTGCAAGGCGCAGCAGTTCCTGCATGTTGTTCGCCGGTACGTCCCTGGCCACCACGAACATCAGCTCGGTCTGGCCGGTGGAGCCGATAAAGCTCAGGTCCGTGAGCGGCTTGTAGGGCAGCTTGGGGTCGAGCAAGGACAGCAGGATGGTCGGGCCCACGCCGCTGATGCCCAGCGTGTAGCCGTCAGGAGGCGCCTTGGCCACCATGTCGATGCCCAGTGCGCCGGCTGCGCCCGGCTTGTTGTCGACGATCACGGGCTGGCCCAGGCTGGCCTGCATCTCCTGAGCGAGCAGGCGGGTGGCCGCATCCGTAGGCCCACCTGGCGGGAACGGCACCACGATCTTGATCGGGCGGGTCGGATAGTCCGATTGCGCATGCGTCGGTGCGGTGACCGACAGCGCAAGCGTGCTGAATGCGGCCGCGATCATCAGCCGCCGCCTGCTTGCGGACCGAAACTCGTGCGTTGGCATGTCCTGTCTCCTTTGTTGTCGATGATTCGTCACAGGCGGCCGGCCCATGGCCGCAGGGAAAGGGCCGCTTTCAATCTGGCCAGCGGCCCAGTTCGGCAGCCTGGACGAGGGTCGGGGAAGGCGCCCAGAGCCGACCTTGTGTCGCCTCCTGCTGCCGCACCTGCGCCAGCACCCAGTCCAGGCCGCGCCGCTGAGCCCAGAACATCGGGCCGCCCTCATGGCGCGGGAAGCCGTAGCCGTAGATATAGGTCACGTCGATGTCGCTCGCGCGTAGCGCGACGCCTTCCTCCAGGATGCGCGCGCCTTCGTTGACCATGGCCGTCAGCACGCGGTCGACGACTTCCTGATCGGAGATCTCGCGCCGGGCGATGCCCAACTCGGCGGACACGCCCTGGATGAGGCGCTCGACCTCCGAATCCGGGCTCGCCTTGGCCGACGGCCCCTGGCCGTCGTAGACGTAGTAGCCGCGACCGGTCTTTTGGCCGAAGCGGCCGGCCTCGCACAGGCGGTCGGCGATGGGCGAATAGCGCAGGGACTTGTCGCGGAACTGCTCGCGGTACTGGCGGATGCGCCAGCCCACGTCTAGGCCGGACATGTCGCGCATCAGATACAGGCCCATAGGAAAGCCGAAGCCCTGTAGCGCGCGGTCGACCTGCCATGGCGTGGCACCTTCCTCGACCAGGAAGTCGCACTCTCGCCCGTAGACCGCGAGGATCCGGTTGCCGATGAAGCCGTCCTTGTTGGCGGCCAGCACCGGCACCTTGCCGATGCGCTTGGCCAGTGCCGTCACGGTGGCGACCACCTCCGGGGCCGTCTGTTCAGTGCGCACGTTCTCCTGCAGTTTCATCACGTTGGCGGGGCTGAAGAAATGCGTGCCCACCACCGAGGCCGGCCGCTTCGTGGCCTGTGCGATCTGTGCGATGTCGAGCGTCGAGGTGTTGGTGGCCAGGATGGCGCCCGGCTTCATCACCTCGTCCAGCCGGCCGAAAATCTGCTGCTTCAGGGCCATGTCCTCGAAGGCGGCTTCGATGACGATGTCGGCATCGGCGGCGCTGCCGAGATCCAGGCCAGTGGTGATGCAGGCACGCGCCCGCTGTGCCCTGTCTGCCGACAGGCTGCCTCTTCGCACGGAGTTCTCATAGTTGCGCTCGACGATGCCGATGCCGCGCGCCAAGCCTTCCTGCGTTGTGTCGATTAGGGTCACGGGAATGCCGGCGTTTGCCAGACTCATGGCGATCCCGCTGCCCATGGTGCCTGCACCGACCACGGCCGCGCGATGGATAGGCTTCGGCGCCACGCCCTCCAGCCCAGGGATGCGCGCAGCGGTGCGCTCGGCCTGGAAGACGTGGATCAGCGCCGCGCGCTGGGGGCTGTCCACGCAGCGCTTGAAGGCCTCCGCTTCGAAGGCGAGGCCCTGCTCGATGGGCACGCTTACGGCCTTTTCGACGCAGTCGACGATCAGTCCGGGCGAGAGCAGGCCGCGCCACTTGCGCGCGTTCTGCCGGCGCAGGTCGGCGAAGAGCGCGGGGTCGGTATCCTGCAGCCGGTCGCGGCGCGCGTCCACGCTGGGCAGTGGCAGGGCCGCATCGACCATGCGCCGGGCGAAGGCAAGGGCGTCCTGCAGCAGGTCGGCCTGAGCGACGGCATCCACCAGGCCCAGCGTCAGGGCCTCGCTCGCACCGATGGACTTGCCGTCGAGCATCAAGGCCAGCGCCCGCTCGGCGCCGATCACGCGCGGCAGGCGCTGGGTGCCGCCGCCCCCGGGCAGCAGGCCGATGTTGACCTCGGGCAGCCCAAGCTGGCAGTCGGGCGTGGCGATGCGGTAATGGGCGCCCAGCGCCAGTTCCAGACCCCCGCCGAGGGCGTGCCGCGCGAGCGCGGCGATCACCGGCTTGCCCGACGCCTGCATGCAGCGCACCGAGACGTTGATGCCCGGCGCGCTCAGGCCCTTGCCGAACTCTCGGATGTCGGCGCCCGGCACGAAGCGACCCTCGGCGCCGATGAGTACCGCGGCGCGGGCCGCGTCATCACCGGCGAAGCGCGTCAGCGCTTCCACCAGCTCTGTGCGCATGGCGGCATTGAGCGCGTTCATGGGTGGGTTGCTGAGTGTGATGACGGCGACGTCGCTGTCGAGCATGTACTGCACGGTGGTCAAAGCAGGAACTCCAGAGAGGTTTGGTGGGATTCAGGCGCGCGCAGGCGGAAGGACTTCGAACAGGGCCGCGGCACCCATGCCGCCGCCCACGCACATCGTGACCACCACGTGGCGGGCACCGCGGCGCTGGCCTTCGATCAGCGCATGGCCCACCAGGCGCGCGCCGCTCATGCCGAAGGGATGGCCTAGGGCGATAGCGCCGCCATCGACGTTCAGCCGATCGTCTGGGATGCCCAGGCGGTCGCGGCAGTGCAGCACCTGCACGGCGAATGCCTCATTGAGCTCCCACAGGTCGATGTCGGCCACGCGCAGGCCGCATTGACGCAGCAGCTTTGGCACGGCCAGCACGGGTCCGATGCCCATTTCGTCGGCGGCGCAGCCGGCGACGGCGTAGCCGCGGTAGATGCCCAGCGGATGGGCCCCGGCACTGGCGGCGGCCCGTTCGCTCATCAGCACTACTGCCGAGGCGCCATCGGACAGCTGGCTGGCATTGCCGGCAGTGACGGTGCCCTCGGCTCCCACCACGGGCGTCAGGCGCGCCAGGCCATCTGCCGTGGTGTCCGGCCGGTTGCCTTCGTCCCGCGCGAATTGCCTCGCGACCGTGCCGAGGTCGGTGCCGTCCTTTGCCAACTTGCGCTGCTGCACGTCGATGGGACAGATCTCTGCATCGAACCGGCCTGCCTCCTGGGCGCGCGCCGTGCGCCGCTGGCTCTCCAGCGCATAGGCGTCCTGGGCCTCGCGGCCGATGCCGTAGCGGCGCGCTACGGTCTCCGCCGTGGCGATCATGCTGTGATAGAGGCCTGGCACATGCTCCGCGAGCCATTCGTCCTGTACGCGATGACGGCCTCGGTGGTCCTGCACCAGCGACACGGACTCCACGCCGCCTGCGGCCAGGATGTCCGCTTCACCCGATCGAATGCGCGCGGCCTGCTGCGCTATCGCCTGGAGGCCCGACGCGCACTTGCGATCGATGGTGGCGCCGGCCACCGCTTCCGGCCATCCGGCGCGCAGCAAGGACTGCCGCGCGATGTTGCTGCCCGTTGCACCTTCCTGCCAGGCGCAGCCCAGCACGACGTCTTCGACCTGCGCGGCCTCGACGGTGCCGGCGCGCGCCAGCGCATGCTGGAGCACGTGCGCGCCGAGCACCGCGCCATGGGTGTCGTTCAATGCGCCGCGCCCGGCCTTGCCGATGGGCGTCCGAGCCGTCGAAACGATAAGAGCGTCGTGGATCGTCATGAAGCGTCGCGTCGTTGAAATGCTTGCGATTTAAATGTCATGACATTATGCTATCAGCACCGACATCGAAAGCAAGCCATGGCAAGCCCCTATCTCATCCAGACCGTCTCGGACGGCGTAGCCCACATAGAACTGAACCGGCCAGACAAGAAGAACGCCATGCTGCTGGAGATGCGCGACGGCCTCGCGCAGATGTTCGAAGCGCTGGCCGACAACGACGAGGTGAGGGCGGTCCTGCTTACCGGCGCGGGCGGCGACTTCTGTGCCGGGGCGGACATCGGAGAGATGGGAAAGGGCGGCCTGGGCGGCTCTCTCTACCGGGTGCGGCACATGCAGCGCCTGATGCGCGCCATGGTGCGCCTGCAGAAGCCGGTGGTGGCGGCGGTGCAGGGGGTCGCGGTCGGCATGGGCCTGTCGATGGCGCTGGCGTGCGACGTGGTGCTGGCCGGCCAATCGGCCCGCTTCGGCCAAGTGCAGCGGCGAATCGCCCTGCCGCCGGATGCCGGCGCCGTCTGGTTTCTCACCCGCTATCTGGGCGTCCTGCGTGCCAAGGAGCTGGTGCTGTCGGGCCGGATGTTCCCAGCCACCGAGGCGCTCGCGATGGGGCTGGTCAGCCGTGTCGAGCCCGATTCGCAACTGCTCGATGAGGCACGCTCCGTCGCACAAGAGTACGCCCGAGGTCCCACCATTGCCTTTGGCATCGGCAAGCGCATGTTCGACCTCGCGCCTTCGTCGAGCTTCGACGATTTCATGGAGCACGAGGCGAGCATGGTGCCGCTTTCGGTCACGTCAGAGGACTTCCGGGAAGGCACCCGCGCCTTTCTGGAAAAGCGCCAGGCCTGCTGGACCGGCCAGTGAACGGGGCTCTTTCATTCATCACACAGAACCAGGAAAGCTCATGAAAACAGACAAGATCCTCGTGCGCAAGCAGGGCCCCATCGGCTACATCGTCTTCAACAATCCGTCCAAGCTCAACGCGATCTCGCTGGAGATGTGGGAAGGCCTGGGCGACGCCGTGGCCGGCTTCGACGCGGACGACGAGGTGCGCGTCATGGTCGTGAGCGGTGCGGGCGGCAAGGCCTTCGTCGCCGGTGCCGACGTCTCGCGCTACGAGGAGGAGCGCATGGGCGATGGTGCCCAGGAGCACTACGCGCGGACCGGCGAGCGCGCGCTGCGTCTTCTGTACGACACGCCCAAGGCCACCATCGCGGCCATCGACGGCTACTGCATCGGGGGCGGTATCTCGGTCGCCGTGTCCTGCGACCTGCGCCTGGCGACGCCGCCATCCACCTTCGCGCAGCCGGCCATGCGCTACGGCATCGGCTACCGCTACAAGAGCCTGCGCCGGGTGAGCGACCTTATCGGCCCAGCCGCGACCAAGGAACTGCTGATCGGCGGCAAGACCTTCGACGCGGCCACGGCCTGCGCAAAGGGCCTGGTGGGTGAGGTACTACCACAGGAAGGCTTCGCCGCGGCCATCGACCAGATGGCGCAGAAGATTGCGGCGGGTGCGCCGCTGACGCTGAAACAGGTCAAGCATGCCATCGCGCAGATCGTGCGGGACCCGGCAGATCGCGAGCTCGACGAGGCCGAGGCGCTCTTCCTCGCGTGCTACGCCAGCCAGGACTACCGCGAAGGCATCCGGGCCTTCGCCGAGAAGCGCAAGCCGGTCTTCGTGGGACGCTGAGGCACCATGCAGCAAGCGCTGAACAAGCCGTTGGCCGGCATCCGCGTCCTGGACCTGAGCCGCATCCTGGCCGGTCCCATGACGGGCCAGTGGCTGGCCGACCTGGGCGCCGACGTCATCAAGGTCGAGCGGCCTGGCAAGGGTGACGAGTCCCGCACCTATGGCCCGCCCTTCCTGCGCGACCGCGACGGCAAGCCGACCGACACCGCCGCGTTCTACCTTGCCTGCAACCGCGGCAAGCGATCCATGACGATCGACCTGGGCTCGGCCGAGGGCCAGGACATCGTGCGAGGACTGGCGGCGCAGAGCGACGTGCTGATCGAGAACTTCCGCGCCGGCACGCTGGCGCGCTACGGCCTGGGCCACGAACAGCTGCGCGCACTGAACCCGCGCCTGGTGTACTGCTCCATCACGGGCTTCGGCCAGGACGGCCCCTATGCACGTCGCCCGGGCTACGACGGCATCTTCCAGGCGCTGGGTGGCCTTATGGCGACAAGCGGCCATCCGGAGGAGCCCATGAAGGTCGGCATGAGCATCGTCGACGTGATCACCAGCCTGTATGCGGTCATGGCCATCCAGGCCGCGCTGCGCCAGCGCGACCAGGCTACCGGCTTGGGCCAGCACGTCGACATGGCGCTGCTGGACTGCACCGTCGCGACGCTCTCCCACTATGCGATGAGCTACCTGACAACCGGCGAGGCGCCGCTGCGGCGCGGCAACGGCGGCTATGGTGGCGTGCCATCGCAAGCCTTCCGGTGCAAGGACAGGTCCATCTTCCTGGTGGCGGCAAATAACGCACAGTTTGGCCGCCTGTGCGAGGCCATCGGCCTGCCCCAGTTGCCCGGGGATCCGCGTTTCGACAGCACGTCCCGCCGCATCGCCAACCGTGCCGTGCTCGTCGATCTGCTGGCGGCCACATTGGCGCAGATGGAGTCGGCCGACGTGCTGGCCCGGCTGGAACTGGCCGACGTGCCTGCCAGCCCCGTCAATGAGTTGCCGGAGGTCTTCGCCGATCCGCAGGTGCGCCACCGGGGCATGTTGCAGCAGGTCGACCATCCGCTCGGCGGTTCGATGCATCTGGTGGCCAACCCGCTGCGGATGTCGTGCTCGGCCGTGGGCGCATCGCGGCCGCCGCCGCTCGTCGGAGAGCACACCCGCGAGATCCTGAAGGAGCTCGCGGGGATGGACGACGTGCACATCGATGCCTTGATGGCCCAGGGCGTGGTCTGAACGATGGACTTCGACTTTACGCCCGAGGAGCGCGCCTTCAGGACGCAGGTGCGCGACTTCATCGCCTCGAACCTGGATCCGCAGGTCCAGGCCAAGCTCGCCGAACACCGCTCGTTGACGCGCGACGAGATCGTTGCATGGCAGCGCACCCTCGACGGCCGCAACTGGGCCACGCCCAGCTGGCCGGCCGCGTGGGGCGGGCCGGGCTTCACGCCGGTGCAGCGCTACATCTTCTTCGACGAACTTCACCAGGCCCCGGCGCCCGAGCCGCTGTCCTTCAACGTCGCCATGATCGGCCCCGTGATCGCCACTTTCGGCACGGATGCGCAGAAGCGCCGCTTCCTGCCGCGGATCCGCCGGCTGGACGATTGGTGGTGCCAGGGCTTCTCGGAGCCCGGCGCCGGTTCGGACCTGGCCTCGCTCAAAGCCTCCGCCCGGCGCGATGGCGAGCACTACGTGGTCAACGGCAGCAAGATCTGGCAGGGCATGGCGCACTATGCCGACTGGATGTTCACGCTGGTGCGCACCGATCCCACGGCGACCAAGCAGGCAGGCATTTCGATGCTGCTCATCGACCTTCGCCTGCCCGGAGTGGAGGTGCGTCCCATCGTCACCATGGATGGTCGCCACGAGGTCAACGCCGTCTTCCTGGACGAGGTGCGCGTGCCGGTGGATTGCCGCGTCGGCGAGGAGAACGGCGGCTGGGCCATCACCAAGTTCCTGCTGGGCAACGAGCGCACCGGCATCGCGCGCGTCGGCATGTCACGCCATATCCTGAGGCGGGCGCGCACGCTGGCGCAGCAGCGCATTGCGTCCGGGGGCGAATGCCTGGCCGACGACCCGGTGTTTCGGCAGGCCGCGGCCGCGCTGGAGATAGAACTGCATGCGCTGGAGATCACGCAGATGCGGCTGATCGCCGAAGCGGATGCTCACTCGGGCACACCCGATCCGCGCTCCTCGATCCTCAAAATTCGGGGCACCCAACTGCGGCAGCAGGCGTCTGAACTGATGCTGTCGGCCGCCGGCCCTAGCGCACTGGCCGCTGCGGGCGAGTTTCAGGCCTTCGCGGACGGGCAGTGGCCTGCGCAGGCGCCCTGGTCGACTACGGTAGCGCCCGTCTACCTCTCGCTGCGCGCCGCATCCATCTACGGCGGCAGCACGGAGGTCCAGAAGAACATTCTGGCCAAGACGGTCCTGGGACTTTGAATAGCATGGACTTCTCATTCACGGAAGAGCAGCGCGCCCTGCAGGACGCGGTTTCTCGCTATTTGCGCCAGTCCTACGGCTTCCTGCAGCGCGAGGCGCGCCGACGCAGCGAGCGCGGATGGGACGACGGCACCTGGCGGGCGCTGGGCGAACTGGGTGTGCTGGCACTGCCCTTCGACCAGCAGCATGGCGGCCTGGGCGGCGGCACTGTCGAGACGATGCTGGTGGCGCAGGAGCTGGGTCGCGCGATGGTGATGGAGCCGTGGTTCGCCTCGGTGGTGCTGGCGGGCGGCACCCTGGCCGCCCTGGGCGGCCGCGACGCCGAGCGCTGGCTGCCATCGATCGCGTCGGGCGAGCAGATCTTCGCCCTCGCGCTGGAGGAGCCGGACACGGCATGGCGGCCTGCGCACAGCAGGCTGGCTGCGACCCGCGATGGCGAGGGCTACCGCGTGGACGGCAGCAAGATCCTCGTGGAGCACGGCGCGAGTGCAGACGTGCTGCTGGTGCTGGCCCGCACCTCGGGCGCCGTCGGCGAGGGCGCGGGTCTCAGCCTGTTCGCCATCGCCGCCGATCATCCCGGTATCCGGCGCAGCGGTTACCGACGCCACGACGGCGTCCCAGTGGCCGACCTGGAGTTCGATCAGGTGCGACTCCCGGCGAGCGCTTTGCTCGGCACGGAGGGCGCGGCCCTCGCCGCCGTGGAACAGGCCATCGACCGCGCCATGGCCGTACAGGCGGCCGAAGCGCTCGGACTCACTGAGTCGCTGCTTGCGCTCACGATCGAGCACCTGCAGACGCGCCAGCAGTTCGGTCGGCCGCTCGCGACCTTCCAGGTTCTGCAGCACGGTGCCGTCGACATGCTCGTGGCCATCGAGCAGGTGCGCAGCATGGCCTGGTTCGCTGCCAGCGCGGCAACCGGGCAAGACGCGGCGGCTCGCCGCCGGGCGATGTCCTCCGTGAAGTACCTGGTGGGGCGCAACGCTCGCATGGTGGCGCAGATGGCGGTGCAGCTGCACGGTGCGATCGGCCTCACCGACGAATGCGTGGTCAGCCACGCGTTTCGGCGCCTGATGTCGCTGGAGCTGCAGTTCGGCGACGCGCAGCATCACTTGGCGGCCTACGCAGTCGATGACAGGGTGGGAGCACAGCCGTGACATCCGCCGCGTTGGCCTGCATCGCAGGCGCCTTCGAGCATCCGCTGCGCAACACTCCTCATCTGAGCCTCGCACAGATCCACGAACAGGTCGCACGCGGCGCTTTGGCGGATGCGGGGCTGAGCTTCTCCGACGTCGACGGTTACTTCTGCGCCGGCGATGCGCCGGGCCTGGGACCGCATTCGATGGTGGATTATCTGGGCCTTCAGGTGCGCCATGTAGACACGACGGACACCGGCGGCTCGGCGCCCCTTCTGCATGCCGCCCACGCAGCCCAGGCCATTGCCCAGGGCCGCTGCCGGGTTGCCCTGGTGACGATGGGCGGGGTGCCCCGCTCGCAGCCCCGGCTGTACGGTGCCACGGTCCGGCCGGCGGACGCCACGCCGGAAGGTCCGTTCGAGTCACCTTACCGCGGCGCGGTCGCACCGATGTATGCGCTGGTGGCACGACGGCACATGCATGAGTACGGCACCACCCCTCGCCAGCTCGCCTGGATCAAGGCGGCCTTTTCACAGCACGCCCAGCACAACCCCCATGCCATGCTGCGCCAGGTGGTGACGCCCGACGACGTGCTGGCCTCGCCGCTGGTGGCCGATCCGCTGCATCGGCTGGACTGCTGCGTGGTGAGCGACGGCGGAGGCGCGCTGGTGGTCGTCCATCCCGACGTGATGAAGTCCCTTGCCAAGCCGCGGATCGAGATCCGGGGCAGTGGCGAGTCGGTCAAGGGCCAATTGGGCGGAGACGTGGACCTGAGCTGGTCGGCCACGCGGCACGCGGGCGCCGCCGCCTTCGCCCACGCAGGTCTGGGCACGCAGGACATTGATTACGCCTCGCTATACGACAGCTTCACCATCACGGTCCTGATGCAGCTCGAAGACCTAGGCTTCTGCGCCAAGGGCGAAGGCGGCCGCTTCGTGGAAGAGGGCGGTCTGCTTGCCCGCGGCGGCCGCCTGCCGGTCAACACCGATGGCGGCGGGCTGTGCAACAACCATCCCGCCAACCGCGGAGGCATGGTCAAAGTGATCGAGGCCGTCCGCCAGTTACGCGGGGAGGCCCACCCCGCCGTGCAGGTGCCGGGCTGCGAGCATGCCCTGGTCAGCGGTGTTGGAGGACTGCTGGGCTCCCGGCACGGCAGCGCCGTGCTCATCCTCACCCGCACGTAGGACCGACAGACATGAACAGCACCATCGACGATCCCGTCAGGACGGCCGCGTCCATACCCTGGCTCGACGCCTGTGCGCAGAGCGCGTTGACTTATGGCCATTGCGCCGCCTGCGGCAAGGCGCATTTCTATCCCCGGCCCCACTGCCCGCATTGCCATGCATCCGACACCGGCCGAGCGACGTCTGCCGGCATCGGCGCGATCTATTCGTGGACGACGGTGCATTCCAAGGCTGCCTCCTACACGCTGGCCTACGTTCGGCTAGAGGAGGGCTTCACGATGCTGACCCACCTAGTAGGCGATCCACCCGTAGACGGCTGGCAGGTCGGCTTGTCGGTGGTGCTGGGATGGGTGGTGACGGCCAACGGCCAGAACATGCCGGTGTTCCAGCAGAACCGGACCAACAAGGAGCAGGCCGCATGAGTTTCATCGAACAGGCGCGTGACGGCGATGTCGTAACGCTGACCATGAATCGGCCCCAGACGCGCAATGCCCTTGGGCACGCCGACGCCGAGGAGTTCGTGGGTGTTCTAGAGACCGTCGCCCTCGATCGATCCGTCAAGGCGTTGATCTTGACTGGTGCAGGCAGTGCATTTTCCGCGGGCGGGGACATCAAGGCCATGGCATTGACTATTGAGCTACGCCAGGCGGCGGCCGCTACGCGCCTGGACTATCGCGAGGGCATCCAGCGCATCCCTGCTGCGCTCCACGCGCTGGAGATCCCGACGATCGCTGCGGTCAACGGGCCAGCCATGGGCGTGGGCTGCGACCTCGCCTGCATGTGCGACCTGCGGCTCGCCGCACCGTCAGCGCGCTTCGCGCAGAGCTTCATCAAGGTGGGGCTCATTTCCGGCGACGGCGGCCTCTGGTTTCTCCAGCGGGTCGTTGGGCCACAGCGCGCCGCGGAGATGGCCTTCACGGGCGACCCTATCGATGCTGCCAAGGCGCTGGCGTGGGGCCTCGTCGCCGAGGTTGTTGAGGCCGAAAAGCTTCTCCCCGCCGCGCAGCGTCTGGCTCAGCGCATCGCCGCCAATCCCGCGGCGACGCTGCGCATGAGCAAGCGACTCATGAGGGAGGCACCGTTTACCTCTCTCGACACCTTTCTGCAGCTTTCGGCCGGCCTGCAGGCATTGGCACAGGACAGCCCTGAGCATGCCGCGGCCGTCCGAGCTTTTCTCGAAAGAGGCAAACTATGACGACCGACCTGTCGATTCCCCGCAGCGATTCGAGCGCGGCTGGCGAAGCGCTGCGCACGGAGGTGCGCCGCTTCCTTGAAAAGCATGTGGCAGACCTTTCTCCGCGCAAGAAGGCGGAGAGTTGGACCGCCTTCGAACCCAGTTTCAGCCTTGCTTTGGGCGAGCGCGGATGGATTGGGATGACTTGGCCTGCGCGCTACGGCGGCCACGATCGATCTGCACTGGAGCGCTACGTCGTGCTGGAAGAGTTGCTGGCCGCCGGGGCACCCTGTGGCGCGCATTGGATTGCCGATCGGCAAAGCGGCCCGCTTCTGCTTCGCTACGGCACTGAGGCGCAGAAAGAGCGGCTGCTGCCGCGCATGGCGCGCGGCGAACTCTATTTCTGCATCGGCATGAGCGAGCCCGACGCCGGTTCCGACGTGGCTGCCTTGCGCACCCGCGCCGAGCGCGTCGCCGACGGATGGCGGATCAACGGAACCAAGCTGTGGACGACCAACGCCCATCGTGCCCACTACATGATCGCGCTGGTTCGTACCGATGCGCAGGCCAAGCGGCATGACGGGCTGTCACAGCTGCTCATCGACCTGAAGACGCCGGGGATCACCATTCGCCCCATCCGCAATCTCGCGGGCGAAAAAGACTTCAACGAGGTCGTTTTTCAGGATGCCGTGGTGCCGCACGATGCACTGCTCGGCGAGGAAGGCCATGGCTGGGCGCAGGTGACCGCCGAGCTGGCGCTGGAGCGCAGCGGGCCTGAACGTTACCTCAGCAGCCTGCAGCTGATGGTGCAGATGGCCGAGGCCGCGGACGCTTCGGATGCCGGACAGGTCGAGGCCATCGGTCGGCTGATGGCCGAACTCGCCACCTTGCGCGCCATGTCCTTCGGCGTGGCAGGCATGCTGACCCGAGGGGAGCGGCCCAACGTCGTGGCAGCGATCGTCAAGGCCTTGGGCAACGACATCGAGCAGCGCCTGCCGCAGGTGGCGCACGACCTCTTCGGGGGCGGCGCACAAGCGGCGCATCCAGCGCTCGCCGAGGTGGCGCAGTACCTGACACAGGTCGCGCCCTCGTTCTCCTTGCGGGGGGGAACGCGGGAGATCCTCCGCGGGATCATCGCCCGTGAACTGGGCCTTCGCTAACAGGATGAAAGCCATGACCCAAGACGACTCCGTGGTCCTCCAGGTTCGAGATGCCGCGCACCGGCTCTTCGCTGACCTCGCCGAACGGCAGAAGAAGGCGCAACGCGCGGACGTGCAGGCGCAGCGCTTGTCCGTGCCGCTGTGGAACGACGTGGAGGCCGCCGGTTTTGACCGTCTGCTGGCCGGCGACATGGACGGGGAGGGCTGGCCCTGTGCTGCAGAGGTCCTGATGGCCCAGGGCTACCACGGCGTCGCCCTGCCGCTGGCCGAGACCTTGGTGGCGCGTGGACTTCTGCAGCAGGCCGGACTTTCTTCCGAGGTACCGGGACCCCTGTCCGTCGTCCAGGTCTGCGCGGGCGGCCCGGAGCAACGCGATGTATCTGCGGCCGGCGTACGACTGAATGCTACGGGTCTGGTGATGCCCTGGGGCATGGACGCGCGGCGCTTGCTGGTCACCTGGGCGAGCGACGATGGTCGCGGCAACGGTGTGGCGCTCTTCGAGCCTCCAACGGCAGCCGATGCGTGGGCTGTCAGTCGAAACACTGCAGGCGAGCCCCGCGCCACGCTGCTGCGCATGGCGGGGTGGTCAGTATGCGACGGCCGGCTGCCGATGCATGCCGATGTGCACGGCTTGTGTGCGCTGGCGACGTCGAGTCTCATCGTCGGCGCCGCCCGTCGTGTGCTCGATCTTTCCATTGCTTACGCCAACGACCGGGTCCAGTTCGGCCGGAACATCGGCAAGTTCCAGGCACTGCAGCATGCGCTCGCCGAGCTGAGCTGCGAAATCGCCGCCGCGACCATGGCGGTGAACGTTGCCGCCCACGGCATGGAAACGCGCATCGCCATCGATGAGGTCGCTGTCGCCAAGATCCGTGCGGGGAGATGCGCTGGCATTGCCGCTGCGGTCGGCCATCAGGTCCACGGCGCCATCGGTTTCACCGACGAGCATTCCCTGCATCACTTCACTCGCCGCCTGTGGTCCTGGCGCGGCGAGTGGGGGACGGAGCGGGAATGGGCACTCCAGCTCGGTGATCGCACCATTCGATCCGGCGGAGCGCAAGTTTGGCCGCACATCGTCGAGATGTCCCGTTAGCGGTTCGCGCCACGGAGCCGGGTCGAATCTCTCTCCGCCCATTGCCTTTTCAACGAGAACAGACTTATGAGCATTGCAGCCGCTCTTCCCCGTCCGACCTTTGCAGTCCCTGCTCACGGTGTGCCCGAGGCCCTTCACAGAGGGCAGGATGACCTTCCCTTCGTCGAATTCGACCACGGCGTCGAGATGCAGGTCTTGCAGGTCGATATTCCGACCGGCCTATGGATCGTCAGGATGCGGATGGCGCCTGGCACGACGTTGCCGACGCACAAGCACACGGGCGAGGTCTACGCCTTCACGATTGCCGGATCGTGGCGCTACCTCGAATACCCCGAGGTGAATGTCGCCGGCTCCTATCTCTACGAGCCGGCCGGCTCCGTCCATACCCTGCATGTGCCGGCAACCAACAAGGAGCCGACGGATGTGTGGTTCGCCATACGTGGGCCGAACCTGAACCTGGACGAGGACGGCAATGTGTCGCTCGTCTTCGATGCGGCCTTCGTTCTGAGCGTCTACCGTTCTCGGTGCCGGAAGATGGGGCTTGCGGTTCCCAAGGTGATCGGCGCGTGAGCAACCGATCAGGCGTCGCAAGCGCCAACCTGGGCTCTCGCTCCGCCAGACCTTCAGTTGGACTTGATCTGGAACGGCCGAATATTCTGCTGGTCCCGTGCCGATTCTCGCTTCATGCGTGGTTCAAATGACGCGGGCGGTCGTGGGGCATTGGAGAATCGTTTGCGCATTTCGGTGCCGCTCACCTTTTAGTAATCAGTGGCGTCTCAGTAATAGTCGCGTGCTGATCATCGAGTCGGCACGGGCAGATTCAAACCTGAATTGCAACACCTGCTCTCCGCTAATGTAAGGAGATGCCAATTGCCTCGAAGACATACCGCCAATTCCAGCCCGAAGACCGTGTGACGCTGGCGAGCTCGCGCCAGCAGGGCGTAGGCGGCGCGCACGCTCAACTATCGGAATCGGGATTTTGCCGATGACTGAACAAGGAAGAGGTAACACAGCAGTATGCGAGACCCCGATACGGTGTATTGCCCGCGGCTGCTTCAGCACTTCGCTCTCTTAGCCTTCACGCGCGGATCTGTCCCGATCACGTGGCCGCCGCTTCGGGTGAAGCAGACGCCGTCGGCACAGTGGTACTTCGGATCCTTCAGCACCTCAATGGGCGCATCGCCGATCTCGCAGCGCAGTTCAGGGAAGTTGAATTCGGCGTAGTTCTGCGCGCGGGTGCTGGTGTTGTACCAAACGCCTGATGAACCTGTGCGTACCTCAATGGGATAGATCGGATAGCGTAGGTCCGGGGTCCACCCCTGGATCTGCACCTTCATGGCACTGCGGTCGATCTGATGCGGCACCGCGTCTGGGTTCGTTGTTGGATTCCTGCTTGGGCCGGCCGCCCAGGTGGCGCTGCAAAGCGCCAGCGAGAGCGCGAGTGTTGAGATGGCTGCTTTCATGGCGCGTTTCCTCCTGCGGTTGTGTTGAAGCGCTTTGCGCTAGCGTTGAAAAAACTGTCGAGCCTGGGCCGACCGATGGTTTTGATCACTGCCTTCCACAATGCCCCGAACGATCTGGCGCAGGTTGCGCACGGCCTGCGGTTCCTGCAGCCGCCCATCGAGCGCATCGCGGTCTGAAGGAGGCTGCTCTTGCTCGAAACACTCGATGGCCAATTCGCACAGCGATCCGGTGTCGACCAGGAACTGAAAGGCCCGCTGCGCCTTGCCAGGATCCTGAATGGCCGCGCCAGCGGTCGAGAAGAACTCGGCCAGTTCTTCCCGGTTCAGGACTTCTTCCCCGAGTTCGTTCTCCAGCGGCTCCATCAGGTCCGATAGCTCCAGCACCCGTTGCCGGGCGATGCTGAAGATTTCCTGGCAGACCACCGGATTGGTCCAGGGCGTGTCCGACTGCTCAGCTCTTCGCATCATCTCGGCCGTCTTCTCCGGAGAGCTTTGCGCGGTGTGCCGAGCCAGCAGGAACTCACGCACCACAGCGAAGACCTGCAAGAGCTCACGCTTTTCGCAGAAGTTGCAGTCCACGATGGCGCTGCCATTGACCAGGACCTTGGTGCCGCGCACTTCGACCTCGCGGACGTCCTCCCAGAACCGTCGCTCCGCAGACGAGCCCAGCTCCTTGAAGTGGATGCCCTCCTCAGTGAGCGCGAGGCCTTCCTTGCCTCCACCAAAGACCGTGGCATCGATCAGCACCAGCACCTTGTCGTTGCCTTCACCCAGCACGAAGCTGCTGCCGGCGCCGGCCAGCTTCTTGGGCGGGATGTACGGCGTCACATAGATCCGGGTGAACGTCGCACCGCGAAGCCGCCGCTGCAGCAGATCGTTCAACGAGACCTGCGGTGGCGTCGGCGCGGGAGCGGGCGCCGCGGACCGCGCAGCAGCAGAGTGCCGCGGCTCACGCCCCGCGCCGCTGCGAGGCGGCTCCTGCTCGACCTGGCTGGCGTCGTACCGCTCCCGAGTCTTGGCGTTTGAAAGCACCGCATATGCCTCGTTGACCCGCTGCATCTGCTGCGTCGCCCAGCGCACCGTGGCCTCGTCGGCCTGCGGGTACTTGTCCGGGTGGTACTGCGTACGCCGAGCCCGGTAGGCGAGGTCGATCTCCTGATTGGATGCCGTGGGCCTGACGCCCAGCACGTCGTAGTGGTTCATGAGGCAAAAAAGGAAGAAGAGAGATGAAGCGCGCCCGCCCACCCCGGATGAACCGGGAGGGGCGGGCGGCCTTTATGACGGCGCGTAGAGCTTGGTGCAGGTACTGGAGTCGTAGACGTCCAGCAGCGCGCGAGCCTGACCGGACGGGCTCAGCTTGTGCAGCGCCAGGTCGTCGTCCAGGCGCTGCGCCATGCGGTTCATGTTGATGTTGCTGACATCCTTGGTCTCGACCAGCACGGCGAACCGAGCTATGGCCATGGCGGCCTCGGCGGGGCGCGCCATCATGGTCGCCACCTTGGCGCATTTGTAGGCCTCGTAGAAGCGGCGCTCGTCGCTGGAGCAGCCGGCCACGAGCAGCGCCGCCGCAGCGAGCGCTGTGACAGGAGAAAAAGCGCGTCGCATGCCGCCGCTCACCGGTAGATCAGGACGATGGCCCCAATGATCAGCAGCAGCACGACGACGCCCATGAAGGCGCCCAGGGCGGGGAACATGGTCAGAGGCCAGACGAGCGCCTTCCCGAAGGCGAAAGCAGCGCGGTGGCCGTCCACGAGAACGAAGTAGGCCCAGAAGAGCAGGCCGATGACGCCGTAGCCGGAGAAGATTTTTCCTTTGAGAGTCATGGTGGTGGAAGTGAAAAGAAGGGTTGTTAACGGAAGCGAGAGGAGGACAGAGACCGAGAGTGAGCGCGCAGAAAGACCAGCCTTTCGTTGACTTGAAATGGTACTTAAACACAGTGTATTCAAACGCAACAGCGCTGGACGATCAGCGCGATGCCAGCAGTCAAGCCACCCCCGACCACGTTGCGCGAGGTGTTCGCGCGCAACGTGCGGCTCGTGCGGGTCAGCAAGGAGATGTCGCAGGAGGCGATGGCGGCGGAGGCGCAGTTGGACCGCACCTTCATCGGCTCGCTGGAGCGCGGGGAGCGCAATATCTCGATCGACAACATCGAGCGTCTGGCCAAGGCCATCGACACGCTGCCGCACGAGTTGCTCGATCCCGCGCTGCCGAAGCTGCGCGGGCTGGACGAGACGGCGACGCGCGCGCCGCGCAAGGCGCGCGTCTACCCGGCTGCGCGTCGGCCGCGCGCTAAGCCGGCGGAGTAGGGCGGCGTTCGAGGCAAAGCGTGCCTTCCACATCGACAGCGAGCGCCAGGCCGTCGATGCCGCGATAGGCCAGCGGCAGCTTCAGCGGGTTGGCGCGTGGGCCCAGCGTCAGACCCGAGCCGGGCAGCAGCTCCACCCGGCAGTTGTAGCCCGTGCCCCAGGGCGTGGCGAGAACTGCATCCAGCAGCAGCAGCGTCCGAGGGCGTTCCTGCCGGCCGGTGAGCCATTCCTCGCCTGTGACCAATGCCCAGCGCAGACCGTTCTGGTGACGCAGGCAGACCAGCATCACCCGGAAGGCGCAGGCGCTGAAGCGTGGCAATCCCCTCTCCCAGCGGCAGTCGAGCTCCGGCAGCCAGCGCGCGGCCAGTGCCTGAACGCTGTCTGGGTTGGACGGATCGATGACGATGTCGCGCGGCGGGCGCCGCGGTGGCATTGCCAGGCAGGCGGTCGCGGCGCTCAGCAGACTCCGGGTCGCATCGGCTTCGTCCACGTGCTCCTGCAGGCGGAGGCGGTACCGCTGGGGATCGCCAGGATGCTCCAGTGCCAGCATCGTGTCGAAGCGCAGGCCAGGGATGTATCGGTGCAGAACCTGCGCTGGCGCTGGTTCAGGCCGTGGGCAGTCCATCCGGCGTCTCCGACTGCGTGAGCAGTCGATCCATCCGTGCAGCCAAAGAAGGTGCCTGCCCTGGGTCAGCACGGCTGGTGCTGGAGCCGCGGGTCGTGGATGCATCCGGGTAGAACTCGTCCACCACGGCTGCGCCGTCCTCCTGCGACTCCTCGAACGCCCCGGCGGCGAAGCCGGCCCGCGCGGCCTGGTCCAGCGCTTCCTGGTCGAAGCCGGCTTCCTCGCGCTGGCGCCAGAGTGCCTGGCCGGCCTCCAGCGTCTGCGCCAGGCTGCAGCCTGCGCGCACCGTGAGATACACGTAGTAGATCGGCGTGCGGTGCGAGCGAGTGGTGGACTTGCCGCGCAGGCGCAGCTCCAGCGCCAGCGTGGACAGGTGCCCGCCCGACAGCGCCTGGAAGTATTTCAGGCGCGCCGACAGCGTCCGGATGCTGTTGAAGCCCGTGGTGCGGAAGATGAACGAGCCCAGCTCGTCCTCATCGCCGATGCGCACGTTCAGCCGCCCATAGGGCTTGCAGCCCGACTTGGCGCCCAGCTCGCAACCCTCTGGCGTAGGGCAGGGCAGGGCCTGGATGCCGGACGGGGTGGCGCGCTTGCAGGTCTGTCCGTTGCCGACGCACAGTGGCCTGCCGGTAGCCCGGTCGAAGACGCTGTAGTTGGCGCGCAGGTTCAGGTCCTGATCGTCGAAGAGGAAGCGCACCGGAATGGCGCGCAGCTTGGCCTCCTTTTTGGCAGGCTCCTTGTCGCCGTCGGCCTTGGGGCCCTCGGCGAGCTTGGCGCGCAGATGCTGGTCCAGAGGGTGCAGCACCCAGCCGTCCTGGCGCTGGACCTGGGTGGTGATGGTGAATTCGTCGTCCTTCTCGGGCAGACGCTTGCCGTCCTTCATGACGACCTTGCCGATGGCGATGCGCCCGATGACGGGCGGCGTGAGTGCCAGTCCTTTGAGCATGTGGGATCCTTGGGAAGTTGAGGAAAGTGGTGGAAATGGGGGGAAGGAAGACCGGCAGCCGCAGAAGGGCTGCGGAAACTCTGGAAGACGCGGAAAAGCTGGTGCTGCCTTGCGCGTGCCCGCCCCTTCAATCCGCTGGGGCGGGTCGCCGTGTTCCCCCGCGGCAGAGGGCTCGTCACCGGGCAGACGGCGACGGGTGGGGTGTCAAAGCGGCTGAGTGCGGCGCAGCGCCAGGCCGTAGCCCAGCACCACGCCGATCCCCAGCACGAGGGCGTAGGCCGCCAGGAACTCCAGCGGGCTCGCACCGACCGTGGTATTCATGGCAGCTCCTTGACGGTGAAGCGGCGGGTGCCGGCCTTGGGGATGCCATAGGTCGCCAGCAGCTCCGGGTGATCGGCCAGGAGCCGTTCCACGTCCAGGGCCGTGCCGTCCTTGCTGCGCTTCCACCGGACTTCGCCACCGTCGAAGCGGGCCACCGTGGCGTCGCCCATGCGCTGCTGGATCCGCTGGCGCAGGATCTCCTGCTGCTGTTCGGCTTCGGCGATGGTCTGCCGCAGCGCCAGAAGGTCAGCGAACGCGCCGCCGAACTCCAGGTCGTCCGCCAGGTCCAGCACCGTGCCGCTGTCGCGAGACCACAGCGCCTTGAGCGCCAGAGCAGCCGATTCCGACCCGTCCGCCGGCGGCGCGGTGTCTGTTTCCACGTGCCTCCAGAACCGCGCCTCCAGCAGGATCAGCTTCGCGATGAGTTCGTCATCGCGCTCAATCCGGTGGATGCGCAGCTCCTGCCCGCAGATCAGCACCGCCACGTCCGCCGCCTGCTTGCCGGTGACGGCGAGCTGGTGCATCACCTGCAGCTGGATGTACTCGGGCACGCCGTCTTCCCAGAGACGTGCGCCGTGGTAGCCGGCGGTCTTGCACTCCAGGATCTGGACGTCCGGCGCACCCAGGACCTCGCGGTCCAGGTTCGCCAGCATCCACGGGTATTCCGGGTGCTGCAGCACAGCGTTGATCCGGCGTACCTTATGCCCGGTGCGCCGGGTGTAGTGCGCCGCCACGATGGGTTCCAGAAGCGTGCCCCAGTACATGGGGCTGCTCTCGTCGTTGGGGTCGACTTCCGGCAGCTCGGCATCGCGGCCGGTCTTGTCGAGCCAGAGCTCCAGCGGCGAGGTATACGGGCTCAGGCCGATGGCGGCCGCGGCATCGGAGCCGCCGATGCCCTGCTTGCGCACGTCGAGCCACTGGGCCCTGTCCAGCTTGCGGAAATCCTGCGGCTTCACCAGGCGCAGGGCAGGGCGGGCACGAGCCGACGGCTCGCCCGCCCGATGGGCTTCTGCCATGGGGTTCTCCTTGGGTTGAAAGAAAAGTTCAGAAAGATGGAAGGCCAGCCGCCGCATCCCCCCCGCCGCGCCATCGACCCCCAGAAGCACAAAGCCCCGGTCCCTTGTGGGGAGCCGGGGCTTTGTGCCGCCAGGGTGCCGTGGTGGCCGTGATCCGGTTCGTCGCCGGAAGGTCGGAGGGGATGAGGACTGCAGCATGCTCAGGCCACCAGTTGCAGGGCAGCGTCGAGAGCGCGTTGCTTGATGCCGGCGCCCTGGCCGAACCAGGCGCTGTCCAGCCGGTACTCTTGGCTGCGGGCCCGCCGTTCGTGGTCGACGTATTCCGTCACCGCGCACAGCAGGCCCCAGGCGGTGCCTTTGGCAGCCTGCAGCTCGGCGCCGCGCCCTTTGCCTTCGTAGAGCTCCTGTACCTTCTTGAGGGCACGCTCATTGGTGAGGGCCTGCGGCTCCGCATGACCGTCCGCCTGGCACATGACCTTCAGCAAGTAGTTCAGCGACTCGTGCGTCTTGACCTTGCGCTCGGAGAGCGTCTTCATGCGGTACATAAAGGCGTCCCAACCGGAGACGGCGATGCCGAGCTGCTTCTTGACGGCCTGGGCGTCAAAGCTGGTGCTGTGGGGCACCTTGACGGCGTTCACCGCGCCCTGTAGGGCGATGGACAGCGTGTTGTTGCAGACGACCCGGATGGTGGTGGGCGTGGCGGTGGTTGCCAGCGTACCGTCGCAGGACGTGGCCAGCAGGATGTAGCCCTTGACGGTGTCGTTGCCCTTGAGCGCCGACTCCTTGCCGGTGCGCGCCAGCGCCCAGAACTTGCGACCGGCCTTGAGCACGCCAGCGGTCTCAAGCTCGAAGCCGGACACCTCGGTCAGGTCCCGGTAGAACTCCAGGACTTCGCGCGGCTGCACGACCTGGTACCGGCCGCCGACGACGGACAGGGGGGCCTTGGTGTCACTGCGGTAGAGGACCTTCTGGTCGTCGAAGGTCATGATGGAGCCGAGGGCGCCGGCCTGCTCGGCCATGTAGCGCACAGGGGTCTCGCAGATGGTCCAGTCCATGCCGGCCTGTTGCGCCCAGACTTCGATGGGTTGCTTCGGTGGCAGCTGGTTGCCGAGTTCGTGCCAGGGGGTCTGGCCGACGTAGGCCATTTGTTGAAGAAGATGTGCCATGAGGGGTGAGGAAGAAGTGGTGGAGTGAAGAACGAAGGGTGATGAGGATGCGGGCGGCGGAAGTCCCCCATCGCCGAGATCACGCCCGGTGGTGCGAGAAGACGTGGCCGCAGTTGCGGCAGCGGCAGTTACTCAAGATGGAGCCATCGACGGCTTCGCCGAGGGCTGCGCCGACCGCGCAGCCAGCGATGCCGCCGCTCAGGCCGCCCAGGATGGCGCCGGCGACGGCGCCAAGCGGCGGCATGGACGGCACGGCTTGGGCACCGAGGCCCATGCCAAGGTGCGCGCCGGCAACGCCGCCCGAGAGCGCGGCGGACATGCCGCCGGCTGCACCGGCCAAGGTGCCGATGGTGGCGCCGGTCTTCTTGCCGAGTTCGCGTGAAGACAGGCGGGTCGAACCGCATGAAGGGCAGATGGGCGCCGAGGAACCGCTGCTGGCAGCGCGCTCGAACAGGGGTTCGTCGTCGTTATACAGGTTTGAAGTGGATGGCATGGGCAGGGTCGTTGAGGAGTAAGGCCTGACTGCTTCGAGCAGCCGACCAGACGGCAAAAAGCCCCAGCTCGCTTTGCAGCGAGGCTGGGGCTATGTGGAAGCTAGGCGATTACAGGCGCCTGCTCATTGACGACATATGTGGTCGAAAAAATATAGGATCGACGAGAGGTTAGTTGGACGACGGCTACGCAGCGGTTGCAGCCCGTCGCCGTCGCCGCATCGGGTTGAACTCACGCTGATCGGCATCAAGCAGTCGCTGGACCGGACTGCGAACGTGCCCACTGAGGTCAGCAATGCTCGGTGCAGCGGTCGCAAGCGCTGGTCGCGGGCCGCCAAGGCAGATGCAATGACCGCTCGTGCCGGAAATGAACAGGTGCTCAGGACCCGTAGCCGTCCTTCGGCCGTCAACCGCGGACGACAACAATGCAGCAGCGGTTGCTGTCAGCGGCCGCCCGCGGTCGAACCCGCGATCCCGGGCGCGTTGCAGCAATTCGCCCGGGCTGCTACCCATGTATTCAGGTCGCCGCAGAAGGCAGTTGTGCCGACGTCGGCCGTGACCAAGGTGGATTGCGGTGTGCCAGCGACCGCTTGCCAGCGGCTCGATCTCACCCACCGGACCCTGACCGGTCCCAGTCGGCCAACAGCGGCAGCGTCGGCGCGATGCGATGAAGTGTTGCAACGCGGAGCAAGCCGACCCATGCCACAAGGTAACATCTGCGTTACCTATGAACCGGCCATGACGCGTCGTCGCGTCGTATGCCCCAGGAGACCAACATGGCGCTCACGCGCGAGTTCAAGGAAACAATCCAGGCACGGGTGCGCGCAGACCGCCCGTTCCGCGACGCGCTCCTGCGCGAGGGAGTCGAGCGCATGCTGAGTGGAGATGTCGAGTCCGGCAAGGCGGTGCTACGCGACTACATCAAAGCCACCGTCGGCTTTGAGCAGTTGGGGGCCGCGACAGGCGCGTCCGCCAAGAGTCTCATCCGCATGTTCGGGCCGCGCGGCAACCCGCAGGCTCGCAACTTGTTTGCCGTCATCAGTCATCTGCAGCGCGAGGCCAGGCTCACGTTGCACGTGACGGCGCAATCACAGTAAGGCGGACCAAGCTATGGCCCAAGCCGATCTTCTCGTCAATCTCTTCCGCAGCGCCAGCAATGGCGACCAGCTCGGATTTCGCCGGACGGCCCAGGCGCTTATCGAAGAGGAGCGCTTGAAGGGTCACCGCGTCCTCGCCACGCGTCTTGTGAAGTCCCTCGAACCCACGGTAGTGCCCATGAATCCCACGGCCATCCCCAAACAAAACGGCCACGCCGCTCCACGCGACCTCTTCTTCGATGTGACGCCGGAGCGGAACTTGGAAAGCCTGGTTCTCGCTGACCGCGTCCGGGACCAACTGACAGAGTTCGTTGAGGAACAGCATCGGGCTGAGCTCCTGCATTCGCATAATCTGCGCGCGCGGAGCCGCGTCATGCTCGCGGGGCCGCCCGGCAACGGCAAGACGACGCTTGCGGAGGCGCTCGCCTCAGAGCTGATGTATCCACTTCTCGCCGTGCGCTACGACACGCTCGTCGGCAGCTTCCTCGGCGAAACATCTAGCCGCCTTAGGCAGTTAATCGAATTCGCCAAGACGCAGCGCTGCGTGCTGTTCTTCGATGAGTTCGAGACCCTCGGCAAGGAGCGTGGTGACACCCACGAGACCGGCGAAATCAAGCGCGTGGTGAGTTCGCTCCTCATGCAGATTGATGAGCTGCCCGACTACGTCGTCGTGATCGCGGCGAGCAACCATCCCGAGCTTCTCGATCGGGCCGTCTGGCGCCGCTTCCAGCTACGGCTGGAGCTGCCTCTGCCGACGCGCGAGCAGCTTGCTCGGCAGATCGACGCGATCGGCAAGCGCTGCGAGGTCAATTTCGGATACACGCCGGATACGCTCGCCAAGCACATGCTTGGCCAGAACTTCGCGGAGGTGGAAGAGTTCTGTCTCGGCATCGTTCGTCGCGCCATACTCGACCATAAGAGCCAGAACGCGCTCGCGATCACAAAGCGAAAGTTGGAAGAGTGGCGCACCCGCCTGAAGCCCAAGGTCGTGAAGAACGCGATAGCAGCCAACGGCAAGGGCGCCCGCGATGCCTGAACGGCCACTCCTCGTATTCCCGGTCGCGCGGCGGATCGAACCCGAAGCAGGCCGTCCGCGCCCGAGCGGCAAACCACATGTCCCGGAGCGGGTTCGTCAGGCTGAGCGGCTGGCTCCGCAGGTGGCCCGGTTTCGCGAGGAGTTCCAGCGCTACAGCGCCACTATCCGGCAGACCGTCGATGGGCTTGAGCCTGAGACCGTCCTCGTGATCGAGATTGCCGGAAGCGTGAAGGACTTCAAGCAGGCGGTCGACAGCACCGAGGGTCTTGAGTGGCTTGGTGAATGGGATGCCGAGGACGAGGCTGACGATGACTTCTACGAGGTCAATGGACGAGGCGAGCGCCGACAGGTCCCTGTCGCAGGCAGGCTTTTCATATCCATGGTCAACGAGGCCGGCATGCGTGAGCTGCTTGGCCTGTGGGACACGTGGCAGCGGGGCCAGGCCCTGCCGCACGGACGCACCAAGTGGCGTGACGTCTTCGCCCAGACCCGTGTCATTCGTCGTTGGGGTATCCAGGAGACGCTCAACGAGACCGGCATGCTCGCGCGCTGGCGCGAACTCGTCGAGCCGCTCGATGACGGAACGATCGTGCCCTGCCAGATTGAACTCTTTTACCGGCAGCGCCCCGAGCGGCGGCGCGCCAACGAAGATGCCATCCGAAGTTTGACGGCCGAGCTCGATGGCGCACCCCTCGGCGGCTTCATCGATATGCCACCGATCAACTTCCATGCCGTGAAGGTGGGGCTGCCCGCCGGCCGTGTGCGGGATCTCATTGGCGCGCTTGACGACGGCCGCGTCGATGTCGACGCCAAGCTCTTCAACTTTCAGGGCGTAATGTACGTCCGCCCCACCGGGCAGGCGATCCCGTCTGACGGGGAAGCGGCGCCCGAGGAAGAGGCGTTCGCGGAAGCGGAGGACGTGGCTCTTCCGGTCGTGGCCATTTTGGATGGCGTCCCCAACACCCAGCATGCGGCGCTTCGTGGCCGGGTGCAAATCGATGATGCGTTCGACCTCGCACGGCTTTATCAGCCGGGCGAGCGGCGACACGGGTCGTCGATGGCTTCGCTGGTCATTCATGGTGAGCAGCCTGGAGGCGGTAGCGCACTCGCGCGGCAGGTCTATCACGTGCCCGTGCTCCAGCCCGACGAGCATGCGAGGGGCTTTGGGCATCGCTGGGAGCATGTGCCGGACACAGCGTTCCTCGAAGACCGCATTGAGCGGGCGGTTCGCCGAATGCTGGAGGGCGACGGAGTTTTGGAGCCTCAGGCGCCCGGCGTGAGGGTCATCAATCTCTCGATCGGCGATCCCGACCGACCCTTCATCCACTCGCCAAGCCCATTGGCGCGGCTCCTTGACTATCTCGCCTGGAGATACAAGGTCCTCTTCTGCGTGAGCGCCGGCAACTACACGGGGCCCATTGACCTTGGGCTGACACACACCGCGTTCTCGGCTCTCGCGCCTGCCGAGCGTCACGCGAGGGTCGTCCGCGCGATCAGCACCCAATTGAGTGCGAGGCGGCTCCTGGCACCGGCCGAAGCACTTAACGTGGTCACCGTCGGAGCCCTTCATGCCGACGAGTCGGGAGCCTATGTGCCCGGCCTGCGCGCAGACCTCATCGATCAGGTCAATGTATTCAGCCCGGCCACCCGTTTTGGCCACGGCTTCAGGCGATCGATGAAGCCAGAGATCTTCCTTCCTGGTGGCCGGCAGCTCTATGACACGCCGGTCGCGGCAGGACAGAGCTATACGCCATCACTTCAGCTTCGGGCTCCAGGTCAGCGGGTTGCCTTTGATAGCGACGCGCCCGGCGAACTGAGCTACACCGTGCACACGCGCGGGACCAGCAACGCGGCGGCGCTGGCGACACGCGCTGCGGCGTTCATCCATGAGGCGCTCGGGGAAGTGCGGACGGTCGACGGCCGGCCTTTGCCGGCCGACAAGGAGAGCGTCGCCGTCAAGGCGCTACTCGTCCATTGCGCACGGCATGACGAAGGAACAGCTGGCCTTCTCCGGGCGGCTCTGCGTACTCCCGAGAACGGACGCAAGTTCCGAGAGATCACCGGCCGTTATCTTGGCTATGGGGCGATCGATCTTCAGCGGGTGCTTGAATGCACCGAGCAGCGCGGAACCCTTGTAGCCTGCGACGACATCAGCGAGAACGAGATACACGAGTATCGGCTGCCATTGCCGGTGGAGCTATCGGCAAGTACTCATTGGCGACGCTTGGTCGTGACATTGGCCTGGTTCTCGCCTATGAACTTCGCCCATCGTAACCTTCGTGAGGCGCGGCTCGACGTTCAGCCGGTCGGCAAGTGGGAGGATGTACCGCTGAGACTTGGCCGCGTCAATGCCGATCACAACCAGGTCCTGCGCGGCACGGTTCAGCATGAAGTGCTTGAGGCAGACGACCTCATCGCGGCGATCGTCGACGGCGACACGCTGGCCCTCAGGGTCACGTGCAAGGCGGATGCGACCGCGCGCCTTGACGAGCAGATCCCCTACGCGCTTGCCATCACCCTTGAAGTGGGCGAAGGTGTGGCGGTACCGATCTACACCCGCCTGCGTGAAGGCATCCGACAGCAGGTGCGGGTCGCGGCTTGAACAAAATGAACGAACTACGTGACCACATGGCGTCTCGGGCTTCGATTCGCACCGCTAACCGCACGACCGCCTTTGAACGATGGATACGATCCTAAAGAACGCTATCGCATCGATCCAGCTTGGGGTCGAGGACTTCCAGTCCGGTGACGAACGGCGCAGTCTGTCTGCGGTCAGGAACCTGACGGCAGGCATCCTGCTGTTGTTAAAGGAGAAGCTCCGCCAGCTCTCGCCCGCAGGCTCCAACGAAGTCCTCATCAAGAAGAACATCCGCCCGACTCCCAGCGCCAGCGGCGGCGTGACGTTTCAGGGCGAAGGCAAGAAGACCGTGGACGTTCAAGAGATCAAGGAACGCTTCAAGTCCCGGGGTGTGGAAGCCGACTTTGGCCGTGTGGATGAGGTCATTCGGCTGCGCAATGACATGGAGCACTACCGGACTGGCGCCACGGCGGAGACCATCAAAGTGGTCTTAGCGAAGTCCTTCGTTGTCATCCGCGACTTCATCGCGGCGGAACTGAAGGAAGACCCAGCCGATTTGCTTGGTGAGCCCACCTGGGGCACGCTGCTCGAAGAGAACGATGTCTATGAGCGCGAGCTTGCAGCGTGTCGCGCTGCCCTCGATGAGGTCGACTGGGATTTGGCGGCGCTGCAGCAGATTGCGCATCACATTCGCTGCCAGCACTGCGGGTCGGTGGAGTGAACCCCTGCGGCTGGACCACAGAGGTGGCACAGAACTAAGCTGCTTGCCGGGCGAGTTGATCTTCGAAT
>NZ_JBQUYR010000010.1:0-223159 GCF_056314265.1 Pseudacidovorax sp. DMC4 | reverse complement strand
AATTCGAAGATCAACTCGCCCGGCAAGCAGCTTAGTTCTGTGCCACCTCTGTGGTCCAGCCGCAGGGGTTCACTCCACGCAGCGCGAAGCGCGGAGCGAGTTACGCCGCGCGCTCATCCGGCGAGCACCGCAGGTTCCGCGAGCGTTCAGCGAGCGGCGCAGGCTGTGGGCGAGGCGGGCCGGGCGGGCCGGGGCCGGCGGAGCCTCCAGCGCCCACGAACCGACCTCCAAAGACACCCGCCGACGAATCAGCCGCGCCACGGGCCTCGGCGGGGAATTGACGACAGGCTCATGGCGCGACCACGGCACGCCCTCACCGCGAGCCTACTGGCGGACAAACCGCAACGCCCCGAGGCTCAGGACCCGATACCTTCCAGCGCCTCGGACAGTTCCAGCCAGCGCTCCTCCATGGCCTCGATCTCGTCGCCGAGTTGCTTGAGGCGTTTGCCGGCTTCCGCGATCTCCGCTGGTGGCAGCGGGCTGGCGAGGCGCGCTTCCAGTGCGCTCTTCTCGGCGTTGGCCTGGGCCATGCGCTGGTCGAGACTTGCCAATTCCTTGCGCAGCGGACGACTCTGCTCGGCTAGGCGCTGGCGCTCGCGGGCGTCGTTCTGACGCTGCGTACGGCCGTCCACGGCGGGTGCCGCCGATGTCGACACGGTGGCAGGAGAAGCGGTCGCGACGGGTGCTGTGGCGGATGCCATCGGCACCGCAGCCTTGGCAGGAGCAGGCGCTGCGGCGGCCGCGGACGCGGCCACCTCCGCCGCATTCGCCTGCTTGGCTTCTTCGCGCAATCGCTTCGATTCGTCCAGCAGATAGCGCTGGTAGTCGTCCAGGTCGCCGTCGAAGTCGCGCACCTCGCCACGGCCCACCAGCCAGAACTCATCGCACACGGTGCGCAGCAGGGCGCGGTCGTGGCTCACCAGCATCAGCGTGCCTTCGAACTCGTTCAGCGCCATGGCCAGGGCCTCGCGTGTCGCCAGATCCAGGTGGTTGGTCGGCTCGTCCAGCAGCAGCAGGTTGGGGCGCTGCCACACCATCATGGCCAGCACCAGGCGCGCCTTCTCGCCACCGCTCATGGTGCCGACCGGCTGCTTGACCATGTCGCCGCTGAAGTTGAAGCTGCCCAGAAAGCCGCGCAGGTCCTGCTCGGTGCGGGCGGCCGGCGCGGCGGAGCCCAGCTCGCGCGCCAGGCGCACCATGTGCTCCAGCGGGTTGCTGGTCTTATGCAGCACGTCCAGCTCCTGCTGGGCGAAGTAGCCGATCGCCAGGCCCTTGCCTTCGGTCACGGTGCCGGAGACCAGCGGCAGGTCGTGCGCCACCGTCTTCACGAAGGTGGACTTGCCCTGCCCGTTGGCGCCCAGGATGCCGATGCGCTGGCCGGCCAGCACGCCGCGGCTCACGCCCGACAGGATGGTGGTGGCGCTGCCGTCTTCCTGCATGTAGCCGAAGCTCGCATCCGTGATGCTGAGCATCGGATTGGGCAGGTTGGCCGGCTCCTTGAAGCTGAACGTGAACTCGGCCTCGGCCAGCAGCGGCGCCACGCGTTCCATGCGGGCCAGGGCCTTGACCCGGCTCTGCGCCTGCTTGGCCTTGCTGGCCTTGGCCTTGAAGCGGTCGATGAACTTCTGCAGGTGGGCGATCTTTTCCTGCTGGCGTTCGTGGGCGATCTGCTGCTGCTCCATGCGCAACGCGCGCATGTCCTCGAACTTGCTGTAGTTGCCGCCGTAGCGCGTCAGCTTGGCCTGCTCGATGTGCACGGTGACGTTGGTCACGGCGTCCAGGAACTCGCGGTCGTGGCTGATGACGAGCATGGTGCCGTCGTACTTCTGCAGCCAGGCTTCGAGCCAGACCAGGGCATCCAGGTCCAGGTGGTTGGTGGGCTCGTCCAGCAGCAACAGATCGCTGGGGCACATCAGCGCGCGAGCCAGTTGCAGGCGCATGCGCCAGCCGCCGGAGAAGCTGTTGACCGGCCGGTCCAGCTCGTGCAGCTTGAAGCCCAGGCCCATGATGAGGGCCTGCGCCCGCGGCACGGCGTCGTGCTCGCCGGCATCGGCGATGTCGCTGTAGGCCTGGCCCAGGGCCATGCCGGCATCGGCATCGTCGGGGTTGGCGGCGTGCAGGGCCTCGGCGGTGGCCAGGGCCGCGCGGGCCTCGGCCAGGCGGGTGTCGCCGGCCACCACGAAGTCGGTGGCCGAGTCTTCCGTCTCGGGCATGTGCTGGGCCACCTGGGCCATGCGCCATTGCTTCGGGATGCTGAAGTCGCCGCCGTCCTCGTGCAGGGTGCCATTGAGGAGGGCGAACAGGGTGGACTTGCCGGCACCGTTGCGGCCGACCAGACCGACCTTCTCGCCGGGGTTGAGGGTGACGCTCGCGCTGTCGAGCAGCACCTTGGTGCCGCGGCGCAGGACGACGTTGTTCAGGATGATCATGAGTGGGCGACGAGGGCGTCGCGGGTCAGCAGCAGCACCTGGTCGTCGCCGGCGCTGGTCGAGAGCCAGACGGCCTCGAGGTGGGGAAAGGCGGCCTCGAAGAAAGGCCGCTCGTTGCCGATCTCCAGCACCAGCACGGCGTGTTCGCTCATGCGGGTGGGGGCATCGGCGAGCAGGCGGCGCACGAAGTCCATGCCGTCGGCGCCGCCGGCCAGCGCCAGTTCGGGCTCGGCGCGGTATTCCTGCGGCAGCGCGGCCATGCTGGCGGCGTTGACGTAGGGCGGGTTGCACAGGATCAGGTCGTACACGCCATCGACACCTGCCAGCCCGTCGGACTGCAGCAGACGCACGCGGGCATCGAGCTGATGACGCGCGACGTTGATGGCCGCCACTTCCAGCGCCTCGGGCGAGATGTCGGCGGCATCGACCTGCACCTCCGGCCAGGCCAGGGCGGCCAGCACGGCCAGGCTGCCGTTGCCCGTGCACAGGTCC
The DNA here is from genome assembly GCF_056314265.1 of Pseudacidovorax sp. DMC4. Taxonomy (NCBI): domain Bacteria; kingdom Pseudomonadati; phylum Pseudomonadota; class Betaproteobacteria; order Burkholderiales; family Comamonadaceae; genus Pseudacidovorax; species Pseudacidovorax sp. DMC4. The sequence continues at coordinate 220,238 of NZ_JBQUYR010000010.1, read as the reverse complement.
AGCACGCGCTGCGTGTGCTCGCCCAGCCAGTTGTCGATGCTGGCATCGGCCAGCAGTTCGGCGATGAAGCTGCGCGGCACGATCGCGCGCTCGTCCACGTAGAAGTCCACGCCCTGCAGCCAAGCCTCCTTGGTGAGGTAGGCGGCGGGCTTGCGGGTGGCGATGCGCTCGTCGACCAGCGCACGCACCTGCGCCGCGGCGCCGGGCGCGACGGTGCGCTCGGCGTTCTCGTCCAACTGGTCCAGCTGCAGGCGCAGGCGCCACAGCACCAGCCAGGCGGCTTCGTCGAAGGCGTTGGTGGTGCCGTGGCCGAAGGCGACGCCGGCCTGGGCGAGGCGCTGCTCGGCTTCGTGCACCAGGGCCATCACCGTCAGGGCGGCGTCTTCAGACATGGGCGACGGCCTCCAGCCGCTCGATGGTGCGGCGGTACATGTTCTTGAGCGTCTCGATGGCCGCGACCTCGATGTGCTCGTCGATCTTGTGGATGCTGGCGTTGACCGGGCCCAGCTCCACCACCTGCGCGCAGACCTTGGCGATGAAGCGGGCGTCGCTGGTCCCGCCGCTGGTGGAGAGCTCGGTCTCGATGCCCGCCTCGTCGCGGATGGCCGCCTGCACGGCCTCGACCAGCGCGCCCGGCGTGGTCAGGAAGGGCAGGCCGCCGATGGTCCACTTCAGGTCGTATTCGACGCCGTGCGCATCCAGCACCGACTGCACGCGCTGCTGCAGCGCCTCGGCCGTGACCTCGGTGGAGAAGCGGAAGTTGAAGTCGATGACCGCATGGCCCGGGATCACGTTGCTCGCACCCGTGCCCGCATGGATGTTGCTGATCTGCCAGCTGGTCGGCTGGAAGTAGGGGTTGGGCTTTGGGTCCCAGCCGCCGGCGGCATTGATGGCCACCAGCTCGGCCAGTGCAGGCGCGAAGGCATGCACCGGGTTCTTCGCCAGGTGCGGATAGGCGATGTGGCCCTGCACGCCATGCACCGTCAGCTTGCCGCTCATGGTGCCGCGGCGGCCGTTCTTGATCATGTCGCCGCAGCGGCTGACCGAGGTGGGCTCGCCGACGATGCAGTAGTCCAGCCGCTCGCCCCGCGCCGCCAGCTGATTGCAGACCACCACCGTGCCATCGACGCCGGGGCCTTCCTCGTCGCTGGTCAGCAGCAGGGCCAGGCGAAGCGTGGGGTCGGGATGGGCGGCCAGGAATTCCTCGATGGCGACGACGAAGGCCGCCAGCGAACTCTTCATGTCGCAGGCCCCGCGGCCGTAGAGCTTGCCGTCGCGATGCGTCGGGGTGAAGGGCGGGCTGGTCCACTGCTCCAGCGGCCCGGTGGGTACCACGTCGGTGTGGCCGGCGAAGACCAGCGTCGGCGCCGTCGGCGCGCCGCGCACCGCCCACAGGTTGGTCACGCGGAAGTCGTCGGGCCCGCTCGCGATGGTCTCGAGCGTGAAGCCCAATGGGGCCAGGCGTTCGCCCAGGATCTGCTGGCACTGCGCGTCCTCGGGCGTGACGGAAGGGCAGGCGATCAGTTCTTCGGCGAGTTGCAGGGTTCGGGTCATGGCAATGGCGGAAAGAAAGGGACGCCATGAGCTTTGGTGTCCCCGAAAAAATGGTTAGGGCACAGGCCCTTGGCGCGAGCGATCCGGCGCGCGGACGAAAGCGCCAGAAGCCGCAATTTATCGAGTCATCAGAAGGCCGCGGAGCAGGCCACCCCAGAGCACCCGAGGAACTGGCTTCGCCAGGCCTCTGGGTGCGCCCCCCTCCAAGCCGAAGGCGCCAGAGAGGGGGGAGCCGCGAAGCGGCATGGGGGGTGAACGCTCATCACCCCGGATGCACATCCAACGTGATGTCCGTGAACGTCGGCGCCTCGGTCTGCTGCATCAGCGGGGGCTCGGCCTTGCCGGGCTCGCGCGGACGGTTTTCGTTCTGCAGCCGCCACATCAGGTTCGCGGGCGAGTCGGCGTGCACCAGGGCCTCGTCGCGGCTGACCTTGCCCTCCAGCACCAGCCGGGCGATCGCTTCCTCGAAGGTCTGCGAGCCCTCGGCCATGGAGTGTTCCATGGCGTCCTTGATGCCGTCGAAGTCGCCGCGCTCGATCAGGTCGCGCACCAGCGCCGTGTTGAGCATCACCTCCACCGCCGGCACGCGCGCACCCTGCGGCGTGCGCAGCAGGCGCTGGGCGATCACGGCGCGCAGGCCGCTGGCCATGTCGTTGAGCAGCGTCGAGCGCACTTCCAGCGGGTAGAAGCTCTGGATGCGGTTGAGCGCGCGGTAAGCGTTGTTGGCATGCAGCGTGGCCAGCACCAGGTGGCCCGACTGCGCATAGGCCAGCGCGGCGCTCATGGTCTCGCGGTCGCGGATCTCGCCGATCAGGATCACGTCGGGCGCCTGGCGCAGCGCGTTCTTCAGGGCGGTCTCCAGCGTGGCCGTGTCGTGGCCCACTTCGCGCTGGTTGACCACCGACTTCTTGTTCTGGAAGGCGAACTCGATCGGCTCCTCGATGGTGAGAATGTGGCCGGGCGTGCTCTCGTTGCGCAGGTCCAGCATCGAGGCCAGCGTGGTCGACTTGCCCGAACCCGTGGCGCCGACCATCAGGATCAGCCCGCGGCGCTCCATGACCAGCGTCTTGAGCACCGGCGGCAACGCCAGCGTGTCGAAGGGCGGCACGGTCACGGGGATGAAGCGCACCACCACGGCGCAGCTGCCGCGCTGGCGCATCGCGCTCACCCGGAAGCTGCCCACGTCGCGCAGCGGCACGGCGGTGTTGAGCTCGCCGGTGCGCTCGAACTCGGCCATGCGTTTCTCGTCGATGATCTCCCGCAGCAGCTCCAGCGGCGCCGACACGGGCAGGATCTGGCCGTTGATCGGCATGCACTGGCCGTTGATGCGGATCAGCGCGGCAGCCTTCGGCGACAGGTAAACGTCGGAGGCCTGGCGTTCGGCCATCAGTCGAAGAATGCGCTCCATCGTTCCCATGGCGGCTCCAGAGTAATACGGCGTGTGGTGGTGGGGCTTGCAAGAAAAAGGCCGCCCGCAGGCGGCCGCTGCCCGGCAGGTCAGTCGCGCAACAGGTCGTTCAGGCTGGTCTTGGAGCGGGTCTGCGCATCCACCGTCTTGACGATGATGGCGGCGTAGGTGCTGTAGTCCTGGCCCGACTTGGTCTTCTTGGGCAGGTTGCCGCTGATGACCACGCTGCCCGAGGGCACGCGGCCATAGCTGATCTCGCCTGTGTCGCGGTTGAAGATCGGCGTGCTCTGGCCGATGTACACGCCCATGCCCAGCACCGAGTTCTCTTCGACGATCACGCCTTCGACCACTTCGGAGCGGGCGCCGATGAAGCAGTTGTCCTCGATGATGGTCGGGTTGGCCTGCAGGGGCTCCAGCACGCCGCCCAGGCCCACGCCGCCCGAAAGGTGCACGTTCTTGCCCACCTGGGCGCAACTGCCCACGGTGGCCCAGGTGTCGACCATGGTGCCTTCGTCCACGTAGGCGCCGATGTTGACGTAGCTGGGCATCAGGATCGCGCCCTTGGCGATGTAGCTGCCACGGCGGGCGACGGCGGGCGGCACGATGCGCACGCCGGCCTGCTTCAGCTCATCGGCCGACAGGTGCGAGAACTTGGTCTGCACCTTGTCGTAGAAGCCCAGGCTGCCGGCCTGGATCTGCTCGTTGTCCTTCAGGCGGAAGGACAGCAGCACGGCCTTCTTGACCCACTGATGCACCGTCCATTGGCCCACGCCTTCGCGGGTGGCCACGCGCAGGCTGCCGTTGTTGAGCTGGACGATCACATGCTCGACCGCGTCGGCCACTTCCTTGGGGGCCTGGCTGGGGGAGAGGGCGGCGCGGTCTTCCCACGCGGCGTCGATGATCTGTTGCAGTTGCTGGGTCATTGGATTCGGACTCGAAGGGAGAGGCGAGAAGAAGTGGGGCGCGGCTCAGGCCGAAGGTGCCTGGGTGGCGAATTCGGCGATGCGGCGCGCGGCTTCGGTGCATTCGGCGGTGTCGGCCACCAGGGCCATCCGCACGCGGCCGCGGCCGGGATTGCTGCCTTGCGCCTCGCGCGCCAGGTAGCTGCCGGGCAGCACCGTCACATTGTATTGAGCGTACAGGGCGCGGGCGAAGGCCGCGTCGTCGCCGTTCCAGGCTGCGGGCACGCCGGCCCACAGGTAGAAGCTGGCGTCGGGCAGGCGCACATCCAGCACCGACTCCAGGATCGGCGTGACGGTGGCGAACTTGCGGCGGTACTGCTCGCGGTTGTCCACCACATGGGTCTCGTCGCCCCAGGCCGCGATGCTGGCGGCGGCCACGAGGCCGCTCATGGCGCTGCCGTGGTAGGTGCGGTAGAGCAGGAAGCGCTTGATGATCTCGGCGTCGCCGGCGACGAAGCCGCTGCGCAGGCCGGGCACGTTGCTGCGCTTGGAAAGCGACGTGAGCGCGATCAGCCGGCGGAAATCGCGGCCCAGCTTGGCCGCGGCCTCCAGTCCGCCCAGGGGCGGTTCGTCGCGGAAGTAGATCTCGCTGTAGCACTCGTCCGAGGCGATGACGAAGCCGTGCTCATCCGAGAGCGCGAAGAGCTTGCGCCATTCCTCCAGCGGCATCACGGCGCCGGTCGGATTGCCGGGCGAGCAGACGTACACCAGCTGGGTCCGCTGCCACACCTCGGCCGGCACGCTGTCCCAGTCCACCGCGAAGTTGCGGGCCGGGTCGCTGGGTGCGTACCAGACGTCGGCGCCGGCCAGCAGGGCCGAGCCCTCGTAGATCTGATAGAAGGGATTGGGCGAGACGACGATGGGCCGCGGGGTGCGGCTGCTGTCGACCACCGTCTGCGCCAGCGCGAACAGCGCCTCGCGCGAGCCGTTGACCGGCAGCACCTGCGTGGCCGGATCGAGCGCCAGGCCGTAGCGCGTTTGCAGCCAATTGGTGAAGGCGGTGCGCAGCTTCAGGTCGCCGGCCGTGGCCGGATAGCCGGAGAGGGAGTCGAGGCCCTCGATCAGGGCCTGCTTGATGAAGGGCGGGGTGGGATGCTTGGGTTCGCCGATGCCCAGGCTGATGGGCGAGAAGGCGGTGCTGGGCGTGACGCCAGCAAAGAGCTGCCGCAGCCGTTCGAAGGGATAGGGCTGCAGCCTGTCGAGCAGGGGATTCATGGGCGCGGATTATCGGGGGAGGCCGACATCCAGCGCGCCTGGCCGTGTCAGGCCAGGCAGGCGCCGTCGGCCAGCAGCTGGCGCCGCAGGGCCTGCACGTCGATGGCGCGCAGGTCGGCCCCACCGTCCGCGCGCACCGCCAACGCCGCCGCCGTGCCCGCCGCCTGGCCCATCGCCATGCAGATCGTCATCACCCGCACCGCGGCCAGCGCCTCATGGGTGGCCGAGATGCCGCGGCCGGCCACCAGGGCGTTGTCCATCCCGCGCGGGATCAGGCTGCGCAGCGGGATGCGGTAGGCATGCTCCTCGCCCAGCGAGCGGTAGGTCAGCCCACCACCCGTGGCGGGGTGGATGTCGATGGGGTACGCGCCCGCGGCAATGGCGTCGGCGAAGGGTTCGGGCCGCAGCAGCTCCTCGGCGGTGAGCACATGGCCGCCGGCCACGCGCCGGGTCTCGCGGATGCCGACCTGCGTGCCGAAATTCAGCAGCCGGCCCCGCTCGCAGCCCGGCAGTGCGCGCTGCAGGAAGGCCGCGGCGCGCCAGGCCTGGCGGCGGCCTTCGATCTCGGCCCGGCCCAGGGCCATGGGGTCGGTGGCGTCGATGCCGAGGCGGCTGATGTTGAACCAGCCGTCGTCGGAGAAGGGATCGCGAGCCAGATGCAGCGCTGCCCGGGCCAGCTCGCCCTGCTCGAAGCCGCGGCGCGCGATGGCCTCCTTCTCTTCGCTGCTCAAGGCGTCGAGCCGCGCGAAGTCGATCGGGCCGAAGCGGAACATCATGGTCGCGGGCTGCAGGGCCTCGCCGTCGCCCAGTTCGAGGAAGGTGGCGCCGGCGTGCTTCATGGCGTCCATGTCGCCCGAGGTGTCGATCAGCACCTGTGGTCGAATGGTGCGTGGGCCGCCCTTGGTCAGCACACGCGCCGAGGCGATGCGTCGACCCTCGCGCTGCACATCCAGCAGCGTGGCATGCAGCAGCGGCTGCACGCCGGCCTCGCGCACCAGGTCGTCCAGCACCAGCTTGAGCAGCTCGGGCGCGTATTCGACCCGGTCCATCCGGTGGCCGGTGGACATGACGAAGCTGTGGTGCTCGCCCGCGCCGCCGTAGTCGCGCAGGCGCTCCACCACCTCCTGCGCCAGGCCGGCCACCACGCGGCGGCCGGCAGCCGTCTGCCAGCTGTTGAATTGGGCGACGGCCCCGGCCGTGGCGTTGCCGCCGAGGAAGCCGTAGCGCTCCATCAGCACGGTGCGGGCACCCTGGCGTGCGGCGGCCACTGCGGCCACCGTGCCGGCCACGCCGCCGCCGCAGACCAGCACGTCGGCCTCGATGGCCGGCAGGGCGTCGGCGGGCTTCGTCGTCGTCAGCGTCATCGACTCAGCCTGCCTTGATTCCACGCGATTTCACGATGTCGGCATAGCGGCGCGTCTCGGCCTGCAGGAAGCGGGCGGTGGCCTGGCGGTCCATCACCACCGGCTCCACATTGAGCATGGCGAACTTGGATTTGACCGTCTCCGAGGCCAGCACCTTGGCCAGCGCGGCTTCGAGCCGTGCCAGCCCGGCCGGCGCCATGCTGCCGTGCGGCGCCAGCAGGGCGGCCCAGCCGCGCACCTCCAGTGCCGGATAGCCCAGCGACTTGACCGTCGGCACACCCGGCAGGTCGGCCACCGGCTGCGACGACGACACTGCGAGCGCCCGCAGCTTGCCCGCCTTGATGTGCGGCGCCACGCTCGGCAGGTTGAGGAAGCCGAAGCCCAGCAGCCCGCTGATCAGGTCGGGCATGAGCGCACTTTCGCCCTTGTAGGCCACCGGCACGATCTCCGCGCCCACCTGGCCCGCGAAGATCTCCGAGGCGATGTGCGCCAGCGTGCCCGTGCCGCTGTTGCCGGCACTCAACTGCCCCGGCTTGGCCTTGGCCTGTGCCACCAGCTCCTGCATCGAGCGGATGGGCGAGCTGGCCGGCACCACCAGCACCAGCGGCTGGTCGGAGACCATGCCCACCGCGTCGAAGTCGGCGATGGGGTCGTAGCCGATCTGCGGGTTGAGCGCGGGGTTGATGACCATGCTGTTGCTGGCCATCAGCAGCGTGTGACCGTCGCGCGCCTGGGCGGCTGCCATCACGCCAATGGCGCTGCCGGCGCCGGGCTTGTTCTCGACGATCACGGCCTGGCCGAGCAGTGGCGACAACAGGTCGCCCAGCACGCGGGCCGAACTGTCCGCACCGCCGCCGGGCGCGAAGGGCACGATGATCCGCACGGTCTTGGTGGGCCAATCGGCCTGGGCGTGGGTGGTGAAGGGCAGGGCGCCCGCGCCAGAGGCGGCGAGCCAGCCGAGCGCAGCCCGGCGGGTGAATCGAATGGTCATGAACTGCGTGTCTCCGTCTTTCGCTACGGCCGGGATCATGGCCGCTTGCGCGCTTGTCGTGAAATACCAAGACGCGCGATCTGCATAACATGTCGTTATGCAAGAGCAGCCCATTCGCCGCCCATGAATCTGCGCCAGATCGAAGTCTTCCGCGCCGTGATGCTGGCCGGCTCCATCACCGATGCCGCGCGGCTGCTGCACGTGTCGCAGCCGGGCATCAGCCGCATGCTGTCGCACATCGAACTGCAGCTGGGCCTCAAGCTCTTCGAGCGTGGCCGCGGCCGGCTGAGGCCGACGCCCGAGGCGCAGGCGCTGTACGAGGAGGTCGAGTCTGTCTACCGCGGCGTGCGCGGCATCGAGACGCGCGCCCAGGCCCTGCGCGACGGCACCGGCCTGCGCCTGCGCGTGCTGTGCAGCCCCAGCGCCGGGCTGGAACTGGTGCCGGGGGCCTTGCATGCGCTGTCGCAGCGCTTTCCGTCGGCGCAGCTCTACATGGAGACACTGCGTGCCCGGGAAATGGTTGGCCAGCTGGTGCACCACGAGGCCGACATCGCCATCTGCACGCTGCCGGTCACGCATCCGCTGCTCACGGCGCAGACGCTGGGGCACTGGACGATGGGCTGCGTCTTTCCGGCCGATCACGCCTTTGCTCAGCGCCGCACCGTGCGCATGGCCGACCTGCTGCGCGAACCGCTCATCGCCTTCAGCGAGGACACGCCGCAAGGGCAGCTGATGCGCCGGGCGGTGGAGAAGGCGGGACAGTCGCCGGCCTCACGCATCGAGGTGCGCTCGGGCCAGGCGGCCTGTGCGCTGGTGGCCAGCGGGGCTGGCGTTGCGCTCGTGGATGATCTGACGGCGCGGGCGTGGCAGAACGAGCTGCTGGGGTGGCGTCCGATTGCGGCGGCGCCGACGCAGCCGGTGCTGGCGGTGCGGCACGGGGCGATGCCGGCGTCGAGCTTGGGGGACGCGTTGGTGGGGTTGGTGAGGGAGCAACTCAGAGAAAAGCGGTGAGCCCGTGCGGCGAGCCGGGCCGTGTTCTCGATTGGCCTTGGGCACCCATCCGGCTTGGATGGGCCGTGCGCGATCGGCGCCTCTCATTTCGCAAGAGCCTCCCTGCCTGAATGTCGCCCTACACGGTTGCACGCTGTTGACGGCGACAGGCCTACCACGGTCTTTCAGCCGCGCGTGGCGGTGATGCAAACTCGCGCGCATGAGCAACTTCTTCGAGAGTCCCTTCAAAGGCAGGCTGCTGAGCGAGCAGGTCACGAACCCCAACATTGCAGTCGGGCGCTTCAGCTACTACTCGGGCTATTACCACGGGCACAGCTTTGACGACTGCGCGCGCTATCTCCTGCCGGACCGGGACGATGTGGACAAGCTCATCATCGGCAGCTTCTGTTCCATCGGCTCAGGGGCCTCCTTCATCATGGCAGGGAACCAAGGGCACCGGGCGGACTGGGCGTCCTCATACCCGTTCTTCTACATGCAGCATGAGCCTGCCTTTGCGTCCGCACGAGATGCTTTCATTCCGGCCGGCAATACGGTGATCGGCAACGACGTGTGGATCGGTGCCGAAGCGATGATCCTTCCAGGGGTTTCCGTCGGGCATGGCGCTGTCATCGGCAGCAGGGCGGTTGTCACCCGGGACGTGGCGCCCTACGCCATCGTGGCGGGGAACCCCGCCAAGGAGATTCGCAGGCGCTTCCCAGCGGAACAGGTTGAGATGTTGCTTGAAATGCAGTGGTGGGATTGGCCTCTGCCCGCCATCGAAGCCGCCATGCCCCTGCTTTGCTCAGGAGACATCCAAGGACTTCATGAACATTGGCGGTCAGGGGTGTGACTCCCGAATCGGCATCTCATGGCTGCACTGCGAATCATCTGACACCCAACCCCTCCATTTCCGCTTTGGCAAACAGCGCAATATCCGCACACCGCGCCACCCACAGCTGATCGCGCACGGTCGCCAAGTATTCGAAGAATCGCCGCAGGTGCTTGAGCCGAAAGGCGTGCATCAAATAGGGATGCAACGACACATTGAAGATCAGCGGCTGCCGCCGTGACTGGCGCAGCATCTCGTCCACCTGGTCGATGAGCATGTCGGCCCATTCCTCGGGCGTCCATTTCGCGCCATGCAGGGCGGTGATGTCGTTGGTCGGCCGGGCATAGGGCAGCGCCACCAGCGGGCCGTGCGCGGTCCGCAGCATCACGGGCTGGTCGTCCATCATCCAGTCCATGACGTAGGCGTAGCCGTTGCGCGCCAGCAGGTCCGGCGTGCGCGGGGTTTCGTTGACCCACGGTCCCATCCATCCCTTCGGCGCCTTGCCTTCTTCGGCACGGAGCCGGGCGGTGACGTTCTCGATCATGCGCGCTTCGGCCTCCGCATCCATTTCGGCCTGGCGCTCCGCGTTGGTGTGGCCGTGACCCACGATCTCGTCGCCGCGCCGCCGCAACGCATGGGCGATCTGTGGGCAGCTGTCGTAGATCGCGGTGTTGAGCAAGGCACTGGCGGGCAGGTCGAACTCGTCGAGCAGTTCCAGCAGCCGCCAGATGCCCACGCGGTTGCCCCAGTCGCGCCAGGTGTGGTTCACCACATCGGGTTCGGGCTGGCGTGGGTTCAGCTCGGGACCCATGCCCTCGCCGAAGGGAAAGGCCTCGATGTTCAAGGCGACATAGAACGCGAGCCGCGTGCCGTTGGGCCATTCGTAGGTCGGCCGTTCGACGATGGGCGAATAGTCGTAGCGCCCGTGCGTGGGCAGGGTGCGCAGGGGCGAAGCAGGTTCGGTCATGTCCGGCCTTTGACGATCAGGGCGACCACGCCGCCGCCCGGTGGGGCCTGCTGGATGGGGTCGCCGGAGACGAAGAAGCGCGTGCTGCCGAACAGACTGCCCAGCAGGCCCGACTGCGCCGCCCGCATGTGGCTGTCCGGCGAGTACGCGGAGGTGAAGATGCCGGTGCGGGCGCCGCGCACCTGGCCGTCCGGGGTCGGCCCGGCCTTGCTGAAGACGGCCAGCAGGCGCTCGGGCTCGGTCAGTTCGCCGGCTTCGTCGAAGCGCAGGCCCAGCGCCACGGCCAGCCGGCGGATGCTGGCGGCGTCGAGCATGTCATGGGGATGACAGACGCCCAGGCGCAATGCACCGCCTTGCCCGGTCGCATCGTTCGTATGGCCCAGCACGACGGCCTCGACCCATTCCTGTTCCGGGCCAGCAAAGGTCATCGCCTTGGCGCTGCGCAGGGTCGGATCGTTCGCGATCGCATCGGGCCCGATGCGCGCACGCTCGATCTCGCCCAGCGCCACCGCCGCACCGAGCGCCGCGATGGCGCGCCCCCGGTGCTGGTCGCTGCGGTGCGGCGAGCCGGCACAGCGGCTGGCGAGCAGCGTCGGACATTTCAGGATGGCGAGGGCGACCTGGTCCGCAGCGAGGCCGGCGTCGGCACAGGCGGCGCTTACGCAGTCGGCGACCGCATCGATGGCTTCGGGCTCGCCGACGACAGCCGGTGGCAGCGCGGCCGAACGCGCGATGCCCAGGCGCAGCCCCGGGCCGTCATGCGCTTGCGTGGAGCGGCGCTCGATCAGCGCATAGCCGCCCGGGGTCGCCACGCCTTCGCAGCCATTGGCCAGCACGGCGACGGCGCGTCCGGCCACAGTCCAGGGCGTCAGCAGCGGATCCAGCGCGGTGCGCGACAGTTGCCGAGCGAAGTCGTTGGTGGCCGTGTGGCCCTCGGTCTTGACCAGCACCGCCAGCCGCGCCACCGAATCGGCATCGCCGATCAAGGCCTGCAGCCCGGCGTAGTCGGCCGGGTGGGCCATGTCGAACCAGTGGACTTCGGTCATCGCACGCTTCAGGCGGTTTGGCCCATCATGGCCTGCAGCTTGTCCGGTGCCAGCTCGTCGTGGTTGGCCGTCGCGAAGCGGCGGCCATGCTCGGGGGCATCGTCCAGGAACAGTGCGCGCGTCACGCCGGAGATCACGCGCGGGGCCGTGTACTTGATGTTGCTGTTCGATGCCGCGCTGGGGCCCAACGAGAGCGTCGCGCCCCGCGTGGTCGTGAACAGGTGGTCCAGCCAGGGTGCGCAGCCTGGCGTCTTTTCGGTGAACTCGCCGAAGCGGCCGAGGTAGGGGAAGCGGCCCAGCCGAGGTTCGGCCTTCGCCGCGGTCGGCACATGGCGGTCGGCCCACAGCGCCGCGTACGGCAGCAGCCCGGCGAACTCCGGCCGCTGCGCCAGGTCCACGAAGGCGCCGGTGGCCGCGAAGACGAAGTCGAAGCGCTCCTGGCCCTGCGGCGTGTCGACCAGCACCTGGCCCGCGTCTTCGCGCACGGCCAGCCAGGGCGTCGACGCCTTCATGACGAAGCCGGGCAGGCTGACCGCGCGGTCGAAGGTCGGCACCGGGGGTGGCTGGCCGATGCGGTAGAGCTCCTGCATGTAGGCCCAGCGCTGGTCGTCGGACAGCTCGGGGTAGTGCGCCAGAAAGCCGGCGAACTCCATCCAGCGCCGCGGGTTGGTGCGGGGCAGGGCGGGGCGGCGAAAGCACAGCACCGCCTCGCGCGCGCCGGCCTCCAGCGCGGCGATGGCGGCGTCGAAGGCCGCCGCGCCGGAGCCGAGCAGGCCGACCCGCTGGCCCTCGAATCGGCGGAAGTCGATCGGCCAGTCGCTGGTGTGGGCATAGAGGTTGTTGGGCAGGTGCTCGCTGATGAAGTCGGGCACGACATGGCCGCCCGACGCTTCCGCGCCGCCCGAAAAGACCACGGTGCGGGCCCACACCGTGTCGACCCGGTCCCTGCCTCGGACCGTGAGCCTGAACAGCTGACAGTCGGTTGCGCTGGGCCAGGGCTCCACGGCCGTGACCTCGACCTCGTTGACCATGTCGATGCCGGTCACCTCGCGGTACCAGCCCAGATAGGCCTGCCAGTCCGGGCGGCTGATGCGGAAGAGCTGCTCCCAGCCATCGGCGCCGTGCTGCGCCTCGTACCAGGCGCGGAAGGTGAGGCTGGCGTTGCCGAGGTCGTGGCCGGTCGGGTCCTTGGGCGTGCGCAGCATCTTCATGCGGCCGAAGGTCATCCATGGTCCTTCGAGGCCGCGCGGGTTTCTTTCGAACACGCGCACGCGGTCGACGCATTCGCGCCGCAGGCCATGCGCGATGGTCAGGCCGAACTGCCCGCCGCCGACGATGGCGCAGTGCAGCACCGCCTCGGGCGCGACGTCGACGCCCATCGCGCGCAGCCGGGCGGCGTCGAAGTCGAGCACCCAGGGCTTGGCGGGGTAGGCCAGGTAGCTCAGGTCGCGCTGCACGCGCGCGCTCAGGGCCTCGAGCGAGTCAGAGGGCATGGGGAATCTCCAGGGAAGAAGGGTTGCGACAGAGGCCGACGAACTGCGCCAGCGCCACGGAAGGGTTGTCCAGACGCCAGGACACGGCCAGTTCGAGGGCGTCGTGGCCTTCGAGCAGTGGCCGGTAGACGACGTCCCGCACTTCCAGGTCGCGCAGTTCGTCGCTGACGATGCCCAGGCCCAGGCCGGCCGCCACCAGGCCCAGCACCGTGGGCATGTGGGTGACTTCGTGCGCGATCTGCAGGTTGAGCTTGGCGCGCGTGAGCAGCGTCATCAGCTGCGCATGGAAGCCGGGGCCGAGCCGACGCTGCGGCGTGATGAGCGGCTCGTTGCGCAGGTCGTCGAGCGTGATGCTGCGTTGCCGCGCCAGCGGATGCCGCACGTGCACCGCGACCATGAAGGAGCGCTTGGCGATCACGCGCGAGGTGAGGCCCGGCTCGTTGCGCAGGGCACGGCCGATGGCGACGTCGACGCGCCGCGCGTACAGCGCCTCGATCTGCTTGTCCGTCAGCATCTCGACCAGCCGCAGCGAGACCTCCGGCATGTGCTCGGCGGCCTGGCGGATCAGCTCGGGCACCACGTCGAACACGCTGGAGCCCGTGACGGCCACCACCAGCTGGCCGGCGGCGCCATGCGCGGCGCGGCGGCTGGCATCGCGCGCGGCCGACACACGCTCCAGGATGTCGCTGGCATGCTTGATGAACTCCCGCCCGGCCTCGGTCAGCACGCTGCCGCGCGGCCCCCGCACCAGCAGCGGCATGCCCACCTCGGCTTCCAGCTCCTTGATGGCCTGGCTCAGCGAGGGCTGCGAGATGTGGAGCGTGGCGGCGGCGCGGGTAACGTTCCCGGTCGCAGCGATCGCCTCAAAGTAACGGAGGTGCCGCAGTTCCATCGAAAAGCATTCGGTTCAGGGCGTGGAGCCGGTCGTGCAGGGCTTGCGGGGCGCCGCGCGTCGCAGCAGCCTCGTCGACGGGAAGGTGTTCCAGCACCAGCGCCAGGTCGCGCCGAAGCCAGTCGAACAAGGTGCTGTCGGCCGGGGCGCGCGTCAGTGCCGCGCGGTGCTGGGCCATCTGCACGGAATGGGCGCTGCCGGCGGCTATCGCATCGAAGCAGCGTGCGAGGTCCAGGCCCTGCAGGGCCGCAAAGCCCGTGGCTGCCAGCAGGCCGGCGTTGATGCCGGCGATGGCGATCTGGTTGGTCAGCTTGCCCGCCTGGCCTGCACCGGCCGGGCCCAGGTGGGTGAGGGTGGCGCAGTAGGCCGAGAGCAGCGGGCGCACATGCGCGACCGCACCCGGCTCGCCGCCGAGCATGGCCGACAACGTGCCCGCGCGCGCCCCCGCGGCAGCGCCGGAAAGCGGCGCATCGACCCACATGGCGCCAGCCTGCCCGGCGTCGGCCGCGAACTGCCGCGCCGCGGGGACCGAGGTCGTCGTGTGGTCGACGACGCAGAGCCCAGGCACGAGCGCCTCGTGCAACCCGCCCGGTGCCTGCCACAGGCGCTGCAGCGCGGCTTCGTCACTGACGCAGGTGATGACGGCGGCGGCGCGGCACGCGCGCACCGCGTCGCACACCGATCCGGCCGTGAAGACCCGGCCGCCGGGCAGCGCATCGTGCAGTTCCGGCTGGCGGTCCATGCCCCAGACCGGGACGCCGGCTGCATGCAGCCGCAGCGCGATCGGCAGGCCCATCGTGCCCAGGCCGATGAGCAGCACGGGCGTGCGCTCGGCGGGCGGTGCGTCGCCCACCGGGCCGTCCGCGGCCTCGCCGGCGGTGGGCGAGGTCATGTGCGCTCCTCGGGGTGGTAGCGAAGCGAAAGCACGTCGGGCCGCCCGTAGTGCCCGTTGGTGTCGATGATGGCTTTCGACAGCTTGATCATGCGTGCCGGGCAATCGGCATAGACGATGGTGTCGCCATACACCGGGCCCACCAGCGGCACGCCGGCCGGCGCGATCACCATGCTGCCTCCGCGCGCGTACGAGATGTTGAGCGAATCGCGCATCGGAAAGTCGGCAGGAATCGACGCCTCGTCGATCAGCCCGACCGCGCAGACCACGAAAGCACCGGCCTCGTTGGCATGCGCGCGGCACGAGGCATAGCCGATGAAGTGGCTGCCGTCCGGGTCTTCCACCTGCATCTTCGGGCCGCTCCACACGTTGAACGCGCCGGGGTAGAGCGCGATGTGGAAGTCTTCGCCCTGCGAAATCATGCGGGCCCGGGCCAGGGTCATCACATGCTCGCCGCAGATCAGCCCGCCCACGCGGCCGACGGCCGTTTCGTGCACATACAGGTCGTCGCCCGCGCCCTGGCCCCAGAAGGCCGATTCGACGAAGGTCGGCCGCAGCTTTCGGTGCTTGCCGACGATGCGGCCGTCGTCGCCGATGGTGAGCATCGTGTTGTAGAGCGTGTGCACGCCCGGGCGGGCGTCGAGCTCGTTGCAGCCGATGACGACCGTCACGCCGCTCTGCGCCGCCGCCTCGCACAGGCGCTGGCTCTGCGCACTGGGGATCAGCAGGGCGTTGTCGAAGAAGCGGCTGCGCACGTCCATCCAGGCGTGCGAATCGCTGTTCCAGCCTTCGTCCCAGTAGGGATAGCCGGCCAGCCAGCTTTCGCTGAACACCACCAGCGAAGCGCCGCCCGCGGCCGCCTCGGCGATCTTGCGGCAGGCCTTGTCGATGGAGCGCTCGAGGTCGAGGAAGACGGGGGGTGTCTGGACGATGGCCACGCGCACGCTCTCGCGCCCCGCCATGATCTTGCCGGCGGCACTCATCGTGCGGCCCCGGTGGCGCGCTGCCATGCCGAAATCGGTGCCACCCAGCCGAAGAAGCGCTCGACGTTCCACAGCGTCGCCTGCCGCAGGAAGTCGGGCCCGGCATGGTGCGTCGCGTCTTCCAGCAGCAGCGCGAAGTACTCGTGGCCGTAGGCGTCGCGCAGGCTGGTCTCCACGCAGACGTTCGCGGCCACGCCGCAGAACACCAGGTTGCGCATGCGCCGCGCGCGCAGCAACTGGTCGAGGCTGGTTCCGGCGAAGGCGCTGTAGCGGGACTTGCGGATCACCGGCTCGTCGGCGGCCGGCGCCATCTCGTCCACCAGTTCGTAGTCCCAGGTGCCGTCGGTGATGAGCCGGCGTGCCAGCTCGGGCCGCTCGCGCATCAGCACCTGCGCTTCCGACTTGTGCCACACCGGCGCGGTGGCGCCGCCCACGCACAGGTGCATCGCGTCGAAGCCGCTCTGGATGAAGATCACCTGCACGCCGGCCCGCCGCGCCGCCGCGACGGCGGCCACCACCTGCGCCACGGTGCGCGGCGCATGCGCCAGGTCGTAGCCCACGTTGTCGAAGTACCCGCCCGGCTTGAGAAAGCCGTTCTGCATGTCGACGACGATCAGCGCGGTCTCGTCCGTGCGCCATTGCACCGCGCCGGGTCTCGCGTCGATGGCGAGGGTGCCGTCCATCAGGCGCTCCGCTTCAGCGGATGGATGGTGGCGGTCTGCGCGGGTGCAAGCACGCGGTCGAGGACCCAGTTGTCCAGTGCATGAACGATGCGCTCCTTGGCCGCGAAGCGCCCGGGATGCACGATGCCGGCGCGCAGGCCGCGCTGCTGCTGCACCGAGATGGCGTTGTCTTCGGCCACCACGCGGTCCTGCCGCTTGTAGTAGCGCTGTGCGACCTCTTCGAAGTCGGGCTGTGCGACGCGCGAGCGCGGGAACATCGAGGTGTGGACGATCCGCGTCTGCTCCGGCCCCATCGGCAGGCACTGAAAGGACCACATCGTGTCGATGGTCAGCGCGAGCATGGTGCCGGGGTAGACGAGCATGAAGCGGCTGCCGCGCACCGACTCGCCGTGCAGACTCTCGATGGGGGCGAATCCGGTGTCGCCGTCGAGCAGGGCGAGCGTGCCGTCGTGCTGCTCGAAGATGGCCGTGTACTGGCCGTTGCCGCTCGGCTCCTCGGGATGATTGACGGCCTTGTGGCTGCTGATGGTCGCGCGGTGCACCGTCGGGATGTGGTAGCCCTCCATGAAGTTCTCGACCCACACCTTCCAGTTGCAGGCCACATCGTGCGTGACGATGCGCGTGGCCACCATGTCGCCGAGCTGGTACATCGCCAGCCGGTCGGGCAACTCGCCCAACCATTCGAGCAGCGGCGGCGCGCCGTCGTCGAGGCAGACCCAGATGAAGCCGTCGCTGACGCCGACGCGCGCGGCGACCAGAGGGAAATCGGCCCGGTCGAAGTCCTGTGTCGCCTCCATGCCGGCACAGCCGCGCAACTCGCCCTCGAGGTTGTAGCTCCAGGCGTGGTAGGGGCAGACGATGGCGCGCTCGTTGCCGCAAGCCTGGCCTGCGGGCACGTCGAGAAGCCGGGCGCCACGGTGCCGGCATGCATTGACGAAGGCGCGGATGTCGCCTTCGCGGTCCCGCAGGATGACCAGCGACAGTCCCGCCTGGTCATGCGTGAAGAAGTCGCCGGTGTTCGGAATGCGATCGGCACGGCCCACCATCAGCCAACTGCGAGCGAACACGGTCCCCAGTTCGCGCTGGAAGAAGCGGGCATCGTGGTAGCAATCGGCCGGCAGGCCATGCGCCTGCAGCAGAGGCTTTCGAACGTTGTCGTAACGGGTCGAATCGAAGATCGCGTCCATGGGAATCCATCCTGCAGAACATTGAGAGGGCCTATGGCGGCCTCTTTGCGCCGCTTTGGCGCGCAGCAAAGCGCATGCCATCCGCTGGGCCCGATTGCGAGCCTTCGGCCGGGGCGCAGGTCAGCCATAGGCATCAGCTATGTCCAGACTTTTTCGCAGGGAAGCTTCAAAGGAAGATCGGATGGCTGCCGCGAAGCACGGTCCTGCGGCTTGGCCAAAGGACCTCGGGGCATGGAATTTGCGGCCGCAGCGCCCATGCATGCCTTCGCGCCCAACCCTTTCATCGAGCCGCCCTCCCTGAGCGATGCGGCCCTGGCGGCGCAGTACGACAACAACAGCGCGGCCCGCAATGCCGACGACCTGGCCGCCCTGCGCGCGCTGTCGGCCGACGCCTTCGCGCACCGCATCGGGCATGCCACGCATCGATTCAGTGCTGGCGACGATGGCTGGGTCGATGTCTTCCTGCCGCCCGGTGCGCCGGGGCCGGTGCCGGCGATGGTCTTCGTGCACGGCGGCCGCTGGCGCCTGAACACCAGCCGCGAGACGGCCTTCTGGGCCGATGCCTGCATGCGGCAAGGCATGGCCTGGGTGGGCATCAACTTCGCCGCGCTTGGCCAGAGCAGTCTGCCGGCCATCGTGGCGGAGGTGGAAGCGGCCATCGCCACGGTCGTCGCGCAGGCGCAGGCCCTGGGCATCGATCCGGCAGCGATCGCCCTGGCCGGCCATTCGTCGGGCGCGCACCTGGCCCTGTCGGCGGCCGTGACAGCGCGCCCGTGGGCGGGCCGCATGCGTGCGCTGCTGCTGCTCGGCGGCATGTACGACCTGCGGCCGCTGGCGCGCAGCATTCCCCAGGTCACCCTGGGCTTCACGCCGGAAGAGGCCGTCGCCTGCAGCCCATTGCTGACACTCGAAGCCTTGGCCCACGCAGCGCAACGGCCGACGCTGCCACCCGTGCTGGTTGCCGTCGGTGAACAAGAGTCGCCGGAGTTCGTTCGGCAGGCGCAGGCGCTGCATTGGCGGCTTAAGAGCCTGGGCGCCCACAGCCGCCTGCTGCCCATCGAGGGCCGCGCGCATTTCGACGCGGCGCTGGAGTTCAACGCTCCCGATTCGCAGATGCGTGCCTTTGTGGCGAGGGCCATCGCGCCCGCGCAAAGCGCCGCATGACGCTGGCGCTGCGCAGCCTTCGCAATGTTCGGCCCGGTGACGCGCCGGCCGATGCGCCGCGCGTGGACATCGGCATCGAGGGTGGCGTGATCCGCTCGATCGGCCTGGCTGGCAGCATTGCAGGGCCGCCCGGCCCAGCGGACCTGGACGGCAGCGGCCTCATTGCCTTCCCGGGCTTCGTCAATGCGCATGCGCATTCGAACGAGATGTTCGAACAGGGCAGTTGCGATGGCGAGCCGCTCGAAGTCTGGCTGGCACTGGCCTATCCGCCGCTGGGCGGCGACGCCATTCCCGTGCGCTGGCATTACCTGCGCGCCATGATGCTGGCGCTGCGTTCGCTGCGCTCGGGGGTGGCCGCGCTGCATGACGACTTCCTCAACCCCGGTGGCGATGAAGAGGCTCTGCAGGCCGTGCTCGATGCCTACGACGATGCAGGCCTTCGCGCCCGGGTGGCGGTGACGCTGTCCGACCGGGCTTACCTCGACGGGCTGCCGTTTGCGCGCTCGGTGTTCGACCATGGCCTGAGCGCGCGCCTGGACGCCAATCCACCGCGCGCGCTGGACGCGCAGTTCGATGTGTTCCATCGCGCCCGTCATGCGCTGTCGGCGCGCGGCCATTCGCGGCTCGGCCTGTCGCTGGGTCCGCGCGGCCCGCAGCGCTGCACGCCCGCGTTGTTGCGCCGCGTGGCCGACACCGCTGCGGCACACGCGGTGCCGGTGCACATGCACGTGCTCGAATCCCGCACCCAGGCCGTCACCGCACAGCAGCAGTACGGCTGCAGCTTCATCGAAGTGCTCGACGAGGCCGGGCTGCTCGGCCCGCAAATGGCGATGAACCACGCCGTGTGGCTGACCGATGCCGACATCGAACGCATCGCGCGGCGAGGCGCGCGCGTGGTGCACAACCCGCTGTCGAACTTCAAGCTGGCCAGCGGGCGGTGCCCGGTCGGGCGGCTGCTGGCCGCGGGCGTGGAGGTCGCCATCGGCACCGACGGTGCCGCGACTGGCGACAGCGTCGACTACCTCGACAGCCTGCGCATGGCCTCGCTGATCCACAAGCTCGACGCCAGTGCCTCGAACCCCCCGCCCGACGCCGCCCGGCTCGTGCGCATGGCCACGGCAGATGGCGCCGCCACCATGGGCAACGCCGCCATCGCCGGCGAGATCGCCGTGGGCCGGGTCGCCGATATCACGCTGCTTGACGCGCGCGACCTGGCCTTCGTGCCGCTGCACGACCCGCGCCGCCAACTGTGCTTTGCCGCGACCAGCAGCGCCGTCCACACCGTGGTGGTCGACGGTCGCGTGGCGTTCGCCGACGGCCGTGCCACCGGCGTCGACGAGGCCGCCCTGCGCGACGAGATCGCCGAGGCGGCCGAGCGCTTTCGTCACGAGGTCTTCGCCCGTCGCAGCGCGGGCGGGCCGGTGGTCGACGCGGTGCGCCGCGTGCTGGCCCTGGCCGCGGCCGAGCGTTCCCCATTTCCCCTCTCCCGATAACCGAAGGACGATCCATGCATCGCAGACAACTTCTCCGTTCCGCCTGCCTCGCCGCCGCGCTGATTGCCGGCGCGGCCACGGCCGTGCAGGCCGACACGCTGGACAAGATCAAGAAGGACGGCGTGCTCGTCATGGCGAACGGCGGGGCCTATCCGCCCTTCGGCTATGTCGAGAACGGCACCATGGTCGGCTTCGACATCGACCTGGGCAACGAGGTGGCGCGTCGCCTGGGCGTGAAGCCCAAGTGGGAGAAGATCGACTTCAGCGGCCTCATTCCGGCGCTGAACTCCAGGCGGGTCGACTTGCTCGTCACCGCCATGACCTGGACCGCCGAACGCGCGCAGCGCATCACCTTCTCCACGCCGTACTACAACTCCGGCATCGCGGGCGGGGCCAAGCCGGCCGCCAACATCGTCAAGGCGAACGACATCGCGGGCAAGGTGGTGGCGGTGCAGATCGGCAGCGCCGGCGAGCGCTTCGTGCGCGACCTCGGCATCGCCAAGGAGGTCAAGACCTACAACGATTTCCTGCTGGCCTTCGCGGATGTGGAGGCCGGCCGGGCCGACGTCGTGGTCAACACGCTGCCCACCGTGCGCTACAACGCCGCGCGCCGCCCCAGCAAGCTGGCCGTCTCCGAAACCTGGGACAAGCGCGACGTCGGCATCAACACCCGCATGGACGACACGCGCCTGCTGGAGGCCGTGAACGCCATCCTGGCCGACCTCAAGCGCGAGGGCTTCCTCGACAAGCTCGACGCGAAGTGGTTCCAATGAGCGGCGCTGCGCTCCAAACCCTTGCCGGGCGCCACGGCGCCTTCGTGTCCGACGGCGGCGACGAGGCCTTTGCGCTGCGGCTTCGGCAGGCCCATGGCCAGGCCGGCCCGCTCGCAGGGCTGCGGCTCGCGGTCAAGGACGTGTTCGAGGTTGAGGGCCTGCGCGTGGGCGCGGGGCAGCCGGCCTGGTTCGCCGAACAGGTCGAGGCGAAGACATCGGCTCCCGCGGTGCGCGTGCTGCTGGAGGCCGGTGCGCAGTGGGTGGGCAAGACCGTCACCGACGAGCTCACCTACAGCCTGGCCGGCAACAACGCCCACTACGGCAAGCCGACCAACCCGGCGGCGCCGGACCGGCTGTCGGGCGGCTCCTCGTCGGGCTCCGTGGTCGCCGTGGCGGGCGGCCATGCGGACATCGCGCTGGGCACCGACTGCGGCGGCTCCACGCGGCTGCCTGCCAGCTACTGCGGCGTGTGGGGCATGCGCCCCACGCACGGCCGCATCGCGGCCCAGGGCTGCTTCACGCTGGCCCACAGCTTCGACACCGTCGGCTGGTTCGCCACCAGCGCCGACGCGATGACGCGCGTGTTCGAGCAACTCGCGCGCACGCGTGTCGGCACCTCGCAGGAGTTCGGTTCCCTGGTGATTGCCGCCGACGTGATGCCGCTGCTCGACGCACCGGTGCGCGCGGCCTACGTGGCG
Source organism: Pseudacidovorax sp. DMC4 (assembly GCF_056314265.1). Classification (NCBI taxonomy): domain Bacteria; kingdom Pseudomonadati; phylum Pseudomonadota; class Betaproteobacteria; order Burkholderiales; family Comamonadaceae; genus Pseudacidovorax; species Pseudacidovorax sp. DMC4. The sequence continues at coordinate 198,654 of NZ_JBQUYR010000010.1, read as the reverse complement.
CTCATCGCCCAGCTGCGCGAACTGGCGCCTGTCACTGTGCTGCCCGAAGGAACCTTGCCCCTGGCCGACTGGGCCAACGCCTTCCGTGTGCTGCAGGCCAGCGAAATCTGGCTGCAGTTGGGCCCCTGGGTGCGCACGCGCCGACCGCACATGGGCGAAGACGTGACGCAGCGCTTCGACGCCGCGGCGCGGGTGAGCTTCGAGGAAGTGGCCCAGATGCAGCGGCTGCGGATCGACGCCAACGCCACGATGGCGCGCGTGCTGGCCGGCGGCGCCGCGATCGTCTGGCCTACGGTGCCGACGCCGGCACCGAGCCTCGATGCGTCCTTCGACGCGGTCAACGACATCCGCGCACGCTCCTTCCGCATGCTGGCGCCGGCGGGCCTGGCCGGGCTGCCGCAGCTCAGCATGCCGTGGATGCGCAGCGAGGGCGCGCCGGTCGGCCTGTCGGTGATCGGTGCGCGTGGCGACGACGAAGGCGTGCTGCGCCGCGCTCGGGTGCTGTCGGAGCGGCTTGGCCTGGCCGGCGCCGCGCACTGACGGATCGGGCGGATGGATTTCTCCTTCGACATCTTCCTGGCAGCGATCCCGTCGCTGCTCAAGGGCATGGCGATCACCGCGAAGATCGCCGCGCTCTCAGCGCTGGTCGGGCTCGTGCTCGGCATGCTCGGCGGCTTGGCGCGCGTGTCGCCGCGCCGGGTGCTGCGGCTGCCGGCGCTGGCCTACGTCACGCTGATGCGCGCCACGCCGGTGCTGGTCACGCTGCTCTTCCTGTACTACGGCCTGCCTTCGGCCGGGCTGCTGCTCGACGCGACCACGGTGGGCGTTCTGGCCCTGGGCATCACCAATGGCGCCTACATGAGCGAGATCCTCCGCGGCGGCATCGAGTCGATCGACGGCGGCCAGATGCGGGCGGCGCGCGCACTCGGCATGTCCTACCCGCTGGCAATGCGCCGCATCGTGCTGCCGCAGGCCGCGCGCCGCGTGCTGCCGCCGGTCACCAACGAACTGATCAGCCTCATCAAGAACACCTCGCTGGTCTCGACCGTCGCCATCTCCGACCTGCTGCGCGCCGGCATGGACTTCATGAGCTGGAAGGCCAACACCTTCAGTCCCTTCGCCGGCGTGGCGCTGGGCTACCTGCTGCTGACGCTGCCGCTCATCGCCATCAACGCCTGGCTCGAAAAGCGCTACCGCGTGACGTGACCTGACGCCATGACATTGCCCCACGCGCCCATCCTGCGCATCACCAATCTCCACAAACGCTATGGCGACGTCGAGGTGCTGCACGGCATCGACCTCGCGGTCCAGGCTGGCGAAGTCGTCGTCGTCATCGGCCCTTCAGGCTCGGGCAAGAGCAGCCTGCTCGCCTGCGTGAACTTTCTCGAACCCTTCCACGCGGGCGAGGTGGTGTTCGACGGCCGCCCGGTCGGTTACGGACCGGCGGGCGGCCCCATACGCCAGCGCGTGCCGGAACAGGCGCTGAACCTGCTGCGGCGCGAGCTCGGCATGGTGTTCCAGCAGTTCAACCTGTTCCCGCATCTCACGGTGCTGCAGAACGTGACCGAGGCACCCATCCACGTCAAGGGCATTGCGCCCGCGGTGGCGCGCGCCGAGGCGATGGTGCTGCTGGACAAGGTCGGCCTGGCGAGCAAGGCCGACAGCTATCCGCGCGCGCTCTCGGGCGGGCAGCAGCAGCGCATCGCCATCGCGCGGGCCCTGGCCATGCGGCCCAAGCTGATGCTCTTCGACGAGGTGACGTCCTCGCTCGACCCGGAACTCAAGGGCGAAGTGCTGCGCGTGATGCGCGCGCTGGCCGAGGAGGGCATGACGATGCTCGTGGTGACGCACGAACTCGGCTTTGCGCGCGAGGTGGCCGACCGCGTCGTCTTCATGGAGCAGGGGCGCATCGTGGAGATCGGCACGCCGGAGGCGATGTTCACCGCGCCGCAGAGCGCGCGCACGCGCGAGTTCCTGCAGGCCTCGCAGCACGGCTGAGGCCCGGCAGTACTTCAACCTCAAGGAGCCGACCATGACGACCGACGCCGGGCCACAGGCCCAGACCCTGGCCCAGCTGGAGCGCCAAGTGCAGGCCGAACTCGACCTGCTGGCCTACCCGGGGCGCGACTGGGTGCGGCCCGTCGCGCATCCGTCTGGCGCGCATGTGCACGACGTGCTGATCGTCGGCGGCGGCCAGGCCGGCCTGGCTGCGGCCTTCGCACTCCGGCGGGAGGGCGTGGCCGATGTGCAGGTCATCGACGCCCGGCCCGCCGGGCAGGAGGGCGTGTGGGAAGACTTTGCCCGCATGTCGCACCTGCGCACGCCCAAGCGCACCATCGGCATCGAATCGGGCGTGCCCAGCCTGTCCGCGCCGGCCTTCTACCGCGCCTGCTACGGCGATGCCGCCTGGGCGGCCATCGACCGCATCGAGCGGCCGCGGTGGATGGCCTTTTTGCGCTGGTTCCGGCGCATGACCGGCGTGCCGGTGCGCAACGACACGGCCTGCGTCGGGCTCGAGCCCGAGGGCGATCTGCTGCGGGTGCGCATCCGTTCGACGGCCGCGGCGGATGCCCCGCAAGCGGCGCTGCTGGCCCGCCATGTGGTGCTGGCGACCGGCTACGACGGCGCGGGTGCCTGGCGCATTCCGCCGCACATCGCCGAGGCCGTGGCGCCCCACCAGGTGAGCCATTCGAACGGGCCGGTGGACTTTGCCGCGCTCGCCGGCCGGCGCGTCGGCGTGCTGGGCCATGGCGCCTCGGCCTTCGACAACGCCTGCGTGCTGCTGGCCCATGGCGCGGCCTCGGTCGACCTGTGCTTCCGGCGCGAGCGGCTGCCCACGGTCAACCCGCACCGCATCGTCGAGTTCGCGGGCTTTCTGCGGCACTTTGCGGAGCTCGACGATGCCACCCGCTGGCAGGTCAACCGCTTCTTCGAAGTGCACGACCAGCCGCCCACCCAGAACGGCTTCGACCTGGCGCATTCCTTCGCCAACTTCCGCATGCATGCCGGCTCGCCGTGGACGCGCGTGCGGCAGGTGGGCGACGAGATCCATGTGCGCACGCCGCACGCGGACTTCGTCTTCGACCATCTGCTGTGCGCCACGGGCTCGGTGGTCGACTACGACGCGCGCGACGAACTGCGCACGCTCGGCGCCAGCGTGCAGCGCTGGCGCCATCACTACATGCCGCCGGAGGCAGAGCGCAGCGACGCCATGGGCGAGTACCCGTACCTGGGCGCCGGCTTCGAATACCAGCCGCTCGACCCGGCCCGCGATGCGTGGGTGCGCCGCGTGCACGCCTTCAACTTCTCATCGACGGTGAGCATGGGGCCGCACACCACGTCGTCCAGCGGCCACAAGTACGCGGTACCGCGGCTGGTGGGCGGCATCACGCGGGCGCTGATGCGCGAGCAGCAGGACGCGCTGCTGCCCACGCTGCACGGCTACCGCGAGGCGGAGCTGGTGTCGCCGCGCCTGTCGGGCGTGGAAGTGCCGGAGGCCCTGTGAGCGGCCGGGTGGCGGTGGTCGGGCTCGGCCGCATGGGCCTGGCGGTGGCGGCCTGCCTGGCGCGCAACGGCTTTGCGCCGCTGGCCTGGGACATCGATCCGGCGCGCACCGGCTTGGCCAGCGACGAGGGGGCTGAGCCCTGCGCGACGGCGCAGGCGCTGTGCGGGGCGCTGGGGCCAGCGGGGCCGGCCCTGTGGTTCAGCGCCGTGACCGATGGCGACGCACTGGGCGCCGTCTGCTTCGGCGATGCCGGTGAGGAGGAGGGCGACGGCCGGATGGCGACCGGCATCGTCCCGCACCTGCCGGCTGGCAGCGTCCATGTGTGCCTCGACACCATCGGCAGCGCGTGCGCCGAGGCGCTGGCGGAGCGGCACCACGCGGCCGGCCAGTACTTCGTCGCCTGCCCGGTGTTCGGCCGTCCCGACGAGGCATGGGCCGGCGATCTGACGGCCGTCGTCGGCGTGCCACCCGCACTGCCGGCCCAACGCTTGGCGGCCGTGCGCCAGGCGCTGGCGGCGTTCGCGCCGCGTGTCTTCGAGGTGCCGGGCCCAGCCGCCGCCTGTGCGGTCAAGCTCGCGGGCAATGGCCTGATTGCCAGTGCCGTGGCCGCCCTGACCGAGGCGATGTCGCTGGTGCGCGCGCATGGCGTGCCTGCCGCGTTGGCGCACCAGGTCTTCACAGCCAAACTCTTCCGCGGGCCGGTGTACGAGGGCGTAGGGCAGGCCGTCGCGCGTTCGGTCGAGCGGGCGGCGGCCGGAGACGATTCACCGGCCGATGCACCGGGTTTCACCATCGCCCTCGGCCTGAAGGACCTGCGCTTGGCCGACGAGGCAGCGCGTGCATCACAGGTTGCCATGCCCATCGCCGATGCGGCACGCGCACGCCTGGACGCAGCGCAAGCCGCAGGCCAGGGCGGCCGCGACTGGGGCACGCTGGCGGAAGCGCTGGCCGTTGCTCAGCCCGTCACGAAGCGGTAGCGCACGCCAAAGCGCCGGTCGAGCGCGCAGTTGTGGTGGTCGACCACGTTGGTGTCGGCCAGTTCGAGGTTGAAGAAGTCGACCGTCTCGTCCTCGAAGAAGGGGCCGGCATGCCAGGTCCCGCGCGCCAGCATGATGGCCTGGTGGCCTTCCACGCGAAAGGCGCGCAACCGCGTGATGTCCGGCGGGGCGGCAGGGTCGTCCGGCGCATCGGGCGGCGCCACGGCAATCATCCACGGCCGCCCGCCCGCGGAGGCCAGGCACTGCGTGACGGCGAGGTGCCGTGTGATCTGGCGGAAGACCGGCTCGCGCCGTTCGAGCTTCATGATGTAGAAGCGCGGCGTGCCCCGGTCGAGGGTGAGCTGGGCCTCGTCGTCACCGAAGGGCTTGCCGTCGTACGTGCTCTCGATCAACGTGCCATAGGGCGCGAAGGTGTCGGCGCGGATGGGCTCGACGGGAAGGTCGACGAGCCGCGCGTCGGTGGGGGTGTGGACGGTGTCGGTCATGGAAAAAGAGGGCGCGGCGGCACCGGCGCTCAGGCCAGCATCCGGTCGCGCTTCGATGGCAGGAAGGCCGGGTTGAACAGGGTGGCCGCCGTGGGCTTCGACTTCAGGTTGAAGGCGGCAGACACATCGTCGATCTGCTTGTCCAGCCGCGCCATGTCGATGTCGCCCAGTCCCTGGGCCCGCGTGTTGGGCGAGACGATGCAGACATCGATCAGCCCCTTCAGCCGGCGCACTTCGACGGCGGCATTGACCAGCGGCTCGCGCTGACGAACGATGGCCACGCCTTCCTCGGGGTTCGCGATGACCTCTTTCAGGCCCTTGTTGTAGGCCCGCAGGAAGCCGGCCACCGCCTGCGGCTGTTCGGCGATGAACTTGGAGGTGGCGAGGATGGCGTTGCCGTAGACGTTCACGCCGAAGTCCTTGTAGAGGAAGACGCGCAGATCCTCTTCCTTGGCGCCGGCCGCGATCGCGGAGATGAGGCCGGAGGGCTGGAAGCCAGTGACGCCGTCGACGTCGCCGCGCACCAGCATCACCTCGCGCAGGCCGGGGTCCATGCTCTGCCACTTGACCGCATCGACCGGCAGGCCCTGCACCCTGGCGAACAGCGGCCACAGCTTGCGGCCGGCGTCGAACACGGGCGCGCCCAGCGTCTTGCCGGCCAGGCCGGCGGGCGCGGTCACGCCGCTCTTGGTCAGCACCATCACGCCGGCCGGCGTCTGGTCGAGCGTCTGGTAGACGGCCTGCGGACGTGCCACGGCGGGCGCGCCGGAGCCGAAGAACTCGATGAGCGCGTTCACGTCGCCGTAGCCCATGTCGTAGCTGCCGCTCGCCAGGCGGTTGACGGCCATGGCCGAGCCGGCGCCCACGTCGAAGGAGACGTCGAGGCCTTCCTTCTCGAAGTACCCCTTGGCCAGCGAGTAATAGAAGGGGGCGGATTGCCCATCCACCCGCCAGTCCATCTGGAACTTGATCTTCACGGGCGACTGCGCGCGCCCGAGCGTGGGCAAGGCCATGGAGGCGGCGGCAAGCGAGGTCTGGGCGAGCCAGCGGCGGCGGGAGAACAGCGTCATGGACAGCTCCGGGAGTGTGCGGGGGTTTTCGCAACTCCTATGCCATTGGGGTGGGCGTTGGGGGTAGCGATAGGTGGGGCTGATGGGGCTGGATTGACGCGCCAGTAATTGGCTGGTTGCGTCGAAACATAGAGCGCAACCTTCACGCCAAATTTTTCATGAGTGGCGTTACCCCTCCATGCTTATCTCTCGATCGGCGGCTTTTGTAGGTCGGCAGACGGCCACGAGCAGTGGCCAACCCAACGCCGTACCTGCAGACTGAACTTGAAAACCCTTAGTCGTATTGCACTCGCCGCTGTGGTCGCCTGCTTGGTCTGCTCGACTCTAGGGATTATGTGGATCGCTCTGACCCACGGGGCGATCGGCGAAGGCGCGGCTGCCTTTTCGGTTGCCCTTACAGCTGCAATCGGTGGGGGGCGTCAGAAGCCACGCGCGGAATATTGAGAGAGCAGTTCACATGACAGACCGAAGTGCGATCAAAAAGTGAGATTCAGTAAGGGCAGTGGCCAGCCGGATTGACCGCCTCGCGTAGCAACGACGTTATCGACTTGAAGCGCCCTGCGCCGTTCAGAGGATGAATCGGGTCACCCTAGAACTGGCGTCCTGTTAAAGTGGGCCTCTGATATCGAGAATTTTTTTCCACAAAAACCGCACTTTAAATGCGCTCTAAGGTCTGTTACGCGACTGGTTTAGCGGCAACACAGGGTACCAACGCTTTGCGTAAATTTTCCATCGCAGATCTGTGAGCGGCAATCGCCCATTCAGGCCTGAATTCAATTGTTAGCGCCATCGCCTTGATGTGTTCTGGCATTGCGTGCGAATTTATAACCGCATCGCGGTACTCGGCAACAGCAGCCTCTTCGTCTATGGTTGCTTCAAAGACTCCTCCAGCGTTTAAACAGTCAAGCATCACTGAGCTGACCACAGACTCACATTTTTGGATTACATCCAGCAAATATTTGCCAAAGGCGAAGAATGTCTTTGTCCTTCGCTGGTTTTGAACTTTTGGTTCTGCAATGATCATCGGGAAGTCGCCATCGATGTGTGCGGCAGAAGTAATGTTTAGCCCGCGGTGAACAACCGCGTTGCGTAGTTCACGGATGTAAGAGTAATTGGCCTCTCCGTCCTGAAACCCATCAAACACAAAGCGCGAGTACAACTGTGCTTCAAAGTCGTTTGGCTGCAGCGCGGTCGTTTCGCGGAAGAGTTCGGTCGCTGCCAGAAGATTCAAGAAGTAGCTAGCGTAGTGAACTCTCATGTCCGTCTGGTCAGTGACGGATAGCTGAGTACGGAATGAGAGCGCCGCGCGCAGCGCAGTCTGTCTCGCGGACATGTACCACGATAGCGAATTCAGCATGTCGCGGTGGGCTACGCTCATTTTCGCCATTGACTCTTCCTATGTACGATTTAAATTGAGTGGGCTGAAGAGCGTAGCGGCGAGCCATCCCTAAAGGCGACATCACAGACAGGCCGCTCGTAGTCGGTTTCGGACGCCTTAGATTATTTAATGTTAAGCATAGGTCATCCCGTCACAAGCAGCCCTATCGCAATTCCTACGAAACAATAAAAAAGAAAGCCGATCCAGCATAAACCCGTGGTGGTGATGATCCGGGTTCCGTCCCGACGAAAAGAAAGTGCCCCTGCGGCGCCATAGATGCGCTCTTCATTGTTCCGCCGGAATGTCCCTCTCCATCGCCCAAGGCTGATGATTGCGACCACGAATCGCCCGGTCTCCACAAAGATGACCCAGACCACAAGCTCAATCACTGCGTCTGCCAATTTCCCTCCCAGTGGTGCGGGCCGGTCCCGGCGACTGCCGGGGCTTCGGGAGCATAGCGTCAAAGGCAGGGAAGGCCACGCGATCAGTGGTGATCGTCAGTCATGGGGCACTTGGTGTCCCGTATGCGATAGAGGTGAAAGAGAGAGCGGGGCGTGAGTGCGTCTAAAACGCGCTCCCGCACGAAGGCGATCACCCTCGTAGATTTTTTGATGCCTAATCAGCCGCGCCAAGTCAACCCGGTTGAAGCTCCATGCCCGGTTTGGGCCGCTACTCAGGCCGTGCCCGCATCAATAGCCTCCCGGGCCACGAATTCAAACACGCGCGGATCATCCGCATACGCCGCATTGAACCGCATCCACCCCGTCCGCTCCGCAATCGGCCGAAACAGATGCCCTGGCGCCAGCAACAACCCCGCCGCCACCGCCCGCTGCGCGACAGCTACGGCATCGACCCCCTCCGACGGCAACCGCGCCCACAAAAACGGCCCGCCCGCCGGCTGCCCGAACACCTCCAGCCCCGCCTTCGCGAGCCCCGCGCACACGGCCACCTGCGCCTCGGCCAAGCGCTGCGCCAACCGCGCCACGTGGGCGCGGTGCTTGCCCTCGGCCAGCACGGCGTGAATCAGCCGCTCGTTCATCTCCGAGCTGGTCAGGCTGTCGCCCATCTTGGCGTGGATGAGCTTGTCCACCATCTCCTCGTTCGCGGTGACGAAGCCCACGCGCAGGCTGGGTGAGACCACTTTGGAGAAGCCGCCCACGTAGATCACCCGCCGCAGCTGGTCCAGGCTGGCGAGGGTGGTGGCGCCGGGCGGCTCCAGGCCGGCCATGACGTCGTTCTCGACGATGGCAAAGCCCAGCTGCTCGGCCAGGCGCAGCAGCTGATAGGCCTTGGCCGGTGCGCATGAAGAGCCGGTGGGGTTGTGCAGCTGGGTCTGGATGAAGAAGGCCTTGGGCCGATGGCGCTGGGCCAGGGCCTGCAGGGCCATGAGGTCCGGGCCGTCCTGCAGGCGCGGCACACCGACCAGGCGCGCGCCCAACTGGCGCAGCGTCTCGAAGAGGTTGGTGGACCCGGGGTCGTCCACCAGCACCGCATCGCCGGGCTGCAGCAGGCAGCGGCCCGCCAGGGCCAGGGCCTGGGTGGCGCCGTGGGTCAGCACGATCTGGTGCGGCGGCGCCTGGATGGCACGGGCGGCCAGCTGCGCCTCGATCTGCTGGCGCAGCGGCAGGTAGCCGTGGGGTGAGCCGTAGCGGGCGAGGGCAGGGCCCTGCTTGCGGGCCAGGCCCGACAGGGCGCGGCGCACGGCGTCCGACTGCAGCCACTCGGGTGGGATCCAGCCGCAGCCGGCGTTGAGCAGCGAGGCGTCGTCCTCGTACACGCGGCGGATCAGCCACAGCGAATCGACGGAAGTGCGGCCGACAAAAGGCTTGCGCCGTGCGGCCTGGCCGGTCGCGTCGCCATGGGCCGCGACGTAGTAGCCGCTGGCAGGGCGGGCCTCGACGTAGCCGTCGGCCACCAGGCGCTGGTAGGCATTGGTGGCCGTCATGGTGCTCACGCCCGACTCGCGCGCCAGTTCCCGCACCGAGGGCAGGCGTGCACCGACGGCGAGCGTGCCGCGGTCGATCTCCAGGGCCAGCGCGTCGCGGATCTGGCGCACCAGTGGCACGTCGGAGTGGGGGTCGAGCGAAATCATGGGAGGTTGACGTGGGAGAGGGCGGGTGGTGGGGCACTGAATGGGTGCATGCGATGCACCTGTCTGTGATCGCGCAGTTGGACTGTTCTAGTGCAGCCTTGATCAACTGTACATACTCAATTGCGGCGATTTTTGTCCCAATCCATCCCCACCGGCAAGCCGGATCTTTTCCTGTCTTTCCACCGCCTACTTCGGAACCTTCATGCACACCCCCAACCCCTCCGCCGCCCGCCCCGTGAGCCGCCGTGCCCTGTCGAAGTGGGCGGCCTGCGCCGCCATGCTGGTCGTGACGGCCGGCACCGCGCTGCCCGCCGCCGCGCAGAGCACCACGCTCAAGATCATTCCCACCACCAACATGACGGTGCTGGACCCGATCTGGACCACGGCCTACATCTCGCGCAACTTCGGCTACATGATCTACGACACCCTGTTCGGCACCGACGCCCAGGGCAAGATCCAGCCGCAGATGGTGGGCAAGTGGAGCGTGTCCAAGGACAACAAGACCTGGACCTTCCAGCTGCGCGACGGCCTGGAGTTCCATGACGGCAAGCCGGTCACCAGCGAGGACGTGGTCGCCTCGCTCAAGCGCTGGGCCAGCCGCGACACCTTCGGCGGCCAACTGGCCAAGGCCATCGACAAGTACGAGACGCCGGACGCCAAGACCTTCGTCATCCAGCTGAAGGAGCCCTTCGGCCTGGTGACCGAGGCGCTGGGCAAGCCCTCGTCCAACGTGCCCTTCATCATGCCCAAGCGCGTGGCCGACACGCCCGGCGACGTGCAGATCAAGGAGACGATCGGCTCCGGTCCCTACATCTTCAAGGCCGACGAGTTCCGCCCGGGCGAGAAGGCCGTCTTCCTGAAGAACACCAAGTACAAGCCGCGCGCTGAGGCGCCCTCGGGCACGGCAGGTGGCAAGAACGTGTACGTGGACCGCGTGGAATGGCTCTTCATCCGCGACGCGCAGACGCAGCTCAATGCGCTGCTCAACGGCGAGGCCGACATCCTGGAGCAGCCGGCCTTCGAGCAGTACGCCACGCTGCGCAGCAACCCCAACATCGAGCTGGTCGATGCCCAGCCCGCGGGCAACCAGTTCATCCTGCGCTTCAACTTCCTGCACGCGCCCTTCGACAACGAGAAGATCCGCCGCGCCGCCATGCTGGCCCTGGGGCAGGAGGCCTTCCTGCGCACGCAGGTGGGTACGCCGGGCCTCACGCGCTACTGCAAGAGCATGTTCCCCTGCGGTACCTTGTACGAGTCGGACAAGACGGGCGAGTACACCGGCATCGCCAACCCGCAGAAGGCCAAGGCCCTGCTGGCCGAGGCCGGCTACAAGGGCGAGCCCGTGGTGCTGATGCGCCCCTCCGACAACGGCACCATCGGCAAGCTGCCGCTGGTGGCCAAGCAGCAGCTGGAGCAGGCCGGCTTCAAGGTCGACATGCAGAACATGGACTGGCAGACCCTGGTGGCCCGCCGCGCCAAGAAGGACGCGCCCTCGGCCGGCGGCTGGAGCATCTTCATGACCTCCTGGACGGCGTCGGACATCCTCAACCCGCTGACCATGGCCATGATGAACGCCACTGGCGACAAGGGCTGGTTCGGCTGGCAGGACGACCCCAAGCTCGAAGCCATCAAGAAGCAGTTCATCGCCGCCACCACCGACGCCGAGAAGAAGAAGCTGGCCGAGGCCGCGCAGTTGCAGGCTTTCCAGAGCGTCACCCATGTGCCCGTGGGCCAGTACAACCAGCCGGCCGCCGTGCGCAAGGGCGTGAGCGGCCTGGTGCCCGCCGGTGCCCAGGTGTACTGGAACATCCGCAAGCAGTAAGGGCAGGGCGGCCATGCTGAGCTTTCTGGGCAAACGCCTGCTCGCCACGCTGCCGGTGATCCTGGTGGTGGCCATCGCGGTCTTCATGATCGTGCGGCTTACCCCGGGCGATCCGGCGGCCATCATCGGCGGCAACAGTGCCACCAACGAAGACCTGGACCGCATCCGCGCCCAGCTGGGCCTGACCCAGCCGCTGTGGACGCAGTTCGCCACCTGGGCCGGCCACGTGCTGCAGGGTGACCTGGGCTTTTCGTTCTTTCTGAACAAGCCGGTGGTGGCCCTGATCGGCCAGCGCATCGAGCCCACGCTCTCGCTGGCCATCGGCACCCTGGTGCTGGCGGTGGCCATCGCGCTGCCGCTGGGCACGCTGGCGGCTTGGCGCATGGGCGGCTGGCTGGACAAGGCCGTGATGGCCTTCTCGGTGGCCGGCTTCTCGGTGCCGGTGTTCGTCATCGGCTATGTGCTGATCTACCTGCTGGCGATGAAGCTGCAGTGGTTCCCGGTGCAGGGCTACCGCCGCATCGGCGAGGGTGTGGGCCCCTGGGCCCGGCAGCTGGTGCTGCCCTGCCTGACGCTGGCCGTCACCTACGTGGCGCTGCTGGCCCGCGTGACCCGCGCCGCCGTGAGCGAGGCACTGACCGAGGACTACATCCGCACCGCCCGTGCCAAGGGCATCGGCGAGCGAACGGTGCTCAGCCACCATGCGCTGCGCAATGCCGCCGTGCCGGTGGTGACCGTCATCGGCGTGAGCGCGGCCCTGCTGCTGGGCGGCGTGGTGGTCACCGAGACGGTCTATGCCATTCCCGGCCTGGGCCAGCTGACGGTGGATGCGGTGCTCAACCGCGACTTCCCGGTGCTGCAGGGCGTGGTGCTGTTCTTTGCGCTGATCTACGTGGGCGTGAACCTGCTCGTCGACGTGAGCTACCTCTTCCTCGATCCCCGCATCAGGTACTGAAGCCATGGGCACTCTCCAAAAACTCTGGCGCCATGGCGCCGTGCGCGGCGGCACGCTGGTGCTGCTGGTGCTCACGCTGCTGGGCCTGATGGCGCCATGGCTGGGCACCTTCGACCCCTCGGCGATGGACGCGAACTTCATCACCGTCCCCGCGGGCACGGCCGGCCAGGTCACGCTGCCCGATGGCGCGATGGTGCAGCACACCTTCTGGATGGGCAGCGACAGCGTGGGCCGCGACGTGTGGAGCCGTGTGCTCTACGGCACCCGCATCTCGCTGCTGGTGGGCGTGCTCACCGCCTTCCTCGCCATCGCGCTGGGCTGCACGCTGGGCATGGTGGCCGGCTACTTCCGCGCGGCCGACGCCGTGCTGATGCGGGTGATGGACGGCCTGATGGCCATCCCGGCCGTGCTGCTGGCCATCACGCTGGTGGCCATGCTCGGTGCCAGCCTGCCGACGGTGATCCTGGCCATCGCCGTGCCCGAGGTGCCGCGGGTGACGCGGCTGGTGCGCGCCCTGGTGATCGGCCTGCGCGACGAGCCCTTCGTCGAGGCGGCCCGCGCGCTGGCGACGCCCAACGCCACCATCCTGTGGCGCGACATCCTGCCCAACGCGTTGGCGCCGCTGATCGTGCAGGGCACCTTCATCGCGGCATCTGCCGTGCTGACCGAGGCCATCCTGAGCTTCCTGGGCCTGGGCCTGCCGGCCGAGGTGCCCACCTGGGGAAACATCATGGCCGAAGGCCGGGTGCTGTTCTCGCAGGCGCCGGGCAACGTGCTGTGGCCCGCGCTCTTCCTGGTGCCCACCGTGCTGGCCATCAACCTGCTCGGTGACGGGCTGCGCGATGTGCTCGATCCCAAGTTCTCCAAGCGCAGCTGAGCGAGGTGTGACCATGAAACCCCTTCCCACCCGCATCGCCGCTGGCGAAGCCCCGCCCATTCCCGCAAGACCCGTGCTGGAGGTGCGCGGCCTGCAGGTCGCACTGCCCGCCGACGCCGACCGGCCCCATGCCATCGAGCGGCTGGACGTGCGCATCGAGGCCGGCCGCACGCTGTGCATCGTGGGCGAGTCCGGCTCCGGCAAGTCGGTGCTGGCCACGACCGTGATGGCGCTGCTGGCCAAGGGCCTGACCATCACGGCCGGCGACATCGTGCTGGCCGGCGAGACGCTGCTGACGAATGGCAAGTACCTGCCCGAGAAGCGCCTGCGCGCCCTGCGCGGCCAGGTGATGGGCATGGTCTTCCAGGAGCCGATGACGGCGCTCAACCCAGTGCTCAGCTGCGGCGAGCAGGTCGACGAGTTGCTGCGCAACCACACGGCGCTGACGCCGGCCGAGCGCAAGGCGCGCATCCTGGAAGTGTTCGAGCGTGTGCGCCTGCCCGATCCGCACCGCATCTTTTCGAGCTACCCGCACCAGCTCTCGGGCGGCCAGCGCCAGCGCATCGTCATCGCGATGGCGATCATCCTCAAACCGCGCCTCTTGATCTGCGACGAGCCGACCACGGCGCTGGACGTGACCACGCAGGCCGAGATCCTCAAGCTCATCGCCGAACTGCAGCAGGAGCAGGGCAGTGCGGTGCTGTTCATCACGCACGACATGGGCGTCGTCGCCGAGATTGCCGACGAGGTGATGGTGATGCACCGCGGCAAGGTGGTGGAGCAGGGCCCACGCGAGCAGGTGCTGCGCACCCCGCGCGAGGACTACACCCGCATGCTGCTGGCCGCCGTGCCCGGCATGGTGCCGCCGCCGCCGCGCGAGTTGCCCGGCGGCCCGGCGCTGCTGGCGGGCCGCGGGGTCGGCAAGACCTATGTGCGCCGCGACTGGCTGGGCCGCGCCAAGCCCAACACCGCGCTGCAGGACGCAAGCGTCGCCGTGCACCGCGGCGAGACGGTGGGCGTGGTGGGCGAATCGGGCTCGGGCAAGTCCACCTTCGCGCGCTGCATGATCCGGCTGATCGACCCGAGCGAGGGCACCATCACCTGGGGCGACCGCGAGGTGCAGTCGCTGTCGGAGTCTCGGCTGCGGCCGCTGCGCTCGCGGGTGCAGGTGGTGTTCCAGGACCCGAACCGCTCGCTCAATCCGCGGCGCACCGTGGGCTCGTCGATGATCGAGGGCGCCGTCAACTTCGGCCTGGACGTGCCGGCGGCACGCAAGCTGGCCGAGGAGCTGATGGACCGCATCCAGCTGCCGCGCGCTGCGCTGTCGCGCTACCCGCACCAGTTCTCGGGCGGCCAGCGTCAGCGCCTGGCCATCGCCCGCGCCGTCGCCTGCCAGCCGCAGGTGCTGGTGGCGGACGAGGCAGTGTCGGCGCTCGACGTCTCGGTGCAGGCGCAGATCCTGGACCTGCTGCGCGAAGTGCAGCGCGACTTCGGCCTCGGCATCCTGTTCATCACGCACGACCTGCGGGTGGCGGCGCAGCTGTGCGACCGCGTGATCGTGATGAACCAGGGCCGCATCGTGGAGGAGGGTTTGACGGCTGAGGTGTTCGGCCAGCCGGCCCATGCCTACACCCGCAAGCTGCTGGCCGCGGCGCCGCTCACCGAGCTGGGCCTGGCCGCTTGAGCACGCATACGCCCCAGCAGGCAGAATTTTCGGTTCGACCGACATCCGAACAACAGGAACACACGACATGACATTGGCAATGAGCTGGGACGAATGGGCCGCGCAGGACGCGACGGCCCTGGCCGAGAAGGTGCGCCAGGGCGAGCTGACCGCCGCCGAACTCGCGCAGCAGGCCGCGGCCGGCATCGCAAAGACCAACCCGATGCTCTCGGCCGTGGTCGAGGTCTTCGAGGACGTGGTGGCCGACCCGCTCAAGGACGGGCTCAATCCCCAGGGCCCCTTCGCCGGCGTGCCCTTCCTCATGAAGGACCTGGGCCCCACGCTCAAGGGCCGGCTGCAGGAGCAGGGCTCGCTCTTCATGCGCGGCAATCGCCCGACCGAGGATGCCTGGCTCACGAAGCAGATGCGCAAGGCCGGCCTCAACCTGATGGGCCGCACCACCACGCCGGAGTTCGGCGTCTGCAGCTCCGCCGAGAACCCGGCCGTCTACGTCACGCGCAATCCCTGGAACACCGACTTCACCACCTGCGGCTCTTCCGCCGGCACCTCGGCCATGGTGGCGGCGGGCGTGGTACCCATGTCGCATGCCACGGACGGTGGCGGTTCGATCCGCATCCCCGCCGGCTTCAACGGCAACATCGGTCTCAAGCCCTCGCGCGGCGTGTTCAGCATCGGGCCGAATTCGTCGGACATCACCGGCTATGTGTCCATCCAGGGCTGTCATAGCCGCACGGTGCGCGACACGGCGGCCTTCGTCGATGCCTGCCGCGGCGGCGCACCCGGCGAATTCATGCCCTACTGGACGACGCCTGAGCCCTACACCCAGCTGATCCAGAAGGACCCGGGCCGGCTGCGCATCGCGCTGTCGCACGAATGGGGCGACTACCGCGCCACGCCCGAGATCGTGGCCGAGCTGGAGAAGGCTGCGCGCTTCCTCGAAGGCCTGGGCCACCATGTCGAATGGGCACTGCCCCAGGCCGACCTGCGCGAAGCCTTCCGCGCGCAGACCACCTGCTACATCAGCAACTTCGCGCAGGTGATCAACGGCCTGCTCGCGAAGAGCGGGCTGGAGCGTCCGCCCGCAGACCTGATCGAGCCGATCAACATACGCATCTGGGAAGCGGGCAAGGACCTGTCGTACGCAGAGCGCTACAAGATGCAGGCCGTCTTCAACAGCACCGCGCGTGCCTTCGGCGCCTTCTTCGAGGACTGGGACATCATCCTCACGCCCATCACCGCGCTGCCGACGCCGCGCATCGGCACCACCGAGTACCTGACGACCAGCGACAACCCGGACGTGCTCGACTGGTTCGACAACCTCTGGAAGTTCTTCTCGTACACGCCGCTGTCGAACCTGTGCGGCATCCCGGCCATCTCGCTGCCCATGGCGCAGCAGGGCAACGGACTGCCCTTCGGCATCCATGCCCAGGCGCGCCAGGCCAACGACGGCCTGCTGCTGCAGCTGGCGGCGCAGATCGAGCGCGCCATGGGCGGCCGCTGGAACGACGGCCGCCGCCCGGGCGTGCACGTCGCGGCCGCCTGATCGGCCGGGACACGGAAACCTCACGACATGGCGCTGTTCGGCACGCGATCGCTGCGTTCGCTCTTCACGCACCCCGGCTTTGCCGAGGGCGTGCGGGCCATCGCCGGCCCGGCCCTGGGCACGGTGGCCCTGGGCCTGGTGACCGGCGTGGCCATGGCGCGCAGCGGCCTGCCCATGGGTGCGGTGCTGGCCATGTCGCTGCTGGTCTTCGCCAGTGCCTCGCAGCTGGCCTGCCTGCCGATGATCCTGGCGGGCGCGCCGCTGTGGGTGATCGTGCTGACGGCGCTGATGCTCAATGTGCGCTTCGTGGTCTTCAGCGCGCACTGGCGGCGCTACTTCGGCCTGCTGCCGCGGCCGCAGCGGCTGGGGCTGGCCTACCTGGCCGGTGACCCGGTGTATGTGCGCTTCATGCAGCGCTACCCGCGGCGCGCGCCCGACCAGCTGGCCTACTTCCTGGGCCTGGCGCTGTTCAACTGGGCGGCGTGGCAGGTAGCCTCGCTGGCGGGCATCTTCCTCGCCGACGCCATTCCACCGGATTGGGACCTGCGCTTCATCGGCGTGCTCGCGCTGCTGGGTCTTGCCATGCCCATGATCGCGGACCGGCCCAGCTGGCTGGTGGCCGCGGTGGCGGGCACCATCGGCTGGATGGGGCAGGGCTGGCCCTTCGGGCTGCAGGTGATCGCGGCCATTGCCGCCGCCATGGCGGCCGGCCGCTGGGCGGAACGGCGCCGCCCGCGCATCGCCACGCCATGACCGACCTGCACCTGTGGATCGCCATCCTCGCGCTGGCGGGGGTGACCGTGCTCACGCGCGGCGTGTTCCTGCTGCCGCGTCGCGAGCCGCGCCTGCCGGGCTGGCTGGCCTCGGGCCTGCGGCATGCGCCGCTGGCGGCGCTGATGGCCGTCGTGGTGCCGGAGGTGCTGCGCGGCTCAGGCGGCGTGGTGGTCGCGCCGGGCTGGCACGATCCGCGCTGGCTGGCCGTCGCCGTGTCGGTGGCGTGGTTCTGCTGGCGGCGCGGCGTGACGGGCCCGGTGGTGGTGGGCACGGCGACCTTGCTGCTGTTGCGGGGGTTGGGCATGGCGGGTTGAGCGGGGGGGCCCGCGTGGCGGGGGCCACAGCGCCGAGATGAGGCACCCCGCGTGCGTCGCACTGGACGGCCTCGATGCGCGCTTTTCCGACGTCGTGCCGCCTGCGCGCATGCGTTCATGCAGCCTATGACTGCTGCACTCCAACTCTCTTCCACCCAGGGCCGTGATCGCTTCCATGGCCGTGTCGTGATCGTCACCGGCGCCGGCTCGGGCATCGGCGAGGCCATCGCCCGCCGCTTTTCCGCCGAGGGCGCCCATGTCGTGCTGGCCGGGGACCATGCCGACAAGCTCGACAAGGTCGCGGCCGATCTCCCTTCCGAGCGCACGTTGGTGCATCAAGTCGACGTGTCCGACCTGGGCCAGGTCAACGCCCTGGTCGAGGCCACCATCGAGCGCTTCGGCGAGCTGCATGTGCTGGTCAACAACGCGGGCATCGCACCCGAGGGCGACGCCACCGATGCCTCGGCCGAGGACTTCCACCGCACGCTGGCCGTGAACGCCGGCGGTGTCTTCAACGGCGCCAAGGCCGCGATGCTGCATCTGGAGCGCAGCCGTGGCTGCATCGTCAACACGGCCTCGGTGTCCGGCCTGGGCGGCGACTGGGGCCTGGTGGCCTACAACGCGTCCAAGGGGGCGGTCGTGAACCTGACCCGTGCCATGGCGCTGGACCATGGCGGACGGGGCGTGCGCGTGAATGCCGTCTGCCCCAGCCTGACCTTCACGCCCATGACCGCGGACATGCAGGACGACCCGGACACCATGGAACGCTTCAAGGACCGCATCCCGCTCGGCCGCGGCGCCGATCCTGCGGAGGTGGCGTCGGTGGTCGCCTTCCTGGCCAGTGACGACGCCAGCTTCGTCAATGGTGCGTTGGTGCCGGTGGATGGCGGCCTGACGGCGTCCAACGGGCAGCCGCGGATGTCGTAGCCGACGACGCGGCCTGACCATCCCCATGAAAAAGGCGCGCCCGATGGACGCGCCTTTCTTCTTGGCAAGGCTGCTTCAGCCCAGCTTCTTGACCAGCACCTGGCTCTTGCGGTCCCAGTTGTATTTCTTCTTGCGCGCCTCGGGCAACCAGTCCGGGCTCACGGGCTGGAAGCCGCGCTTGATGAACCAGTGCATGGTGCGGGTGGTGAGCACGAAGATGCTGTCTAGGCCGATGGCGCGCGCGCGGTGCTCGATGCGCTTGAGCAGCTTCTCGCCGTCGCCCTGTCCCTGCGACTGGGGCGAGACGGTGAGGGCCGCCATCTCGGCGGTGCGTGCCTCGGGGTAGGGGTAGAGCGCCGCGCAGCCGAAGATCACGCCGTCGTGCTCCACCACCGTGTACTGGTGGATGTCGCGCTCAATCTCGGTGCGGCTGCGCTTGACCAGCGTGCCGTCGCGCTCGAAGGGCTCGATCAGCTGCAGGATGCCGCCGATGTCGTCCACGCCGGCTTCGCGCACCGACTCGAGCTTTTCGTCGATGACCATCGTGCCGATGCCGTCGTGCACGTAGATCTCCAGCAGCAGCGCACCGTCCACCGAGAAGGGCAGGATGTGGTTGCGCTCCACGCCGCCCTCGCAGGCCTTGACGCAATGCTGAAGGTAGAAGGCGGTGTCGGTCGGCTGCTGCGGTGGCGAGAGCTGGGCGAGCCATTTGCGCGCTACGTCCAGGGGCAGCTCGGTGTCGATGGGGTTGTCTTCGCTCACGGGCTGGCTCGGGTCCATGGCGACGCCGGGCACCTCGGTCAGGAAGATCAGCTTGTCCGCCTGGATCGACACGGCCACGCTGGTCGCCACTTCTTCCATCGCCAGGTTGAAGGCCTCGCCCGTGGGCGAGAAGCCGAAGGGCGAGAGCAGGACCATGCTGCCGCCGTCCAGCGCGCGGCGGATGCCGGTGGCGTCCACCTTGCGGACCAGGCCCGAATGCTGGAAGTCGACGCCGTCGACGACGCCGACCGGCCGCGCCGTGATGAAGTTGCCCGAGAGGATGCGCACCGTCGAACCCGCCATGGGTGTGTTGGGCAGGCCCTGGCTGAAGGCGGCCTCGATCTCGTAGCGCAACTGGCCGGCGGCCTCCTGCGCGCAGTCCAGCGCCACCTCGTCGGTGATGCGCATGCCGTGCGAATAGCGGGCCTCGTGGCCCTTGGCGCGCAACTGCTCGTTGACCTGCGGACGGAAGCCGTGCACCAGCACGACCTTGACGCCCATGGACTGGATCAGCGCCAGGTCCTGCGCGATGGACGGCAGCTTGCCCGCCGCGATGGCCTCGCCCGCGATGCCGACCACGAAGGTCTTGCCCCGGTGCGTGTGGATGTAGGGCGCCACCGACCGGAACCAGGGCACGAAGGTGAAGTTGAAGACGGCGGACATGCGCGGAGCAGGACTGTGGAAGGTGGAAGCGAAGGGGTGGACGCGAGCCGCCCGTTCAGGCGGCAGCGCGGAAGGGGTCGACCAGCGTCAGGTCGCCGAATCGTCGGCCATGCTGCAGATCTTCGGTGTAGAGCGTGACGGCGCCGCTGCGTTGCGCGGCCTCGATCACCATGGCGTCGAAGATCGAGAGGCCGTGCGCCTGGGCGGTATCGAGCGCCGACTGCACCAGGCGCAGGTCGGTGTCGACCACCTGCCAGGCGCTATAGCCGTCGAGCAGGGCGCGCACCGTGTCGGCTGCAATGCGGTGCTTGCGGGTGAGCACGCTGTAGAGCTCGATGAGCACCTGCGTGCTCAGCACGCCCTCGGCTGCGGTCGCGTGGCGGGCGACGAGCTCGCGCGCCGCGGCCTGCTTGGCCGGCGAGCGCGGATCGACGCAGTACACCAGCACGTTGGTGTCGAAGAAGGCGAGGGGCACGGGCGAAGCGTCAGTCGGCGGAGCGGGCCCGTGCCCGGAAGTCGCCGTCGTACAGCTCGTCCCGCAGGCTGCCGCTGCGTGGCTGCGCTGCCGGCTGCGCCTCGCTGGCAGCGGCGTCGATGGCCGCCATCAGCCGGGCTGTGGCGGCGTCGCGCAGCATCTGGCGGCTGGCCTCGGCCTCGTTGACGTACTGCTGCAGGAACTCCCGCACCTTGGCGCTCAGCGACGTGCCCTGCTGGATGGCGCGCACGCGGGCAGCCTTGATGAGCTGCTCGTCGACGTTGATGGTCAGGTTGGCCATGGGAGCTTCCTCGCAAACTGGGCGCGGCGTTTGGCGCGGCGGCGGGTGTCGGACGAGTCTACACGGAAACATGTGAACCCGTGGGCTGCGATACTCGCCCCGTGCCGCTCCAGATCGACTTTCCCGATTCCCTTCCCGTATCCGCCAAGCGCGACGAGATCGCCGCCGCCATCCAGGCCCATCAGGTGGTCATCGTCTGCGGCGAGACCGGCTCGGGCAAGACCACCCAGCTGCCCAAGATCGCCCTGGCGCTGGGCCGCGGCAAGCTCAACGCGCCCGAGGGCCGCGGCCGGCTGATCGGCCACACCCAGCCGCGGCGGATCGCTGCCAGTTCGGTGGCCAAGCGCATCGCCGAGGAACTGAAGACGCCGCTGGGCGAGGTGGTGGGCTACAAGGTCCGCTTCCAGGACCGACTGAGCCGTGACGCCTCGGTCAAGCTGATGACCGACGGCATCCTGCTGGCCGAGACGCAGACCGACCCGCTGCTCAAGGCCTACGACACGCTGATCATCGACGAGGCCCACGAGCGCTCGCTGAATATCGACTTCCTGCTGGGCTACCTGCGCGAGATCCTGCCGCGGCGGCCGGACCTGAAGGTCATCGTCACCTCGGCCACCATCGATGCGGAGCGCTTTGCGAAGCATTTCGAGAGCCGCAACGGGCCGGCGCCGGTCATCTATGTGTCGGGCCGCACCTTCCCGGTGGAGATGCGCTGGCGGCCCTTCGAGGAATCGCGCGAGTACGACCTCAACGACGCCATCGCCGATGGCGTGGACGAGCTGTGGCAAGGCAATGCCGGTGGCGACATTCTGGTCTTCCTGCCCGGCGAGCGCGAGATCCGCGAGGCCGCCGACCACCTGCGCAAGCACCTGGCGCACCAGCCGGTGATGCGCGCGGCCGAGGTGCTGCCGCTGTTCTCGCGCCTGTCGCAGGCCGAGCAGGACCGCATCTTCGAGGGCCACACCGGCCGGCGCATCGTGCTGGCGACCAACGTGGCCGAGACCTCGCTCACGGTGCCGGGTATCCGCTACGTGATCGACGCGGGCACGGCGCGGGTCAAGCGCTATTCCTTCCGCAGCAAGGTGGAGCAGCTCCTGGTCGAGCCCGTGAGCCAGGCCGCCGCCAACCAGCGCGCCGGCCGCTGCGGTCGGGTGGCCAACGGCATCTGCATCCGGCTCTACGACGAGAAGGACTTCGCCAGCCGGCCGCGCTTTACCGATCCCGAGATCCTGCGCTCGTCGCTCGCGGGCGTGATCCTGCGGATGAAGTCGCTGCACCTGGGCGACGTGACGCAGTTTCCTTTCCTGGAGGCCCCGAGCGGCCGGGCCGTGGCCGATGGCTACCAGCTGCTGGGCGAGCTGGGTGCGGTGGACGATGCCAATGAGCTGACCGAGATCGGCCGCGAGCTGGCCCGGCTGCCGCTGGACCCGCGCGTGGGCCGCATGATTTTGGAAGGCCGCACGCGCGGTGCGCTGCAGGAGGTGCTGGTCATCGCCTCTGCCATGAGCGTGCAGGACGTCCGCGACCGGCCGCTCGAAGCGCAGCAGCAGGCCGACCAGGCCCACGCCAAGTTTGACGACGAGAAGAGCGAGTTCAGCGGCTACCTGACGTTGTGGAAGTGGTTGCACGATGCCCGCGGCGGCGCGCCCGTGGCGCAGAATCGGCGCGAGATGGTGGCGGCCACGCAGGGGCCGAAGAAGGCCAGCGCGGCGGTGCTGCCGGTGAGTCAGCGGTTGGCGGTGGCGGAGGGCGGCGGGCCCCCACCCCAACCCTCCCCCAGTGGGGGAGGGAGCAAGAACGCAGGCAGCGCTCGACCCCTTCCCCCTCTGGGGGAAGGCAGGGATGGGGGCTCTCCCGCCCCCCGTCATGGGAGCATCCCCGCCACCCACAAGCTCAGCAACCGCCAGTACGAACAGCTGCTGCGCCAGAACTTCGTCAGCGTGCGCCGCGTGCGCGAATGGCGCGACATCCATTCGCAGCTGCTGACCGTGGTCACCGAGCACAAGTGGAAGCTCAACCCCACGCCCGCCGGCTACGAACAGATCCACAAGTCCATGCTGGCCGGCCTGCTGGGCAACATCGGCTGGAAGATGGACGAGGAGGCCGGCTCCTCCTCGGGCGAATACCTGGGCGCGCGCGGCGTCAAGTTCCACCGCCATCCTGGCGCGCACCTGCGCAAGCGGCCGGGTCGCTGGATCGTCTGCGCCGAACTGGTGGAGACCACGCGCCTCTTCGGCCGCGGCATCGCCAACATCGAGCCGCAGTGGATCGAGGAAGTCGCCGGCCACCTGCTCAAGAAGCAACTGCTCGACCCGCACTGGGAGAAGAAGGACGCCCGCGTCACTGCCTTCGAGCGGGCAACGCTCTACGGCCTGGTGGTCTACAGCGGCCGGCGCGTGGACTTCGCCAAGGCCGACCCGGCCGGCGCACGCGAGATCTTCATCCGCGAGGCCCTGGCCGGCGGCGAATGGGAAAGCAAGCTGCCCTTCCTGGCTGCCAACCGCAAGCTGGTGCGCGAGGTGGAGGCGCTGGAGCACAAGTCGCGCCGGCAGGACGTGCTGGTCGACGACGCGCTGATCTACGCCTTCTACGAGGCCCAGGTGCCCGCCGATGTGGCGAACGGCCATGCCTTCGAGCAGTGGTACCGGCAAGCGAGCGCGACCAATCCCAGGCTGCTGTTCCTCACGCGCGAGGAACTGATGCGCCACCAGGCGGCGGGCATCACGACGCAGGCCTTTCCGCCCCTCGTCAAGCTCGGCGGCGTGGACTGCGCCGCCACCTACCTGCACCAGCCGGGCGATGCGCGCGATGGCGTCACCGTCAGCGTGCCGCTCTTCGTGCTGAACCAGGTGAGCGAAGAGCGCTGCGAATGGCTGGTGCCGGGCATGCTCAAGGACAAGATCCAGGCCCTGCTCAAGAGCCTGCCGCAGAAGCCGCGTTCGCGCTTCGTGCCCCTGCCCGAATCGGCGGCCAGGCTGGCCGAAGCGCTGGGCACCCCCGAGGCCTTCGGCGCCGGCTCGCTCACCGATGCGCTGCTCAAGCGGGTGCGCGACATCACCAGCCTCGACGTCAAACGCGCCGACTTCAAGCTCGACATGCTGCCGCCGCACCTGTTCATGAACCTTCAGGTGGTGGACGAGCACGGCCGGCAGCTGGGCATGGGCCGCAACCTGGGCGCGCTCAAGGGCGAGCTGGGCACCAAGGCGCGGGGCGCCTTCCAGGCGCTGGCGGGGCTCAAGGCCAGGGCGGGGCCTGCGCCCGCGCCGGCTGCGCCGTCGGCGGGCGGCGGCAAGACGGCCGCACCTGCGCCCAAGGCCGCGCCCGGCCCCGCCGCGCCGCCGGCCGGCCAGCGCTACACCGCCTGGACCTTCGGCGAACTGCCCGAGCTGATGGAGGTGCGCCGGGGCGCGCAGACGCTGATCGGCTTCCCGGCGCTGGTGGATGGCGGCGACGCCGTCACCATCGAGGTCTTCGATGAGCCCGAGGTCGCCGCCGCCAAGCACCGCGCCGGCTTGCGCCGGCTGGTGGCGCTGCAGATCCGCGACGCGCTCAAGTACCTGGAAAAGAACATTCCCGACCTGCAGAAGATGGCCGTGGCCTACATGCCGCTGGGCACGCTGGAGGAACTGCGCGCCCAGATCCTGGACGTGGCGCTGGACCGCGCCTTCCTGCAGGAGCCGCTGCCCACCGACGAAGCCAGCTTCAAGCGCCGCCTGGACGAGGGCCGTGGCCGGCTGACGCTGATCGCCAGCGAGGTGGCGCGCCTGGCATCGACCATCCTCACCGACTACGCCGCAGCCCAGCGCAAGATCAAGGACACCAAGATCCAGCCCGAGGCCGTGAAGGATGCGGCCGAGCAGCTGCAGCGCCTGGTCGGCAAGCGCTTCATCGCCGATGCACCGTGGACACAGCTGCAGCATTTCGCGCGCTACCTCAAGGCCATCGTGCTGCGCTTGGACAAGCTGCGGGCCGACCCGGCGCGTGACGCGCAGAAGCTGGCCGAACTCAAGCCGCAGGAACAGCGCTACTGGCGCCTGGTGGCCGAGCGCAAGGGCGCCACGGATGAGCGCATGCGCGAATTCCGCTGGCTGCTCGAGGAACTGCGGGTGAGCTTCTTCGCGCAGGAGCTGCGCACGCCGCAGCCGGTGAGCATCAAGCGGCTGGACAAGGCCTGGCAGCAGATCGTGTAGATCACGAACACCCCCAGGCTGCGCGCTTCGCGCTACGCCTCCCCCCTCGAGGGGGCACATCCAGCGGCCCGGCAAAGCCGGTTCCGCGGATGTTCCCGCTTGGCCTGCGCTGCGGCAATTCGAAGCGGGAGCGTGCGGCGGGCATCTGGCGACTTGCGCGGCTTGCGCGAGTGACGGGTTCAGCCCGCCGGCAGCCACTACACCTGACCGGCAGTCGTCGTGGCGTCGCACCTGCGCGGGCGGGCGTGAGGTCCCAGCCGTGCGATGGCCGATGCGCCGGCGCGCCTAGGTTTCTTCCGGCTGCTCCAGCAGCAGGCGCACCACCCGGCTGATCGCCCGGCCGGTGGCGGCGCGGTTGAGCGTGGGGTCCAGCAGCGTGCGCGCAGCCAGACCTTCGAAGAGGGTGCACATCACGGCCACGCGTGCCTTGAGCTCTGCCGCAGACAGCCCGCGCAGCGCTGGCAAGGGCCGCAGCAGCGCCAGCAGCTCGTCGCGCTTGAGGCGGTCCGCCTGCTGAAGCAGGGCCGCGATGTCCGGTGTGCGGTTGGCCTCGGCCAGGATCTCCAGCTGCAGCCGCGCCGGATCGCCCGCGCAGCGCGCCACGCCGGTATCCACCTCGCCCAGACAGGCCGCGAGCACGCCCTCTGCCTGGCCGCGCTCGCGCATGAGCTGGATGCGCGCCAGCGTGTCCTGCAGGTCCTGCGCCACGATGCCCGCCACGATGGCTTCCTTGTTGCGGAAGTAGTGGTAGACGTGGCCCGGGCTCATGCCAGCCACCTCGCAGATGCGCTGGATGCTCGCCCCACGGAAGCCGTGTTCGCTGAAGCAGCGGGCCGCCGCGTCCAGTACCTGCCGACGGCGCACCCCGCCTTTGTCCTGCGGAGGCGGCTCGGTGTTCATGGCAGAAATCCGTGCTTTCGAGGGCATGCGTCGCAACAAGCTGGAGAGGGAGATGGGGCCATTGTCCCTTCGCCCTCCGGACGCGTGCCTCGGATTCCTAGAATGAAAATTCTAGAAAATTCATTCCAACTCCTGGAGCCACCATGGACAACCGCTCTCGCCAGGGCGCCGGCCGTCACTTGAAACGGCGCATCGCGCCTCTGGCCTTTGCGGCAGCGGCTGTGCTTGCATCCGCACACGCAGCAGCGCAGGAACAGGTCGACGAAGGCCGCCGCTTCTATGTGGAGGGCGGGTCCAGCGTGCTGCACACGCAATCGACCGACTCGCTGACGGCGGGCGTGATGCTCCCGTCGCAGTTGTTCCCGTCGGTGCCGCGCCAGGCCGGCCCGTTGACCCTGTATTGGGACCTGTGGGCCAGCCATTGGCAGGCGCCGCGGCCGGACGGCTCGAGCGCCGGCTATTCGCAGATCGGCGCCACCGCCATGTGGCGCCACCTGCTGGGCGAGCCGGGCACGCCGTGGTTCGTGGAGCTTGGGCTGGGTGGGACGGTAATGGACCGGCTGTACGAGACGCCGAGAGACCGTTTCAGCACCGCTTTCCAGTTCACCGAGGTGCTGGGCGTCGGCTACCGTTTCGGTGAGCGCCAGGCCTATGAGTTGTCGCTACGCCTGCAGCATTTCTCCAACGCGGGCATCAAGGAACCGAACCCCGGCGCCAACTTCGTCAAGCTGCGTTTCAGCATGGCCTGGTGAAGCGGCGCCGGGGCGGGGCGATCACTGGGACTGGCCGGGCGCGCCCGGGGCGCCGGTGGCCGGCGTACCGCTCCCATTGGCCGGATCGTTGGTGCCTGTGCTGCCCGTAGCGCCCGTGCCGGCGGCACCTGTACCCGAGCCGCTGCTCCCGCCAGGCGTGTTGGTCGTGCCGGTGCCGGGGGTCGAAGGCAGGCCGTTGGCGGCGGCTGGGTTGGGGTCTGCGGCGTCGGGTGCAGCGCCGCTGGTGCCCGCGGCGTTGCCGCCGATGCCGGTCGAGCCACTGCCGCCGGTTCCGGGCGCCATGCCCGTGGCGCCATCGCTGGCGGGCGGGGGCGCGGACTGGCCCATGGGCGGGGCGGGCTGGCCCGGCGCTTCACCGCCGGTTCGGAAGAACGCGAAGATCGCGCCGATCACCAGCACGATGACGACAAGGATGCTCCATCGCATCGCCCGGTTGTTGTCGCGGTCGCCGGTCAGTTCGGGTCGGGTGGCCATCGGTGTTGCTCCTGGAAGGTTGTCGATGGCCCCCAGGCTGGCGCCGACTCCGCCCCCATGGCGTGGGACGTCTTCCGGGCATCGGTAGTCCAACGCACCCCGACGGTGCACCGCCTCAGCCGGCCAGCAGCTTCTGCACCAACTCTGCCGTGGTCCCGGCGGCGTACTTGCGCATCAACCGGGCGCGATGAATCTCCACCGTGCGATGACTGATGCCGAGCACGCGGCCGATTTCCTTGCTGGTCAGCCCCTGCATCAGGTGGGCGGCCACCTCCCGCTCGCGGGGCGTCAACTCGGCCTTGTCGGCACGGCGCGCGCCCAGGTCCTCGAAGGTCCAGATGCCGGCCTCATGCGGCACTTCCCGGTTGAGGGCACGGCCGGTGACATGGCACCAGAAGGTCTCCCCGGCGCGCATGCCGTGCAGGCCGTCCACGCGCCGCATCATGCGGTTGTCGGCATAGCGGCCGCTGGCGTTGAGCGCCGGCAGCATGCGGCGGCCGATGCGTTCGTACTCGGCCACGCTGGGATACAGCAGCCGGAAGGACTGGCCGACGAGGGCTTCGCGCGTGGCACCGAACATCTCGCACAGCCGCGCGTTGCAGTCCACCATCATGCGCTGGCGAGACAGCACCATGCCCACCGGGGCATGCTCGAAGGCCAGCCGGTAGTCGATGGCCGGGGCGGCCAGGGCAGGGGCCTCGGGTGCGTCCATTACGAAATCCTACGTATGTCCGTACGTAGTATCGTTGCGGGGTTTTCCCTCCTGCATCCCCTCATTTCTTCTTCAAAGCGAGGACCCATGGCGAACAAGATCTATGCCTCCGCCAAGGAGGCGCTGGCCGGCGTCGTTGCCGACGGCCAGACGCTGGCAGTCGGTGGCTTCGGCCTGTGCGGCATTCCCGAGGCGCTGATCGATGCGCTCAAGGAAAGCGGCGTCAAGGACCTGACCTGCATCTCCAACAACGCCGGCGTCGACGGCTTCGGCCTGGGCAAGCTGCTGGAGACGCGGCAGGTCAAGAAGATGGTCGCCAGCTACGTCGGCGAGAACAAGGAGTTCGAGCGCCAGTACCTGGCCGGCGAGCTGGAGCTGGAATTCACGCCCCAGGGCACGCTGGCCGAGAAGCTGCGTGCGGGCGGCGCCGGCATCCCCGCCTTCTTCACCAAGGCCGGTGTCGGCACGCTGGTGGCCGAGGGCAAGGAGCTGCGCGAGTTCGATGGCGAGACCTACGTCATGGAGCGCTCGCTGGTGCCCGACGTGGCGCTGGTCAAGGCCGACGTGGCCGACAAGTCCGGCAACCTGCGTTTCCGACTGACGGCCCGCAACTTCAACCCGGCCGCCGCGATGGCCGGCAAGGTCTGCATCGTCGAGGTCGAGAAGATCGTCGAGGTGGGCGAACTGGCACCGGACGACATCCACCTGCCCGGCATCTACGTGCACCGCATCGTGCTCAATGCCACGCCCGAGAAGCGCATCGAGAAGCGCACCGTCAGCGCCGCCGCGCCCGTCGATGCCGCCGCCGCCAAGGTCGAGGCCCAGGCCGTGATCGCGCAGGCGGCCGCCGGCACGGAAGTGCCCGCCACCGTCAAGAACAACGCCAGCAAGTAAAAGAGGAGTTCCCCATGCCCTGGACCCAAGACCAGATGGCCGCTCGCGCGGCCAAGGAGCTGGAAGACGGCTTCTACGTCAATCTCGGCATCGGCATCCCGACGCTGGTGGCCAACTTCGTCGGCGACAAGGAAGTCTGGCTGCAGAGCGAGAACGGCATGCTCGGCATCGGGCCCTTCCCAACGGAAGACCAGGTGGACGCCGACCTCATCAACGCCGGCAAGCAGACCGTGACCACGCTGCCGGGCTCGTCCATCTTCGGCAGCCACGAGAGCTTCGCCATGATCCGCGGCGGCAAGATCAACCTGTCGATCCTGGGCGCCATGCAGGTCAGCGAGAAGGGCGATCTGGCCAACTGGATGATCCCCGGCAAGATGGTCAAGGGCATGGGCGGCGCCATGGACCTGGTGGCCGGTGTCAAGCGCGTGATCGTGTTGATGGAGCACGTGGCCCGCAAGAAGGACGGCACGGAAGATCTGAAGATCCTGCCGCAATGCACACTCCCGCTGACGGGCGTGGGGGTGGTGGACCGTATCATTACCGACCTGGCTGTGCTCGACGTCACCCCCGAAGGGTTGAAGGTGGTCGAGCTGGCCGATGGCGTCAGCTTCGACGCCGTGCAAGCCAAGACGGGAGTCAAGCTCCTGCAGTGAAAGTCAATCGATGAGTGAATGGACCGGCGCCGGTGTGCAGGCGCCCAAGGTGGCCCTGTACTGGGACTTCGAAAACCTGCACGCGGTCCTGACCGACCAGCAGAACGGCCAGGACTACTACCGCGAACACCGGCTCACGGTCCAGATGCCCGTGGCGGAAGTCGATGCCATCGTCGACTACGCCGCCTCGCTGGGCGACGTCATCATCAACCGCGCGTACGCCAACTGGCAGTTCTTCTCGCGCTACCGCGATGCCTTGAACGGCGCCGGCATCGACCTGATCCAGCTCTTCCCGCGCGGCGCCAACATGAAGAACAGCGCCGACATCCGCATGGCGCTGGACGCTTTGTCCGACCTGCACACGCACCCCCACATCACGCACGTCGTGGTGGTCTCGTGCGACAGCGACTTCATCAGCCTGGCCCAGAAGGTCAAGCAGGCCGGCCGCTTCATCGGCGGCGTGGGGGTCGAGGGCAACAGCAACCGCTACTGGGTGGCGAGCTGCAACGAGTTCAAGTTTTATGGCGCGCTGCTCAAGCTGCGTCAGGCCAGCGAGGCGGTGGCGGCCTCGGTACTGGCCATGGAAGGGCAGGGCGAGGGCGGCGAGCCGGGCGAGCCCGCCGATAGCGGCCCCACGGTGCTGACCGTGGAGCTCGCGCGGGAGGCGCTGGTCAAGGCCGTGACCCAGATCATCGCCCGCCAGGGCGAGAACCGCGTGCACTGTGGCGCGCTCAAGTCCTTGATGAAGCGCATGATGCCGGCCTTCGACGAAGGCATGCTGGGCTGCCGCAGCTTCAAGGCCTTTCTGCAACGCTTTCCGGACATCGTCGAGTTCCTGGACGACGAGGGGGGCGGGCACATCGCCCTGACGCCGCAGGCGCTGGCGCACGAATCGGCGGCCGAGGCCGACCGCGACGTCGACGCCTGAGCGAGTCCTTCCCGGGTTTTCCTGCGCCGTTCCCGGCCTGCTTTCGCAGTTGCCGAGGCCCTCGACCGGCCCGGCTGCTGATAGCATCCGGCGCTGTCTCACGCGTCCGCCGCCATGACGTCTTCCGACGATTTCCAAACCATGTTCGATCTTGCGCCAGTCTCGCTCTGGCTCGAGGATTACAGCGGACTCAAGCAGCTTTTCGATCAGTGGCGCAGCGAGGGCGTGATCGACCTCGTCGAATATCTCCAGGCCGACCCGTCGCGCCGGGCGGCCTGCATGGCCAGCATCCGCGTGCTGCAGGTCAACCAGAAGACGTTGAGCCTGTTCGCTGCCGCCAGCCAGGATGAACTGGTCTCGCGCCTGCCGGAAATCTTCCGGGACGACATGTCTGACCGGGTGATCCACGAACTCGCGCAGTTCTGGGACGGACGCACCGAGATCGAGAACCAGACGGTCAACTATGCCCTCGACGGTCGGCGGCTGGACGTCACGGTACGCATCCGCATCCTGCCTGGCCACGAGGCCGATTGGTCGCGAGCGCTCATTTCGCTCGACGACATCACCGCCCGCGTACGCGCCGAGAAGCTGCGCGAAGCCAGCGAGCGCTACGCGCGTGGCCTCTTCGAGCGCTCGCCCGTGTCGCTGTGGGTGGAGGACTTCAGCGGCGTCAAGCGCCTGCTCGACGGGGTGCGGGCGCAGGGCATCCGCGACTTCGGTACCTTCCTCAAGGTGCACCCCGAGTTCGTCGGCCGCTGCGTGCAGGAGATCCGCGTGCTCGACGTCAACGAGGAGACGCTACGCATGCTGGGCGCGCCCGACAAGGCCACGCTGCTGCGCAACCTGCCCAAGGTGTTCCGCGGAGAGATGCACGACTCCTTCGCCGAGCAGCTGCGCGACCTCTGGGACGGCAAGACGCTGCAGCAGCGCGAGGTGGTCAACTACACGCTGGGCGGCGAGCCGGTCTACATCTACATGCAGTTCTCCATCCTGCCCGACCGGCAGGACAACTGGGACCTGGTGCTGCTCTCGCTGGTCGACATCACCGCGCGCCGCCGCGCCGAGGCCTACCTTGAATACCTGGGCACGCACGATGTGCTCACGCAACTGCGCAACCGCACCTTCTACACCGAGGAACTGTTGCGCCTGACGCGCAAGGGCCCCTGGCCCGTGTCCATCCTTGCGCTCGACATGAACGGCCTCAAGCAGGTCAACGACCAGGTCGGCCATGCCGCCGGCGACGCCCTGCTGCGCCGCGCGGGCGAGGTGCTGGCCAAGCTGGTGGACGCGCCCGCGTGCGTGGCCCGGGTGGGCGGCGACGAATTCATCGTGCTGATGCCCGACACCGACGAGCGCGGCGTGCGCAGCGTGCGCGAGCACCTGACCACCCTGGTGGACCTCAACAACCAGTTCTACGGCGGCCCCTCCGGTCACCTGCTGAGCTTCGCCATGGGCGCCGCCACCTGCCAGGCGGGCGAGTCGCTCGAGAACGCGCTGCAGGCCGCCGACCGCGCCATGTACGAGGACAAGGCCCGCCATTACGAGTCGGAGGGCCCGGCGCAGCGCCGGCCCCTCTGAGGCGCCCGCCGGACGCCGTCGCCGCCCTCTGCGCTGAACACCGGCCCTTCTTCCCCCACACCATGCCCCACCGTCTTCCCCGGCCGGCGGTCTGCCACTTTCGCACCGTGGCGGGGGAGCTTCGCTGGGCGGATGCCGCGGCCCAGGCGCTGACCTGCGGCGCGGCCGAACCCGGCATCAAGGCCAAGACCCTGCTGGCCGCCGGCGAGCGCGGCTTCGAGGAGGCCGAGGTGCCTGCCAAGGGGCCCGGCCCGGCCTGCTGGGTGGGCCTTCGCACGCCCAAGGGCCGCGTGCAGGTCGAATTGCGCGGCGAACGCGCAGAGGACGGCAGCGTGCTGTGGACCGCCAGCCGCGGCCCGGGCACCGAGGTGCTGCACCGCCTGGATCCGCTGACCCGCCTGCCGGGCCGCCTGCCATCGCTGCCCGAGCTGTCGGCCGAGCGCAGCGTGCCGCTGGCCCGACTGGCCGTCATCTACCTCGACCTGGACCGCTTCCGGGAGATCAATGGGCGCTTCGGCCCCTCTGGCGGCGACGCCGTCCTGCTGGAGGTCGTGCACAGGCTGGAACTGGGGTTGCCCGAAGACGCGGCGCTGGCCCGGGTGGGCGGCGACGAGTTCGCGGCCGTGCTGCCCAACGCGGGCTGGCCGGAATGCCAGGGCATCCTCGAGTACTGCCTCGGCCGGCTGGGCGACGACTTCCAGGTCCACGGCCAGCCGCTGACCGTGGGGGCCAGCGTCGGCGTGGCGCTGCGCGAGCAGGAAGGCCCGTCCATCGAGGTGCTGCTGCGCCAGGCCCGCCAGGCCGCCTTCGGTGCCAAGCGGGCCGGGGGCGGGCAGGTCAACTTCTTCGACGCGCAGGAGCATGCGCACGAGCAGCGTCTGGCCCAGCAGCGCCAGCGCATCGCCGAGGGGCTGGACGCGGGCGAGTTCTTCCTCGTCTTCCAGCCCAAGGTCGACATGCAGCGCGGCACCATCGTGGGCATGGAGGCGCTCAGCCGCTGGAACCACGCGCAGCGCGGCGTGCTGATGCCGGCCGAGTTCGTGCCCACCATCGAGGATCACGAACTGTCGGAGCAGCTGGGCGAATGGGCCATCGGCGCCGCCATCGAGGCGGTGCGGCAGTGGGCCGCGCAGGGTCGCCGGCTGTCGGTCAGCGTCAACATCAGCGCCGGGCTGCTGATGCGGGCGGATGTGGTGCGGCGGCTGTCCGCGCTGCTGGAGCGCTTTCCCGAGCGACATGCCGGCGCCCTGGTGCTGGAGATCCTGGAGACCAGCGCCATCCGCGACATCGACCTGGCCGCCAGCTTCATCGAGTCCTGCCGCCAGCTGGGCGTGGACGTGGTGATGGATGACTTCGGCACCGGCTATTCCTCGCTGACCTACCTGCGGCGGCTGCCGGTCAGCGGTCTCAAGCTGGACCAGTCCTTCGTGCGCAACGTGCTCACCGACCCGCAGGACCGCGCCATCCTGCAGGGCGTGATCTCGCTGGCCCGCGCCCTCGGTCTGGAGGTCACCGCCGAGGGTGTGGAAACCCGCGAGCACGGCGAGGCGCTGCTGGCCCTGGGCTGCCACCTGGCGCAGGGCTTCGGCATTGCTCGGCCCATGCCGGCAGCGGAGGTCTTCGGCTGGATCGACGCCTACGAAAGACAGCCGCTGTGGAAGCCGCCGTCGGACAATGCGCCCGCCATGAACAAAGCGCTCCCGCCGTGACGACCGTCCGCCGCCTGATGCCTCGCCTGGGCAGGAAGACGCCGGCCCGTGGGCAGGCCGCCATGCCGGCCTTCGACGACGTGGCATGGCGCCTGCGCGCGAGCCTGCTTGCCGTGGTAGCCCTGCTGGCCGTGGCGGCCAGCGTGGCCATCTGGCTGGCCGTCTCGCACCTGGCGCAGCGCATCGCGCGCGTGAGCGACGAAGACCATCAGCGCGCCAGCACGCGTGCCACGGCCGAGGCCATGTCCAGCCTGCAGCACCAGCGCGAAGCCGCGCTGGCCGGCACGGCGCGCATGCTCCAGCCCGCGGCCAGCGACGAGGAGCGCGCACAGCGCTTCACCGTGCTCGCGTCGAGCCTGGGCACCGTCTTCTCCGCCTCCTTCCTGATCGATGCGCTCGGCCAGCCGCTGGCACGTGCCGATGAGCATGGCGTCCAGGTCATGCCGGCCATCGGCCCCATGGACGACCGGTCCTACTTCCAGGAGGTGATGCGCACCCACAAGCCTGTGCTGTCGCAGCCCATCGCCGGGCGCAACACGGGCCGCGTGTCCATCGTGATGGCGCTGCCGGTGATGGATGGGCAGCGCGTGGTCGCGGTGGTGGCGGGTGTGCTGCGCCTGGACAGCGGCGACGTCGGCCGCATGGCCGTGGGACGGCTGCCCGGGGCCGTGCGCGTGGTCACGGACGACCAGGGCCAGATCCTGAGCCACGACGGTGGCCTGGCCCTGCAGCGCCTGCCGCTGTCGCGGGAGGCGCGCTTCGCGGAGGCCTTCGAGGCCTGGCGGGCGCAGGGCAGCCCGCGCCTCACCGAAGGCTTCGTCACCGTGGCCGGTGGACAGGTGGTGGCGGCCGTGCCGGTGTCGGAGACGCCGTGGCTCATCTGGCAGGCCCGGCCGGTCTCGGGCCTGCAGGGGGCGCTTGACGACGAACTCGAGCACACGCTGCAATGGACCCTCGGCGCCGTACTGCTGGCCGGCCTGTTGAGTTGCGCGTGGATCGTCTGGCGCCTGCGGCCGCTGGGCCGCCTGGTGCGGCGCGTGCAGCGGCTCACCGCGCCCATGGCCGATGCGCAGCCGGGCATGGGGTGGCCGGGCGGTGCGGGCGAACTGGGCCAGTTGTCCACCCTGCTTCGGCTGTGGGCCACTGAACAGGCCGGGCTGGCCCATGCCCACGCCGAGATCCAGACACGCCTGCGCGCCGTGCTCGCCGCCGCGCCCGTGGGCGTGGCCTTCGTGCGCGAGGGCGTGGTCGAGCTGGCCAGCGCCGAATGCTGCCGGTTGTTCGGCAATGACGCGCCGCAGATGCTGGGACGCGCCGCCCACGAGCTGTTCGAGGAAGCCGATGGCTTCCAGCGCTTCCTGCAGGCCGCGCGCGGCGCCGCCGCGCTGGGCGTGCCCTATGGCGGCGACTGGCGCCTGCGGCGCAGCGACGGCCTGGGCTTCTGGGCCAACCTGCGCAGCCGGCCGGTGGACTGGGACGACCTGTCGCTGGGCGAGATCTGGACGGTGGCCGACGTCACCGAGCAGAAGCTGGTGCGCCAGCGCCTGGAGTGGCAGAGCCGGCACGACCCGCTCACCGGTGCGGCCAACCGCATGTTCTTCGACCAGCGCATTGCGCGCGTGATGGGCAACCGGGAGCTGTTCAGCCCCGCGGTGCTGATCTTCATCGACCTCGACCACTTCAAGCCCATCAACGACACGGCCGGCCACCTGGCCGGCGACGAGGTGCTCAAGCAGGTGGTGCAGGCCATTGCGGCGCAGTCGCGTTCGGGCGACCTGGTGGTGCGGCTGGGCGGCGACGAGTTCGCGCTGCTGCTGGAGCAGTGCAGCGGCATGGCGGCTCTGGCGGTGGCCCAGCGCATCCGCGCGGCCGTCCAGGAGATCGTCGTGCCGTGGGAAGAGCAGGAGTTGCGCGTGGGCGCCAGCATCGGCGTGGCCGAGCTGACGCCCGACATCCGCACGGCCCAGGACTGGGTGGCCGCCGCCGACGCCGCCTGCTATGCCGCCAAGACCAGTGGCCGCAACCAGGTGCAGATGTCGCCGCCCCGCGTGGTGCTGCGCTAATCAGGCCGCGGGTGGCAGAAGCCGGGTCTGCTCCCGTTCTGCCACGGTCTTGAGCAGGTTCCACACGGCCAGGATGCGCGGCTGCTGCTTGCCTTCAGCGGGCATCGACATCCAGAAGGTGCGCGTGAAACGCGCCAGCGCCGGCAGCACGGGCGCCAGCCGCGCGTCGCCTTCGGCGACGAAGGCCGGCAGCACGGCAATGCCGGCGCCGGCGGCGGCCGCCTCGTGCTGGGCCAGCACGCTGGTGCTGCGCAGCGAGAAGCCATCGGGCCGGTGCAACTCGCCCAGGAAGCGCAGCTCCTTGGAGAAGAGCAGGTCGTCCACGTAGCTGACGAAGGCGTGGCCGCGCAGGTCCTCGCGGCGCGAGATGGGTGCATGGCGCGCCAGGTAGTCGTGCGAGGCGTACAGGCGCAGGCTGTAGTCCGTGAGCCGCGTGGCCACCACCGAGCCCCGCGCCGGGCGCTCCAGCGCGATCACGATGTCGGCCTCGCGCCGCGACAGCTGCAGCAGGCGCGGCAAGGCGAGCAGGTCGATGGTCAGGCGCGGATGGCCTGCGGCGAATGCGGCCAGCGCGGGTGCCAGCACCCGCGTGCCGAAGCCTTCCGTGGCGCCCACGCGCACGGTGCCCGACAGGCCTTCCTGCGGTGCCAGGGCCGGGCTGGTGCGCTCGACCGCGTGAAAGGCGGCCTCCATGGCCTCGGCCTGGGGCTGCAGTTGCCGGCCGGCCTCGGTCAGCCGATGTCCGCCGGCCTCGCGCGTGAAGAGGGCGGCGCCCAGGGCTTTTTCCAGCGCCTGGATGCGGCGCGCGACGGTGGTGTGGTCCACCGCCAGCCGGCGCGCCGCGGCCATCAGCGTGCCGGCGCGGGCGAGTTCGAGGAAGTAGCGCAGGTTGTCCCAGTCCATGGTCTGCAATTTTGCAAAGGCGACGCGAATTTTTGTCTATTGCTGGGGCAAAAGTGCAAAGCTATCCTGCGGCGGATCACATCGGCGGCACAAGCGCCGCCCCATCTGGAGACAAGCCATGACTGCCACCCCCACGCCCGCATCGCGGGTGCCCACCGTCAAACTGCTGATCGGCGGCGAGTTCGTCGAATCCCGCAGCACCGCT
The DNA here is from genome assembly GCF_056314265.1 of Pseudacidovorax sp. DMC4. Lineage (NCBI taxonomy): Bacteria > Pseudomonadati > Pseudomonadota > Betaproteobacteria > Burkholderiales > Comamonadaceae > Pseudacidovorax > Pseudacidovorax sp. DMC4. The sequence goes on along the minus strand of NZ_JBQUYR010000010.1, from coordinate 162,047 downwards.
TGGCGCGACGTGGTCAACCCCGCCACCCAGGAGGTGCTGGCCCGCGTGCCCTTCGCCACGCCCGACGAGGTGGACGCCGCCGTCGCCGCGGCGCAGAAGGCCTTCAAGACCTGGCGCAAGACGGCCATCGGCCAGCGGGCGCGCATCTTCCTGAAGCTGCAGCAGCTGATCCGCGAGCACATGGGCGAGCTGGCCGCCATCCTGACGGCCGAGCAGGGCAAGACGCTGCCGGACGCCGAAGGCGATGTGTTCCGCGGCCTGGAGGTGGTGGAGCATGCGGCCGGCATCGGCAACCTGCAGCTGGGCGAACTGGCCAACAACGTGGCGGGGGGCGTGGACACGTACACGCTGCTGCAGCCGCTGGGCGTGTGCGCCGGCATCACGCCCTTCAACTTCCCGGCCATGATCCCGTTGTGGATGTTCCCGATGGCCATCGCCACGGGCAACACCTTCGTGCTCAAGCCGAGCGAGCAGGACCCGATGGTGACGATGCGCCTGGTCGAGCTGGCGCTGGAGGCGGGCGTGCCGCCCGGCGTGCTGAACGTGGTGCACGGCGGCGAGCAGGTGGTCAACGCCATCTGCGACCACCGCGACATCAAGGCGATCAGCTTCGTGGGCTCGACCAAGGTGGGCACGCATGTCTACAACCGCGCCACGCTGGCCGGCAAGCGGGTGCAATGCATGATGGGCGCGAAGAACCACGCCATCGTGATGCCTGACGCCAACAAGGAGCAGACGCTCAATGCGCTGGCCGGCGCGGCCTTCGGTGCCGCGGGCCAGCGCTGCATGGCGGTGTCGGTGGCGGTGCTGGTGGGCGAGGCGCAAAGCTGGATTCCCGAGCTGGTGGAGAAGGCCAAGACGCTGAAGGTGAGCGCCGGCACGGAGAAGGGCACGGACGTGGGGCCGCTGGTGTCGTGCGCGGCGCGCGACCGGGTGGTGGGGCTGATCGAGCGCGGTGTGGCCGATGGCGCCACGCTGGAGCTGGATGGCCGCAACCCGCAGGTGGCCGGCTACGAGAAGGGCAACTTCGTCGGGCCGACGGTCTTCTCGGGCGTGAAGCCGGGCATGTCGATCTACGACCAGGAGGTGTTCGGGCCGGTGCTGTGCCTGGCCGAAGCGTCGTCGCTGGACGAGGCGATCGAGTTCATCAACGCCAATCCGAACGGCAACGGCACGGCGATCTTCACGCAGTCGGGCGCGGCGGCGCGCAAGTTCCAGGAGGACATCGACGTGGGACAGGTGGGCATCAACGTGCCGATCCCGGTGCCGGTGCCGCTGTTCTCGTTCACGGGATCGCGGGCCTCGAAGCTGGGGGACCTGGGGCCTTACGGCAAGCAGGTGGTGTTGTTCTACACGCAGACCAAGACGGTGACGGCGCGGTGGTTCGACGACTCGACGGTGTCGCAGGGGGTCAATACGACGATTTCGTTGAAGTGAACTTGGTGCTGGGGCCCGGTGCTCGTTGTAAGTCCGACTGTGTGAGTACCGTTGCCATGTCTCCGGTCGTGGTGCGCTCGGTGTTCGAGGCGGGCGCGCCGGCCCGGGCGGCGGTGGGTAACGCGGCGTGCTTCAGTGAGGCGGTCGGCACTGCGTGCCGACTCCCCTGCGATGCTCGCGCACCCGGCCCGCGGCATAACTCGCTGCGCTGCCTGCGGCAGCTCCGCTCAAACAAACGCCGCGAGTCAGATCACGAAGCAGGCCTGTCCTTCGGCAGGCCTGCGGCCGGATGCACTGCGCTTCTCGGCGCCTCACAGGCGCACACCGCGTTACCCACCGCCGCCCGGGCCGGAACCGAAGCTGCGCGCGAATCCCGGTGTCGACACGTCTGTGTCGGTGTGACCGTTCTGGGCATGGCGGGCGTCGCGGCGGCCCCAGGCGATGGCGTCGGCGCGTCACGTCCGTCTCGCGCCATGCCGAAGGTGTTCTGGACATCCAAGGTCGGGCGACGGCGTAGGCTGCAATCCGTGGCGGGCAGGGATTGCGGCGTCGGTGGCACATGCGGCCAACCGGCAGGTGATGTCGGGCGCGGACGCCCGTGCCGGCACGATGATGCGCAGCGTCCCTGCGCGCGAGGACCGGCCCGCCGTGGGCGATGTGTGAGGCGGCGAGAAGCGCAGCGAACCCGGCCGCAGGCCTGCCGAAGGACAGGCCTGCTTCGTGATCTGACTCGCGGCAGTTGTTTGAGCGGAGCGCGCGAGCGCGCAGCGAGTTCTGCCGCGGGCCGGGTTCGGGAGCATCGCAGCGGAGTCGGCACGCAGTGCCGACCGCCTCACTCCGAGCCCGCGGCGGGCCGGTTCTCGCGCGCCGCCCCCACCGTACAAATTGCGCCGACCGAGAACGCACAGCCAGTCAATTGCGCACCTGAGCAGACCAAGCCGAGACAACGCGGCACAAACAAGCCGTCCAAGCGCCAAGAGAGACAAGAAGCACCATGGACTTTGAACTGACCGAAGAACAACGCGCCTTCGCCGACACTGCCCGCGACTTCGCCGCCAGCGAGTTCGCGCCCCATGCCGCGCAGTGGGACCGCGAAGCGATCTTCCCGCGCGAGGCCATTGCCAAGGCCGGCGAACTGGGCTTCTGCGGCCTCTATGCGCCCGAGCGCATCGGCGGGCTGGGCCTGCCGCGGCTGGATGCGGCGCTGGTGTTCGAAGAGATGGCTGCGGTCGACCCCTCGACCACGGCCTTCATCACCATCCACAACATGGCGACCTGGATGCTCGGCACCTGGGGCACCGACGCCGTTTGCGCGCACTGGGGCGAAGACCTGACCGCCGGCCGCAAGCTGGCCTCGTATTGCCTGACCGAACCGGGCGCTGGGTCGGACGCCGGCTCGCTCAAGACCCGTGCCGAGCGCGACGGCGACCACTACGCCATCCACGGCGGCAAGGCCTTCATCTCCGGCGCGGGCTCGACCGACGTGCTGGTGCTCATGGCCCGCACCGGCGGCGCCGGGCCGTCGGGCATCTCTGCCTTCGCCGTGCCGGCCGACGCGCCCGGCATCCGCTACGGCAAGAAGGAACACAAGATGGGCTGGAACAGCCAGCCCACCCGCACCATCGACTTCGACGGCGTGCGCATCCCGGCGGACCACCTGCTGGGCCAGGAGGGCGAGGGCTTCCGCATCGCCATGAAGGGGCTGGACGGCGGCCGCATCAACATCGCGACCTGCTCGGTGGGCGCCGCGCAGGGCGCATTGAATGCGGCGCGGCGCTACCTGCACGAGCGCCAGCAGTTCGGCAAGCCGCTGGCCAGCTTCCAGGCCCTGCAGTTCAAGCTGGCCGACATGGCCACAGAGCTGGTCGCCGCCCGGCAGATGGTGCGCCTGGCCGCCAGCAAGCTCGACGCCGGCCATGCCGATGCCAGCACCTATTGCGCGATGGCCAAGCGCTTTGCGACCGACGCCGGCTTCACCGTCTGCAACGAGGCCCTGCAACTGCACGGCGGCTATGGCTACCTGGGCGACTTTCCGCTGGAGCGCCTGCTGCGCGATGCGCGCGTGCACCAGATCCTGGAAGGCACCAACGAGATCATGCGGCTCATCGTCGCGCGCAAGCTGCTCGATGGCGATGCGGATCTGCGCTGACGTCCAGTCACGCCTCGCCGAGCCGCCAAACGAATCCCACTGCAGTCCCGTCCTTGATATCGCCGCGCGCCCTGCGTCGCTAAGCTCCCCGCCCATGACCGAACCTGTCGTCCTCTTCGATTCCCTGCCCACCGCCAATGGCAGACGCTTCGGCGTCGCCACGCTCAATGCGCCGGCGTCCCTCAACTCGCTGTCCGTCGACATGGTGCGGCTGCTCACGCCCCAACTTCGCGAATGGGCGGCCGACGACCAGGTCGTCGGCGTGCTGCTGCAGGCCGCGGGCGAAAAAGCCTTCTGCGCCGGCGGCGACCTGCGCCAGCTCTACCAGACGCTGCTGGATTGCGGCGAGCGCCGCAACGAATACGCCGAGCGCTTCTTCGCCGAGGAATACGAGCTCGACCACCTGATCCACACCTTCCCCAAGCCCTTCCTGTGCTGGGGCCACGGCATCGTCATGGGCGGCGGCGTCGGCCTGATGGTGGGTGCCTCGCACCGCGTGGTGACCGAAGGCAGCCGCATCGCCATGCCCGAGATCAACATCGGCCTGTACCCCGACGTGGGTGGCAGCTGGTTCCTGCGCCGCGCGCCGGGGCGCACGGGCCTCTTCCTGGCGTTGACGGCCGCGCAGATCAACGCCGCCGATGCCATCTTTGCAGGCCTGGCCGACGTGCTGGTGCCGCAGGCACGCAAACCCCAGGTGCTGGAGGCCATCGGCGCCACGGCCTGGCAAGGGCAGGGCGAGGCCGACCGCGCGCTGCTCTCCCGCATCCTCGCCACCGCGGTCGAGGATGCGCCGCGCCTGCCGTCGAAGCTGCGCGAGCACTACGACACCATCGAGTCGCTGATGGCCGGCGACGACCTGCTGGACATCGCCAAGCGGCTGCGTGCCGTGAAGGCCGACGACGCCTGGCTGCAGAACGCTGCCGCCGCCTTCACCAAGGGCGCGCCCAGTTCCATCGCGCTGTCGTGGGAACTCTGGCGCCGTGTGCCCCGCATGTCGCTGGCGGAGGTGTTCCGGCTGGAATATTGGGCTTCGCTGGGCTTCTGCGCGCACAAGGACTTCGCCGAAGGCATCCGCGCCGTGCTGGTCGACAAGGACCGCAACCCCAAGTGGCAGCCGGCCACGCTGGAAGAAATCACCCCTGAGTTCGTGCAGGACCACCTGCGCGAGCGCGGCGACATGGCGCCGGAGCTGGTGCCGCTGCGCTGAGCGGCGGTGGGCGGCTCCTCCGCAGCCGCCGCGCTTGCTCCCAAGGCACCAGCACCGACCACCGCACCCGCAGGCCGGCCTTCTCGTCCGCTGACATCACCCAAGACATCCAAGGAGACACACATGAAGATCGCATTCATCGGCCTCGGCAACATGGGCGGCCCCATGGCCCTGAATCTGCACAAGGCCGGCCATGCCGTCAGCGCCTTCGACCTGTCGGCCGCCGCGTGCGATGCGCTGCGGGCCCAGGGCGTGGCCATTGCCGCGTCGGCCGCCGCCGCAGTGAGCGGGGCCGAGGTGGTGGTCAGCATGCTGCCGGCCAGCGCCCATGTGGCATCGCTCTACCTTGGCGAGGGCGGCCTGCTGGCGCAGATCGCGCCCGGCACGCTGGTCATCGATTCGAGCACCATCGCCGCTGCCACCTCGCGCCAGGTGGCCGAGGCCGGCGCCGCGCGCGGCATCGCCGTCATCGACGCGCCGGTGTCCGGCGGCACGGGCGGCGCCATCGCCGGCACGCTGACCTTCATGGTGGGCGGCAGCGAGGCCGACCTGGCCCGGGCCCGGCCGGTGCTGGAGAAGATGGGCGCCAACATCTTCCACGCGGGCGGCCCCGGCGCCGGCCAGACGGCCAAGATCTGCAACAACATGCTCCTGGGCATCCTGATGATCGGCACCTCCGAGGCCATTGCCCTGGGCGTGGCCAACGGGCTGGATCCGAAGGTGCTCTCCGAGATCATGCGCCGCAGCTCCGGCGGCAACTGGGCGCTGGAGAAGTACAACCCGCTGCCCGGCGTGATGGAGACCGCCCCGGCCTCCAAGGGCTACGCCGGTGGCTTCGGCACCGACCTGATGCTCAAGGACCTGGGCCTGGCGCAGGAGAACGCCATGGCCGTCAAGGCCAGCACGCCGCTGGGCGGGCTGGCGCGCAGCCTCTATGCGGCGCACAGCCTGGCGGGGCATGGTGCGCTGGACTTCTCCAGCGTGATACGGATGGTGCAGAAGGGCTGACGCCCGGGTCAGCGCCACAGGCGGCGCGAGGCTGCCGAAGCCCATCCTGCAGCGGCCGCATCCGGGCATCGGTTCGAAGGCATTCCCGACAGGAACGCCCGGCATTTCCCTGCGGCTCGCGTTGCGTGGCGGGAGCCGCTGCGCAGACTGCTCCCTCCCACGCCTCTTTGTGTCGCTGCCCTTTGCAGGCGCGGCGCGCACTGTTTTGCGCAGTTTCCGCACCGCTCGGTTCGAATCCTCGGCGTAGCGCCGCCCGGCGCTCCATCGCTGCTGCATGCGTGCGCCGCATCAAAGCGCTTGCGCGCGCAACCTCATCCCATCTATTATTAGGTTAGTACCTTATGAAAAAGACCAGATCAAGTTTCGCGAGTGAACCGCTGTACCGGCAGGTCAGCGTGACGCTGCTCGAGCAGATCAAGTCTGGCGTGCGCTCCGTCGGCACCGTTTTGCCCAAGGAAATCGATCTTGCACAGGAGCTTGGGGTGAGCCGCGTCACGCTTCGGCAGGCGCTCGACATCCTCGAAAAGGGTGGGGTGGTCCAGCGTGTACGTAAGGTAGGAACCAAAGTCATCGCCGCTGCGATGGCCGATGCCTACGTGCAGCAGATGGACGGCCTCGAACACGCCCTGAGGCTGGCTGGCCAGACTGCCATGCGTATCCATGGCCATGCCACGGTCAAGGGAGAGCCCGACACCGGCCTCGTCGGCGTGCCGAGCAGCACCGGCTACTGGCTCGCGATCGACGGTGTCCGCCACATGCAGGGAGCCAGCACGCCGTGCACCTGGACCCGTGTCTATGTCGACAACAAATACGCGGGCATCACGCCCTTCCTGGCCGAGGAGGTCGACGGCGTCTACACGCTCGTCGAGAAGGTGTACGGGCTTGCGGTGCACAGCATCCGGCACTGCGTCTCGGCCTGTGCGCTGAATGCAGACGCCGCCGCTGCGCTGGGCCTGCCCGAAGGCGCGCCTGGGCTCCAGGTGCAGGCATGGCTCTATGCACCGGGGGATGTGCTGATCGAGTACGTGCGCTCCATCCACAACCCGGCACTCATTTCCATCGAACTCAAAAGCCATCGGGCACCCGCCTGAGGCGCTCATCCATCCATCCAAAGGAACACGACATGCGACTCATCGAGATCCCCGCCGGCGACGGCTTTTCATTGCCTGCCCTCCACGTGCCCAGCGCCTCCGGTGCCGGGCGGCCCCTGGTGCTGATCCAGGAGATCTTCGGCATCAACGATGCCATGGAGCAGGCCGCACAGGCCTGGGCCCTGGAGGGCTTCGAGGTCCTGTGCCCGGATCTGTTCGCTAGGCAGCAGCCGGGCGTGCGGCTGGATCCGCGCGCGCCCGCGCAGTTCCAGCAGGGCATTGCGCTCATGCAGGGCATGGACTTCGAACGCGCCGTCCACGACCTGGATGCCGCGCGCCAATGGTTCCAGGCCCAGGGCCGCGGCGACAAGGTCGGCGCGCTTGGCTACTGCCTGGGCGGACGGTTGGCCGTGATGATGGCGCTGTCCACGCCGATCGCTGCGGCCGTGAGCTACTACGGCGTCGGTCTGGAGGATCTGCTGCCGGCCCAGCGCGTCGATGCGGCCCCTTGCCTGCTTCACATCGCGGAGCTCGACGGGTTCGTGCCGCCCGCAGCACGCGAGACCATCCTGGCGCGGGCAGCGCTGCAGGACCGGATGCCGGCCCACGTCTACACGGGTTGCGACCACGCCTTCGCCCGCCCGGGCGGCGAGCATTTCGACGCCGAGGCCGCTGCACTCGCGCGCACGCGGACGCTGGCCTTCCTGGCAGCCTGAAGCGGATGTCGGACATGGCCGGGTCTTCCGGATCCCTCGAAGGTCGCGTCGTCGTCGTGACCGGCGCCGCGCAGGGCATTGGCCTGGCCGTGGCGCATCGCTTTGCGCGCGAGGGTGCGGCCATCGCCATGGTGGACGTGGATGGCGCTCGGCTGCGCGAGGCGGCAGCGCAGGTCCAGGCGACCGGTGTGCCGGTGCTGGAATGCGTGAGCGACGTCGCCCAGGCCGAGGCCCTGCAGGAGGCAGCCGAGGCGACCCGCGCGCGCCTGGGGCCCTGCGACGTGCTGGTCAGCAACGCTGGCATCCTGCTACGCAGCGCGTTGGACGAGCCCGGCAGCCTTGCCAACTGGCGCCGCACGTTGGCCGTCAACCTCGACGGATGCTTCCACGCCGCCTGGGCCTTCGCGCCCCAACTGCGGCAGACGCGTGGCTGCATCGTCAATGTGGCGTCGATCCACGCATTCGTGGCCGTGCGCAATTCGGCGGCCTACACCGCGTCCAAGGGCGGCGTGAAGCAGCTGACCCAGGCCCTGGCGCTCGAACTCGGCGGCGACGGCGTCCGGGTGAATGCCGTTGCGCCGGGCATCACGGAAACCGACATGACGGAAGGCACCCGCCGCGATCCCAAGGCGCTCTCCGCCTTCCTGGAGCGCGTGCCGCTCCATCGCACGGTCCTGCCGGCCGATGTGGCCCATGCCGTTCATTTCCTCGCCTCGGACCAGGCTGCCTGCATCACGGGTGTGACGCTGCCGGTCGATGGCGGGTACTGCGCCATCTGAACGCGCGGCTGTCCGATTTCCGTCAACCCTGAACCTGGAGTTTCCATGCTCACTCGCCGCCGACTCGTCGCCACCGGATCCGCCGCCCTGGTGCTGCCGCCCCTGGCCATCACTTCAGCACGGGCGCAGCCCGCACCCCTGAAGTCCACCCGGATCGTCGTGGGTTACGCCCCCGGTGGCACCACCGACCTGGTGGCACGCCGGGTGGCCGAGAAATTGGGCGGCAGCTTTGCCGAGACCGCCATCGTGGACAACCGGTCGGGCGCCGGCGGACAGATCGCCTGCATGGCGGTCAAAGGCGCGGCGCCCGATGGCCAGACGCTGCTGTGCACGCCGTACTCGTGCATGGTGATCTTCCCCTTCGTCTACAAGAAGCTGGGCTACGACCCGGTGGCCGACTTCGTGCCCGTGGGCATCGCCGCCACCACCACACAGGCCATGGCCGTCGGCCCGATGGTTCCGGCGTCGGTCAAGACGCTGCCGGACTACGTGGCCTGGGTCCGGGCCAATCCGCAGTTCGCCAGCTACGGCTCGCCGGCCGCGGGCTCGACCTCGCACTTCCTGGGCGCGCTGCTGGGGCTCGAATCCAAGCTGCCGCTGGTCCAGGTTCCTTACCGGGGCGCCGTGCCCGGTATTGCCGATGTGGTGGCAGGCCAGATCCCGGTGATGTTCACCACGACGGGCGATCTGCTGCCGCATTACAAGGCCGGCAAGTTGCGCCTGCTGGGCACTTCGGGGCCGCGGCGGACGGTCTTCACGCCCGAGGTGCCGACCTTTGCGGAGCAGGGCTTCCCGATGCTCAGCAGCGAGGAATGGTTCGGCTTCTATGCACCGGCGGGAACGCCGGCCAGTGTGGTGAAGAACGCCAACGAGGCCCTGCGCCTTGCCATGGCGAACCGTGCCGTCGTCGACTCACTGGCGGGCGTGGGTCTCGTGGCCTCCGTGTCGTCGCCGGAGGAGATGGCCGAATCGCAGCGGGCGCAGACCGAGCGCTGGGGTCCGCTGGTGCGCAAGATCGGCTTCACCGCGGAGTCGTGAGCCGCTGCCGTCGGCCGGGCGAGGACGCTGAGTCGCGGGCGGTCCAAGGCGCCGACTTCCGCCGCAACAGAGGCTACCGTGGCAAACCGTCGGCGCCCTCGATGCCGGCCCAGCCCGCATCCGGATACCGCGCGCCGGCGGCCGACCCGGGCGAGAAAAGCCGGTCCAGCGCCGCCATCTGCGCGCTGTCGAGCGCCACGCCTGCGGCGCCGACGTTCTGCGTCAGATGCGTCTGCCGCCGCGCTCCCGGGATCGGCAGCACGTGGGGGCCGCGGTGCAGCGCCCAGGCCAGGGCCAGTTGTGTGGCGGGCAGATCCCATTGCGCCGCCAGCGCCTTCAGGGCCTTCACCTGCCGCCGGTTGGCCTCGGCCGCTTCGCCGTTGAAGCGGGGCAGGGCCCGGCGGAAGTCGCCTTCCTCCAGTTCCGACGCTGCCGGCAGGGCGCCCGTCAGCATGCCGCGGCCCAGCGGGCTGTAGGCGACGAGAGCGACGCCCAACTGCTGGGTGAGCGGCAGCAGCTCGGTCTCCAGCCCGCGTTCCCAGAGGGAAAACTCGCTCTGCAGCGCAGCCACCGGATGGACCGCATGGGCGCGGCGCAGGCTCTCCGGTCCAATCTCCGAGAAGCCGATGGCCCGCACCTTGCCCTCGGCCACCAGTTGCGCCATCGCGCCGGCCACGTCCTCGATGGGCACCGCGGTGTCGCGCCGGTGGCAGTAGTAGAGGTCGATGCGGTCCGTGCCCAGCCGCCGCAGCGAGGCCTCGCAGGCCGCACGGATGTAGGCCGGCGTGTTGTCGATGCGCCGCTCGTAACGGCCCGGCTCGCGCACGATGCCGAACTTGGTGGCCACGGTCAGCCGCTGGCGGTCGGCGGCGGCGAGGCCGGCGAGCAAGCGGCCCACCAGTTGCTCGTTGTGGCCGAAGCCGTAGGTGTCGGCGGTGTCGAAATGCTGGACGCCGAGGTCGACTGCGGCGCGCAGCGTGGCGAGCGATTCGGCGTCGTCGGTGGCGCCGTAGAACTCGCTCATGCCCATGCAGCCGAGGCCGACGGGGAAGACCGGGCGGCCGGCGAGCGGGCGCGGTGCGGCAGAAACGGGATCGGAAGGGGCGGGGCGGATGCTCATGAAAGCCTGATGGAAGAAAGACGGCGGGCCCCCTGGCTGGCGGGCCAGGCACCGGCCTGGATGGAACTGACGCCAGCGCGGCGCGCACACCAGCACGCTGGACAGGTCTGCATCGTCGTCCGCAGGCGCCAGCGTGGCAATCCAGCGCAGGCTGCATGGCCCATGCAGCGCCGCTTCACAATCCGGCCCCATGACGCCGTCGCCACCCGACCTTCGCCAGCTGCGCGCCTTCGCCGCGGTGGCCGAACTGCAGAGCTATCGCCGCGCCGCCGCCCGCCTGGGCGTCACGCCCTCGGCGGTGAGCCAGTCGGTGCGGGCGCTGGAAGAAGCGTTGGGACAGCCGCTAGTGCAGCGCACCACGCGCAGCGTCGCGCCCAGTGCCGTCGGCCTGCAACTGCTGGCACGTCTGCGACCCCATCTCGACGGGCTGGAGGCCGCCTGGCAGTCCGCGCACGAGGCCGCGGGCGAGCCCGCCGGGCTGCTGCGCCTGAACATGCCCCGCAGCGCCGCACAACTGATCATGGCGCCGGTCATGTCCGCCTTCCTCGCCGCTCACCCGCGCATCGCGCTGGAGCTGCAGACGCAGGATGGCTTCCTGGACATCGTGGGCGCCGGCTGCGACGCCGGCATCCGTTTCGAGGAGGCGGTGCCGCGCGACATGGTGGCCCTGCCGATGGGCGGTCCGCAGCGCTTCGTGGTGGTCGGCACGCTGGCGCTGGCGGCCGCGGACGGCGCGCCTGAGGACCCCTGGGCGCTGCTGGCCCGGCCCTGCATCCGCCAGCGCTTTCCGCACGGCGAGCTCTATCACTGGGAGTTCGCCCGCGGCACCGAGCGCGTGGCGCTGGACGTGCCGGGTCGGCTGACGGTCGACGACCAGCCGCTCGCGCTGCAGGCCGCGCTCGACGGCGCCGGCTGGGCCTATGTCTACGAGGCGATGGCCGCGCCGCACGTGCGCAGCGGCCGGCTGGTGGCCGTGCTGGACGACTGGTGCCCGCCGGGCACCGGCTTCCAGCTCTACTACCCGGGCCGGCGCCAGACCTCGCCGGCCCTGCGGGCCTTCATCGACTGGTGGCGCGCGGAGGGCGAGCGGCTGCTCCGCACGGACCGGGCGGCGCCGGCCTGAGCAGCCGCGACCGGCTCGGTCGCGTCGAAGAAGAGGCCTCCGGCGACCATCTGCGGCCCATCAGTCGAAGGAGACGCCGAAGCCCACCCGGGCGATGGCCTTGCTGCCGCCCGTGCCCCAGCCGACGCCGGCATGCAGCGTCGTGCGGCCGTCGTCCGAGCGACGCAGGAGGTTCATGCCCACCCCCGCCTGGCCGTTGTAGCTCGCCACCGACCCGGTCAGGTGATAGCGCCGCTGGTCCATCGGCGTGACGACAGCCATCGCCGCAGCCGCCGCGATGCCGCCCGACAGGGCGGAGCCCTGGCGGCTGAGCTGATCCTGCAGCCGGTCGACCCGGCTCTGCAGGACCCCGGTGGACGCATTCAAGGCCTCCACGGCACGGTTGGTGGCGTAGAGCTGGCTGCCATTGACGGCGTCCGTGCTGGTGGGGCTCAACTGGCCTGCCGCCACGTTCTGGACCTGGCGCTCGCTGCCGTTGCTCCCGACCGAGACCGCCCCGGCCGGGCTGCCGCCCGCGAAGGCGTAGTCGCTGCCGGCGATCCGCGTGCCCGGCGTGGCCACGGTCGGGCGGGTCTGGCTGCCGGCGCCCAGGGCCACACTGTTGGGGGTGTCGGCCGTGGCGGATTCGCCGAGGGCCACCGACCCGGCACCGGAGGCCGACGCGTTGTGCCCGACGGCGACGGCGCCCGCGCCGGCTGCGCTGGTGTTCTGGCCGACGGCCAGCGCCTGGCCCCCGGCGGCGCTGGCGTCGGGCCCCACCGCCATGCTGCCCGTGCCGGTGGCGCCCGATGTGGCGGCCGAGGCATTGCCGGCAGTGCCGGCGTTGACGTTGAGGTACGACGTGTCGTTCACATTCACCCATCGGCCGCTGGTCCACACCATGAGCCCGGGTGCCAGGCCATTGCCCGAGGTGGTGTTGTAGACCACCATGCCATCGACGGGCTGGCTGCCCGCCAGGCCCCAGGTGCTGCTGTCGGTCAGGGGAATACGGGTGAACAGAAGACCGCGGCTGTTGCTGTCCATTTCGAGCAATGCGCCGGGATTGGCCGGCGCCACGCCGCTGTCGCTGATCACGATCTGTGCGCCGGCGGCCCCGCAAATCAATGCGCCCCCCAGAAGAATTGCCAGCGGTTTGCGCGCTGCGCCGACCGCCAATAAGACGTCTATTTTCTTTTTGTCAAAAAGCCTAAAAGCACATGGCTTCATGAGTGCACTCCCGGAAAGCCGGGAATGGTAGTGCGCCGCATTGCTCACTCGGAGTGGGCTTTCCATGCCAAGGAAGCTTACGTGAACAATTCTTTAAGCTTCACTGTTGCATTGACAGTTGGTTATCAGTCGTTTGGGCTTGCCGTCTTTTTTGAGCGTCAGTCGATCCATGGATATTCAGGGCCCGGCGGCGGAATAGGGACGCTGAATCGGCGACCGGTTCAAAGCTGCAAGACCACCTTCTGCCCGCAGGCCCGCGAGCAGCAGCTCATCATCTTGCGGTTCTCCTCGCGCTCGGCGCGGGTCAGCACGCGGTCGCGGTGGTCGATGTCCCCCTCGATGACCGTCACCTCGCAGGAGCCGCACAGGCCTTCCTCGCAATCGCTCTGCACGTCGATGTTGGCGGCGCGCAGGGCCTGAAGCAGCGTCTGGTCGGCCCGCACGGCGATGGTCAGGCCCGAATCCTTCAGTTCGGCGTCGAAGCCATGCTCCTGGCTCGGGTCCAGCGTGCCGAGCGTGGAGGCGAAATGCTCCACGCGCAGGCTGTCCTCGGGCCAGTGCGCGCTGTGCTCGGCCAGCGCGTCGAGCAGGCGCGTGGGGCCGCAGGCATAGACCTGCGTGCCGGGCATCGGCACGCGCAGCAATTCGGCCAGGTCCAGCCGCCGGCCTTCGTCGCCCGCGTGCAGGTGCAGCCGCTCGCCGTGCAGTGCCTGCAACTCGTCCACCATCGCCATCGTGGCGCGCCGACGGCCGCAGTAGTGGAGGTCGTAGGGAATGCCCAGCGCCTGCGCCCGCCGCGCCATGGCGCTGATCGGCGTGATGCCGATGCCGCCAGCAATCAGCACCAGGCGCTTCGCCCCTTCGTCGAGCCGGAAGTGGTTGCGCGGGCCGCGGATGCGCAGGCGGGCGCCTTCGTGGGCATGGGCATGCATCCAAGCCGAGCCGCCCCGGCTCTCTGCCTCCAGTAGCACGGCGATCTCGAAGGCACGGGCATCGTCCGGGTCACCGCACAGCGAATACTGGCGCGACAGCCCGGTGTCGCCGCACTCCACGTCGATGTGCGCGCCGGGCGACCAGCGGGGCAGGGTGCCCCCATCGGCGGCCACCAGGCGCAGGCGGACGATGCCTTCGGCCGCCGGCTCGGCACGCTCGACGACCACGGGCCGCGTCAGCGCATGGCCCGTGGGCTCGCCGATGCGCACCGGCGCGCGCTCGCCATCGCGGGCGGCCGGATCGCGGCGCTCGGGGTTGGCCGCCGGGTCCCATTCCACCCACAGGTGTTCGGGGCCGCGGAAGGAGGTGTTGGGCACGTAGCTGAACTGCTGCGCGGCCAGGCGCATGTGGGGCAGACGGCGGGTGAATTCCTCCAGGAAGACCTGCATCTCCATGCGCGCGAGGTTCTTGCCCATGCACTGATGCGAGCCGTAGCCGAAGGTCAGGTGGTCGCTGGCGTTGTCGCGGCGGATGTCGAACAGGTCGGCATCGGCGAAGTGGCGCTCGTCATGGTTGGCCGACGAGGTGACGATCAGCAGCTTGCTGCCCGCCGGAATGGCGATGCCGCCGACGGTCACGTCCTTGGTCGCAAGCCGGCGCCAGGCGGCGACCGAGCCGTTGTGGCGCAGGCATTCCTCGACGGCGTTGGGGATCAGGCCCGGGTCTTCGCAGATCTCGCGCCAGGCGGTGGGGTGCTGCAGCAGCAGCTTCATCGCGTTGGCCGTGGCGTTGGCCGTGGTCTCGTGGGCGGCGACGATGCCGGCCATCATCATCGAGTGCAGGTAGGAGTCGGTGACGACCTCCGGCAGTTGCTTCTGCATGCGGATGCCGTACTGCATCCAGCCCGGTGCGTCGGGGTTGGCGCGCATCTTGTCGAGCACCTGGCCCGCGTACTGCCAGAAGTTGCCGACGGCATGGGCGACCGCCACCTGTTCCTCCGGCTTCGGCCGGCCCCAGGTGTTGACGGTGTGGGCGATGGAGTACTGGCGCAGCGTGTCCATGTCCTCCTCGGGCACGCCGAGGAAGTGCAGGGCCACGGTGAGCGGCACTTCCCACAGCATCTGGTCCACCAAGTCGGCGCGGCCGTCGTCGATGAAGCGGTCGACGTACTCGCGCGCCAGCTGGCGCACCAGCGGCTCGTGGTGCTTCAGGTGCTCGGGCGTGAAGGGCTCCATCAGCGCACGGCGGCGCGGCATGTGGGCCGGCTCGTCCTCGTTGACCAGCGTGCGGTTGAGGGCGAAGCCGTAGCTGGCCAGCACCGCGTTGGCCTCGGGCCCGGTGGGGGTGATCTTCTCCAGCGCGATGGACGGGCTGAAGGTGAGGTTGTCCCGGAAGATCGCCTTGATGTCCTCGTAGCGCGTCACCACCCAGTAGCCCAGCAGCGGGCTGTAGAAGACGGGCTCCTGCTCCCGGGCCCAGCGGACGTACTCGGGCGGGTCCTGCTGGTAGCCGTCGCTGAAGGGATCGAAGGCGGCGCCGCCATGGCTGACCGGGCAGCCATTGGGCGCGGCCGGTGCGGGCGCGGCGGCATGGGCGAAGGGGCAGCCGCCGGCAGGAGCGGAAGCAGGGGCGTCGGCGGTCGAGGCAGTCATTCGGCAACTCCGGAAAGCGAAACGCCCGCGCTATCCCGGAAGACAGCGCGGGCGTCGGTGAAGAATCAATCGAGCGTGATGTTCAGGTCACGGATCAGCTTGTGCCAGCGCGCGTTCTCGCCCTTGAGCAGTTCGGCGAACTGCGCGGGCGTGTTGCCGACCGGCTCGACACCGAAATCGATCAGCTTCTTGTGCACATCGGGCGCATTGATGGCGGCCACCACCTGCTTGTTGAGGGCGTTCACCGTCTCGGCTGGCGTGGCGGCCGGCACGACCAGGCCCACCAGCGCGGCGGCCTCGACGTTCTTGAAGCCCAGCTCGGCGAAGGTCGGCACATCGGGCAGCTGCGGCAGGCGCGTGGCATTGGCCACGGCCAGGGGCCGCACCTTGCCGCCCTTGATGAAGCCCGCACCAGCCGCTAGGTCGACCATCATGGCCGGCACCTGGCCGCCCGCCACGTCGGCCAGGGCCGGGGCGGCGCCGCGGTAGGGCGCATGGGTCATCTTGAGGCCGGCCTCGGTCTTGAGCAGCTCCATCGCCAGGTGGTGCGGGCTGCCCGCGCCGGCCGAGGCGTAGTTGATGCCCTGCGGATTGGCCTTGACCTGGGCGATGAATTCCTTGGCGTCCTTGGCCGTGACGCTGGGGCTGACCACCAGGATCATCGGGAAGCGGCCCATCAGCGTGACGGGCGCCAGGTCCTTGCCGGGGTTGTAGCTCAGGCTCTTGTAGAGCACCGGATTGAACACCAGCGTGCCGTTGTCGGCCGAAAGCAGGGTGTAGCCGTCGGGCTGCGAGCGCACCACGTCGGCGGCGGCGATGGCGGTGTTGCCACCCGGCTTGTTCTCGACCAGCACGGGCTGGCCCGTCTGCGCGGACAGCTGCTGGCCGATGGTGCGGGCCAGGAAGTCCGAGCCACCGCCGGCCGGATAGGGCACCAGCCAGCGCATCTGCTTGGACGGATAGGCGGCCTGTTGTGCCTGGGCCGAGGCAACGGGCGCCAGCAGCGGCAGTGCCATGAGGCAGGAAGCCAGAAGCTTCTTCATTGGAAAAGTCTCCAGATCTTGACGCCCGACAAGGGGTCTTCGGGTTTTTGATAAGCGTAATTTTGGTACGCATTGCGTAATCTTGCGATCGGGTTAACCCCATTCCCTTGCGCACCATGCCCCGCCGACCTCCACCCTTGCCCGATTCCCCTGTTTCCGAAGCCGATGGCGCCACCGCCGGATCGGCCGAGCCTGGAGCCCCCGCGCGTGCCCGCGAACGCCGTCAGCGCGTGCAGTCCGCCGAAACCGGCATGGCCGTGCTCAAGGGCCTCGCGCGCCTCGGCGGGCGGGCCAGCCTGACGGCCCTGGCCGCCCACGTGGGCGAAAGCCCCGCCAAGGTCCACCGCTACCTGGCCAGCCTGGTCGAAGAGGAACTGGTGACGCAGGACAGCGGCTCGCAGCACTACTTCCTGGGGGCGGCGGCCATCCAGATCGGCGTGGCCGCCATGCGCCAGGCCGACCCGCTCCGGCTGGCCGAGCCCGCACTGGTGCACCTGCGCGAGTCGCTCGAAGTGACCTGCTTCCTGGCGGTGATGGGCAACAAAGGGCCGACCATCGTCCGCTTCGAGGAGCCCGGCCTGCCGATCACGGTGAACGTGCGCGTCGGCTCGGTGCTGCCGATGCTGTGGTCGGCCACGGGCCGCGCCTTCCTGGGGTGGCTGGGCGACGAGGCGCGCGTGCGTGCGTTGGCCGAGGCGGAACTGGCGCAGGCCGATGGGCGGCATCGGGCCTCGCTCGCGGACGAACGGCCCATCGCGCAGCTGTGCGAGTCCGTGCGGGCCGCCGGCTGCGCCTGGGTGCGCGACACCAACCTGCCGGGCATCAGCGCCATCGCGGCGCCCCTGTTCGACCATGCCGGTCGGGTGCGGGCGGTGATCACGGCGCTGGGCGCCACGGGCGGGTTCGATCCCGACCCCGAGGGGCCGGTGGGCCTGGCCTTGCGCGAGGCCGCGTCTGCCGCCAGCCGGCATCTGGGCCATGGGGTCCATGGCGGCGGCGCCTGAGTGCCGCCCGGCATGCGGCCCTTGCGCCGCATGTCGATGTCACGCCTGTCCTTGGGTGACCCTTACGCGGACTTGGCGAAGAACACCACGTCCGGCAGGTTCTTGAAGTGGGCATCGCAGGTCAGCAACTCCGCGCCCACGCGCCGGGCTGTGGCGTACACGATCGCGTCGGCCGTGGCCAGCCGGTATTCGCGGTGCAGGTCCGCCGCAAGCAGGGCAATGGCGGTGTCCAGGGGGACGACCACGCATTTCTGGGTGTAGGCCATCACCTGGTTGGCCTCTTCCTCGCCGACTTCCCGCGTCATCCATTTCGACAGTTCGAGCTGGACGATGGTGGGGACGATGCACTGCGCCTTCTGCGGAAATTGCTGGCCGACTCTCTTGCCCAATGCGCTGCCATCGAGCCATTCGATCCAGGCCGACGTATCGACCACCCGCTGCGCCGCCATCAGTAGCGGTCCTCGCGGTCACGGTAATCGTCTTTGCGCGCGCCCTTGGCAATGCCGGCCAATTGCTCCAACTCCGGTACGGGCATCACGAGCACGCCCTTGCCCTTGGGGATGAACACGAACTCCTGCCCGGGCTTCCACTGCTGTTCGTCCCGCACGGCCTTGGGAATGGAAATCTGGAACTTGCTGGACAACGTGGCTGTGGCGGCCATTTTCCTACTCTTCTGGTATCGATGATGAAAAGGTAAGAATATACCGCCCTGGCTCAATGGCGCCAGACCCGGCCGGCGGGGCCGCCCCATCGGCTCCGGTGACAGAGGGGATCGGCACAAACTGTCTGGATCGGACGCCGGGCGGCAGCGCGGCCGGCATGGCTGTCCAAGGCTCAGGCGGTGGCGCGACGGCGCCGCCGCCGCTCCGGCGATGCGGTCCGGAGCCCGCAGCGCCTACCTCATGCCGTGCTGGTCGTGCGGCTGCGCGCGCCGAGGTCGCGGCGAGGGTCGAATCCGGCCGTCGCCCTGGCGAGCTGCTCGTAGGCCGCGCGCGCCGCCGCGCTGTCGGCCGGCGCGACGGCGATCGAAAGCACCAGGTACAGGTCGCCACCCAGCCCGCGGCCCTTCAGCCGCAGCTTCATGCCCGCACGCGCCGCAGCCGGCACCTTCACCTGCCCGGTGCCGCCGCCCGGCAGCGGCACCTCCACCTCGGCACCCAGCGCGGCCTCGGCGGGCGTCACGGGCAGATCCATGACCAGGTCGCGCCTCTCGACGCGGTAGAGCGGGTGCGGCGCGATCCGCACCTCGAGGTACAGGTCACCGGCCGGCTCGCCGCCGATGCCCGGCATGCCCTGGCCCGCCAGGCGGATCTGCTGCCCGGGCCGCACACCGCGCGGCACGCGCACCTGCAGCGTCCGGGTCACCGGCCGGGGCCGCCCGCCGGCGTCGAGCTCCACCGCCTGCAACTGGATCTCGCGCTCGCCGCCGGCCAGGGCGAATTCCAGCGGGACCTCGATGGCGGCATGGCGGTCCTCGCCCGTTGCGGCGCGGGTGCGCCGCGCGGCACCGCCACCCGTGGGCCCGGCAGCGCCGGCGCCGAACAGGTCGGAAAAGAAGGCGCCGAGGTCCGGCGCCTCGGCACCGGCGCCCGGGCCGCCGCTGCGGAAGAAGCTGAAGCCGTCTTCCCAGCCCGGCGGCGGCGCAAAGCCGTCGCCGTGCCCCATGGTCGCGCCGCGGCGCAGGCGCTCGGCCATCGCGTCGTATTCGGCGCGCCTGGCGGGGTCGCCGAGCACCTCGTGGGCCTCGTTGATCTCGCGCATGCGCGTCTGCGCGTCGGCTTCCTTGCTGACGTCGGGGTGGTACTTGCGCGCAAGGCGGCGGTAGGCCTTGCGGATCTCGTCGGCGGTGGCGTCGGGCGCCACGCCCAGTGTGTCGTAGTGGTTCTTCGAAGCGTCCATGGCGTTGCGTGTCCCAGGTTGGTGGATGCGCAAGGCCCTGGCCGTGCCGGGCCTTGCGTCGCCGGACGCTCAAGGCGTGCCGCCCGGACGGCGCGGCGCTGTGGGGGCGCGCCACGTCGCGGGTCCTGCACGCGTTGCGCGCCAGGCGATGCTGACCCACAGGTGCAGTCCTGGCCCGATATTTGCAAGGGCGCGGCGACGCTCAGTCGAAGACGACCCGGTTGCGCCCCCGCGCCTTGGCGGCATACAGGCGTTCGTCGGCCGTCCTCAGCACCGCCTCCAGGTCGTCGTCCGGACCCCGCCACTGGGCAACGCCGAGCGACAGGGTGGCGGCCTGCCCCCCGGGCGCAGCCGACTCGGCCGCGCGGCGCCGCAGCGACTCGGCGATGGCCACCGCCTCGGGCAGGGCGGTGTGGGGCAGCAGCAGGGCGAACTCCTCCCCTCCGATGCGGCAGGCCAGGTCCTCGGGCCGCAGGCCTTCCGCCATGAGAGCCGCCAGCTGGCGCAGATGGGCGTCGCCCACGTTGTGGCCGAAGCGGTCGTTGACCTGTTTGAAGAAATCGATGTCGAGCAGCACCACGCAGAACGGGGTCTCGCCCTCGGCCAGCACGGCCAGGCTGAAATCGAACTGCCGGCGGTTGCCCAGGCCGGTCAGCGGATCGGTGGCCGCGTCCTTCTGCAGCCGGCGCAGGTTGCCGTCGAACACGCCCAGGCCGCGCAGCATGGCCTTCTTGAGCTGTGCCGCCTCGAAGTACCACGACGAGATCGAGCGCAGCCGCGCGTCGGACTCGCCGGGCTGGTGACTGGCAGCGGTGGCCGCCAGGGCGTGGAGCGGGCTGGCGATCTTCAAGGCAAAGGCCCAGACCAGCAGGAGCGCCACCGCGGCCAGCGGCAGTGTCCACTCCATCACCTGCCGCATCAGCGCACCGATGGGGGCGAGCGTAGCCGACAGGGGCCGTTGCACGACGATGCCCCAGCCCGTGGTGGGCACGATGGAATAGCCCGCCACCATCTCGATGCCCCGCGAGTTGACGAGCACCTCGCTGCCCGAGACGCCCTGGGCGATGCGGTCGGCCGCCACGTTCACGCCCATGAATGCGCCGACGCGCTGCGCCTCGGGGTGGTACAGGATGCGGCGCTGGCGGTCGACCACGTAGAGGTAGGAACCATCGTGGTAGTAGTGCGTGCCCAGCAGCTTGTTCAGCGCGCTCTCCTGCCGCAGGTAGATCGCGCCCAGGATCACGCCCTTGCGCGCGCCGTCGGTGGCCACGATGGGCTGCGAGACCAGCACCAGCATGTTGCCGCTGGGCGCGAGGTAGGGCGCGCTGACCCGCGGGCCCTCCGCCGCAAGGGCCTGTGTGGCCTGCGGCGTATGCAGCATCGAGCCACGCAGGTTGAGCTGTGGGGGCGAATCGGCCAGCACCCGGCCCGCGCTGTCGGCGATGACAACCGAATTGAGGCTGTCCGTCTGCAGGTGCAGGCGCCGGGCTTCGGCATCCACGCGCTCGGCGTCATGCAACGCCGGGGCCACCTGGCTGGCGGCGTAGGCCATCTGCTGCAGCACGCCCTTGAAGTAGTCGTCGGTGCTGCTGGCAAGCTTGTTCGCATAGGCTAGGTTGGATTCGAGCGACTGCGCGATCAATTGCTGGCGCTGCACCTTGTAGCTGGCGTAGAAGGTGGCCAGCAGCGACACCACGGCGCTGGACGTGGTCAGCGCAATGATCAAGTGCCTCAGGTTGACCACCAGGGGCCAACGGCGGCGGACGGATTTCATGAAGGCTGGTATCAACCGCCTGTGGCGTCAGAAAAAGTCAACTCATCGTTAATGTAGGCGCAATGACCAGTGCGCCGCCCCACAACAGGCGCCGCTGCCGTGTGTCAGGCGACAGCGGCGATGCTGCCGTCAGCGGCCCGCAACGCGCGCACGCCCCAGCGGCCATCTGCGGCGCGCTCGAAACGCAGGGGCTGCGCGTTGCCCAGCACCGCCGCATCCACGGGCACGTTCAGCAGCGCCGCCAGCACGTACAGGGTGCCGCCGTGGGCCACGACGAGCACGGGCGCCGGCTCCTGCAGGGCGGCGTCCAGGGCGGCACGCTTGCGGTCGACGAACTGGGCCAGCGTCTCGCCGCCTTCGGGGGCGCATGCCCAGTCGATGTCCACCGACGAGGTGCCCACGAGGCAGCCGAAGTGACGCTCGCGCAGCACCTCGCGCGCCACCGGGGTGAGCTTGAGCGGCGCCGCCACGGTGTGGGCCGTATCGAAGGCCCGCCGCGCGTCGCTGCAGACGATGCTGCGGATGGGCTCGTTCGCCAGCACGGCGGCGGCCAGCGCGGCCTGCTGCAGGCCCAGATCCGACAGCGGCTCGTCGTAGGACTGGAAGATCCGCAGCGCATTGCGCGGCGTCTGGCCGTGGCGAAGGAAATAGAAGTGGTCGACGGCCGGGTCCAGGGGCACGGCCGAGGCCAGCTGGATCAATTGCGCCAGGCCCTTGGCATGCTGGGTGAGTTGGGGTGCGGGATGGGTCATGGAACAGATCGGAGGTAGCGGCGCGGGTGCAGACGCTCGGTCGGGCGCGTTCAGAACTTGGGGATGCGCAGCGTCTTGCTGATCATCAATGTGCCCGACAAGGCGTACAGCAATGTGAAGGCATGCAGCGTCCACGGCCCGATCTCCCAGCTGCCGCCCCACAGCGCGCCGCCCAGGCGGTCCTGCGCTGCGGCCCAGGCCAGCAGCCCCACCAGCACCACGCTGGTGGGAATGGGCGTGCCTTCGAAGTAGCGCACCTTGTCGCCGCCTTCGGACAGCGTTTCGGCCGTGACGTTGTAGCGGGCCAGTCGGCTCACGCCGCAGCACACGAAGTACAGCAGCACCACCGCGTCCCAGCCGCCGCGCAGGCCGGCCGCGAAGCCCAGGGCAGCGGGCGCCACGCCGAAGGAGATCACGTCCGCCAACGAATCCAGCTCGCGCCCCAGCGCGGAATGGGTCTGCCGCCAGCGCGCGATGCGGCCGTCGAAGATGTCGAGCACGAACGCCGCCGGGGCTAGCACGGCGGCCGCATAGAAATGCCGCACATCGCCGCTGGCGACATAGGCCATGGCCAGCAGCACCAGGCCCATGCCGCAGGCGGCGTTGCCCAGGGTGAAGAAGTCGGCCAGATGGAAGCCGCGGATCATCGAGAAATGCCGACGACGCGCGGAAGCGTCGACGGGAGAGGCGTGGGTGGACATGGCGCGTTCACTCCTGGAAAGGGCTGAAAGACCGCATCACCCTAGCCGGCGACGGCGGCGGCCGATGTAGTCTGCCGTCCGGTTCCGGCCGCGGCGAGCCGCGCAAAGCGGCCCAGCAGGCTGGCGGCCTCCGGCGTGGGCCGGACCTGTGACGCCACCGCAGCGGGGTCGTCAAGATGGGGCGCCTGCGCCTGGACGTAGCCCTGCATCGCCTCGGCATCGAACTCCGGGTGGAACTGCACGCCCCAGGCACAGCGGCCGATGCGGAAGGCCTGGTGCGGCTCGTGCGCGTTGGACGCCAGCGGCACGGCGCCGGGCGGAAGCTGCAAGGCACTCTGGCGATGGATGACCTGGACGGGGAACTGCTCCGGCAGGCCGTTGAACAGGGCATCGTCCTGCGCAGTGGACGCCAGCCGCAGCGGCACGGTGCCGATCTCCAGCCCGCCCGGGTGGAAGTCCACCTCGCCGCCCATCGCATGCGCCAGCAGTTGGTGGCCGTAGCAGATGCCCAGCACGGGCACCTCGGCCTTCACGCAGCGCGCCAGCCAGGCGGCCGTGCGCTCGCTCCAAGGCGCGCGGTGCGAGACCATTTCATGAGAACCGGTGATGACGACGCCGCGCAGCGTGCCCGGCTCCGGCAGGAGGCCGCCATCACGCGGGTCGCAGACCTGGATCTCGCCCTCATCGACGCCGAGGCCACGGGCGATCCAGTCGTCGAAATCGCCCCGCTTGGCGCGCAGCGCGTCGAGCGTGCTGCCGGTCTTGACGATGAGCAGCGGCCGGGAATCGGCCGAGAGCGGGGAGGGGGAGGATGCAGGGGAGGAGAGGGCGGCACCAGCGGAAGTCATCCGCCGATCATGCCGCAGTGCGGCGGCATCCGGTGCCGGATGGCCCGGCGTCGCGCCGAGCCATGGGTGGGCCACTCAGCGCAGGCCGAAGAAGGAGAGCACGGCAGCGATGACGACGACCAGACCGACGATGTAGATGATGGTGTTCACGGAGGAGCTCCTCGAATTGCGATGGAATGCAGTGTGGGCCGGTCGGACGGCCGTCCGCCGTCGGACGGCCCAGGGGCCCGGTGTAGGAAGCCCGTCCGCGTTGTGAGGGAATTCGGCCCATCGGCCGGCCGCAATCGAGGCGTCAAAAGGGGGCAGCACGGCTTTCGGCCACGGGGCCCGCAGCGTGCACCAGGTGCGCCGCCACGCGCTCGACGGCCTCGTCGCGCGCGGACGAGACCACGTCCCGGCGTGCACCGGTCGGCCGCCACTCCGGATGCGCCCGCGCCACGCGCGTGGCCTGGACGGCGGCGCGCAGGGCATCGGACCGCTCGGGTGACACGGCGGCGGTTGCGGTGTCGACGGCCGCCGTGCCCACCGCGCCATGCCCGCGCGCCTCGAGCGCCCGCACCAGGGCCAACTGGCGCTCTGCCAGCACGTACAGCACGGTGTCCTCCACGGTCAGTGCCTGCTGCCCGCGCAGGCGTCCGGCCAGGCGGCGGCCCAGCGGGCCGAGCCCCTGGGCCAGCGCACCGCCCAGGGTGCCGCCCAGCAGGGCGCCGGCCCCCAGCGACAGCCCGCCCACCGCCAGATCGGCCGCGGCGCCCAGCACCGCGCCGACCGCCGCGCCCTGGCCCAGGCGCAGCCCCGCCTGACGCAGCAGTTCGGGGTTGAACAGGTCCATCCCTTCGAGGCCTTCCAGCTGCGGCAGCGGCGGCTCCGCCGCGTCGCCGGACCGGAAGCCATACAGCCTGAGCAACGCCGCGGTGTTGCCGCGCACCTCGTCCTGCAAGGTGGCGCGCAGGGCCTCCACCTCGGCGGCGCGGCGCTGCGGATCGGCCAACTGCGCCGTCGGCACCACCCGCTGCAATGCGGCGCAGGACACCAAGGTGCCCGCGACGGAATGGCAGGCGCCGGCATGCCGGGCGGCGGCTTCGGCCAGGAGGTGCGCGGCCACGGCACGCAGCGCCTCGCGGCGTGCAGGCAGCAGGGTGCCCAGGTCGTGGTACAGGTCACGCTCGGCACCGGTGAAGGGCGCGGCGGCGTCGAATCGCACCACGGCATGCAGGCCGGCGTCGGACAGCATGGCGCGCCACTGCGGCTCCCGGCTGGCGCCATGGGCGATGAAGTTGAGGATCGGCAGCACGGGCCGGGCACAGGCGCCCAGCAGTTCGACCTCGTCGCGGTACTTGGGCAGCACCGGCTCGCGCGTGTCGATCACCAGGAAGGCGGCATCGGCATCGAGCAGCAGGCGCAGCACCTTGGCCTCCTGCTCGAAGGCGGCCTGCGCCTCGGGGCCCTGCAGGAAGGCCCGGACGCGGGCGGGCCGGCTATCGCCGGGCAACTGCGACACGTGGGCCAGCAGAGTGACGGCGTCCTCCAGGCCCGGCGTGTCGTGGAAGCGCACGACCGGCGTGCCGTCGATGCGCAGGTCCACCTGCTCCACGTGGCGGGTGGTGCCGGGCCGGTCGGAGACCTCGCCGAAGTCGACCCGCCGCGTCAGGGTGCGCAGCAGCGAGGTCTTGCCGACATTGGTGTGGCCCACCACGGCGATGCGCAGCGTCGGCGCGTCAGGGCCAGCGCCTGCGGCGCGGTCCAGGGTGGTCGACGGGGGTGTGGACGGGGTCATCGGGGCGCCTCCGGCGTCGCCGCTCCGGGGGCCAAGTCCGCCAGGGCGGACTGCCAGCGCGGATGGCAGGCGACGAGTGCATCCAGGCCGGTGTCATGCAGCCACCGCGGCCAACGGGCGCGCTGCGCCTCGTCGGCCTGGTCGGCATCGACCAGCCACAGGTGCAGCGAAGCGGCCAGGGGCAGCAGCTCGCGCAGCAGGCGCTCGGTGCCGCGGTCGGGGCTCGCCGTGGCCTGGCAGGCCACCACCAGCCGCCGCGGTCGCCAGGCCGCCACCTGTTGCACGGCGGCGGCGCGGGCCGCGGCGCTGCCGTCGCAGCCCCATGCCCTTACGTCGTGCGGCAGGTCGGCCGGCGGCCACGGCTGCTCGGGTGGGAGTTCGAAGGCCAGCAGCACCGGGGCGCCCGGCGCATCGTGGGCGCGCCGGGGAAGGGCCGCACCATGTCCGGCCACCGGCTCGGCGTCGACCACCCGGGCGGGTGCCAGGGCATCCAGCCGCGCCTGCAACTGCCGGTAGTAGGGCAGGGTGAAGTCGGGCTGCAACCGACGGCGCCGTGCCTGCCACAGGGCGGTGCACCACAGGGCGCACAGCAGCCGGGGCAGCAGGCCGTAGACGCCCACGCAGCCGACCAGCCACCAGGCCAGCACCGCCTGGCCCGCCGCATCGGGCGGGGCGGCGGGATCGCCCGCGGCACGAATCAGCGTGGCATCCGGCACCGGAAAACCCAGGAGGCCGGGCAGCCATGCCATTGCATCGATGGCCCGGGCAAAGCCGGCGGGATCGAGCAGCGTCGTCTCCCAGCCCAGCGTGTAGCGGCGGAAGGCCAGGGCGGACAGCAGCGCCGCGATGGCGACGCCGAAGCCGATGGCCCACAGCAGGTGGCTGGCCAGGCCCAGCAGCCAGGGCAGCAGCCGCGCCCGCTCCAGCAACTGGACGCCGGCCTGCAGCAGCGCAGAGCCCTCGCGTCCGCGGCCCAGGGCCGTGCGCGCGGTGAGGGCCAGCCACAGCCGGCCAGCCAGGGCGCCGCCCCGGCCCTGGCCCGGCACCAGCAGCGCCGCGAGCCAGGCCAGCAGCGACAGGCCGTGCAGGCCCAGCAGGCCCGCCAGCGAGGCGATGACGTTGATGCGGCGCTCCTGCGCATCCACCACCGCGCCCGCCAGCCCCAGGCCGGCCGCCACCATGAGGGCGGCGACGCCTAGCAGCACCAGGGGTGCCAGGTCGCGGGCGCGGGCCAGCCGGCCGGGCAGGCCCAGGCGCTCGGCCAGCAGGCGAGCCCGCTGCACCAGTGGCCAGGGCGCGGGTTCGGGCGCATGGGCAAGCTGGCGCAGCACCGACTGGTCTTCCAGCGGACCATCGGACTCGATGCGCCGGATCGCCTCGGTCGTCAGCGCATCGGCGAAGGACAGGGGGACAGGCGGGAGGCTCAAGAGGGAAAGCGCGGCAGCAGCCGGCAGCTCGGCGAGGGGCGGGACATGGGCCGCATTGTCCCCGGCGACGGGCGTCTGACGGTCGGCTGACCGTTCATTTGCCTGCCCCCCGGCCCGCTGATAGCCTCGCCCGCCATGCGAATCCTGCTGGTCGAAGACGATGCCGTGCTCAGTGGCGTGATGTGCCGCAGCCTGGGCGACACGGGCCACGCGGTGGCCCTGGCCGCCACGGTCGAGGAGGCCGATGCGCAGTGGTCCAACGGCGGCTTCGACGCCGTGCTGCTCGACCTGAACCTGCCCGAGAACACCCGCCCCGACAGCGGCCTGGGCAGTGGCCTGCTGGCCCTGCGCCGCGCCCGGGCCCGCGGCGACCGCACGCCCGTCATGGTGCTCACGGCCCGCAACCGCACCGACGAGCGCGTCATCGGCCTGGATTCCGGGGCCGATGACTACCTGGGCAAGCCCTTCGATCCTGGCGAGCTCGAAGCGCGGCTGCGCGCGCTGGTGCGCCGTGCCGAAGGCGCGAAGGATGTGGTGGCCGTGGGGCGCCTGCAACTGGACCGCCGTGCCCGGCGCTTTCGCATCGATGGCGAGCCGCTCGACCTGCCGGCGCGCGAATTCGGCCTGCTCTGGGCCCTGATGAGCCCACCCGGCCAGGTGTTGGCCAAGCGCGAACTGGCCCGCAAGCTGGCCGAGGAGGCGGACGGCCCGCTCAGCGACAACGCGCTGGAGGCCTTCGTCTCCCGCCTGCGCAAGCGGCTGGTGGACAGTGGCGTCGGCGTGCGCACCCTGCGCGGCATCGGCTACCGGCTGGAAGCCGACACCGCCTGACCGGCACCGGCGCCTGTGGCGCATCCATGAAAAAAGCGGCCCCACGAGGCCGCTTTCGTCTTGATGGGGCCGAGGAAGCCCCGTCCGCCGATCAGCGCTTGCTGTCGTCCTTGATCTGCGGCAGCTCCGTGCCCTCGGGCTTGGCCAGCAGGCCGGCCTGCACGTAGGTGGCCAGCTTGGCGCGCGTGTCGACGATGTCGAGGTTGCGCATGGTCAGCTGGCCGATGCGGTCGGCGGGGGAGAAGGGCGCGTCTTCCACCTTCTCCATCGACAGGCGCTCGGGCGCGTAGGTCAGGTTGGGCGACTCGGTGTTCAGGATCGAATAGTCGTTGCCGCGGCGCAGCTCCAGCGTCACCTCGCCGGTGATGGCGCGGGCCACCCAGCGCTGGGCGGTCTCGCGCAGCATGATGGCCTGGGGGTCGAACCAGCGGCCCTGGTAGAGCAGGCGGCCCAGCTTGAGGCCGTTGACGCGGTACTGCTCGATGGTGTCCTCGTTGTGGATGCCGGTCACCAGCCGCTCGTAGGCGATGTGCAGCAGCGCCATGCCGGGGGCTTCGTAGATGCCGCGGCTCTTGGCTTCGATGATGCGGTTCTCGATCTGGTCGCTCATGCCCAGGCCGTGGCGGCCGCCGATGCGGTTGGCCTCTTCCATCAGGGCGACCAGGTCGTCGTAGGTCTTGCCGTTGAGGGCGACCGGGCGGCCTTCGTCGAAGCGCACGCGCACCTCCTCGGCCTTGACCTCGACCTCGGGCTTCCAGAAGGCCACGCCCATGATCGGGTTGACGATGCGGATGCCGCTGGAGAGCAGTTCCAGGTCCTTGGCCTCATGCGTGGCGCCGAGCATGTTCGAGTCGGTGCTGTAGGCCTTCTCGACCGACATCTTGTAGTCGAAGCCGTTGGCGATCAGGAACTCGCTCATCTCCTTGCGGCCGCCCAGCTCGTCGATGAAGGTCTGGTCCAGCCAGGGCTTGTAGATCTTCAGGCCCGGGTTGGTCAGCAGGCCGTAGCGGTAGAAGCGCTCGATGTCGTTGCCCTTGAAGGTCGAGCCGTCGCCCCAGATGTTGACGTCGTCCTCCTTCATGGCGGCCACCAGCATGGTGCCGGTCACGGCGCGACCCAGCGGCGTGGTGTTGAAGTAGGTCACGCCGCCAGTGGAGATGTGGAAGGCGTTGGCCTGCAGCGCGGCGATGCCCTCGGCCACCAGCTGCTGGCGGCAGTCCACCAGGCGGGCCTTCTCGGCGCCGTAGGCCAGGGCCTTGCGCGGGATCTCGTCGTAGTCGGGCTCGTCGGGCTGGCCCAGGTTGGCGGTGTACGCATAGGGCTGGGCGCCCTTCTTCTTCATCCACAGCAGGGCGGCGCTGGTGTCCAGGCCGCCGGAGAAGGCGATGCCGACCTTCTGGCCGGTGGGGAGGGATTGCAGGATGGTGCTCATGTGCGTCGGAAGGAAGCGTCGTCGTATCGGTTGCGGGGCGGGCCGCGAACCCGCGATTGGACCATAGGGCGGCGCCCGCGGCGTCAGCGCGGCAGCACGAGCCGGCAGCTGTCGCCGCCGGCCTCGCGCCACACGCGCACGGCCGACACGGGCAGCTGGCGCTCGCGCAGCGCGGTGGCAATGTAGGCGCAGAGGTTCTCCAGCGTGGGCGTGCCCAGGCCGGGGACTTCGTCGAGGAGATGGTGGTCCAGCGTCTGGCGCAGCGTCTCGATCTCGGCACGCAGCACGGCCAGGTCGACCACCATGCCGGTGGCGGCCTCGCGCAGGCCTTGCACGCTCACCTCCGCGTGGTAGGTGTGGCCATGCACGCGCAGGCTGCTGGCGGTGTCGTGCACCCGCCGCAGCGTGTGGGCGGCGTCGAAGAAGAAGCGCTGCGACAGCTCGAATTCGAACTCCATGGCCGTGCTCACCGGATGCCGATCACTTTGTGCGTCTGCGTGCTCAGGCGCCATTGCGGGCGCTGCAGGCAGACGTCGATGCACTCGCGGGTGTGGGCGGCGCGCTGCGGATCGTCCAGCGGCTGCAGGTAGCGCCGGCCGAAGTCCAGCGCCTCCATATCGGCCAGGTCGATGCCGGCCTGCGGCCACACCAGCTTGAGTTCGTCCCCATGGCGCTGCACCAGCGGGTTGCCGGCCTTGGGGCTGACGCAGATCCAGTCGATGCCCTCCGGCGCGGGCAGGGTGCCGTTGGTTTCGATGGCGATGGCGAAGCCGCGCGCATGCAGGGCGGCGACGAGGGCGGCGTCCACCTGCAGCAGCGGCTCGCCGCCGGTCAGCACGACGAAGCGGTGGTCGTGGGCCGGCGCGGGCCAGCAGGCGGCGACCTGATCGGCCAGAAGCTCGGCTGTCGCGAACTTGCCGCCGAGCGTGCCGTCGATGCCGACGAAGTCGGTGTCGCAGAAACGGCATTGGGCGCTGGCACGGTCCTCCTCGCGGCCGGACCACAGGTTGCAGCCCGCGAAGCGGCAGAAGACGGCCGGGCGCCCGGCCTGGGCGCCCTCGCCCTGGAGGGTGTAGAAGATTTCCTTGACGGCGTAGGCCATGGCGCGGCGCGGCGAAAAAACCCGCGATTGTCGCAGGCGAGCCGCGCTGGACGGTCGGCCCCGGCCGGCCGCACCTCAGCGCGCCGCGGCTTCTGCCGTCGCTTCGGCCTCGTCGCCGAAGTCCTCGCCCAGGAAGCCGCCGCTCTGGTGCGCCCACAGGCGGGCATACAGCCCGCCGCGCGCCAGCAGCTCGCGGTGCGAGCCTTCTTCCACCACACGGCCGGCATCGAGCACGATCAGCCGGTCCATGGCCGCGATGGTCGACAGGCGGTGGGCGATGGCGATCACCGTCTTGCCTTCCATCAGCCGGTTCAGGCTCTGCTGGATGGCCGCCTCCACCTCGGAATCGAGGGCGCTGGTGGCCTCGTCCAGCAGCAGGATGGGCGCGTTCTTGAGCATCACCCGCGCGATGGCGATGCGCTGGCGCTGCCCGCCGCTGAGCTTGACGCCGCGCTCGCCCACATGCGCCGCCAGGCCGTGGCGGCCCTGTGGGTCGGTGAGCGTGTCGACGAAATTGGAGGCCTCGGCCCGCTCGGCGGCGGCGCGCACCTCGGCTTCGGTGGCGTCGGGCCGGCCGTAGGCGATGTTGTCGAACAGCGAGCGGTGCAGCAGGCTGGTGTCCTGCGTGACCATGCCGATGTGCGCACGCAGCGAATCCTGCGTCACGTGGGCGATGTCCTGACCGTCGATCAGCACGCGGCCGCCTTCCAGGTCATGGAAGCGCAGCAGCAGGTTCACCAGCGTGGACTTGCCCGCGCCGGAGCGGCCGACCAGGCCGATCTTCTCGCCCGGGCGCACGGTGAGGTTCAGGCCGTCGATCACCGTGCGGCCCTGCACGGCGGGTGCCGTCACACCGGGCAGCAGGGGCGGGCGGTAGCTGAACTCCACGTCCTCGAAGCGCACCTCGCCGCGCTCGACCACCAGGGGCTTCGCATCGGCCGCATCCACCACGGTGCGCTGCCGGCTCAGGGTGTTGATGCCGTCCTGCACGGTGCCGACGGCCTCGAACAGGCTGGTGGTCTCCCACATGATCCAGTGCGACATGCCCTGCAGCCGCAGGGCCATGGCGGTGGCGGCGGCCACCGCGCCCACGCCCACTTCACCACGGCTCCACATCCACAGGCCCACGCCGGCCATGCCGCCCACCAGCAGCATCGACAGTGCGTGGTTGACGATCTCGAAGGCGCTCACCAGCCGCATCTGCGTGTAGCCGGTCTTGACGAAGTCCTGCATGGCGGCGCGGGCGAACTGCGCCTCCCGCCGGGTGTGGGAGAAGAGCTTGACGGTCGCGATGTTGGTGTAGGCGTCGGTGATGCGCCCGACCATGGCCGAGCGCGCATCCGCCTGTGCCTTGCCGATGCGGCCCAGCCGCGGGACGAAGTACGCCATGGCCAGCAGGTACAGCACCAGCCAGACGACGAAGGGCCAGATCAGCCCGCCCGCGAACACCCCGGCCAGCACCACGATGGTGGCGACGTAGGTGGCCATGGTCACCAGCACGTCGGCCATCACGAACAGCGTGTCGCGCACGGCCAGCGCGGTCTGCATCACCTTGGTGGTGATGCGGCCGGCGAACTCGTCCTGGTAGAAGGACATGCTCTGGCCCAGCATCAGCCGGTGGAAGTTCCAGCGCAGCCGCATCGGCAGGTTGATGGCCAGCACCTGGTGCTTGACGATGGTCTGCAGCGCCACCACCAGCACGCTGGCTGCGAGGGCAACGGCCAGCCAGGTGAGCGCGCCGCCGCGCTCGGCCCACAGCTGTGCGGGTGAGATGCCCGACAGCCAGTCCACCAGCCGGCCGAGCATGCCGAAGAGCAGCGCCTCGAAGGCCGACATGATGGCCGTGAGGAAGGCTAGCGCCGCCACCTTGCCGCGCACGCCGTCGGTGGTGAACCAGAGGAAGGCGAAGAAGCCCTTGGGCGGCAGCGAAGGCTCGTTGGGCGGATAGGGCTGGAGCAGTTTTTCGAAGAAGCGGAAGAGCAAGCGCGGTGTCTCCTGAACGAGGCCCGGCACTGTACCGGCGGTGCAGCGACGGCACGACGAGCAGGGCTTTGCGGAAGAGGGCAGCGGCGTCGGCCGGCGATGGCCGGCCGCGGACAAAAAGAAGGGGCGCCCCTGCAGGGCGCCCCTTGTGTGCCGGCGATCGTCCGCGGGGAATGGCGTCAGGATCGGCAGGCCTGCTGGCTTCGCGGCGGGCATCCCCTTCGCAATGCACGGAAGACTGCGCCTGTGTCGCCGATCCCGTTTCCCGCGGGGTGCTCGACCTGGCACGACTGCAAGTTGCGCCGGGCGCCGGGGCAGGCCTGTAGGACGTGTGCGCTTCAGCGGCGGCGCTGTCGGCGGTCCGCGTGTCGGCCATGGCGGCGGCGCGGAACCCGCATCGCCCGAGATCGTTCAGCCAGCCGGCCCGAGCGCGACGGCCAGGAAGTCGATGAAGCTGCGCAGCGCCGGCGCCATGTACTGCCGGCTCGCATACACGGCGAACAGCGTCGTGGCCGGCGTGCGCCATTCGGGCAGCAGCTCCACCAGCCGTCCCTCGGCCAGGTCCTCATCCACCAACCACACCGGCAGGTAGGCGACGCCCAGGCCGGCATGCACCGCATGGCGGGTGAGGTGGGTGTCGTCCGAGCGCATCACGGGCGTGAGCCGAAGCATGGCCTGACGCCCGTCCGCCGCACGCAGCACCCGGCCTTCGAGTTGCACGTAGCTGGGCACGATGGCGCCCAGGCCTGCCAGGTCCTCGGGCTTTGCAGGCGTGCCGCGGGCCGCCAGGTAGGCGGGTGCGGCCACGATGTGGAAGTCCACCGTGCACAAGGGCCGCGCGATCAGGGCGGCGGCCGGCTCCTGCGTGGCCCGCAGCGCCAGGTCGAAGCCGTCCGCGACCAGGTCCACCCGCCGGTTGGCCAGGTGCAGGTCCACCAGCACCTCGGGGCACTGCACGTGGTAGTCCGCCAGCAGCCGGGCCATGCGCGGGGTGGCGAACCACACCGGCGCGCTCACCTTCAGGCGACCACGCGGCGTGGCGTCGGCATCGGCCACCAACGCGGCCTCGGCGCTGTCGAGCAGGTCGAGGGCGCGGCTGCTCTGCTCGTACCAGCTGCGGCCCGCGTCGGTCAGGCTCAGGTGCCGGCTGGAGCGGTGCAGCAGCCGCGCGCCCAGGCTGCGTTCCAGCTGGGCGATGTGCCGGCTGGCCATGGGCGCGGAGAGGCCCATGGCCTCGGCCGCGCGGGCGAAGCTGCCCGATTCCACGACCTCCCGGAACAGGCGCAGGCTGGTGAGGCGGTCCATGTCTTGATTGCGTGGAATGAAACTGAACCTTGATTGTGCGGCCATCGATTGCGGCCCGCGAAAGATCTAAAGTCCATCCCAACACGATTCAGGAGCCCTTCGCCATGAGCACGATCAACAGCCCGCGC
The DNA here is from genome assembly GCF_056314265.1 of Pseudacidovorax sp. DMC4. Lineage (NCBI taxonomy): Bacteria > Pseudomonadati > Pseudomonadota > Betaproteobacteria > Burkholderiales > Comamonadaceae > Pseudacidovorax > Pseudacidovorax sp. DMC4. The sequence continues at coordinate 128,579 of NZ_JBQUYR010000010.1, read as the reverse complement.
CTGCCCACTTACTTCATCTCCCACGGGGGCGGCCCCTGGCCCTGGATGAAGGCGGAGATGGGCGACACCTATGCCCGCCTGGAGGCTGCACTGGCCGACATGCCGCGGCAGATCGGCCGCAAGCCGCGCGCGATCCTGATGGTCTCCGCCCACTGGGAGCGCCCGCGCTTCACGGTGCAGGCCAATCCGCATCCGTCCATGGTCTACGACTACGGCGGCTTTCCGGTCCACACCTACCAGGTGCGCTACGACGCCCCCGGCGACCCGGCGCTGGCCCAGCGCGTGCAGGCGCTGATCGAGGCGGCCGGCCTGCCGTCGGGCATCGATGCCGAACGCGGCTACGACCACGGCATGTTCTCGCCGATGAAGGCCATCTACCCGGACGCGGACGTGCCGGTGATCCAGCTCTCGCTGCGCCAGGGCCTGGACCCGGCCGAGCACCTGGCGCTGGGCCGCGCGCTGGCGCCGCTGCGCGACGAGGACGTGGTCATCGTCGGCAGCGGGCTGAGCTACCACAATCTGCGCGCCTTCGGCCCCCAGGCGCAGGCCCCGTCGCGCGCCTTCGACGACTGGCTGGGCCAGACGCTGGCCCAGGACCCGGCCGCCCGCGCCCAGGGCTTGATCGGCTGGGAAACGGCGCCCGCCGCCCGCATCGCGCATCCGCGCGAGGAACACCTGATCCCGCTGATGGTGGCCGTCGGCGCCGCCGAGCAGGAGGCGGCGCACCGCGTGTACTACGAGAACGGCTTCATGGGCGGCCTGACCGTCTCCAGCTACCGCTTCGGCGACGCCCCCGGCGCGCATTGAGCAAGAGCTCCTCTCCCCGACCCTCTCCCACGAGGGGAGAGGGAGCAACGCGCCGGCGCGACATCGGCACCGCGGCTATGCTCCCGCGCCGATGACCACCGACACCGACCTCCTGGCCTTCGCCGAGCGCCATCCGCGCCTGTTCGTGCTGACCGGCGCAGGCGTCAGCACCGAGTCCGGCATCCCGGACTACCGGGATGCGCAGGGCAACTGGAAGCGGCCGCCGCCGGTCACCTTCCAGGCCTTCATGGGCGAGGAGGCCACGCGCAAGCGCTATTGGGCGCGCAGCATGATCGGCTGGCGAACCATGGGTCATGCGCAGCCGGGGCCGGCGCACCATGCCCTGGCCGCGCTGGAGTCGCAGGGCCGTGTCGCCAAGCTGTTGACCCAGAACGTCGACGGCTTGCATCAGGCGGCCGGCAGCCGCAACGTCATCGACCTGCATGGCCGCATCGACACCGTGCGCTGCATGGCCTGCGAGCACCGCCTGCCGCGCGCCGACTTCCAGGCCGAGCTGCTGCGCCTCAACCCCGGCTGGGCCGCGCTGGACGCCCGGGCCGCGCCGGACGGCGATGCCGACTTGGAGCTGCGCGACTTCTCGGGCTTCGACATCCCGACCTGTCCCGTCTGCGGCGGGCTGCTCAAGCCCGACGTGGTGTTCTTCGGCGAAAGCGTGCCGCGCCCCCGCGTCGATGCGGCGTACTCGGCGCTGGAGGCGGCCGACGGCGTGCTGGTCGTCGGCTCCTCGCTGATGGTGTATTCGGGCTTTCGCTTCGTGCAGCGTGCGGCGGAGCACGCCTTGCCGGTGGCGGCGCTCAACCTCGGCCTGACGCGGGCGGACGGCCTGCTGTCGCTGAAGGTCGAGGCGCCAATCGGGCCAACGCTGGAGCGCCTGGCCGGGCTGCTGGTGCCGCCGGACGTTCGCGCGGCCTGAGGGCGCGGATTCGCGGGCGCTCCGTACAGGGCGTGCGCCCGGGCGACGTCCGTCCAGACCTGCAGCGACGCATGGTCGGCAACGACCGGCGCGCTTCCATGCGCCGGCGCAAGCTTCGCAACAGCCAAGGGTGCTAAAAGACGCCCCAACCGCGCGGCCACGCCAGCCGCCCGGGCAGGAGACAACACGCCATGCCCAACGCCATGTTTCGCCCCAAGCCGGCGGCCGGTGCCGGATTGCCGCTGGCCGCGCCCGACGCCATCCTGGCCTCGCACGCCCGCAGCGCCGACTTCGGCCTGCGCAGCCACGAACGCGCCGACCTGCCGCCGCTGGCCGCCGCCGATCTGGCCGAGGCCATGGGCCGCAACGCGCTGCTCTTCGACCACGCCCGGCCGGTGATGGAGACGCTCTACGCCCAGATCGCCGGCACCCAGAGCCTGGTGCTGCTCACCGACGCCGACGGCGTGATCCTGCATGCGCTGGGCGACGACGACTTCCTGGGCCGGGCCGACCGCGTGGCGCTCAAACCGGGCGCGGCCTGGTCCGAGCGCTGCCGCGGCACCAATGCCATCGGCACGGCGCTGGCCCTGCAGCAGGCGGTGCAGGTCAACGGCAGCCAGCATTACCTGCAGGCGAACCACTTCCTCACCTGCTCCTGCGCGCCCATCCTCGATCCGCGCGGCCAGGTGCTGGGCGCCCTGGACGTCAGCGGCGACGAGCGCACCCGCAGCGCCCACACGCTGGCGCTGGTGCGCATGTCCTCGCAGATGGTCGAGAACCACCTGTTCGACCAGGTCTACGAAGACGCGCTGCGCCTGCGCTTCCATGCCCGGCCGGAGTTCCTGGGCACGCTCATGGAAGGCCTGGCCGCGTTCACGCCGGATGGCCGCTTCCTGGCGGCCAACCGCAGCGCGCAGTTCCAGCTGGGTCTGTCGACGGCGGCGCTGGAGGCCCACACCTTCGGCTCGCTCTTCGGCCTGCCCGTGTCCCAGGCGCTGGCGCAGGCCCGGCAGGGCCCGGCCGCGCTGATGCGCCTGCACCTGCCCGGGGGCGTGGCGGTGTCGGCGCGGGTGGAATGGCAGCCCCGGACCGCCAGCCTGGCCATGCCGCGCGAAACGGCCCCGGCCACGCCGGTGGCCGAGCGGGCCCGCGAATCCGGCGGCCCGCGCTTCTCGGGCCTGCGCTACCTGGACACGGGCGATGCCCAGCTGGCGCAGGTGCTGGCCCGCGTGGGCAAGGTGCTCGGGCAGGACGTGCCGGTGCTCATCCTGGGCGAGACCGGCACCGGCAAGGAATGGCTGGCCCGCGCCATCCACCACGATTCGCCAAGGCGCAACGGGCCCTTCGTGGCCGTCAACTGCGCCGCCATCCCCGAGACGCTGATCGAGTCCGAGCTGTTCGGCTACGAAGAAGGCGCCTTCACCGGCGCGCGGCGCAAGGGCAATCCGGGCCGCATCCTCCAGGCGAACGGCGGAACGCTCTTCCTCGACGAGATCGGCGACATGCCGCTGGCGATGCAGGCCCGGCTGCTGCGCGTGCTGCAGGAGCGCAGCGTGGCGCCCCTGGGCAGCGGCCGGCAGGTGGCGGTGGACGTGGCCGTGGTCTGCGCCACCCACCGCAACCTGCGCACCATGATGGCCGAGGGGCGCTTTCGCGACGACCTCTACTGGCGGCTCAATGGCCTCGTCACCCGCCTGCCGCCGCTGCGCGAGCGCAGCGACCTGGCCGTGGTGGTGCAGCGGCTTCTGCAGACCCAGCAGTCCGAGGCCGGCCTGGCCGACGCGCCGCCGCTGGCGCCGCAGACCCTGGCGTTGCTGCGGCGCCATGCCTGGCCAGGCAACCTGCGCCAACTGGCGAGCGTGTTGCGCACGGCGTCGCTGATGGCACGCGGCGAGGCGCAGATCCTGCCGGAGCATCTGCCCGAGGACTTCATGGACGACCTGCAGGCCCATGCGGCCGATGCAGCGGGTGGTTCCGTTGCGTCGCCCAACCATCCCGCGCCGTCCACGGCCACGCTGGAGGCGCTCGAACGGGCGGCGCTGGAGCACGCCATGGCCACCCACGGTGGCAACGTGTCGGCCGTGGCCCGGGCGCTGGGCCTGTCGCGCAACGCCGTCTACCGGCGGCTGCGGCGGCAGGGCTGAGCGATCACCGGCGCGCCGGGAAGGGCTCGCTTAGGCCGGCCTTAAGCCAGCCCGTCGGCCGGGAACGCGCTGTGGCGCGTTGGAGTCCCATCCACGCAAGGCCCATGCTGGGCCGAGGAAGGACGACCGAACCATGACACCCCAAGAACTGTCCATGCTCGAAGACCTGCTGCAGCGGCTGGCCGCAGTGCACGGCGTGCAGAAGGACCCCCAGGCCGATGCGCTGATCCGCGAACGCCTGGCCGGCCAGCCCGATGCGCTGTACCTGCTGACCCAGCGCACGCTGCTGCTGGAACATGCGCTGCAGGACGCCCAGCGCCAACTGGCGCAACGCGCCGCCGCGCCGGCCGACCCGGGCGGCGCAGCCTTCCTGCAGCGCGGTCTGGAGCCCGGCTTCGGGCGCGAGACGGCCGATCCGGATGCCTACAACCCGGGCCGGCCTGCCTACCGCGGCGCGCCCTCGGGCTATGCCCCCGGTGCGCCGGCCGTTGCACCCGCTGCGGCACCCGGATGGCGCGAACGCCTCTTCGGCGCCGCGCCCGCGGCAGCGCCGGCCCCAAGCAGCGGCCCGAGCTTCCTGGGCCAGGCCGCCAGCGCCGCGGCCGGGGTGGCGGGCGGCATGTTCCTGTTCAATGGCATCGAGCACCTGCTCGGTGGCCGCAGCGGCGCAGGCGGCGGTGGCTTCCTGGGCCTGGGCGGCGGCAATGTCGGTACGCCCGAGGTGATCGAGAACGTCACCCAGAACTTCTACGAGGATGGCAGCGGCGGCGGTGGAGATACGCGGCAACTGGCCGATGACGCCGGCGGCGACTGGTCGGGCTTCGACGGCGGTTCCTTCGACGACGACCAGATCGTCTGAGCGATGCTGTCGACCGCGCGTTGATCGCGGCGGCACTATCGGTGCCCAGGCCGCGGCGAAGCGGACGCGAGAAGCGCTCCAGGTTCAGGCCTGGGGTGCTTCTCGCATCGCGGCCATCAGCAGGCGGGCTGCGCCCTCGGGGTCGTCCGCGCCCACGAAGGCCCGCACCACCGCGATGCTGCCCACGCCGCTGGCCAGCGCCTGCGGCAGCCGATCGGCGTCGATGCCGCCGATGGCGACCAGCGGATAGCCGCGCACCAGCCGCGCGTAGTCATGCAGGCGCGCCAGGCCCTGTGGTGCGGTCGCCATCTTCTTGAGCGTCGTCGGGAACACCGCGCCGAGAGCCAGGTAGCTGGGGCTGACGGCATCGGCCCGCACCATCTCGGCATAGCCGTGGGTGCTGACGCCCAGGCGCAGACCGGAGGCGCGCAGTTCCTGGACCTCGTCCGCCGTCAGCGCGTCCAGGTCTTCCTGGCCCAGGTGCACGCCGTAGGCGCCGGCCGCGATGGCCTGCCGCCAGTGGTCGTTGATGAAGAGCAGGGCGTCGGTGCCCTGGACGGCGGCGATGGCGGCGTCGATCTCGCGGGCGACGGCCGCTGCGTCGTCGGACTTGAAGCGCAGCTGCACCGTCGGGATGCCGGCCCGCGCCGCGCGGCCGACCCATTCGGCGTCGGGCAGCACGGCGTACAGGCCCAGCGCCACAGGGCAGGGCGCGAAGGCATCGCCGCGGGACTGGGGCGGAAAGTCGCGCAGCCCGAAGTCGGCAGGATTGTCCGGCCAGGCATTGGCGTCGAAGCGGCCCTGGCGCTTGGTCATCGCCTGCCAGGCGCGGCCCAGGCATTCGGCATCCACCTCGATGAAGCCCAGCGCCGCGCAGGCCGCCTTGGCACCGCGGTAGACCGGGTCTTCGTCATGGAAGGGACCGGCTTGCACCGGCGGATGCCCGTCGAAGCGTTTGCGGTGGGCGGCCAGGATGGCGGTCTCGATCTGGTGGGCGTTCATGGATGGCTCCGTGTTCTTGTGGGCGGCGGCGCCCAGCAGTGCACCGCCGAGCAAGGCTCAGCCACCGTTCTGGGCGTGGTGCCAGAAGGGCGTGCCCAGGACGGGCGTGCTGGGCTGGGCCGCGTCCTGCGCGCTCATGGCGCCAGCCCGGAAGGCGGCACGCCCCGCGGCCACCGCGTCGGCAAAGGCGCCGGCCATGGCCACCGGGTCCTGCGCCAGGGCGACGGCGGTGTTCAGCAGCACGCCGTCGTAGCCCCACTCCAGCACCTGGCAGGCATGCGAGGGCAGGCCCAGGCCGGCGTCGACCAGCATGGGCACCGTCAGCCGCTCGCGCAGCACCTGCATGGCGTAGGGGTTGACCGGCCCGCGGCCGGTGCCGATGGGCGCGGCCCAGGGCATCACGGCCTGGCAGCCGACATCGACCAGGCGCTGGCACAGCACCAGGTCCTCGGTGCAGTAGGGCAGCACCTGGAAGCCGTCCTTGATCAGCCGATCCGCCGCGCCCACCAGTTGCAGCGTGTCGGGCTGCAGGGTGTAGTCGTCGCCGATCAGCTCCAGCTTGATCCAGGGCGTGTCGAACAGCTCGCGCGCCATGTGGGCGGTGGCGATGGCCTCCTGCACGCTGTGGCAGCCGGCGGTGTTGGGCAGCACCGGCACGTCCAGGCGGCGCAGCAGTTCCCAGAAGCCGTTGTCGGCCTTGGCACCGCCGGGCGCCGCGCTCTGGCGGCGCAGCGAGGCGGTGAGCATGGCCGGCCGGGCGCGCTGCACGGCGGCCTCGAGCACGTCGGGCGAGGGATAGCGGGCGGTGCCCAGCAACAGCCGGCTCTGGAAGCGCTGGCCGTAGAGCACCAGCGCGTCGGCGGGTTCGGAGATGGTCATGAGCGTGTCCTTTCGTCGATGGCCGCAGCGCCGTCGAGCCAGTCGCTCAGCGAAGCGGCATTCCTCCCTCTCCCCTCGCGGGAGAGGGTTGGGGAGAGGGGGCAGGGCGCAGGCGTGGTCAGCATCTCAACCCCCGGTGACGGGGCGGATCACCTCGACCTCGTCGCCCGGCTGCAGGGCGCGGCCGGCATAGGCCGAGCGGGGCACGAAGTCGCGGTTGACGGCCGCCGCGAAGGGCGGGGCGGGGTCGAGCAGGGCGATGGCGTCGGCCAGCGTGGCGCCGGAAGGCAGCTCGCGCGGCTCGCCGTTGAGCAGGATGTTCATCATCGGGCGGGAAGGTGTTCGATGCCGATCTGCAGGCGCTCGGCCAGGGGCGATTCGCGATGCTGCAGGCTCTGCATGGCGGCGTCGAGCATGGCCGGCGCGATCATGAAGCCGTGGCGGTAGAGCCCGTTGATCTGCAGCACCCGGTCGCCGAGCCAGCGCAGCGCGGGCAGGTTGTCGGGCAGCGTGGGGCGGCACTGGGCGGCGATCTCGACGATGCGCGCCTCGGCAAAGCCGCTGTGCACGGTGTAGGCGGCCGACAGCAGCTCCAGCACCGAGCGCACGCTGGGCGGAGACATGTCGTCCGATTCGATCTCGGTCGCGCCGATCACGAACAGGTGGTCCTGCTTGGGCGCGATGTAGATGGGGTAGCGCGGATGCACCAGGCGCGTGGGCCGCTGCAGCGTGACCTCGGGCGCATGGATGCGGGCCACTTCGCCGCGCACGCCGCGCACGGCCGGCCACTGGGCATGCGCGCCCAGGCCGCGGCAGTCGATGACGCGCTCGCGCGGGCCGGGGGACAGGTCCTGCGGGCTGCGGGCGCTGTGCCAGTGCAGGGTGACCCGGGGATGCGCCTCAAGCGCCTGCTGCAGCGCGGCAAGCAGCTGGCGGTTGTCGAGCTGGCCTTCGCCCGGCAGCAGCAGGCCCTGCATGAAGCGGCCGGCCAGGGCAGGTTCGGCCTCGGCAAGGGCTGTGGCGTCCAGCGACTGCGGCGCCGCCAGCGAGGGCTGCTGCGCCTGGTTGTGGACCAGGGTGCGGCCCAGGCGGCTGGCGTCGGCGGCGTCCTGCCGGTGCCAGACGACCAGTGTGCCGGCCTGCTGGAAGAACACCGGCGCCGGCAGCTCGGCCAGCAGCTGCGGCCACCGTCCGAGGGCATATTCGCCCATGCGCACCACCGACAGCGGCGCCACGGCCGATTCGGCCAATGGCGCGAGCATGGCCGCGGCCACGCGGGCGGCGGCGCCCTGGGCATCAGGGCCCTGGGCCTCGTGCATTTCCACCGCGCAACCGGTGCGGGCGAGGCTGAGTGCCATCAGCCGGCCCATCAGGCCGCCGCCCAGTACCCAGGCCTTGTCGAAGTCCATCGTGGTGTCCGTCATCGAACGGCCCCCTTCACTGCTGCACGCATAATTTCCGCCCCATGACCCTTCCCACCCAGCGCTATGCGCGCGTGCTCACCATCGCCGGCTCCGACAGCGGCGGTGGCGCCGGCATCCAGGCCGATCTCAAGACCTTCGCCGCACTGGGCTGCTACGGCATGAGCGCCATCACGGCCCTCACTGCCCAGAACACCCGCGGCGTGAGCGGCATCCATGCCGTGCCGCCCGCCTTCCTCAAGGCCCAGCTGCAGGCCGTGATCGAGGACATCGGCGTCGATGCCGTCAAGCTGGGCATGCTGCATGCGCCCGAGGTGGTCGAGGTCGTCGCCTGGGCCATTGACCATTACCGCCTGCCCAACGTGGTGCTCGATCCGGTGATGGTCGCCACCAGCGGCGACCGGCTGATCGCCGCCGAGACGGTGGAGCGGCTGGTGGCCGAACTCTTCCCGCGTGCGGTGCTGATCACGCCCAACCTGGACGAGACGGCGCTGTTGGTGGGCCATGCGATTGCGGACGCCGATGCGCTGGATGGCGCCGCGGCCGAACTGCTGGCGCAGGGCGCCCAGGGCGTTCTGCTCAAGGGCGGACACCTGCCCGGCGACGAGGTCGTCGACCTGCTGGCCATGGCCGGCGGCGAGCGCCACCGCTACGCCGCACCGCGGATCCAGAGCCGCAACCTGCATGGCACGGGCTGCACGCTGTCCTCGGCCATCGCCTGCGGCCTGGCGCTGGGCAAGCCGCTGCCCGAGGCCGTGGCCCAGGCCCGCGACTATGTGCGTGGTGCCATGCAGGCCGGGGTGACCGTCAAGGTGGGCGAAGGCCACGGCCCGCTCAACCATGGGTTCGCACCGCAGCCGACGGTGCGCCTGCCGCTGTAGGCCGCGTCAGCCGGGCCAGCACGAAGGTCAGCAGCAGCGCCGGCAGGGCCGAGCCCCACTGCGGCGCCCAGGCCGCGCAGCCGTGGTAGACGGCGATGCCGGCGATCCACAGTGCGGCGGCGCTCAGGTCCACGTTGCGGCCGGCCGGCAAGGGCACGCCGCCACCGCCCAGCCGGCCCAGGATCACGCCGTACAGCGGCACGAACACAGAACTGAGCATGAGCAGGAAGGGCTCCAGCGCGTGCATGGGCAGCACCAGCGCCAGAGCCACGCAGACCAGCGCGATCAGCAGACCCCAGCGGCGCACGCTCCAGCGCGGGCGCAGACTGTGCATGGACACCGAGCCTGAGTACACGTCGCCATAGGCGTTGTCCAGCTCGTCGATGAGGATCAGGCCCAGCGCCACCAGGCCACCCTGGGCCAGCAGCAGTGCCATCACGAGCGTGGTACCGGGCGCCGCCGTGCTGGCCACCATCACGCCCAGCGCGTAGCACCAGAGGTTGGCCACCGCATAGCCGATCCAGGTGCCGGTGAAGGCGCCGCCCGGCTTGCCCGGCTGGGCGCGCTGGCCATGGCGCGCATAGTCGGCCACCAGCGGCAGCCAGGAGACGGGCATGGCGATCACCAGGTCCATGGCGCTGAACAGGCCCATGCTGCCGTCGCCCTGGCGCTGCCAGAAGGCCTCGAAGCCCTGTGCCTGCAGCTTGCCGGCGAACTGCCAGGTCAGCCAGATCAGCGACAGCACCACCAGCGGCAGGCCGAAGCGGCTGACGAAACGGCGCACAAGCGTCACCATCGAGCCCGACAGCAGCGCCAGCAGTACGGCGCCCCACAACAGCGTGGCAGCGAGCGCACCGCCCACGGAATCCAGCGACAGGCCGAAGGCCTGCTTGGCGATGGCCTGGGTGCCCTCGCGCATGATCACCAGCTCGAAGGTGGTCCAGCCGACCAGCTGGACGATGTTGAGCACCACGGGCAGCCGAGCGAACACGCTACCGTAGGCAGAATGCATCAGGCCCGCGCTGGCCAGGCCGGTCTGGCAGCCCAGTCGCGCCGTCCACGCCAGCAGCCCGGCGCCGATCAGCGACCCGACCACGATGGCAACCACGGCATCGCGCGTGCCCACCGCCGGCACCAGGAAGGCGCCCACCTGCATCACCAGCAGGCCGACGCCCAGGCTGAACCACAGCGACAGGTGGTCGTGCCAGCGGAAGGCGCGGCGGGCGTCGGGCAGTGGGGTCAGCGCCTCGTTGGCGGGCGGGGTGGATGCGTCGTTCAAGGCCATGCGTCGTTGCTCCAGAGCGGTCGGGCACAAGAAGCACTGCCGACGGCACCGGCCCCTTCTGGCCCGGCGCAGGCCCATGCGGGCCACCGGAGCTGCTTCCCTGCGCGAGGATTACCTCAGGCCTGAAGCGCCTGAGGCGCTCCGCGGCTCCGGCTGGCCTTTGCACCTTGGACGATGCGTCGGGCCGGCCGAACAGGTTCAAAGGGTGTCTTCTCAGCCCGGCTTCCAGCGAAGCCCGGCACCCCTAGCGAGTCGCGGATTGTAAGAGTGGGAGGGCGGCCCGGCTTGCCGCCGGTCAACGCTCAGGCGCCGCACCCAGCAGCTCGCGCAGGCGGGTGCTGGTGGTGGTGTATTGCAGCGGCGGCACCTTGCCGTCGAACACCCGCTCGGCCACGGCCCAGGCGGCCAGGGTGGCCTCGTGGAAGGCGCTCACGATCAGCTTGCGCTTGCCCGGGTAGGTGTTGATGTCGCCGACGGCGTAGAGGCCGGCTTCGCGGGTCTGGAAGCGCTGGGTGTCGACGGGAATCTGCTTGCGTTCCAGTTCCAGCCCCCAGTCGGCGATGGGGCCGAGGCGGGGCGAGATGCCCTGGCAGACGACCAGCGCATCGAGCGTCAGGGCGCGGGATGTGCCTTCCGGCGTGTCGATGGTCAGCACGCTGCCGTCGAAGGCGCTGGGCTGACCGATGGCGATGTGGATGTCGGCCGCGTCGATGCGCTCGCGCAAGGCGGCGAGCAGCGCCTCATCGGCGCGGAAGACGTCGCGGCGGTGCAGCAGGGTCACCTCGCGTGCCACGCCAACGAGGCCCAGCGCCGCCTCCACGGCCGCTTCCTCACCGCCATGCACGACCACCGACTGGCCGGCGAAGCGTGACAGGTCCGACGGGTGGTAGAAGAGGCGGTGGCCCTCATGGGCTTCGGCGCCTTCGACGCCCAGCCTCTTGGGCACGAAGGCACCGACACCCGCCGCGATCACGACGGCCTGCGCGCGGAAGACGGTGCCGGCCGAGGTGGTGGCCAGCCAATGGGAATCCGCATTGCCCGGTTGCTCGCGCTGTAGCGTCGCCACCTGCTCGCCGAGGTACATCGGCACGTCGAACGGCGCGATCTGCACCAGCAATGACTCGGCAAGCCCAGCCCCCGTAGTGACGGGCGTGCCGGGAATGTCGTAGATGGGTTTGTGGCCGTAGAGCTCGACACACTGGCCGCCCGCATGGGGCAGGGCGTCGACGATGCGGCAGGGAATTTCGAGCAGGCCCAGCTGGAAGGCCTGGAACAGGCCCGCCGGGCCGGCGCCGATGATGAGGGCGCCGGTGTCCAGGTGCGGGGAAGGGGCCTGGCCGGTCACGCGCTCAATCGGATCGGCTTACTTGACCAGTTCGGCCAGCTTGTTGGGCTTGTCTTTCCACTCGTCGGCATCGGGCAGCGCGGCCTTGCGCTTGGTGATGCTCTTCCAGCCGTCGGCCCGGGCCAGCTCGGCATTGAGCTTGATGAAGGCGAGCTGGTCAGCCGGCAGGTCTTCCTCGGCGTAGATGGCATTGGCCGGGCATTCGGGAATGCACACCGCGCAGTCGATGCACTCGTCCGGGTCGATCACCAGCATGTTCGGCCCCTCGCGGAAGCAGTCCACGGGACACACGTCGACGCAATCGGTGTACTTACAGCGGATGCAGTTCTCGGAAACGACGTGGGTCATGGCTGGATGGCTGGTGAAGGAGTCGGGAAAAACCCGAGATTGTAAAGGGCGGCCCATGCCTTCGCGGACATGGGCAGCACTGGCAACGGCGCCAGAAAGGATTTGAAGGTGCTCGGCGTGCCCGGTGCGAGGGCCGGGCATGGCCGCTCAGCGCACCAGAACGGCTGCGCAAGTGCGGTGCGAGGCCGTGTCGACCAGGACCAGCGATCCCAGCGTGCGCGAGGCGGTAAAGGGCTGCACGGCCAGTGGCTGCTGCAGGGCCAACACGACCTGGCCGATGGCATTGGCGTCCAGTTGCGTGGCGGCCTCGGCGCCCAGCGTGGCGATGTTGAGCCGGTCCACGATCTTCTGCACCTTGGCCTTGACCCAGCGGTGGCCCTGCAGCGCCCAGTAGACGCGGCCGGGCACCAGCGGCTCGTCGTCCAGCCAGGCAACCGTGGCAGTGATCTCGCGCGTCGGCTCGAAGGCGCCGGGTTCCAGCAGCCAGTCGCCGCGGGAGACGTCGACCTCGCGGTCCAGCACGATGCCGGCGCTGTGGCCGGCGGCCACGCCGTGCTCCCGGCGCACATGGTCGAGCACGCGGGCCACGGTGGCGGTCTGGCCGCTGGGCAGCACGGTCACGCGCTGGCCGGGCACCACCTGGCCGCCGCCGACGCGGCCCCAGAAGATGCGGCGGCCCTGGCTGGTGTCGGCCGACGACGAGAACTTCTCCACCCACTGCACCGGGAAGGTGAAGGGCTGCTGCGTCTCGGCAGCCGTCACGGGCAGCGCTTCCAGCAGTTCGAGCAGGCTCGGCCCTTCATAGCCGGCCCAGCCGGCGGCGCCTTCGCGGTGCGGCTCGGTCACGTTCCAACCCTTGAGGGCGGAGATCGGCACGATGGCTTCCACGCGCACGCCGGCGGCGGCCGCGAAGTCGTTCAGCGCGCCCGAGATGCGCTCGAAGGCCAGCGCCGCATCGTCGATCGCGTCCAGCTTGTTGATGGCGACGACGATGGACTGCACGCGCAGCAGGTGGGTCAGCAGCATGTGGCGGCGGGTCTGCGGCAGGAGCTCGCGCACCACCACCTCGCCGTCGCCCACCTCGGCCGCCCAGGGCAGCTTGGTGGCATCGACCAGCACCACCGCGGCATCGGCGCTGGAGGCCGCCGTCACCATGTTGCGGGTGTACTGCTCATGCCCCGGCGCGTCGCCGATGATGAACTTGCGCTTGGCGGTGGAGAAATAGCGGTAGGCGACGTCGATGGTGATGCCCTGCTCGCGCTCGGCCGAGAGGCCATCGGTCAGGAGCGCCAGGTCGGTCTCGCCGCCGCGCTGAACGCCGGCCAGCTGGTCGGCCAGCACGGCGCGGCTGTCCACCAGCAGGCGTCCGATGAGGGTGCTCTTGCCGTCGTCCACCGAGCCGCAGGTGATGAAGCGCAGGGCGGTGCCGGTGTCGGCGCTGTCGGTGTGAAGAGCGTCTGTGGAAGTCATGACAGTCATTAAGAGGTTCAAGCGGGCGGCGCGGTTCAGGTCGGGAACACCCGCGGAACTGGCTTTGCCAGGCCGCAGGGTGTTCCCCCTTGAGGGGGGAGGCGGTTACACGAAGTGAGCAAGCAACGGGGGTGGGTTAGAAGTACCCGTCCTTCTTGCGCTTCTCCATGGAAGCGTCGGAGGTCTTGTCGTCCATGCGGGTGGCGCCGCGCTCGCTGACCTCGGCGGACAGCGTTTCGATCACCACGTCGGCCGGGCCGGCGGCCAGGCTGGCCACGGGGCAGGTGCAGGTGATGTCGCCCACAGTGCGGAAGCGCACGTCCCGCAGCTCGACCGTTTCGCCATCGCGGGCGGGGGTCAGCTCGGTCACGGGCACCAGCAGGCCGCGGCGCTCGACGATCTGGCGCTTGTGCGTGTAGTAGAGCGAGGGCAGCGCGATCTGCTCGCGCTCGATGTACTGCCACACGTCCAGCTCGGTCCAGTTGCTGATGGGGAAGACGCGGAAATGCTCGCCCGGCGCCAGGCGCGTGTTGAACAGCGTCCACAGTTCGGGGCGCTGGTCCTTGGGCTGCCATTGGCCGAAGGCGTCGCGGTGCGAAAAGATGCGTTCCTTCGCACGGGCCTTCTCTTCATCGCGGCGGGCGCCGCCGATCAGCGCGTCGAAGCGGAACTCCTCGATGGCCTCCAGCAGCGTGACCGACTGGTGCACGTTGCGCGACTCGCCGGGATGGGCCAGGCGCACCGTGCCGCGGGCCATCGAATCCTCGACGCTGCGCACGATCAGCTCGGCGCCCAGCTCCTTGGCGCGCTCGTCGCGGAAGTCCGTGACTTCGGGGAAGTTGTGCCCGGTGTCGATCATCAGTAGCGGATAGGGCAGGCGGCCGGCGCCGAAGGCCTTCTCGGCGCACTTGAGCAGCACCAGCGAATCCTTGCCGCCCGAGAACAGCAGCGCCGGCCGCTCGAAGGCCGCGGCCACCTCGCGCAGGATGAAGATGGCTTCTTCCTCCAGCGCGTCGAGGTGGGCGTTGGACAGGCGGGCCGTGGCGGAGGCAGCCAGGGCATCGGGCAGCAGCAGGTCGGCTTCGGTGCGGGCGTTCATGGGTGTGCGGGGCAAAGGGGATTCGGAGGGTGGACGGGTTGGATCAGTGCGCGATGTGCAGGCCGCACTCGCGGTTGTCTTCGCCCTTGGTCGGGTCCACGTAGTCGAAGTTGTTGGGCAGGCCGTGCTGCACGCAGTAGTCGTGCAGGTCCTTGGACGACCAGTGCAGCAGCGGCGCCACCTTGATCAGGCCGTCGGGATTCACGCTGACGGGCTCCATCTGCGCGCGCACGGCGGTGTCGGTGGCGCGCAGCGCGGTGAACCAGACCTGGGGTGCCGTCTCGCGCAGGGCGCGGGTGAAGGGCTCCAGCTTGACCTCTTCGGTGAAGGCCGCATGGCGCGGGTCGTCCAGCGCCGGCGTGGGGCCTTCGACGGCCTCGCGGTGCGCGCGCGAGCGCAGCGGCAGGTAGATCTTCAGGTTCAGCTCGAGCTGGCGGGTCACCTCGTCGGCGAAACGGTAGGTGGCCTCGGTGTTGTAGCCGTTGTCCATCCACACCACCGGCACGTCGGGCTGGGCGCGCGTCACCATGTGCAGGATCACGGCCTCGAAGGGACGGAAGTTGGTGGTGACGATGGCCGGGCGGTGCAGGCCGATGGCCCAGTCCACCAGGCCCTGCGCATTGCGGCCCAGGCGGGCATTGACCTCGGCCAGGTCGAAGGCGGTGGAGTTCTGGACTTGGGAAGGAATGGCGTTCATGGCTCGGGCTCTTTCGAATGGCATGGCGCCGACAACGACAGCAATGCCCTGGGACCGAACTTTAGGGAGAGCCCTTATGAAACCAAACGATCTTTTTGTTCGCGCCTTATGCGGATAAGCATATTCACCGCTGCTGATGCGGCTTCTCGCGCGATGAGCGGCGAGCTTCGGATAAGGCGCTCGCGGCTCGCTGGGCGCCTGTGTCGGCCGACGCGGCCAAGAAAAAGCCGACCAGCACCCGCAGGCGGTGGTCGGCTGTTGGGCGCTTCGCCGCTCGGAGGATCAGGCCTCGGCGCGCACGAAATGCGGCGCGGGCTGTACCGCATCGCCCTGGTAGAAGTCGGCAAAGCGCTCGAACTGGCGATGGGCCTCGGCCACGTCCTTGCCTTCCTTGAGCACGGCGCTGGTGAAGCCCGTGCGCTGCATCTGCACCAGCTGGTCGATCAGCACGTCGCCGGTGGCGCGGATGTCGCCGGTGAAACCCAGGCGACGGCGCAGCAGGAAGGCCTGGCTGTAGGCCCGGCCGTCGGTGAACTTGGGAAAGTGCAGCTCGATGCGCGTCACACCGCCCAGATCGGCTTCCCGGGGATCGGCATCGTTGGGCAGCTGCAGCACACGGCCGGTGGCGGCTTCGGCCTCGTGCTGGCCGGCCGAGAGGATGTTCAGGGTCTTGTTCATGCGTCTGTTCTCCCTGTGACTCAGGCGACTTCCTCGACCTTGAAGCGGGCGCCGTTGGCCGCCGCCTTGAAGGGCTCGTGGCCGACGCGGCGCAGCGTGTCGATGAAGGTTTCGCCCGCGTTGCGGGTGTCGCGGTAGGTGCCGAGCACGGCCTCGATCACGCCCGGCACTTCGGCCGCCGAGAAGGAGGGGCCGACCACCTTGCCGGCCTGGGCCGGGCCGCTCAGGTCCGAGCCGTCCGAGCCGGCCAGCGTCACCTGGTACCACTCCTTGCCGTCCTTGTCGACGCCGAGGATGCCGATGTGGCCGCTGTGGTGGTGGCCGCAGCTGTTGATGCAGCCGCTGATGTGCAGATCGATCTCGCCCAGGTCGTCGAGCTCGTCCAGGTCCTGGTAGCGCTCGGTGATGGCCTCGGCGATGGGGATGGACCGCGCATTGGCCAGCGCGCAGAAGTCGCCGCCGGGGCAGGCGATCATGTCGGTCAGCAGATGCACGTTGGCACTGGCGAAGCCAGCGGCGCGAGCGGCCTGCCAGAGTTCGAACAGGTCTTCGGCATGCACCCAGGGCAGCAGCACGTTCTGGTCGTGCGTCACGCGCAGCTCGCCGGCCGAGAAGCGGTCGGCCAGTTCGGCCACGGTGTCGAGCTGGTCGGCCGAGGCATCACCGGGCGCCTGGCCGCGGCGCTTGAAGGAGAGGGTGACGGCGCGCAGCTGCGGGTTCTGGTGCGCGGCCACGTTGCGTTGCAGCCAGCGGGCAAACATCGGCTCGCGGTCGGCGGCCTGGCGCAGGGCGGCGTCGGCCTGCTCGGCCGGCAGACCCGTGCGGGTGGCCAGCGCGGGCGGCACGAAGGAGGCTGCGACGCGGTCGAACTCCGCCTGGCTGATGGTGTGAGGGGCGCCGTCGCGCTCGATCACGTCGCGGTACTCGGCCTCCACGTCGTCGATGTAGGCCTGGCCCTCGGACTTGACCAGGATCTTGATGCGGGCCTTGTACAGGTTGTCGCGGCGGCCGTAGCGGTTGTAGACCCGGATCACCGCCTCGAGGTAATTCATGATCTGGTTCCAGGGCAGGAACTCGCGCAGCACCGTGCCCACGATGGGTGTGCGGCCCATGCCGCCGCCCACCCGCACCTGGAAGCCGATTTCGCCGGCCTCGTTCTTCACCAGCTTGAGGCCCACGTCATGCCATCCGGTGGCGGCGCGGTCTTCGGCAGCGCCGGTGATGGCGATCTTGAACTTGCGCGGCAGGAAGGCGAATTCGGGATGCAGCGTGCTCCACTGCCGCATGATCTCGGCATAGGGCCGCGGGTCGGCCACCTCGTCCACCGCCACCCCGGCGCGTTCGTCGGTCGTGATGTTGCGGATGCAGTTGCCGCTGGTCTGGATGCCGTGCATGTCCACGGTGGCCAGCAGTTCCATCACCTCGGCGCTCTTCGCCAGCGGGATCCAGTTGTACTGGACGTTCTGGCGCGTGGTGAAGTGCGCGTAGTGGGTGGGCAAGGTGGTCGTGCCCAGGAGGGCCTGCGTTTCGATGGCCTTCCGGTAGACCTCGGCCTCGGGCTCGTCGTATTCGCGGGCGATGCGGGCCAGCACGCGCACCTGCCGGCTGTGGAGTTCGCCGTAGGGCACGGCCACGCGCAGCATGGGCGCGTAGCGTTGCACGTACCAGCCGTTCTGCAGGCGCAGCGGACGGAACTCGTCCTCGCTGAGGCTGCCCGCCTGCCAGCGCTCGAGCTGGTCGCGGTACTGTGCGGCGCGCTGGCGCACGAACTGGCGGTCGAAGTCTGTGTATTGGTACATCGTGTGTGGAAGGCAGTCGGCCACGCGGCACGGGCACCGCGCGCGAAGGCGGCACTTTAGGGGCCGTCCTTATGAATGCAAACGATTTTCTGGTTCGCGCCTTATGCGCATAAGCTTATGCAGCCCGTCTGGCGCGCCCTGCGGCGGTGAAAACCGTCGTGGTCGGATAAGGCGCTTTCGGCGAAACAGCCCACGATTCTAGGAGGGCCTGCGTGGCCACGCAGGTTCGGGGCCGGCCCGGCTTAGGCCATCCTGCATATGGCCGGCCGGCATGACGACCGGCATCATCCCGCCCTTCATGGGGCTGCGCCGAACGTCGATCACCGTGCCGAAGCTGATCCGGGCGTTTGCCGCGGCCGTTCTTCTGGTGCTTTCAGCCACGCCTGCACCGGCGGCGGGGCCAGTGGCCATGGCGACGCTGGTCGAAGGCGAAGCCCATCTGTTGCGGGAAACCGGCCGGTTCGTGCTCGCGCCCGGCGTGGCACTGCAACCCGGGGACCTGGTGGAAACCGCGGCCAACGCGCGCCTGCTGCGGATCGAATACACGGACGGCCCGGTGGTCGACCTGGGCCCGGCCAGCCAGGCCATGATCGAAGCGCGGCTCGGACCCGGCGGCCGCGAGCCGGCAGCCCGGTTCTATCTCCGGCAAGGCTGGGCCAAGCTGGGCCGGGCGCCGTCCTCCCGCGGCGTGGCCAGCCTGCTCACGCCGGATGTGGCCTTGAAAGGCGAGGGCGGCAGTCAGGTCGTGCAGGCTGCAGCGTCCCGCACGCAGGTCTTTGCCGAATCGGGCAAGGCCCGGCTCGAGGCGCGGGACAAGCGCAATCAGGACGCGGTGGACCTGGCGGCAGGCCGGCTGTTCGACAGCGCGGACTGGACCGAGCGGCCACGGCCGAATGCCGCCTTCGTCGGCGCGGTACCGCCCAGCTTCCTCGACCCGTTGCCTCTGCGTGCCGCCCGGTTCAAGGACCGCACGGTCGATGCCGAACGCGTGGGCGACTTGCGCTACGAGGATGTGGCCGGCTGGCTGCAGGCCGAGCCGGCGCTGCGCGCGCGCTTGGCCGAGCGCTGGCGCGGCCTGGCGAAGAAGCCGGAGTTCCGCGCCGCGCTGGCCGCCAACATCAAACGGCATCCCGAGTGGGACCGGATCGTGTTTCCCGAGAAGTACACCAAGCCGCGCCCGCAGCCTGAATCGAGCGGCGCCCGGGCTGCACCGACAGCGCGTCCTGCGCCGCGCGACTCGGCGCCGACGGTGACCACGCCCCAGCCAGCGCGCTCCGCCTATTGATCGGGTTCGTCGCGATCCGCCCTTCCGAAGCCATCCCCATGAAACTGCTGCTCAAGTTCAACCTGGTCTTCCTGCTTGTGTTCGCGGTAGGGCTGGGCGTGTCGGCCTACCTGGCGCGCGACCTGCTCCAGCGCGGCGCCCATGACGAAGTGGTGGAACAGGCCCGCCTGATCATGGAGAGCGCGGCCGCCGTCAGCACCTACACGGCCACGCAGGTCCAGCCGCTGCTGCAGAACCAGATGAAGTACACCTTCCTGCCGCAGTCGGTGCCCGCCTACTCGGCCACCGAGATGGTCAACGCGTTGCGGGAGATGCATCCCGAGTACGGCTACAAGCCTGCCATGCTCAATCCCACCAATCCGCGCGACCGGGCGCAGGACTGGGAAGAGGACGTCATCGCCCGTTTCGCCAAGGACAAGCAGCTGACCGAGTTCATCGGCCAACGCGAGACGGCCTCCGGCCGGGCGCTTTTCGTGGCGCGGCCCATCCGCATCAGCAATCCGGCCTGCCTGAGCTGCCACAGCACGCCGGCAGCGGCGCCCGCCACCATGATCGAGAAGTACGGACCGGCCAACGGCTTCGGCTGGACGCTGGACGAAACGCTGGGTGCGCAGGTGGTGTCGGTGCCGATGTCGGTGCCCTTCGAGCGCGCATCGCAGGCCTTTGCCGTCGTCATGGGCTCGCTGGCCGCGGTGTTCCTGCTCATCGGCGGCGCCCTCAACCTGATGCTGTGGAAGCTGGTGATCCAGCCCGTGACCCGCCTGTCGGCGCTGGCCGACCGCGTGAGCATGGGCGAATTGGAAGCGCCCGAGTTCGCGGTGCGTAGCCGGGACGAGATCGGCACGCTGGCCGAATCCTTCGCCCGCATGCGGGCGAGCCTGGTGCAGGCCATGAAGATGCTGGACGTCTAGTGGCGGTGGGTTGGCTTTCGCCGTTGTACGCGTCCGTCTGCGGCGGATGGCGGCGCCTGCGTCGGGGCTGAGTCATGCAGCATCCGCGCCGCCTCGGCAAATATGACATCGTGGGCGTCCTGGGGGAGGGCGCCATGGGCGTGGTCTACAAGGCCCACGACCCGTTCATCGACCGGCAGGTCGCCATCAAGACGGTACGCAAGGCACTGCTGGACTCCAGCATCGCCGAGGACATGGCCGCCCGCTTCCGCAACGAGGCGCGCGCCGCAGGCCGGCTTTCGCACCCGGGCATCGTGCCCATCTATGAATACGGCGAGGACGACACCACCGCCTTCATCGCCATGGAGTTCGTCGAGGGCCGCGACCTGGCGCAGATTCTCGGCGCCACGCCCACGCTGCCCGAGGGCATGGCGATCCGGTTCATGCAGCAATTGCTGGACGCGCTCGGCAGCGCGCACCGTGCCGGCGTGTGGCACCGCGACATCAAGCCCGCCAACCTGATCGTGACCACCGACGGGCTGCTGAAGGTGATGGACTTCGGCGTGGCCCGCATCGCGAGCGCCGCGCTCACCCAGGCGGCGTCCACCATCGGCACGCCCGGCTACATGGCGCCCGAGCAGTACGTCGGCGAGACCATCGACCACCGCGTCGACCTGTTTGCCGCCGGCGTGCTGCTGTACCGCATGCTCAGCGGCCGCTCGCCCTTTGCCGCCGACACGCCCGAGGCAGTGATGTACAAGGTGCTGCATCAGGAACCGGTGCCGCTGTCGACGCTGGAGGGTCTGACCATCGCGCCCTCGCTGGATGCGGTGATCGCCCGGGCCCTGGCCAAGACACCGCAGGCACGCTTCGGCAGCGCGGCCGAGTTCCGCGATGCGCTGGCCGAGCGCAGTGCCGTCGCGGGCGGCACCACGGCAGAGGACGCGACCGTCATTGCCGCCATGCCCTTGCGCAGCAGGCCGGCCACCCCCGGCACCTCGCGGGGGCCGACCGGCTCGGCCATGCCGTCCAACTGGGACGCGGGCAGCCTGGCCGCCGTGGAGGCCGCGCTGACCCGGTTCATGGGACCCGTCGCCCGCGTGCTGGTGCGCGAGGCAGCCCGCACCAGCACCGACCTGCGGCAACTGCAGGCGAGCGTCAGCCAGCACATTCGCGATCCGGGGGAGCGTCAGCGCTTCGAGGCGTTGCTGAGCGCTGGCATGGGCGGGGGCACCTCGGCGGGGACGCGCGCCGGGTCGTCCGCGTCCGCCACAGCTGCGGCGCCATCGGCAGTCACGACCACCGCAGGCGCGACCAGTGCCATATCGGCCGGGCTGAGCGACTACGCCAGCCGCGCGCTGGCCCGCCAGGTGGGTCCCATCGCAAAAGTGGTCGTGCGCAAGGCGGTGGCCACGACGGACTCGCGCCAGGCCTTCTTCGATGCGCTGTGCCGGTCGGTCGATGACCCGGCGCGCCGGGCGCAGCTGCAGGCCGAGCTGGGCCGGGCACCGGACGGACTCTGAGGCGCTTCGACGACGCGCCTACTTGACCTGCTGCTTGCCCAGCTTGCGCGCCAGGGTGCGGCGGTGCATGCCCAGGCGGCGCGCGGTCTCGGAGATGTTGAAGCCGGTCTCGGCCAGCGTTTCGTGGATGCGCTCCCATTCCAGCGTCTTGATCGAGCTGGCGCGCTGGGTGAGTTCGACATCGGTGCTGCCTTCGGCGCGGCCGAAGGCCTCCTCGATGTCGTCCGTGTTGGAGGGCTTGGCCAGGTAGTGGCAGGCACCCAGCTTGATCGCTTCCACCGCGGTGGCGATGCTGGCAAAGCCGGTGAGTACCACGATCAGCATGTCCGGATCATGCGCATGCAGCGCCTGGACGCAGGCCAGGCCCGACGCCTCGCCCTGCAGCTTGAGGTCGACCACGGCATGCGTGGGCGACTCGGCCTCCAGCAATGCATTCACCTCCTCGAGGCTGCCGGCGCGCAGCACCTCGTAGCCGCGCCGCTCGAAGGACCGTGCGAGCGTGCGTGCGAACGCATCATCGTCTTCGACGATCAGCAGTTGCCGGGCGTCGGCGTCGGCATCGGACAGCAGCAGGTCGGTCATTCGGTCGTATCTTTGGTGGCCAGCGTGACGGCTGCCAGCGGCAGCGTGATGCGCACCAGTGCGCCGCCCTCGGCACGGTTGGCAGCTTCCACCTGGCCACCGAGGGTCCGGGCCACGTTCACCACCAAAAACAGGCCCAGGCCGCTGCCGGGACGCCCCTTGGTCGACTGGTACGGGGTGCCCAGCCGGGTGAGCATGTCGGCGCGAAAGCCGGGCCCTTCATCGAAGACCTCCAGCACCAGCGTGTCGTCTTCGCGGCCCACATGGAGGTGGATGCGCTGGGGTGACGCCTCGCGGGCATTGTCCAGCACGTTGCAGATCATCTGCGCGATGGAGGAGTCCGAGACCATGGGCACATCGTGCCCAAAACGGTTGCTGTAGAGCAGCACCGTCCCCGAGCGCGTGGAACGCCAGTCGGCGACGAGGTCGTCGACAAAGCGGCAGACGGTGGTCATGGCCGACGACTCGCCACGCGTCTCGCCCGCCGACAGAAGGATGCCGCTCACGATGGACTTGCAGCGCAGCACCTGCGTCTGCATCTCCGTCACGTCCTGCAGCAGTTCGGGGTCGGAATTGAAGTGCGGCAGGTGCTGCCAGTCGCCCAGGATCACGGCCAGCGTGGCCAGGGGGGTACCCAATTCATGCGCCGCGCCCGAGGCCAGCAGGCCCATGCGAACGATGTGTTCCTCCTCGGCCGCGCGCTGGCGCAGGGCGGCTAGGCGGGCGTCGCGCTCGCGCAGGTTCTGGCCGATGCGGGTGATGAACACCACCAGCAGTACGGCGTTGAGGGCGAAGCAGATCAGCAAGCCCGCCAGGTAGGGGCTGGCCAGGCCACGGTGCGCCTCCAGCGCCACCGGCAGCGGCCGGCTGAAGATCGCCAGGCCGGCGACGCAGCCGATGGCCACGGCCACCATGGTCCACACGGCCCAGGCCCGCAGCAGCACGGCGCCCAGGGTGACCTGCAGGAGGTAGAGGTAGACGAAAGGGTTGCTGATGCCGCCGCTCAGGTGCAGCTGCGCCGTGAGCGTGCCCACGTCCACCATCAGGCCCAGGAACAGCTCGCCGTTGGTGACGCGGCGCCCGGTGCGCCAGCGCAGCAGGCTCAGCACGTTGAAGGCCAGCAGGCCCGCCAGCACGGCCAGCATGGGCTCCAGCGGAATGGGCAGCCGCAGGCCGTAGTGCGCGACCTCGATGGTCACGATCTGGCCAAAGGCGGCGATCCAGCGCAACTGGATCAGCTGGTGCAGGTTCTTGCGGCCGGTGGCCGAGTCGAGGCCGCGCGCGGCCTGGGCCCGCACCTGGGCGCGCGCGGCAAGCAGGGCAGGGGAGTCGGGAGGGCTGGCGCTCATCGCGCGGGATTGTCGTCGTCCGGCTCCAGGGCGCCTCGGCGCCAGGCATAGGCCATGCCCACCACCAGCAGCAGGGCCATGCCGTACCAGGTGATGGCGTACATCAGGTGGTTGTTGGGAAAGCGGATGACGGTCAGGCCGCCCACGGGCCAGGTGCCCTCGGCCTGGGCCGGGTCACGTGCGGCGTCCA
The DNA here is from genome assembly GCF_056314265.1 of Pseudacidovorax sp. DMC4. Lineage (NCBI taxonomy): Bacteria > Pseudomonadati > Pseudomonadota > Betaproteobacteria > Burkholderiales > Comamonadaceae > Pseudacidovorax > Pseudacidovorax sp. DMC4. Next base: position 105,112 of record NZ_JBQUYR010000010.1, on the reverse strand, counting down.
CGAAATAGGGGGCGGTGTCGCCGGCCGGCAAACCGCGCGCCGCCGTGAGGGCGGCGATGTCGCGCGAATACCAGCGATCGGCACCGGGATCGTTGTGCCGCAGGAAGGCGCCCTTGGGCTCGGTGATGCGCAGCAGGCCCACCACATTGACGGTGCCGGTCGGCTCGGCCCGGCCGCGGGCCGAGGGCTCACGCGCCTGTGGGGGCAGGAAGCCGCGGTTGACCCACACGAAGCTGCCGTCCGGCCGCGCGAGGGGCGTCAGCAGCCAGAAGCCTGCGCCCAGATCGGTGGTGGCCTGCACCAGTGCCGCCTTGTCCGTCAGGAAGCGGCCCTGCAGCGTCACGTGCTGGTATTCCGCGCTGTCGGCCGTGACGGACGGCCAAGCGGCGCGCGCCGGTGCGTCGATCGGCGTTGCCGTCACTCGGGCATCGACCCGTGCGATCAGCTCGCGCTTCCACGCCAGGCGCTGGACCTGCCAGGTGCCCAGGGCCAACAGGAGCACAAAAAAAAGTGCCGCGGCAGGCACGAGGACCCGACCGCGGCGCCGCTGCGTCATTGCGCGCGCTGGATGTGCTGCTGCATCTCGTGCGCCGGCATCATGTTCGTGTTCATGTGGAACATGACCCACAGCGTGCCCGCGATGGCAATGGCCACGAACACGACGGTGAAGATGGTGGACAGCAGGGTCCAGCCGCCTTCGACCTTGCCGTTCATGTGCAGGAAGAAGACCATGTGCACGAGGATCTGGACGACCGCGAAGGCGCCCAGCACGATGACGGCCGTGTTGCGGCTGCTGATCACGTCGTTCATCACCAGCCAGAAGGGAATGGCGGTGAGCACGATGGACAGCACGAAACCGATCATGTAGCCCGAGAAGGTGCTGTGCGGCCCCACGTCGCCGTGGTGGTCGTCATGATGGTGATCGTCGTGGGCATGGCCGGCGTGCGCGGCGTGGGTGGCATGGGTACTCATCACAGCACTCCCATCAGGTAGACGAAGGTGAAGACGCCGATCCACACGACGTCCAGAAAGTGCCAGAACATCGACAGGCACATCAGGCGGCGCTTGTTCTCGTGGATCAGGCCGTGCTTGGAGATCTGGATCATCAGCACCACCATCCAGATCGAGCCGAAGGTCACGTGCAGGCCGTGGGTGCCGACCAGCGCAAAGAAGGCCGACAGGAAGGCGCTGCTCTGCGGCGTGGCGCCTTCATGGATCAGGTGGTGGAACTCGTAGAGCTCCACGCCCAGGAAGCACAGGCCGAAGACGCCGGTGATGGCCAGCCAGCCCAGCGTGCCGCCCACCTTGTTCTGCTGCTTCTGCAGCATGGCAAAGCCGAAGGTGATCGACGACAGCAGCAGGAAGGCCGTGTTGATGGCCACCAGCTTCAGGTCGAACAGTTCGGCGCCGCTGGGGCCGCCCGCATAGCTGCGGCCGAGCACGCCATAGGTCGCGAAGAGCGCCGCGAAGATCAGGCAGTCGCTCATCAGGTAGAGCCAGAAGCCCAGCGAGGTGCCGTTCTCCGGATGCGGCTCGTCCGCCAGGTGGTAGGCGCGGTCGGTGGTGTCGCCGGCGGTGCCGGTGGCGTAGGCGAGATCAGACATGACGGGCCAGCAGTTGGGTGCGCGCGTTCTCGGCGGCCGAGACTTCCTCGGCCGGGATGTGGTAGTCGCGCTTGTAGTTGAAGGTGTGGATGATCGACGCCAGGATCGTCGCCGCGAACGACGCGGCAGCCAGCGGCCACATGTGCCAGATGAGTGCGAAGCCGCAGATCACCGAGAACACCGAGATCACCACGCCGGCGCCGGTGTTGGCGGGCATGTGGATCGGCTTGAAGCCGCCGAGCGGGCGCTTGTAGCCGTTCTGCTTCATGTCCCACCAGGCATCGACCTCGTGCACCACGGGCGTGAAGGCGAAGTTGTACTGGGGCGGGGGCGAGGCGGTGGCCCACTCGAGCGTGCGGCCGTTCCACGGGTCGCCCGTGTGGTCGCGCAGCTGCTCGCGGCGCAGGTAGCTCACTCCCAGCTGGATCAGGAAGCAGGCGATGCCGCAGGCGATCAGCACGGCGCCCAGCGCGGCGATCTGGAACCAGATCTGCAGCGACGGGTCCTCGAAATGGTTGACGCGACGCGTCACGCCCATCAGGCCGAGTACGTACAGCGGCATGAAGGCCACGTAGAAGCCCACCAGCCAGAACCAGAACGAGCACTTGCCCCAGAAGGCGTCGAGCTTGTAGCCGAAGGCCTTCGGGAACCAGTAGTTGATGCCGGCGAACATGGCGAACACCACGCCGCCGATGATCACGTTGTGGAAGTGGGCGATCAGGAACAGGCTGTTGTGCAGCACGAAGTCGGCCGGGGGCACCGCCAGCAGGACGCCGGTCATGCCGCCGATGGCGAAGGTGCACATGAAGCCGACGGTCCACAGCATGGGCGGCTCGAAGCGGATGCGGCCGCGGTACATGGTGAAGAGCCAGTTGAAGATCTTCGCGCCGGTCGGAATCGAGATGATCATCGTCGTGATGCCGAAGAAGGCGTTCACGCTCGCGCCCGAGCCCATCGTGAAGAAGTGGTGCAGCCACACGATGTACGACAGGATGGTGATACAGACCGTGGCATAGACCATGGACGTGTAGCCGAACAGACGCTTGCCCGAGAAGGTGGCCACCACCTCGGAGAACACGCCGAAGGCCGGCAGCACCAGGATGTAGACCTCGGGGTGGCCCCAGATCCAGATCAGGTTGACGTACAGCATCGGGTTGCCGCCCGACACGTTGGTGAAGAAGTTCGTGCCGACATAACGGTCGAGCGACATCAGCACCAGGGCGGCCGTCAGCACCGGGAAGGAGGCCACGATCAGCGCGTTGGTGCACAGCGAGGTCCAGGTGAAGACGGGCATCTTCATCAGGCCCATGCCGGGGGCGCGCATCTTGACGATGGTCACCAGCAGGTTGATGCCCGAGAGCGTGGTGCCCACCCCCGCGATCTGCAGCGCCCAGATGTAGTAGTCCAGGCCCACCCCCGGGTTCTGGTTGCCCAGCGTCGACAGGGCCAGCCAGCCGGCGGTGGAGAACTCGCCCAGGAACAGCGACAGCATCACCAGCACGGCGCCGCCGGTGGTCATCCAGAAGCTGAAGTTGTTCAGGAAGGGGAAGGCCACGTCGCGCGCGCCGATCTGCAGCGGCACGAGGTAGTTCATCAGGCCCGTGACCAGCGGCATCGCCACGAAGAAGATCATGATGACGCCGTGCGCCGTGAAGATCTGGTCGTAATGGTGTGGCGGCAGATAGCCCATGTTGTCGCCGAAGGCCACGGCCTGCTGCAGACGCATCATCAGCGCGTCGGCAAAGCCGCGCAGCAGCATCACGATGCCCAGGATCATGTACATGATCCCTATCTTCTTGTGGTCGATGCTGCAGAACCAGTCGCGCCACAGCGGACCCCACAGCCGGAACTTGGTGAGCAGCGCGAGCACGCCGAGGCCGCCGAGCGCGACGGCGATGAAGGTCCACAGCACGATCGGCTCGTGCGCCATGGGAACGGATTCCCAGGTCAGCCGCCCCAGCAGCCAGTGGGGCGCGGCGGTAGAAGGTTCAGTCATAGGGCTTCGTTTCTTCGAATGGGTGCCGGGAGGCGGGCCGGGGAGGGCGGCGTCCTCAGTTGAGCAGGTCGACCGGTTGGTTGGGCGTGCAGATCTGCTGCGGCATGAGCGCAGCGACCGCGGCCTCGCCAGCCTTGGTCCGGCCACGCAGCGCGTCCTGGGCCATCACCTGGTGCATGCAGCGCTGACCATCCACGGTGCACAGGTTGAGCACGCGCGAGTACAGGTCGGGGTCGACGGAAGCGAAGCGCTGCACGGGATTGCGCTCGCTGGGCTTGGCCAGGTCGTTGTAGACGGCGCGCGTCAGGCTCTGGCTGCCGGACTTGGCATCGGCCACCCACTTGGCGAAGTCCTCGTTGGAGACGCCGTGGAACTTGAAGGTCATGCCCGAGAAGCCGGCGCCGCTGTAATGCGAGGACAGGCCGTGGTAGACACCCGGCTTATTTATGACGGCATTGAGCTCGGTCTGCATGCCGGGCATGGTGTAGATCATGCCGGCCAGGTCGGGCACGTAGAAGGCGTTCATCGTCGTGCTGGAGGTCAGCTTGAAGAGGATGGGCCGGTCCACCGGCGCCGCCACCTCATTGACCGTGGCGATGCCCTGCTCGGGATAGATGAAGAGCCATTTCCAGTCCAGCGAAACGACCTGGATCTCCAGCGGCTTGACGTCCGCCGGCATCGGCTTGCCCGCCGCGATGCGGTCGAGCGGGCGGTACGGATCCAGCGTATGGGTGCTGATCCACGTCAACGCGCCCAGGGCGATGATGATCAACAGTGGAGCTGACCAGATGACCAGCTCCAGGCGGGTGGAGTGGTGCCAGTCGGGCTGGTAGTCGGCCTCCTTGTTCGCCGCACGGTAACGCCAGGCGAACAGCAGGGTGAGCACGATCACCGGGATGATGATCAGCAGCATCAGCCCGGTCGCGATCATCACGAGGCGGCCCTGCTGCGAGGCGATGTCCCCCGAGGGACTGAGCACCACCGTGTTGCAACCGGCCAGGAGCGCCGTGGCGGCCAGGAGGGCTGGCGCGCGGAAGGTCTTGAGTGAAGGCATACGCTGGAATCTGAAAGGAACGAGCAGGCCGGCACCTCGCGCACCGGCGGCAGGAGTCCGCACTTTAGAGGTGCACGCCCGCGTAGGCGATTGGACAATTTGTCCTATCGACACTGTCCGACGGCTCTGCGAATCTCGCGTGGTAATCTGGGCGCTCCTCGAATACAAGGGAGACTTCGATGAGCAGCCTGAGCCCGGCACACCCCGGAATCCACTCTGGAGATCTCGAGCGCGACGCTCGTCAGGTCAATGCGGACGATCACGATGTGGCCCCGGGCGACATCGCCGTCGGCGTGGTGATCGGGCGATCCTCCGAGTACTTCGACTTCTTCGTCTTCGGCATCGCCTGCGCGCTGGTGTTTCCCCAGCTGTTCTTTCCCTTCGTCGAGCGTCTCGAAGGCACGCTCTACGCGTTCGCCATTTTCTCGCTGGCCTTCATCGCGCGGCCCATTGGCACCGTCGTCTCGATGGGCATCCAGAAGCGCTACGGCCGCGCCACCAAGCTGACCATCGCGCTCTTCCTGCTCGGTACGTCCACGGCGGGCATTGCCTTCCTGCCGGGCTATGACGTCGTCGGCGGCTGGGCGATCCTGCTGCTGGCCTTGTTCCGGATCGGGCAGGGGCTGGGCACCGGCGGCTCCTGGGACGGCCTGCCGTCGCTGCTGTCGATGAACGCGCCGCCGCACCGCCGCGGCTGGTACGCCATGCTGGGACAGCTGGGCGCGCCGCTCGGCTTCGTGGTTGCCAGCGCGCTGTTCATGTACCTGTACGGCAGCCTGTCCCAGGAAGATTTCATGAACTGGGGCTGGCGCTATCCCTTCTATGTGGCCTTCGCCATCAACGTGGTGGCGCTGTTCGCCCGGCTGCGCCTGGTGGTCACGCATGAGTATGAGAGGGCGCTCGAACAGCGGGAACTCGAACCCACGCCCGCCGGCGAACTGCTTCGCACCCAGGGTTACAACATCTTCATCGGCGCCTTCGCCGCGTTGGCCAGCTATGCGCTGTTCCACCTGGTGACGGTGTTTCCGCTGTCGTGGATTCAGCTCTATTCGGACCAGTCCATTGCCGACTTCCTGGGCGTGCAGGTGATCGGCGGCCTGCTGTGTGCTGCGGCCGTGCTGGCTTCTGGCTGGATTGCCGACCGCTTTGGTCGTCGCAACACCCTGGGCACCCTGGCTGCCTTGATCGGCTTGTTCAGCCTCGTGGCACCGGTGCTGCTCAAGTCGAGCGAAGGACAGAACGTCTTCATCCTGATCGGCTTCGTGCTCCTGGGCCTGTCGTATGGCCAGGCCTCCGGGACGGTGACCTCGAACTTCAGCGCGCGCTACCGCTACACCGGCGCCGCGCTGACCTCCGATTTCGCCTGGCTGGTGGGGGCCGCATTTGCGCCGCTGGTCGCGCTCGGACTGTCGGCCCATTTTGGGCTGGCGTTCCTGGGCGTCTATTTGGCCTCTGGCGCGATCTGCACGTTGGTGGCGCTGTACATCAACAAGACGCTGGAGTCGTCCCGCGACTGAGGGATCATGGCTGGCGCTTCGGCGCCCGGCTTGGATCGTCAGAGACCCAAAGCGCCTCACAGAGGCGCTTTTTTCTTGCGCCGCTCGGCTGGGCCGAGGGCAGCCGAAGATGAGGGTGAAGGTTGGCTAGGAGGGGAGCGAGGGCCAGCGCGCTGGGGCACGCAATCGCTGCCCATCAGGCATCAACGTTATTTGACATAACGCACATTGCATATTCGAAGAAGGGATAGACCGCCGAGTTCCCAGCCCTTGACCTGGGCCGGGCCGTCGCTGCGACCGCCTCGGCAACGGCTGGCTCTCGCACACAGCTGCTGGGCCGCGCGCCTCATCCTTCCACCGGCGCGGCCCGCTGAAGCCGGTCCGCCAGCACTTCCAGGGCCCTGCGACCGCGCTCGAAATCGAAATTGGCAATGGCGCCGTTGGCATCCTCCAGCATTTCGGCAGGCAGCAAGGCAGAGAGCGCTCCAAATGGAACCTCCGGCCATTCCCCTGCACGCAGCAGCGTGATGGTGCGCGCGATCAGGTCCAGCACGCACGCCAGGTTCAGTTGCACATCGGTGCCGTTCGCGGCGTTGAGCCACACCGCGTCCGGCGATTGCAGGCGCTGGGCGCGCAGCGCCTGTTCCGCGTGCAGCAGTTCGCCCGGCAGCGCCACGATGCACTGGCTGCACCCCGTGGGATCCTGGGCCAGGGCCGCAGTCTCCAGTCGACCCGCCAATCCTTGCAGGGTATTGAGACCGAAATGCCCCGCCGCCCCGACCAGCCGGTGCGCCAGCGCGGCCAGGCCCTTCCAGTCCTGGTCGTCCGCCAGCTGCATCAGCCTCCCCGGCGTCGCGCGCTGCTCGGCCAGGAAGCGTTCGAGCGCGTCGTGCAGCAGTCCCGGCCGGTGCCACAGCGACAGTGCGCGATGCCAGTCGATGGCCAGCGACTCGGGATGGCCGGCCTCGGGCAGATCCGGGGCCAGGACGAGTCCCAGCACGCGGGCCATCTCGCGCATGAGCTGCGCCGGCGCCAGGGGCTTGCCTGCAAAGCCCTCCATGCCTGCGGACTCGGCCGCGAGGCGGTCGGCCTCGAGCACGCTCGCAGACATGGCGATGATCGGCGTGTGCCGGTCGGCCGCCGCCTGCTCGGCACGGCGGATGGCACGCGCCGCCTCCAGGCCGTCCATGCCGGGCATCTGCAGGTCCATGAGGATGAGGTCGAAACGCTCGCGCGCGGCGATCTGCACCGCCTGTTCGCCGCCCCCGGCCAGTGCCACCTGGTGGCCCTCGCGGCCCAGCAGGATCTCCAGCAGCTCCAGGTTGCTCGGCGCGTCGTCCACGGCCAGCACGCGCAGCGCGGGCAGTTGCAGCGGCGTGTCTGCGCCTCCAGCCGCATCCGGCGATCCGGCGGGACTGCCCAGCGGCAATGGCAGCCGCACGGTGAACACACTGCCGCGCCCCGGCGTGCTGGCTACCCGGATGGTGCCGCCCATCAGGTGCGCCAGCTGTCGCGAGATGGTGGTGCCCAACCCCGTGCCACCGAAGCGCCGCGACGTCGAGGCGTCGGCCTGGGCAAAGGGTTCGAAGATGCGCTCCAGCATGTCCTGCTCGATGCCGATGCCGGTGTCCTCCACCTCGAGGCTGAGCTGGCCACCGTGATGGCGCACGCGCAGCACCACCCTGCCCTGTTCGGTGAACTTCACGGCATTGCCCAGCAGGTTGAGCAGCACCTGCTGCACCCGCAGCGCATCGCCGCGGAAGTGCAGCGGAACGCTCGGGTGGTAGTCGAGGACCAGGTCAAGGCCCTTGCGGATCGCGCTGATGCGCATCGATGCGACCACCTGGTCGCACAGCGCGCGCAGGGAGAAGTCCTCCTCCATCAGCGTCATCGCGCCCTTCTCCAGCTTGGCCGTGTCGAGCACCTCGTTGAGCAGCCGCAGCATCGAATGCGAGGCCTGGTGGATGGTGCTCAGGTGGCGGCGCTGGCTGGCGTCGAGCGGCGAATCGAGCAGCACCTCCGAGAAGCCGATGATGGCGTTCATCGGCGTGCGGATCTCGTGGCTCATGTTGGCCAGGAAGCTGCTGCGCGCCGCCGCGGCGGATTCGGCGCGTTCCTTGGCGTCGCGCAGGGCCTGCTCCATCAGGCGCCGCTCGCTCAGGTCCGCCGCCAGCTTGAGGATCTTGAAGGGCCGCCCCTCGGCATCGAGGATCGGGTTGTAGAAGCTGTGCAGCCACACCTCCCGTCCGTCCCGGGTGATGCGGGCATATTCGCCGCTTTGCTGCTCGCCGGCGCGCAGCCGCCGCCAGCGCTCGGCATAGTCGGCGCTCTGGACCTCTTCGGGCCGGCACAGCACCGCATGGGGCTGGCCGCGCAGCTCTTCCATGGTGTAGCCGACCAGGCGCAGGAACAGGTCGTTGGCACGCAGGATGCGTCCATCCAGGTCCAGCTCGACCATGCCCTGGGCGCGCCCGATGGCGTTGACGATGCCCTCGTACTCGGCGTTGCGCGCGCGCAGCGCCGTGTTGTCGACCATCACCCCGTCGATCCACTGGATCTCACCATCATTGCCGCGCACGCCCCGGCCGGTTTCCGACACCCAGCGCAACCGGCCGCTGCGGTGCCGCAGGCGATATTCGACGTGGTAGGAGCGGTCCTGGGCGAGCGCCTGGCCGACCTGCTGCCAGATGCGCTCGACATCGTCCGGGTGCATCAGGTCCGCATAGCTGATGCGCCCGGCCAGGAAGTCCTCCGCCGGGAAGCCGCACAGGCCCTCCACGGCGTCGCTGATGAACAGCATGCGCCAGTCGCGGGCGAAGCGGCAGCGGAAGGTCACGCCGGGAATGTTGGCGATGAGCGAGCGGAACTGTTCTTCGCTGCGGCGAAGCGACAGCTCCATGTCCTGCCGCTCGCGGATGTCGGTGAGAAAGCCGACGAACAGCGCCTCGTCCTGGAGCTCTGCCCGGCCCACGGCCAGGCGGACCGGCAGCAGCCGCCCTTGCTTGTCGCGCGCTTCCACCTCGCGGCCCACGCCGATGATGCTGGCCAGGCCCGTCTTCATGTAGCGGTCCAGGTAGCCGTCATGGCCCCCGCGATGCGGTTCGGGCATCAGCATCGCGATGTTGCGGCCGACCACCTCGTCGGCCCGCCAGCCCAGCAGGCGCTCGGCGGCGCCATTGAACGACTGGATGGTGCCGCGTGCATCGATCATCACGATGCCGTCCACCGCCGTGTCCACCAGGGCGCGCAGGCGCGACTCGCTGCGGCGCACCTGCTCCAGCAGATGACGCTGGCGCAACCCCACGTGCAGCGCCACCGCCAGCAGGCCGATCAGGGCCACGAATCCGGCAATGGCCACCACCAGCAGCGTGTGCCGCCCCTCAGGGACGCCATCGATGGCGACGCCGTCGAAGTGCAGCGCTGCCATCGCCGTGTAATGCATGGCGAGGATGGCCAGGCCGAGCACCGACCCCGCGACGGCCGCCACCCGCCAGGGCCGGTCCTGCGCCTGCGTGCGCAGGCGGGCATAGACCCACAGCGCCAGCGTGGCCAGCAGCACAGCCAGCACCAGGGAGAAGGCGGTCAAGCCGGGATCGTGGCGCATGCCGACCATGGCCGCCGAGGCGGCCATGCCGGCATGGTGCATGGCGCCGATGCCCGCGCCCACCGCCACCCCGCCCCAGGCAATGGCCGCCCGGCCCAGATGCGCGCGCGTGAGCAGCAGCATGGCCACCCAGCAGGCGCCCAGCGCAGGCAGCAGCGACAGCGCCGTCATGCCCAGCCCGATCGGGGCCGCGGCGCACAAGGCAAAGGCCAGCATGCCGATGAAATGCATCGCCCAGATGCCGCAGGCCATGGCCAGCGCGCCACCGGCCGCGCTCAGATGGCGGATGCCGGCATGTCGCGCGCGCCAGCCCAGCGATGCCATGTGCACCGCCAGGATGGAAGACAGGATGGCCAGGACCACCGACAGGCCGACCAGCCGCGCATCGTGGAGGCGCCAGAGCAGAGGCTCGGCAGCAAAGCCGGCAGAGGAGAACCACGACATGGCTTTTTCACTATATTGCAGAAAGTAACCCAAGCCTGTCCGCCCTCCTGCGTCTCGGCTATTTGGGGGAGGACGCGGCGCATGCCCTCTTTTCTTGCCAGCGGTCCGACCCCTCGCTACATTGACATTTTTGAGGGCCTGCAATGTCTGTAGACAGCACCACGTCTCCCCCTGCCACCTCACCCTCCTCCCGCCAGCACGTCCGCCTGACCTCGCATGCCGGCGGCCTGGGCTCGCTGCCCATCCACTGGGACGCGGCCACCCCGGCCGAACGCGGACCGGTCGTGGGCACTACGACCAAGCGCGCCCACCGCAACGTGATCGGCACCCACAGCGGCAGCTACAGCGTCTACCGCGCACTGGCCGTGGCCGCGGGGGCGCTCAAGCGCGAGCACCGTGCCGACCTCACCAACACGTCGCCGACCGACGCGATCGGGCCCTATCCGCAATGGAGCGAGCCGGGCAAGATCGTGTCGATGGACCCCTGGGGCGCCGTCGTCTCCGACGTGTTCGCGCAGGAGCTGGCTGCGGGCTACGACATCCGGCCCACCATCGCCGTGACCAAGGCACATGTGATCCTGCCCGAGGTGATCGACGCGCTGCAGAAAGGCCGCCTGAAGGCCGACGGCAAGTTCCTGACTGCCGGTGGCGCGGCCCTCGTCACCAAGGCGGCCATCGAGCCGGTCTGGTGGCTGCCGGGCGTGGCCCGACGATTCGGCTGCTCCGAGACCGACCTGCGGCGCGTGCTCTTCGAGGAGACGGGCGGCATGTATCCCGAGCTCGTCACGCGCTCCGACCTCGAAGTCTTCCTGCCACCCATCGGCGGGCAGACGATCTACATCTTCGGCAAGCCGCGCGACCTGGCCAACCCCGAGGTCGAGCTCACCGCCCGCGTGCACGACGAATGCAATGGCTCGGACGTGTTCGGCTCCGACATCTGCACCTGCCGCCCCTACCTCACGCACGCCATCGAGGAGTGCATCCAGGGCGCCCAGCGCGGCGGGGTGGGCCTGATCTCCTACGCGCGCAAGGAAGGCCGCGCGCTGGGCGAGGTCACCAAGTTCCTGGTCTACAACGCCCGCAAGCGGCAGGTGGGCGGCGACACCGCCGACCAGTACTTCGCCCGCACCGAATGCGTGGCCGGCGTGCAGGACATGCGCTTCCAGGAGCTGATGCCCGACGTGCTGCACTGGCTGGGCATCCGCAAGATCCACCGGCTGGTCTCCATGAGCAACATGAAATACGACGCCATCACCGGCTCGGGCATCGAAGTGGGCGAGCGCGTCAACATCCCCGACGACCTCATCCCGGCGGATGCCCGGGTCGAGATCGACGCCAAGATGGCGGCCGGCTATTTCACACCCGGCAAGGTGCCCGGTACCGATGAACTCAAGGCCACCCGCGGCCGGGGGCTGGGCGAATGACGGACAGCCAACACGTGCTTCCCGCCACCGACCTCAACCAACCCGAGGCCGCCGTCGCCTGGCTGCGCACGACGGTCGCCGTGCGCGAGCGCGCGGCCGAACTGCTGGCCCGCGCGCGCCGCGGCGAATCGGCCTTCTTCACCATCGGCGACGAGACGAGCCTGGACGATGCGGCGCGTGAAGTGGCCCAGGTCACCCAGGCGCGCTACGCGTGGCGGCCGATCCCGTACCACAGCCGCTGGCGGCATTTCGAGGCGGGCGGCGTCGACCGGGCGGCCGAACTCGATCATCTGCTGGGCGAACATGCGACGCCCCGCGAGAAGGCCAAGGCGCGCATCGATCTCGCCGTGGTGAGCGTGCTGCTGGATGCGGGCGCCGGTGCCGACTGGGCCTACCACGAGTCGGCGTCCGACCAGCGCTTCACCCGTTCCGAGGGCCTGGGCGTGGCCAGCTTCCATGCCTTCAAGGCCGGACTGTTTTCTTCTGACCCGGATCGCCCTTTGCAGGCCGATGCCGCCGGCCTGCGTGCCCTGGTGACCGACCGCCTGGCGCAAGCCTTCCAGGTGCGCAGCGACAACCCGCTGGTCGGCCTGGACGGCCGGGTCACGCTGCTGCGCCGCCTGGGTGAGGTGCTGGCCGAGCAGCCGGCCGTCTTCGGCACCGAGGTGCAGCGGCCCGGCGGGTTGTTCGACATGCTCATCGCGCCCGAAGGCGTGGCGGTCCCGCCCACCGCGACGGTGCAGGTGCACGCCATCCTCACGCTGCTGCTGGATTCGCTCTCGGCCATCTGGCCCTCGGCCAATTACCTGCATCGCCACCCCACCGCCCTGCCCGGCCCAGGCGAGCCGGCGCTGGCCCTGGGCGACTGCTGGGCGCACAGCGCGGTCGGCGGTGAGGGCCGCACCCACGGCTGGGTACCCTTCCACAAGCTGTCGCAGTGGCTCACCTATTCGCTGATCGAGCCCTTCGAGTGGGCGGGCGTGAAGGTCGAAGGACTGGACGCCCTCACCGCCCTGCCCGAGTACCGCAATGGCGGCCTGCTGCTGGACACCGGCGTGATCGTGCCGCGCGATGCGGCCCTGCTCGAACGCACTTGGCAGGTCGGCGACGAATTCATCGTCGAATGGCGCGCCCTGACCGTGGCACTGCTCGATGAGCTGGCACCCATCGTGCGTCGCCACGTCGGCCGCAGCGCCGAGGAGATGCCGCTGGCCTGCATCCTCGAAGGCGGCACCTGGGCGGCCGGCCGGGCCGTGGCCCAGCGCCTGCGCCATGGCCTGCCCCCGCTGCGCATCGAGAGCGACGGCACGGTGTTCTGAGCCCGCCTCCTCTACCATCGCACGCCTTCTGTTTTTGACAAGAACGATTCATGACGACGCCCAACGCTCACCTGATCACCCATCCGCTCGTCCAGCACAAGCTCACGCTCATGCGTCGCAAGGACGCCTCGACCAACAGCTTCCGCCGCCTGCTCAACGAACTGGCCTCGCTGATGGCCTATGAGGTGACGCGGGACATCCCGACGTCGGAGATCGAGATCGAGACGCCGCTCGAAGTGACACGCGGCCAGGTGATCGACGGCAAGAAGCTGGTGTTCGTGTCGATCCTGCGGGCCGGCACGGGCATCCTGGACGGCATGCTCAGCGTGGTGCCCGGGGCGCGCGTCGGCCACATCGGCCTGTACCGCGACCCCAAGACGCTCACGGCCGTCGAGTACTACTTCAAGATGCCCAGCGGCATGGACGAGCGCGACATCGTGGTGGTCGACCCGATGCTGGCCACCGGCAATTCGGCCGTGGCGGCGGTGGAGCGCCTGAAGGAGCTGTCGCCCAAGTCCATCAAGTTCGTCTGCCTGCTGACCTGCCCCGAAGGCCTGAAGACCATGTACGAGGCGCATCCGGATGTGCCGGTGTACACCGCGGCCATCGACCGGCAACTCAATGAGCATGGCTACATCCTGCCGGGTCTGGGCGACGCGGGCGACCGGATCTTCGGTACGAAGTAGAGCTCGCCCCCAGGCTGCGCGGGCTGGGGCCCGCTCCGCCAACCCCCTCCGGGGGCACACGCAGCGGCCCGGCAAAGCCGGTTCCGCGCGTGTTGCTGGCGTGGCCTGCTCCGCGGCCTTCTGTCTAAGTGCGGGGCGGCGTGTCGGGCGAAGCTGGTGTTCCTTGCCGCATGGGCGCCGGGTGGCCCGGTTGTCCTGGTCGTGCGAATCGCCCGCCGTGCCTGGCTGCAGCCCCGGCACCAATCCTGCTTGTCCAACACCCATCAACGAGGAGTGAGAAAGATGATCCAGCGCCGTCCCCTGATCCTGAGTGCCGCCGCCCTGGCGGGGCTTGTCGCGGTCGGGTTGCCGCAGTTCGCGTTCGCCCAGTCCAAGCTCAAGGTGGCCGCGGTCTACACCGTGCCCTTCGAGCAGCAATGGGTGGGCCGCATCCACAAGGCACTCAAGGCGGCCGAGGCACGCGGCGAGATCGAGTACAAGGCCACCGAGAACGTGGCCAATGCCGACTATGAGCGCGTGATGCGCGAGTACGCCACGGCCGGCAACCAGCTGATCGTGGGCGAGGCCTTCGCCGTCGAGGCTGCGGCCCGCAAGGTGGCCAAGGACATCCCCAAGACCATGTTCCTGATGGGCTCCTCCGGCAAGCCGCAGGCGCCCAACTTCAGCGTCTTCGACAACTACATCCAGGAGCCCGCCTACCTCACCGGCATGATCGCCGGCGGCATGACCAAGTCCAACAAGATCGGCATGGTCGGCGGCTTTCCCATTCCCGAGGTCAACCGGCTGATGAACGCCTTCATGGCCGGCGCGAAGGAAGTGAATCCCAAGGTGGAGTTCAGCGTGAGCTTCATCAACAGCTGGTTCGATCCGCCCAAGGCCAAGGAGGCCGCCTTCGCCATGATCGACAAGGGCGCGGACATCATGTACGCCGAGCGCTTCGGCGTGAGCGACGCGGCCAAGGAGCGCAAGGTGCTGGCCATCGGCAACGTGATCAACACGCAGCCGCAGTACCCCGACACGGTGGTGGTGTCGGCGCTGTGGAACATGGAGCCCTCCGTCGACCGCGCCATCAAGCTGGTCAAGGACGCCCAGTTCAAGGCCGAGGACTACGGCCCCTACTCGCAGATGCAATACAAGGGCTCCGAGCTCTCCCCGCTGGGCACCTTCGAAAAGAAGGTGCCGGCCGATCTGGTCGCCAAGGTCAAGGCGCGCGAGGCGGAGATCCTGTCGGGCAAGTACAGCGTCAAGATCGACGACCGCCAGCCCAAGTCGTCCAAGTGAGGCCCCTGGCCGCATGAACAGCTTCCGCCGATTCCTGCTGGCCCTCGCCGCCAGCGCCGCGCTGGCCGGCTGCGCCGGCATGGGGCCGCCCCCTGTTGCCGACACCCCGCGCATCGCGGTCATGTCGGCCTTCGAGCCTGAGCTGGTGCTGCTGCGCCAGAAGCTGCAGGACGCGCGCACCAAGCGCATCAACGGTGTGGAGTTCCACACCGGCACGCTGCAAGGGCGGCCGGTGGTGCTGTTCCTGTCGGGCATCAGCATGACCAACGCCACCATGAACACGCAGCTGGCGCTGGACCGCTTCAAGGTCAGCCATGTGGTGTTCAGCGGCATCGCCGGGGGCGTCAATCCCAACCTGTCCATCGGCGACGTCACGGTGCCGGCCCAGTGGGGCCAGTACCTGGAAGTGCTGATGGCCAAGGAAGCCGCGCCCGGCCGCTACGAGAAGCCGCCCTTCATCCAGGACGCCACGCTGCCCAACTTCGGCATGATGTTTCCGCGGCCGGTGGAATTCCGCTCCGCGGCGCAGCCGCAGGTCACGCGGCGCTTCTGGTTCGAGGTGGACCCGGGCATGCTGGCCGCGGCGCGCACCATGAAGGTGGACCTGGCGGCCTGTGCGGCCGGCACCTGCCTGAAACACGCGCCGCGCCTGGTGGTCGGCGGCAACGGCGTGTCGGGCCAGGCCTTCATGGACAACAAGGCCTTCCGCGAATACACCTACGCCACCTTCCAGGCCAACGTTCTGGACATGGAGACGGCGGCGGTGGGCATGGTGGCCCATGCCAACGGCGTGCCCTACCTCGCCTTCCGCTCGCTCAGCGATCTGGCCGGCGGTGGCGAGGGCGCCAACGAGATGGGGACCTTCATGCGCCTGGCGGCCGACAACTCGGCGCAGGTGCTGCTGGCCTTCCTGGCGCAATGGAAGCCCTGAGCCCGGCCGGCGGCGCGGCCGGCGGCGTGCCGGTGCTGCGGCTCTCGGGCATCACGAAGCGCTTCGGCCCGCTGGTGGCCAACGACGCGATCTCGCTCACCCTGCAGGCCGGCGAAGTGCTGGCGCTGCTGGGCGAGAACGGCGCCGGCAAGTCCACGCTGATGTCCATCCTGTTCGGCCATTACGTGGCCGACGAGGGGCGGATCGAGGCCTTCGGCCAGCCCCTGCCGCCCGGCCATCCGCAGGCGGCGCTGGCGGCGGGCATCGGCATGGTGCACCAGCACTTCACGCTGGCCGACAACCTCAGCGTGCTCGACAACATCGTGATGGGCAGCGAGCCGCTGTGGCAGCCTTTCACCCGCCGCGTGGCGGCGCGCGAGCGGCTGGAGGCGGTGGCCCGTCGATTCGGCCTGCCGGTGTCGCCCGATGCGCGCGTGGCCACGCTGTCGGTCGGCGAACGCCAGCGGGTGGAGATCCTCAAGGCGCTGTACCGCGGCGCCCGCATCCTGATCCTGGACGAGCCCACCGCCGTGCTCACGCCGCAGGAGAGCGAGGCGCTGTTCGACACGCTGGGCCAGATGGTGGCGCAGGGGCTGTCGATCATCTTCATCAGCCACAAGCTGGGCGAGGTGCTGCGCGTCTCGCACCGCGTCGCCGTGCTGCGCCAGGGCCGCCTGGTGGCCGAGGCCCGCGCAGCCGACACCACGCAGGCGCAGCTCGCGCAATGGATGGTGGGCCATGCGGTGGAGGCGCCGGTGCGGCAGCCCGCCTCCGGCGCTGGCGCCGAGGTGTGCGTGCTCGACGGCGTGAGCACCGAAGGTGGCGCCGGCGCGCTGCACGAGGTGTCTCTGACACTGCGCGCGGGGCAGATCACGGCGATTGCCGGCGTCTCCGGCAACGGACAGGTCGCGCTGGCCGAGCTGCTGTGCGGCACGCGCAAGGCGCGATCCGGATGGCTGAAGCTCCTCGGTGCGCCGCTCTCTGCACAGCCTGCGCGGCTGGTGGCGCAGGGGGTGGCGCGCATCCCTGAAGACCGCCATGCCGTGGGCGTGGTGGGCGACCTGCCGGTGTGGGAGAACGCGGTGGCCGAGCGCCTGCGCACGGCCGCCTTCTCGCGCCGGCTGCTGCCCGGCCTTCGCTGGGTGCGCCGCGCGGCGGCACGCGCCCATGCAGCGCGCATCCAGCAGGCCTTCGACGTGCGCGGCGGCGGACTCGATGTGCCGGCCCGCTCGCTGTCGGGCGGCAACATGCAGAAGCTCATCCTCGGGCGCGCACTGACCGCGCCCGATGCGGGCTCCATGGCGGTGCCGCGGCTGATCGTTGCGCACCAGCCGACCTGGGGCCTGGACATCGGCGCCGTGGCCTATGTGCAGCGGCAGCTGATCGCGGCGCGCGACGCAGGCGCGGCGGTGCTGCTGATCTCGGACGATCTCGACGAGGTGCTGGCCCTGGGTGATCAGGTCGCCGTGATGCAGGGCGGCCACCTCACGCCCACGCGACCGGCCGAGGCCTGGACGCGCGAGGCCATCGGCCTGGCGATGGCCGGCGAAACGGAAAGGACGCCCGCATGACGATGCGGCTCGAACGACGCACCCAGCCCTCACGCACGGCGCTGGTGCTGGCGCCCGTGGGCGCAGTGGCCTTCACGTTGCTGGTCAGCGCCCTGCTGGTGCTGTGGGCCGGGGCGCCAGTGGGCCGCACCTACGGGCTGCTGCTCTCGGGCGGCTTCGGCTCGGTCTTCGCGCTGAGCGAGACGCTGACGCGGGCCATCCCGCTGATCCTCACCGGCCTGTCGGCGGCGGTGGCCTTCCGGGCGCGGCTGTTCAACATCGGCGCCGAAGGCCAACTCTATGCCGGCGCCTTGGCCGCCGTCGCCATCGGTGGGATGCATGACGGCACGGGCCTGGAATGGCCGGTGGCCGTGCTGCTGCCGCTGATGTTCCTGACGGCCGCGCTGGCGGGCGCGCTGCTGCTGCTCGGTCCGGCGCTGATGAAGAGCCGACTGGGCGTGGACGAGGTGGTGACCACGCTGCTGCTCAACTTCATCGTGCTGCTGGCCGTCGGCGCCCTGCTCGACGGGCCGATGAAAGACCCGACGGCCATGGGCTGGCCGCAGAGCGTGGCGTTGCAGTCGGACCTGGAGCTGTCCAAGCTCATCCCGCAGACGCGGGTGCACAGCGGCCTGCTCGGCGCGCTGGTGCTGGCGGTGGGCGGATGGCTGCTGTTCAAGCACACGGTGCTGGGCTTCGATATCCGCGCCCTGGGCGCCAATCCGCGTGCCGCCGCCTTCGCCGGCGTGCCGGTCACGCGCACCGTGGTGCTCACCGCCCTGCTCTCGGGTGCACTGGCCGGTTTGGCCGGTGCGGTCGAAGTGGCGGGCCGCACCAGCTATGTCACGCTCGACATGTCGCCCGGCTATGGCTACACCGGCATCGTGATCGCCATGCTCGCGGGCCTGCATCCGCTGGGCGTGGTGGCGGCTGCCGTGTTCGTGGCCGGCGTGCTGGTCGGCGCCGATTCGATGAGCCGCGCCGTGGGCGTGCCGACCTACATCGCCGATGTGATCGTGGCCGCCTCGCTGCTGTCGGTGCTGGTGGCGGCGCTGTTCACGCAGTTCCGGCTGAGGTGGTCGCGATGAGCGAGGTGTTCGACATCGTGGCGCAGGCTTCCTTCTGGGTGGCCCTGCTGCGCATCGCGACGCCACTCATCCTGGGCACGCTGGGCGTGCTGCTGTGCGAGCGGGCCGGCGTGCTCAACCTGGGCATCGAAGGGATCATGGTGGCCGGCGCCTTTGGGGGCTGGCTGGCGGTGTACGCCGGCGCGCCGCTGTGGATGGGCGTCGTGGTCGCCGCTCTGGTGGGCGCTGCCTTCGGCCTGCTGCATGCCTGGCTCACCGTGGGCCTGGCGCTGTCGCAGCATGTGTGCGGGCTGGGCATCACGCTGCTGGCGACCTCGCTGTCCTACTACGGCTACCGGGTGAGTTTTCCCAAGGTGAGCACGCCGCCGACCGTCACGCCCTTCGCGCCCATGGACTGGCTGCCGATCCCGGTGTTGAATGCCCAGACCCCGATGACGCTGCTGGCCCTGCTGCTCGTGCCGCTGGTCGGCTGGCTGCTCTACCGCACGCCGGCAGGCCTCGCGCTGCGCATGGTGGGCGAGAACCCGCAGGCTGCAGAAAGCCAGGGCGTGTCGGTGGCGGCCACGCGCACCGCCGCCATCGTGGCCGGTTCTGCCCTGATGGGTGTGGCGGGCAGCTTCCTCACGCTGTCGGCCTTCAACGCCTTCTTCTTCAACATGGTCAACGGCCGCGGCTGGATCTGCGTGGCGCTGGTGGTCTTCGCCTCGTGGCGGCCGGGCAAGGCGCTGCTGGGTGCGTTGCTCTTCGCCTTCTTCGATGCCCTGCAACTGCGGCTGCAGCAGGCCGGCGATGCCGCCCTGCCCTATCAGGTCTATCTGATGCTGCCCTATGTGCTGTCGATCCTGGCGCTGGTGCTCGTGGCGCGAAAGGCCAGCTACCCGCAGGCCCTGATGAAGCCCTATCGCAAGGGCGAGCGTTGATGAGTCCTTCGCCGCATGGGCGAGCGGCGGCGCGCCGTATGCTCGCTCCATGACCACGGCTGACGCACGGCGCACCGCCATCGACCCTGCCAGGCTCCAGGGCCCCCGCGTGCGCCTGCGGCCCTGGCGGCCCGACGACCTGGCGCCCTTCGCCACGATGAGCGCCGACGCGCAGACGATGGCCTGGTTCCTCTCGGCCATGGACCGCGCCGCGAGCGATGCCATGGCGCAGCGCTGCCAGGCCCTGATCGATGCACAGGGCTGGGGCTTCTGGGCCGTGGAATTGGCGGCCGCCGGTGCCGACGGCCCCTTCATCGGCCTGTGCGGCCTGAACCAGCCGGCGTGGCCCCTGCCCTTCGCGCCTTGCGTCGAGATCGGCTGGCGGCTCGCACGGCCGTGGTGGGGCCGTGGCTTGGCCGCAGAGGCCGCAGCCCTGGCACTGCAGGTCGGCTTCGACGAACTCGGCCTGGACGAGATCGTCGCCTTCACGGCGGTCGCCAACCAGCGCAGCCGTACGCTGATGGCACGCCTGGGCATGACGCACGACGAGGAGGACGACTTCGACCATCCGGCCGTTCCGGCTGGCCATCCGCTGCAGCGGCACGTGCTCTACCGGCGGCTCGCGCGGGGCGACAGGCCAGGGCAGTGGACGTGATACTGATCCGGCGACGGCGGCGCCACGGGCGTGCACAACTCCACCAACACACCGTCGGCGTCGTGCACATAGGCGATGGTCTGGCCCCAGGGCATGGTCTGCGGCGCACGCACCAGCGACGCGCCGGCGGCCAAGGCGCGTTCGACGGCCGCCGGAACGTCCGTCGTCGTGAAGGCGATTTCGCCACTCGGCGCGGAAGGCTCGGCTGGCCGCGGCGACTTGCCCAGGCTGCGCATCA
Organism: Pseudacidovorax sp. DMC4; assembly: GCF_056314265.1. Classification (NCBI taxonomy): domain Bacteria; kingdom Pseudomonadati; phylum Pseudomonadota; class Betaproteobacteria; order Burkholderiales; family Comamonadaceae; genus Pseudacidovorax; species Pseudacidovorax sp. DMC4. Next base: position 84,822 of record NZ_JBQUYR010000010.1, on the reverse strand, counting down.
GCCCGAGCGAGGCGAAGGCCAGGGCCGTGCCGCCGGTGTCGAGCTCGCCGTAGTCGCCCTGGGGGCTGAGGAAGCGGCGGCGCTGAGAGAAAGCCCGCTCGTAGAAGTCGAGCGTGGCAGCCACGTCCTGGACGTAGAAGATGGCGTAGGCAAACTGCATGGTCGAATGCTCCGGGTGAATGAGGGCAGGAAAGCCCGGCCAGAATAGGCAGCCCGCGCCGCGCTGTCTTGCATGAATCCGACAGCCGGGCCCACGCTGGCAAGCCGCTTGCGTCGCTTGTCCCGCCCCGTCTTCCGATCGTCCCATGCTCGACCTGCTCATCACCCACGCCACCCTGCCCGACGGCCGCACCGGCCAGTCCATCGCCGTCCAGGACGGCCGCATCGTCGAGGTGGCAACCGGCCTCGCTTCGCCGGCCCACGAGACGCTGGACGCCGGCGGCCTGCTGGTGGCGCCGCCCTTCTGCGATCCGCATTTCCACATGGACGCCACGCTCAGCTACGGCCTGCCGCGTGTCAACCAGAGCGGCACGCTGCTCGAAGGCATCGCGCTGTGGGGCGAGCTCAAGCCGCTGCTGACGGCCGAGGCGCTGATCGAACGCGCCCTCGCCTACTGCGACTGGGCGGCGGCCAAGGGCCTGCTGGCCATCCGCAGCCATGTGGACACCAGCGACCCCAGCCTGCTCGCCGTCGATGCGCTGCTGGAGGTCAGGCGCCGCGTGGCGCCCTACATCGACCTGCAGCTGGTGGCCTTTCCGCAGGACGGCGTGCTGCGCACCGCCGGCGGCGTCGACAGCCTGCGCCGCGCGCTGCGCAAGGGCGTGGACATCGTGGGCGGCATTCCGCATTTCGAGCGCACCATGGCCGACGGTGCGGAGAGCGTGCGCCTGCTGTGCGAGATCGCCGCCGAAGAAGGCAAGCTGGTCGACATGCACTGCGACGAGTCCGACGACCCGCTGTCGCGCCACATCGAGACGCTGGCCTTCCACGCGCACCGCCTGGGGCTGCAGGGCCGCGTGACGGGCTCGCACTGCACCTCCCTGCACAGCATGGACAACTACTACGTGAGCAAGCTGCTGCCACTGATCGCCGAGGCGGGCGTCAGCGTCATCGCCAACCCGCTGATCAACATCACGCTGCAGGGCCGGCACGACAGCTACCCCAAGCGCCGCGGCATGACCCGCGTGCCCGAGCTGATGGCGGCTGGCGTGAACGTCGCCTTCGGCCACGACTGCGTGATGGACCCGTGGTACGGCATGGGCTCGGGCGACATGCTGGAGGTGGCCCACATGGGCCTGCATGTGGCGCAGATGACCAGTCAAGCCGGCATCCAGCAGTGCTTCGAGGCCGTGACCGCGAATGCGGCGCGCCTCATGCACCTGCCGGGCTACGGCATCGCGGCAGGCTGCGATGCCAGCTTCGTGCTGCTGCAGGCGCGCGATCCGGTGGAGGCGATCCGGCTGCGCGCCACGCGGCTGGCGGTCTACCGCAAGGGCCGGCTGCTGGCGAAGTCGGCAGCGGCGACGTCCCAGCTGTTCGTCGAAGGACGCCCGGACACCACGGCCTTCATGCCCGCGCGAAGCTGAGCCGCGGCGCCGGGCCGGTACCGCGCGCGCGACGCCAGCGCCTCAGCGCTGGCCGTCGTTCACAGCCACGTTCTCCTTGAGCAACCCGCCCAGGCGCGAATGCACGCGCCCGCCGGTGCCCATCACCAGTGCGAACAGGATCTCTCGCGGGCGCGGGGCGTCCTGCATGCCGACCTCGATGCTGTTGAAGTGGCTGCGGACGTAGGAGGCGTGGATGTAGTGCACCGGCACCATCAGGCGGTAGCCCGCCACGGCCACCGCCTTGTTGGCCGGCACCATGGCCTTGGGCTGGCCCAGCACTTCGCGCATCGCCCAGCCGCCGGCCTCGTGCCAGACGGCGCCATGCTCCATCTCGCCGTCGATGCCGACGATGGCGGCCTTGCTGTAGACCTCGACCTTGTCCTTGCCGCCCAGGGCATCCACAAGCTCCGTGGCCAGCTCGGTGCCCAGGGCGCGCAGCTCGGCCATGAAGGGCATCAGGTCGGCTTCGTAGCGGCCGGCATAGGGGTTCTGGATCACCGCGCAGGCGGCCGCCAGCTTCAGCGGCTGCGCGGGCGCCGGGCCGCCCTCGTGGTAGGTGGTCTCGATGGTGAGGCCGCGCTTGCGGATCTGGATGAGGGACATGGGAGTGCGCCCGAAGGCGAGGGAAAGACGTGATGCGGGCGCGGAGACGCCCCGCAGGAAGCCCGCCATGCTGCCACGGGGTGTGCCGCTACGCCACAGCTGTGCCATTGCGGCACACCGGGCGAACAGGGGCACGGCTGCGCGCCGGCGGGCGACTTGCAGCCAAGTGGCTGTCTTTGAAGGGTTTTTTTCCAGAAACACCCGCGCCGTCCGCGCTGGCACATGGCTTGCCCCACAAGCACACCGCCCACCCCGGCGCGGCAACCCAACCGGAGACAAGCACCATGGACATGGCAGACATCGCCCACCTCGGCGTGGCCAACCCCTTCAAGAAGCAGTACGGCAACTACATCGGCGGCCGCTGGGCGGCGCCGGTGGACGGGCAGTACTTCGAGAACGTCTCGCCCATCGACGGCCAGGTGTTCTGCGCCATCCCGCGCTCCAACGACAAGGACATCGAGGCCGCCCTGGACGCCGCCCATGCCGCCAAGAAGGCCTGGGGCCGCACCTCGGCCACCGATCGCGCCAACGTGCTGCTCAGGATCGCCGACCGCATGGAGGCCAACCTGCTGACCCTGGCCGTGGCCGAGACCATCGACAACGGCAAGCCGCTGCGCGAGACGTTGGCGGCCGACCTGCCGCTGGCCGTGGACCATTTCCGCTACTTCGCCAGCTGCGTGCGCGCCCAGGAAGGCAGCATCGCCGAGGTGGACCACGACACGATGGCCTACCACTTCCACGAGCCGCTGGGCGTCGTCGGCCAGATCATTCCGTGGAACTTCCCGCTGCTGATGGCCGCCTGGAAGCTGGCCCCGGCGCTGGCCGCCGGCAACTGCATCGTGCTCAAGCCCGCCGAGCAGACGCCCGCCTCGATCCTGGTGCTGATGGAACTCGTTGGCGACCTGCTGCCGCCGGGCGTGCTGAACGTGGTCAACGGCTTCGGCACCGAGGCCGGCAAGGCCCTGGCCACCAGCAAGCGCATCGCCAAGATCGCCTTCACCGGTTCGACGCCGGTGGGCAAGCTGATCATGCAGTACGCCAGCCAGAACCTGATCCCGGTCACGCTGGAGCTGGGCGGCAAGAGCCCCAACATCTTCTTCGAGGACGTGATGTCGGCCGACGACGGCTACTTCGACAAGGCGCTCGAAGGCTTTGCGATGTTCGCCCTCAACCAGGGCGAGGTCTGCACCTGCCCCAGCCGCGCGCTCATCCAGGAGTCGATCTACGACGCCTTCATGGAGCGGGCGCTGAAGCGCGTCAAGGCGATCAAGCAGGGCAACCCGCTGGACAAGGCCACCATGATCGGCGCCCAGGCCTCGCAGGAGCAACTGGACAAGATCCTGTCGTACATCGAGATCGGCCTGCAGGAAGGCGCGCAATGCCTCACCGGCGGCGTCCGCAAGGCCTTCGATGGCGGCCTTGCCGGCGGGTACTACGTTGAGCCCACGGTCTTCAAGGGCCACAACAAGATGCGCATCTTCCAGGAGGAGATCTTCGGCCCGGTGCTGTCGGTCACCACCTTCAAGACCGAGGAAGAGGCGCTGGAGATCGCCAACGACACGCTCTTCGGCCTGGGCGCCGGTGTGTGGACGCGCGATGGCGCACGCGCCTTCCGCATGGGCCGCGGCATCGAGGCCGGCCGCGTGTGGACCAACTGCTACCACGCCTATCCCGCGCACGCGGCCTTCGGCGGCTACAAGCAGTCGGGCATCGGCCGCGAGACGCACAAGATGATGCTCGACCACTACCAGCAGACCAAGAACCTGCTGGTCAGCTACAGCCAGCAGCCCTTGGGCTTCTTTTGACATGGGTCATCCTGCCCCGCCCGGGGCAGGCCTAAGGTGACACCTGTCCACGCGGACGCCCCGTCCGCGTTCCCGGCCGCCCGTCGCCCGTCTACCGGGCCGATGCGGGCGGCTTCTTCTCTTCTTGTTGTGGAAGGAATCGAGCATGTCCCAGAAGACCATGAAAGCCGCGGTGGTCCGCGCCTTCGGCCAGCCGCTGACCATCGAGGAAGTCCCAATCCCCACGCCCGCCGACGATCAGATCCTGGTCAAGATCGAGGCTTCCGGCGTGTGCCACACCGACCTGCATGCCGCTGAGGGCGACTGGCCGGTCAAACCCAATCCGCCCTTCATCCCGGGGCATGAAGGCGTGGGCTTCGTGGCCGCCATCGGCCGCAACGTCAAGCATGTGAAGGAAGGCGACCGCGTGGGCGTGCCCTGGCTGCATTCGGCCTGCGGCTGCTGCACCCACTGCCTGGGTGGCTGGGAGACGCTGTGCGAATCGCAGAGCAACACCGGCTATTCGGTCAACGGCGGCTTTGCCGACTACGCGCTGGCCGATCCCAACTACGTCGGCCACCTGCCGAAGGAGGTCGGCTTCGTGGAGATCGCGCCCGTGCTCTGCGCGGGCGTGACCGTCTACAAGGGCCTGAAGGTGACCGACACGCGCCCGGGCGACTGGGTGGTCATCTCCGGCATCGGCGGCCTGGGCCACATGGCGGTGCAGTACGCCCGCGCGATGGGCCTGAACGTGGCGGCCGTGGACGTGGACGACGACAAGCTGGCCCTGGCCCGCACGCTGGGCGCCACGGTCACCGTCAATGCCTTGACCACCGACCCGGCAGCCTACCTGCAGAAGGAGATCGGCGGCGCACACGGGGCACTGGTGACGGCCGTCTCGCCCAAGGCCTTCGAGCAGGCCCTGGGCATGGTGCGGCGCGGCGGCACCGTCTCGCTCAACGGCCTGCCGCCGGGCGACTTTCCGCTGCCCATCTTCGACATGGTGCTGCGCGGCGTGACGGTGCGCGGCTCCATCGTCGGCACCCGGCTGGACCTGCAGGAAGCGCTGGACTTTGCCGCGCGCGGCCAGGTGCATGCCACCGTGGCCACCGACAAGCTGGAGAACATCAATGACGTGTTCGCGCGCATGCACAAGGGCCAGATCCAGGGTCGCATCGTGCTCGACATGAACGCGTGATCCCCGCAGGCGCGCGGCGCCCCGACGCCGTGCGACTGCGGCCGATTCTTGATCAATCAATATTCGTAAATAAACACAAATTAATTGCTCGCGGAATTTGACCAAATTTCTGGCAGAAAATAAGCTCTTATCCATTCGCACCGATGGATGACGAATATCCCGCTGATATCCTGTTGAGCGCCGCTCCAAGAATCAGAAGCGGAATTTCAAAGGGAGTTGATCTGTCATGGATATTCGTCATTCGCGCCCACGCTCGCAGGGCTTCACCCTCATCGAGCTGATGATCGTCATTGCCGTCCTGGGCATCCTCGCGTCGATCGCCATTCCCCAATACACCGACTATTCCTCGCGCGCCCGCGCCGCGGCGGCATTGTCGGAATTGACGCCATTGAAAGGTTCGGTGGTCGCTTGTGCCACCGACCTGGGGACATTCACCGGCTGCAATGCCGGAACCAACGGAATTCCGTCGACTTTCACCGCCACCAAGAATGTCACCAGCAACTTCGGCATTACCAATGGCGTCATCACCGCCACGACCGGCGCCACCACCAAGGGGGGCGTGGCGCTCACGGTCACGCTGACGCCGAGCCAGGCCGACGGCGCTGCGAACCTGGTCTGGACCACCTCGGGCACCATCTGCAATGACACGCGCGGGCTGCGCGCGGGCCAAGGCGGCTGTGCCGACGCGGCCGCGACGCCTCCGGCATCGGGCGGCTGACGCCGGCGGTACCTCGGACCTTCGGTGGGCGCCTCTGGCGCCCTTTTCTTTTTGACCCGTGCCTACGCCACTGGCGTCGTGGGGGCAGCCGCCTCACCGACCGTGGCCGGCTGGCTCACGCGAGCCCGGAACTCCCGCGGCGAGCAGCCGCAGGTGCGCGCGAAGACCCGGCTGAAATGCGCCGGATCGTCGAAGCCCAAGGCCTCTCCCACGGCGGTCACGCTGGCCGTGGTGTAGGCCAGGTGGCGCCGGGCTTCGCGCATGCGCCGGGCGTCGACCAGACGGGAGATGGGCAGGCCCGTGGCAGCGCGGGCCACGCGGCTCAGATGGGTCGGCGTGACGGCCAGCGCGGCCGCGTAGTCGCTTACCCGCCAGCCAGAGGCGAAATGCCGTTCGAGCAAGGATTCGAAGCGCCGCAGCAGGCGCGATCCAGCCAAGTCCACCGCCTCGGCCTGCGCCACGCCCAGCGCCTGGGCCGCCAGACCGAGTACGGCGGTACCCAGGCCCCGCAGCACCAGGGCGCGCGCGGGATGCATGGGCGCCACGAAGGCCTCGGTGAGCGCGGCCAGCAGCGTGCCGAGCGTGGCTGTGCTGGCCTTGTCCACGGTCTGGGCCGAGGCGCGCGAGAGCAACGAACGCGCCTCGGGAATCGCAGCCAGTTGGGCGTCCACCAGTTCGTCCGGCAGGCTCACAACCCAACCCTGCGTGCCTGGAGAGAAGGCAAATGCGTGGACCTCGCCGGTCGGCACGTTCACCAGCGTGTGGCGGCCCAGCGGCGCCGGGCCGGCTTCCAGCCAGGCCGTGCCCTGCCCTTCCTGCAACCACAGCAGCTGGTGCAGCCGATGGTGGCGATGGCGGGCCAGTTCCCAGTCGTGCAGGACGGAGCGGGCGGCGATGGTCTCGCAGTGCAGCAGGTCGGGCAGGTCGCCCGCCTCGCCGAAGAGCGCATAGGAACGGATGGCGGGAGCCTTGGCGCCTGGAGCATGCATGATGTTCGAATCGTACAAGTCCGGACGCGTTCGATCCATTCCGGCGGGGGCGATGCAGCGCCAAGATTCGGACCAGCCGGCGAGGGCTGGCGACCGTTCCAACCAGGAGACTGCATCCATGAAAACCCAGGTCTGCATCATTGGCGGTGGCCCTTCCGGCCTGCTGCTGTCCCAACTGCTCGATCTCAAGGGCATCCGCAACGTGGTGCTCGAAAAGCACAGCCGCGACTACGTGCTGGCGCGCATCCGCGCTGGCGTGCTGGAGCATGGCTTTGCCGAGTTGATGCGCGAAGCCCAGTGCGGCGAACGCATGGACCGCGAGGGCGAGATCCACCACGGCTTCTTCATCTCCCACGACGGCCAGCTGGATCGCATCGACCTGCACAAGTATTCGGGCGGTCAGTCGGTGGTGGTCTATGGCCAGACCGAACTGACACGCGACCTGTACGAAGCGCGCGACCGCGCGAAGGGCCAGGTGGTGCATGACGCGCAGGACGTCCAGCCGCACGATCTGGACACCGACGCGCCCTGGGTCAGCTACCGCAAGGGCGACGACGTGATCCGCATCGACTGCGACTTCGTCATCGGTGCGGACGGTTTCCACGGCGTCAGCCGCAAGTCGATCCCGGCGGATGTGCTGCGCGAGTACGAGAAGGTCTACCCCTTCGGCTGGCTGGGCGTGCTCTCGCGCACCAAGCCCGTTTCGCCGGAGCTGATCTATGCGCGGCACGAGCGCGGCTTCGCGCTGTGCTCCATGCGCTCGCAGGTGCTGAGCCGCTATTACATTCAGGTTCCCCTCACCGACACGGTGGAGGCCTGGAGCGACGAGCTGTTCTGGGCCGAGTTGCAGCGTCGCCTGCCGGCCGAGGTGGCGGGCCGCCTGCAGACGGGGCCGTCCATCGAGAAGTCCATCGCCCCGCTGCGTTCCTTCGTGGCCGAGCCGATGCGCTGGGGCCGGCTCTTCCTGGCCGGCGACGCCGCCCACATCGTGCCGCCCACGGGCGCACGCGGCCTGAACACCGCCGCGTCCGACATCCACTACCTCTATCACGCGATGGTGGACCACTACCTCAAGGGCGACTCCAGCGGCCTCGACCAGTATTCGGCCAAGGCCCTGGCGCGCGTGTGGAAGGCGCAGCGCTTCTCGTGGTGGATGACGACGATGCTTCACACCTTCCCGCAGAACAGCGGCTACGACATCGCGCTGCAGCGCACGGAGCTGGACTACCTGCTCTCCTCGGAGCGCGCCAAGGGCGTACTGGCGGAGAACTACGTCGGCCTGCCTTTCTAGCGCGCAGCTTCGACGTCCGGCTTCACCCAGCTTGGTGCGCCGCGCGACCCACGGCGGGGCATCCAAGCCCGCCGCAAGCGCCAAGCCCCCGTCATCGGGGGCTTTTTCTTTGGCACGGAGCTTGCGTGAACTGAGCCGGAGCCCCGGCAATGCCGCCGTTGCGGCTCCAGCGCCCCCGCCAATGTCGGCGGAACCCCGCGCAAGCGGTGCCACTGTCGGCGCCTGCTGCACGGTTGTTCCCACACGATCTGCACCTCGCTCTGGCGGCGGCGCCTCGTCCGGCACTTCGGTGGCTGGCCAAGGCGATCCTCCCGCCCCCGCAGGGTGCGCGCAGGACCCCCTCATGAAAATCATCGTTGTTGGCCACGGCATGGTCGGCCACAAGTTCCTCGAAGAGCTCGCCAGCTCACCCCTCGCCGAGGCCGAAGTCACCGTGCTGTGCGAAGAGCCGCGGCCGGCCTACGACCGCGTGCACCTGTCCGAGTTCTTCAGCGGCAAGACGGCTGAGCAGCTGTCACTGGTCGAAGCCGGCTTCTTCGAGCGCAGCGGCTTCTCGTTGCGCCTGGGCACCCGCGCGGTGGCCATCGAGCGGCGCAACAACACGGTCACCACCGCCGATGGCGAAGTGCTGCCCTACGACAAGCTGGTGCTGGCCACCGGCTCGGTGCCCTTCGTGCCGCCGGTGCCGGGCCGCGAACGGCCACACTGCCATGTCTACCGCACCATCGAGGACCTGGAGGGCATGAAGGCCTCCGGCGCCAAGTCGAAGACCGGCGTGGTGGTGGGCGGCGGCCTGCTGGGCCTGGAATGCGCCAAGGCGCTGCGCGACCTCGGCCTGGAAACCCATGTCGTCGAGTTCGCCCCGCGACTGATGGCGGTGCAGGTGGACGAAGGCGGGGGCCGCGTGCTGCGCAGCAAGATCGAAGCGTTGGGCGTGCAGGTGCACACCGGCCGCAACACGGTGGAGATCACCGACGGCGCTACCGCCCGGCACCGCATGGTCTTTTCGGATGGCACCTGGCTGGAGACCGACATGATCGTGTTCTCTGCCGGCATCCGGCCACAGGACGCCCTCGCCCGCCAAAGCGCGCTGGCCGTCGGGCCGCGCGGCGGCGTCGCCGTGGACGCCCACTGCCGCAGCGCCGACCGAAACATCTACGCCATCGGCGAATGCGCCTCCTGGAACGAGCAGCTCTATGGCCTGGTCGCGCCCGGCTACGAGATGGCCCGCGTCGCCGCGCGCCATCTGGCCGGCGATGCCGAGGCCGCCTTCGCTGGTGCCGACATGAGCACCAAGCTCAAGCTGATGGGCGTGGACGTGGCCAGCATCGGCGATGCCCACGGTCGCACGCCGGGCGCGCGCAGCTTCCAGTACGTGGACGAGATCAAGCAGGTCTACAAGAAGATCGTGGTGAGCGCCGACGGCACCAAGCTGCTGGGCGCCGTGCTCGTGGGCAATGCCGACGAGTACGGCACGCTGCTGCAGATGGCGCTCAATGGCATCGCCCTGCCCGAATCGCCCGAGTTCCTGATCCTGCCCTCCAGCGAAGGCCAGGCCAAGCCGGGGCTGGGCGTAGACGCACTGCCGGACACGGCGCAGATCTGCTCCTGCAACAACGTGAGCAAGGGCCAGATCTGCGCCGCGGTGGGCGAAGGCGCCTGCACCATCGGCCAGCTCAAGGCCTGCACCAAGGCCGGCGCCACCTGCGGCGGCTGCGTGCCGCTGGTCACGCAGGTGATGAAGGCCGAGATGAGCCGCCGCGGCCTGGCCGTCAACAACCACCTGTGCGAACACTTCCCGCATTCGCGGCAGGAGCTGTACCACCTGGTGCGCGTGGGCGGCATCAAGACCTTCGACGAACTGCTGGCCAAGCACGGCAACGGCCTGGGCTGCGACATCTGCAAGCCGACGGCGGCCAGCATCCTGGCCTCGTGCTGGAACGACTTCGTGCTCAAGCCCGAGCTGGCCAAGCTGCAGGACAGCAACGACTACTTCCTGGGCAACATCCAGAAGGACGGCACCTATTCCGTCGTGCCGCGCATGCCCGGCGGCGAGGTCACGCCCGACGGCCTGATCGCCGTCGGCCAGGTGGCCAAGAAGTACGGCCTCTACACCAAGGTCACGGGCGGCGCGCGGGTCGACATGTTCGGCGCCCGGCTGGAGCAACTGCCCCTGATCTGGGAAGAACTGATCGCCGCCGGCTTCGAGAGCGGCCATGCCTACGGCAAGTCCCTGCGCACAGTGAAGAGCTGCGTGGGCAGCACCTGGTGCCGCTACGGCGTGCAGGATTCGGTGGGCCTGGCCGTCGAGCTGGAGAACCGCTACAAGGGCCTGCGCGCGCCGCACAAGATCAAGTTCGGCGTTTCCGGCTGCACCCGCGAATGCGCCGAGGCGCAGGGCAAGGACGTGGGTGTGATCGCCACCGACAAGGGCTGGAACCTCTACGTCTGCGGCAACGGCGGCATGAAGCCGCGCCATGCCGAACTGATCGCCAGCGACCTCTCCAAGCCGCAGCTCATCGCGCTCATCGACCGCTTCCTGATGTTCTACGTGCGCACGGCCGACCGGCTGCAGCGCACCAGCACCTGGCGCGACAACCTCGAAGGCGGGCTCGACTACCTGAAGAAGGTGCTGATCGAGGACAGCCTGGGCCTGGCCGCCGAGCTGGAGACGCAGATGCAGGCCGTGGTCGACACCTACCAGTGCGAGTGGAAGACCGCAGTGACCGACCCCGCCGTGCGCAGCCGCTTCCGCAGCTTCGTCAACAGCGAGCTGCCGGACGAGCGCATCGTCTTCGTGAAGGAGCGCGGGCAGATCCGCCCGGCCCGCGCCGAGGAGCGCACGGCCGATGCCGCGCCCGCCGCCCGGGAAGCGGACGCCACCGCCACCGAGGCCACGCCCGCCTGAGGAGCCCCGCCATGACCACGACCCTCACGCCCGCATGGACGGCCGTCTGCGCCGTCTCCGACATCCTGCCCGACACGGGCGTCTGCGCCCGCATCGACGACCGGCATGTCGCCATCTTCCGCATCGGCGACGACCGCTTCCATGCCATCGACAACATCGACCCGCAGTCGGGCGCCAGCGTGCTGTCGCGCGGCCTCACCGGCAGCCTGGGCGGCCGCACCGTCGTCGCATCGCCGCTCTACAAGAACCACTTCGACCTGGCGACCGGCGAGTGCCTGGAAGCCCCCCAGCACTCGGTGCGCGCCCATGCGGTGCGCGTGGAGGGCGGCCGCGTGCTCGTCGCCCTCGCCTGACTCCCTTTCCCCTTCAAGATCCCCAAAGGAATCCCATGGCCTACCTTGCCCCTGCCGAGTTCGTCACCAAGATGGTCGACGCTGGTGAATCCAAGCTGTTGATGTCCACGCGCGACACGCTGATCCGCTCCTACATGGCCGGCGCCATCCTGGCGCTGGCGGCCGCCTTCGCCGTCACCATCACCGTCAACACCGGCAACGCCCTCGTCGGCGCCATGCTCTTCCCGGTCGGCTTCATCATGCTGTACCTGATGGGCTTCGACCTGCTGACCGGCGTGTTCACGCTGGCACCGCTGGCCGTCTTCGACAAGCGCCCCGGCGCCACCTGGGGCGGCGTGATGCGCAACTGGTCGCTGGTCTTCGTGGGCAACTTCGCCGGGGCGCTCACGGTGGCCGTGTTCATGGCCATCATCTTCACCTTCGGCTGGTCCGAAGCGCCCAACGCCATCGGGCAGCGCATCGGCCACATCGGCGAGGGCCGCACGGTGGGCTACGCGGCCCATGGCGCCGCCGGCATGCTGACGCTGTTCATCCGCGGCGTGATGTGCAACTGGATGGTCTCGACCGGCGTGGTGGCGGCCATGATGTCCACCTCGGTGTCGGGCAAGGCCATCGGCATGTGGATGCCGATCACGGTGTTCTTCTACATGGGCTTCGAACACAGCGTGGTCAACATGTTCCTGTTCCCGTCGGGCCTGCTGCTGGGCGGCCACTTCACGCTGATGGACTACCTCATCTGGAACGAGATCCCCACCGTGCTGGGCAACCTGGTCGGCGGTCTGACCTTCGTCGGTGCCACGCTCTACTCCACGCACTACAAGACGGCGCCCAAGCGCGCCCAGGCTTGAGCGCGATGGCAGCCCGGAAGGACGCTCGGCCGTCGTGACGGGACCTTCGGAAGCGCTGCCGCGCATCACCCTCGGCCAGCATTCGCTGGCCGCGCCCGGCGGGCACAACCAGGACTTCCATGGCGCAATGCTGCCCACCGGCCACCTGCTGGCCGGAAAGGGCATCGCCCTGGCCATTGCCGACGGCATCAGCAGCAGCCCGGTGAGCCGGGAGGCGGCGCAGACCGCCGTTGGTGCCTTCCTGTCCGATTACTACGCCACCAGCGAAGCCTGGTCGGTGCGGCGCGCGGGCCAGCGCGTCATCGCCGCCACCAATGCGTGGCTGCATGCCCAGACGATGCGCAGCGACGCCCGCTTCGACAAGGACCGCGGCCATGTCTGCACCTTCACGGCGCTGGTGCTCAAGGGCCGCGAACTGCATCTGCTGCATGTGGGCGACGCACGGCTGTACCGGCTGCATGCGACGACGCTGGAGCCGCTCTCCGAGGACCATCGCGTGCAGGTGTCCTCCGCCGAGTCCTACCTGGCGCGGGCCCTCGGGGCCGACGCCCAGGTCGAGATCGACTACCGCCGCTGGGAAGCCGAGCCCGGCGAGGTCTACCTGCTGGCCACCGATGGCGCGCATGCCCATCTCACGGCGGCGGACGTGCACGAGGCGCTGCGCCTGCATGCCGACGACTTCGACGCCGCTGCCGCCACGCTGACCCGGCGTGCCCGCGAGCGCGGCAGCGAGGACGACGCGACCGTGCTGCTGCTGCGCATCGACACCCTGCCCGCGCCCGGCCAGCCCCTGCCCCAGCTCAGCCGCGAAGGACTGGCCCTGCCGCCGCCGCTTGCGCCGGGCATGGCCTTCGAAGGATTCACGCTCGTGCGCGAACTCAAGGTCGGCCCGCGCAGCCATGTCTGGCTGGCGACCGACGACGAGAGCGGCGCGCAGGTGGCGCTGAAGGTGCCCGCGCTGGACCTGCGCGAGAACGCCGAGGCGCTCGACCGCTTCGTGCTGGAGGAATGGGTGGCCCGGCGCATCGACCATCCGCACGTGCTCAAGGCCTGGCCGGGCCGGCGCGCGCGGCGCCATCTCTTCGTGGCGATGGCGTACGTGGAAGGCCAGACCCTGGCCCAGTGGATGATCGACCATCCGCGCCCCTCGCTCGACGAGGTGCGGGCCCTGCTCGACCAGATCGGCCGCGGCCTGCAGGCCCTGCACGGCCGCGAGATGCTGCACCAGGACCTGCGGCCCGAGAACGTGATGATCGACCGCGCCGGCACCGCGCGGCTGATCGACCTCGCCTCGGCCCATGTGGCCGGCCTGGCGGAGGGCCGGGGCCCGCTCGCGGCGGATGTGCAGGGCACGCTGCAGTACATCGCACCGGAATACCTGCTCGGCCAGGGCGGCAGCGCCCGCTCCGATCTCTTCTCGCTGGCGGCGCTGGGCTATCAGATGCTCACCGGCCAGTTGCCCTACGGGCTGGACGCGGCACGCGTGCGGCAGCCCCAGGACCTGCGGCGGCTGCGCTACGTGCCGCTGCGCCATCACCGCCCCGAGCTGCCGGCCTGGCTGGACGCCGTGCTCCAGAAGGCGCTGAGCGCCCAGCCGGTCCGGCGGCAGGAGGCGGTGTCGGAGCTGCTGCACGAACTGCGCGCGCCGACCCCCGCGCAGCGGCGCGCCCGCCCGCTGCCGCTGGCCGAGCGCGATCCAGTGCGCTTCTGGCAGGCGCTGTCGCTGGTGCTGGCCGTGCTGATGCTGGTGCTGGCCGGCCTGCTGGTCCATCGCGGCCCTTTTTCTTGATCCATATCTAAGGATCGCGCTGCGGCGCAGCATGGTGCGGCCGATTCGCCGCATGATGCCTCCATCGGCGCCATGTTCCCCGGCTCCTTCGAGGGCATGGCCGAACTGAATCGCGCCGCCCATGAACGATCGCCTGCTTCACGACACCGAGCCTTCCGGGCGCTGGGCGCAGGTCCTGGCCGTGCGTGGCCCAGTGGTCGATCTGCACTGCGACGATGGCCCGCCCGGCATCCATGAGGCGCTGGTCGTCGATCCGGAGGGTGCCGGCGTGGTGTGCGAGGTGCAGTCGCACCTGGACGCCCGGCGCTTTCGCGCCATCGCCCTGCAACCGACCCAGGGCCTTTCGCGACTGATGCGGGCACGGCTCACGGGCGCGCCGCTGACGGTGCCGGTCGGGCCGGCCATCCTGGGGCGACTGCTCGACGTGCTCGGCCAGCCGGGGGACGGCGGCCTGGCGTTGCCCGCCGATACCCCCCGACGCGCCATCCACCAACCGGCGCCGCCGCTGGCGGGCCAGCGGCCGGACGTTCAGCTCTTTGCCACCGGCATCAAGGTGCTGGACCTGCTGGCGCCGCTGGCCCAGGGCGGCAAGGCGGCCATGTTCGGCGGGGCAGGCGTGGGCAAGACGGTGCTGGTCACTGAGCTCATCCATGCCATGGTGGCCGGCTACGACGGCGTCTCGGTCTTCGCCGGCGTGGGCGAGCGCTCGCGGGAGGGCCACGAGATGCTGCACGACATGCGCAACTACGGCGTGCTCGACCGCACGGTGCTGGTCTACGGCCAGATGAACGAGCCGCCGGGCGCACGCTGGCGGGTGCCGCTGGCGGCTCTGACCATGGCCGAGCATGTGCGCGATGAAGAGGGCCGCAACGTGCTGCTGCTCATGGACAACGTGTTCCGCTTCGTCCAGGCCGGGGCCGAGGTGTCGGGCCTGCTGGGCCGCATGCCCTCGCGCGTGGGCTACCAGCCCACACTGGCCACGGAGATCGCGGCCCTGCAGGAGCGCATCGCCTCCGGTCCGCGGGCCGCCGTCACCGCCATCGAGGCCGTGTACGTGCCCGCCGACGACTTCACCGACCCGGCCGTGGCGGCCCTGAGCGCGCACATGGATTCGACCGTCGTGCTCTCGCGCGAACTGGCCGCCCAGGGCATCTACCCGGCCATCGACCCGCTGCGCACCACCTCCGTGCTGCTGGACCCGGCCATCGTGGGCGCCGCCCATGCACAGACCGCGGCCGCGGTGCGCGAACTCATCGAGCACTACGACGAGATGCGCGACGTGATCGCCCTGCTCGGCGTGGAGGAGTTGGGCCAGGAAGAGCAGCGCCTCGTCGGCCGCGCCCGGCGCCTGCAGCGCTTTCTGACGCAGCCCTTCTTCGTGGCCGCCGCCTTCACCGGCATGGCCGGCCGCAGCGTCACCGTGGCCGAGACCATTGCAGGCTGCCAGGCCATCCTGGCCGGCGACTGCGACGACTGGGACGAGCGCTCTCTCTACATGATCGGCACGCTGGACGAGGCCCGCGCCCGCGAGGACGAGCGCAGGCGCGGCACGGCGCCCACCGCCGCCCCGGCTGGCGCGAAGGAAGCGGCATGAACACACGCATGGTCCCGTCGCCGGATGCACCCGACGCAGGTGCCACCGGCACGCCCTCGACGACTGCGGCCCTGCACCTGACCATCACCACGCCGCTGGCCATCGTGCTGGACGAGCCCGAGGTCGCCTCGCTGCGTGCCGAGGACGCCACCGGCGACTTCGGCGTCCGGCCCGGCCATGCCGACTTCCTGACGGTGATCGAGGCCGGCGTGCTGCGCTGGCGCGCTGCCGACGGCCCCTGGCACTACTGCGCGCTGCGCGGCGGCGTGTTCAGCGTGGAAGGCGGACGCAGCGTGCGCGTGGCCTGCCGGGAGGCGACGGTGGGCGATGACCTGGGCGCCTTGCAGGCCCGCATCGCGCACGAACGCGCCGAGGCGCGCGAGGCGCTGCTGCGTGCGCGCAGCCAGGACACGCGCCTGCACGCCCGCGCCATCCGGCAACTCATGCGCGAGCTGCGTGCTGGCGGCGACACGCTGGGCCTGTCGACGGAGGCCGAAGGATGAGCGAAGGTCCTGTCCACGCGAATGACCGCGCCTCTCCCCTCACGGGAGAGGCCTCGGGAAGCGGAGCTGCGCGCGACACCTCACCATCGCGTGCTGCCTGGGGCGTTGCCCCCTCTCCCCGGCCCTCTCCCGCGAGGGGAGAGGGTGTTCATGCACAGCCGACGCCCGAGGACCCCCAGCAGGCCGCGGCCCGACGTGCCCAGGCCCGCGAGCAGGCGGGGCAGCGCGACCCGGAGCCCTCGCTGGCCCGGCGCTTCGGCCAGATCGGCGTGCTGGGCTGGCTGATCGTGCTGCCCACCCTGGCCGGCCTGTGGCTGGGTCACCGGCTGGACCGCTGGCTGGGCTCCGGCATCACGCTGGCGGCCGCGCTGCTGATGGCGGGGGCCGGCCTCGGCCTGTGGCTGGCACTGCGTTGGATGCACGAGCAATGACCCTCTTCCCCTTCGATCCGTCCGCCGGCATGGGCTGGCTGCTTGCCGCAACGGCTGGCATGGCCCTGGGCTGGCTTCACTTCCGCAGTCTTGCGCAGGTGACGCGGCTGGTGCTCGCTGGCCGGGCCGTCGGCATCGCGCTGCACGTGGGGCGATGGCTGATCCTGGTCACCCTGCTGGTGCTGTGCGCGCGGGCTGGCGCGGCGGCGTTGCTCGCTGCCGCGGCCGGAGTGATGGGCGGACGCGCCATTGCGCTGAGGTGCACCGCATGAACATCGACAACCCCCTGACCGCCGCCGTGGCCTTTCGCATCGGGTCGGTGGACATCACCTGGCCCGTGGCCACCACCTGGGGCGTTATGGCCGTGCTGGGCGTGGGTGCCTTCCTCGCCACCCGGCGCCTGTCCCTGCGGCCGGGCCGCGTGCAGGCGGCATTGGAGATGGTGGTGGAGGTGCTCGATGGCGAGATCGCCGACGCCATCCCGGGCGACCCGGGTCGCTTCCGCGGGCTCATCGGTACGCTGCTGCTGTTCATCGCCTGCGCGAACGCGTCCTCGCTGCTGCCGGGGGTGGAGCCGCCCACCGCCCACCTGGAAACCGACGCTGCCCTGGCGGCCGTGGTGCTGGTGGCCGGCCTGGTGTGGGGCATCCGCATCCTGGGCCTGCGCGGGTGGCTCGCCACCTTCACCCATCCCACATGGGTGATGCTGCCGCTGAACCTCGTCGAGCAGGTCACGCGGCACTTCTCGCTCATGGTCCGCCTGTTCGGCAATGTGATGAGCGGCGTCTTCGTGGTCGGCATCGTCAGCGCGCTGGCCGGGCTGCTGGTGCCCATTCCGCTGATCGCGCTCGACCTGCTGACCGGCGCCGTGCAGGCCTACATCTTCGCCACGCTAGCGCTGGTCTTCATCGGCTCGGCCGTCAATGAAGCCGGCGCCCCGACCCCCAAGGACACTCCGGAGCCTCCCCATGGATAACCTCGTCCAGATCGTCAGCATCGTCGCCGCTGCCTTCGCGGTCGGCCTGGGCGCCATCGGCCCTGCCCTCGCCGAGGGCCGGGCCGTGGCCGCCGCGCTCGACGCCATCGCCCGCCAGCCCGAGTCGGCCGGCGCCATCTCGCGCACGCTGTTCGTGGGTCTGGCCATGATCGAGACGATGGCGATCTACTGCCTGGTGGTGGCGCTGCTGCTGCTCTTCGCCAACCCCTTCGTGCGATGAACTTCCACTGGACCACCTTCGCGTTCCAGCTGGTGAACGTGGTGGTGCTGCTGGCGATCCTTCAGCGCTTCCTGTTCCGGCCGCTGGCCGATGTGATCGCGCGGCGGCAGGCCCAGACCGCCGCCGCCGTGCAGGCCGCCGGCGAGGCAAAGGCGCAGGCCGAAACCGCGGCACTGCAGGCCCGGGCCGAGACGCAGGCCACGCTCGACGCGCGGCAGCAGCTGCTGGCCACGGCGCAGGCCGAGGCCCAGGCGCGGCGCACGGAACTGCTGACGCAGGCCCGTGCCGAGGCGGCCCGCATCGTGGCCGAAGGCCGCGCAGCCGCCGAACGGGACGCCGCTGCCCGCGAGCGGCGCAATTGGGAACATGCCCGCACGCTGGCCGCAGGCATCGCCACGCGTGCGCTGGGCGCGCAACCGGTGGCGGCCGAGGGCTACGCGCGGCGGCTGGCCGATGCGCTCCGGTCCATGCCCGACGCCGAGCGGCAGGCCCTGCTGGCCGGCGGGCACCTGCAGCTGGTGGCGCCGCGGCCACTGACCGACATCGAATGGCAGGCCGCCCGCCAGGCGCTCGCGCCCTGGCTCGGCGAGGCGCTGCCCGCCCCGACGATGGACCCGACGCTCATCGCAGGCCTGGAGCTGTGCTCGGACACCGGCGCCGTGCGCAACTCGCTGGCCCATGACCTGGAACGGATCGCCGAGGCGATGCGCGATGACACCGTCACCGATTGACCCGCAACTGGCCGCACTGCAGTCGCGCATCGACGCCGCCGTGCTCGGCCCCGGCGTGGAGGAGCACGGCACCGTCGGCGCCATCGCCGATGGCTTGGCCACGGTGACCGGCCTGCCCGGCGCGCAGCTCAACGAGGTGGTGCTGTTCGACAACGGCGCCCGCGGCTTCGTGCTCACGCTCGAAGAAGACCGGCTGCACATCGCCTTCATGGATCCGATGGACGGCATCGCCGCAGGGGCGCGCGTGACCCGCAGCGGCGAACTCGCGTCGGTGCCGGTCGGCCCCGCGCTGCTGGGCCGGGTGCTCGACCCGCTGGGCCGGCCGCTCGATGGCCTGCCGGCCCCGCAGTGCGACGAGCACCTGCCCGCCGAGCGGCCGGCGCCGGCCATCATCGACCGCGACTTCGTCAGCGAGCCCGTCGCCACCGGCCTGCTGGTGGTCGATGCGCTCTTCGCCATCGGCCGGGGCCAGCGCGAGCTGATCATCGGCGAGCGGCAGACGGGCAAGACCTCCATCGCCGTCGACGCCCTGATCGCGCAGGCGGGCGGCGACGTCATCTCGGTTTACGTGGCCATCGGCCAGCGTATGTCCTCGGTGCGGCGCGTGATCGAGGCGGTGCGGGCGCGCGGCGCGCTGGCGCGCACGCTTTTCGTCGTCGCCGAAGCCACGGCCCAGCCCGGGCTGCAGTGGCTGGCGCCCTTCGCTGCGACGTCCATGGCCGAGTGGTTTCGTGACCGCGGGCAGCATGTGCTCATCGTCTACGACGACCTCACGCGCCATGCCGCCACCCACCGCGAGCTCGCCCTGCTCTCGCACCAGCCGCCGGGCCGCGAGGCCTACCCGGGCGATATCTTCTACCTGCATGCCCGCCTGCTGGAGCGTTCGGCCAAGCTGTCGGCCGCGCGCGGCGGGGGCTCGCTCACCGCGCTGCCGATTGCGGAGATCGAGTCGGGCAACCTCTCCGCCTATATCCCGACCAACCTGATCTCCATCGCCGACGGGCAGATCGTGACCTCGGAAGTGCTCTTCGCCGCCAACCAGCGGCCGGCCGTGGACATCGGGCTGTCGGTCAGCCGCGTCGGCGGCAAGGCGCAATGGGGCGCGCTCAAGGCCGTGGCGGGACGGCTGCGCCTGGACTATGCCCAGTACCTGGAGATGAAGATGTTCGCCCGCTTCGGTGGCTTCGGCGACGACGCGATGAAGGCCCGCATGGTGCGCGGCGAGCGCATCGCAGCGCTGCTTGCGCAGGACCGCTTCGCGCCTCTGCCGGTGGTCGCGCAGATCGCCCTGCTGGCGGCCCTGGACGCTGGCGTGCTGGACGCCGTGGAGCCGGGACGGTTGCAGACCCTCAAGGCCGCACTCCCGGCCTGCGTGGACGCGGAACCCCGGCTGCAGGCGCTGCGCGCCCAACCCGACGCGTTGGATACCACCACGCGTACGCTGCTCGTCGAACTGGTGCACCAGGCCTTGCGATGACCGCTCGCCCCGAGGAACTGCGGCGGCGACTGGCCGGCCTGGACCAGATCGACGACGTGGTGGGCGCCCTGCGCGCCATCGCCTCGGGACAGTCGGCCGCCGCTCGCAGTGCGCTGCCCGCCATCGAGGCCCATGCGCTCACGACACGCCGCGCCATGGCGCGCCTGGCGGCGCCACAAGTGGCGGCCACGACGCCGGCTGGGCCAGGCCTGCTGCTGGTGATCGGCGCGTCGCAGGGCTTTGCGGGCGCGTATCCGCAGCGTGTGGCCGCGGCGACGCTGCAGGCGCTGGCACCGGACACGGGTCTGCTGGTGGTGGGCCGCCGGACCGTGCAGGCACTCCTTGACCACGGACGACGGCCGCTGTGGTCCACGGACCTGCCCGCACATCCAGCGGCAATTCCCGCCCTGGCCAGCGAGGTGACCGCCGCCCTGATCTCGCAGGCCGTCGAGCACCCAGGGCCCATCCATGCCATCGCCGGCCTGCCCGCAGCCGGCCACGCGCCAGCGGCTGTGCGGCTCTTCCCGCCCGAACCCGTGCCCCCGGCGCAAGGCATGGAACCACCTCTGATGACCCTGGCCCCGGCCGTGCTGATGGCCTCGCTGCTGCAGGAGGCGCTCTTCGCCGCCGTGGCGCGTGCCCTGATGCGCGGCCTGGAGGCCGAGGCCGCCGCGCGCATGCAGGCCATGGCCCAGGCCCGCAGCAACCTGCAGCGCCGCAGGAACGAGGTCGAGGCCGCCTATCGGCAAGCGCGGCAGGAGCAGATGACGACGGAGATGATCGAGTTGGCGGCGGAGCGGTAGGGGCTGGGATTGCCGCGCGTTTGCAAGACTTACGTAGCAAAAAGCCTCACGGATTAGGCATTGGATTGCTGAGGCGCAAGAGAAAATTAATCTGTACACGTGCAGGATAGAACCTGCAACCACGGGGTAAAAGACGGCCCAATTTTTAGCCGGACCAACACTGGCCCAATGCGTGTTCCGTAACGTAACGTAACGTAACGTGCCGGCCGCTAGGGGTGCGATTTCTCCCCGCACTCTGGAAGATCGCGCAACGGGTCAGAGTGTTCTTGCCCCCAGGCAGGCCATTACCGTTACGGATGCTCTTCTGAAATGCTAATGACAGAGCACTAAAGTAGCTGCAGTACAAGAAACTTAGCTTCAATAGCTAAGCATTAAAGCCACGAAACGCATAAAGTCTGCTCAAGAAGACGGTAGAAGACACCAGAAGAAAGGCCGCGACAAACAACCCCAATCTCGCCCAGGAGTTATGGTTCGGGGCATCGACCGGGAAAAGTGCATTTTCCAGAAATCTATCTAATTTACTTAGAACATAACCTGATAAAAATGCAGATACTAATCCAGCAATAAATCGAAACTGCTTAAGCTCCGCGCCCGAAAATGGAGATAGGGCGAAACCTATTATTAATCCGCACAGCCCCCCGATAATAGCAATTAATCTATTAATATTAGTGGCAGCTTGGTTTCCCGCCGCTCCGGCGACCTTCGCGGTAAGATGCCAAAGCAGAGAAACGACGACGATGAAATTAAGTGTAGTAAGAATGACCGTGCCAGGAGCTGAAGTCTTTAAGAGATTCGAAAGAAATTCGTGCATTTTAATACCTTTAGGAAATTCGCTTGGACCTATTGCACAACGACAAGCCGACTATTGTCTTATACACAAAAATTATTTGTTTTTAGCAGCGGCAATTTTTTATGCATTCCAAGCGCCCGTCATCATCCATTTAAATGATGGCAGCTATTCAGTAGCGCAATAACCTGGGAGCTTTTAATTGAAGCAGCTTGCCTTCGCCGACCGATGATTTTTCGGAATGTCGCAAGCAACTCGCCGGCCGGACCGTGCAGACTGCGGTCCGCCTCGACCAAAGCGCGCACCGTCGGCGCAGGAGGGCGCGCAGCCCCAGGGCGACGCAAAGGTGGTCGCCCAAGCGCAGACAGCCGTGACGCATGCGCAGGCTCGGGAGGCGAGGAGTACCCGGCGCGAGGCCCAGCCATCCGGGAAGCCTCTGACGCAGCCGAGCGCGCGGCGCAGGAGGATGGCACGCTCACTGCAGAAAAGAAGGCATCCATTGAGGCGTCGCGAAAGGGCGCCGACCTCAAGGATCTGCAAGCCCAGAAGGCCGAGATCCTTGCCGGCAAGTTTTGCGCGCTCGCAAACTCCGATCATGACCGCCTCGATGGGCTGGAGCGTTAAATCTCCCTGCAGGAGCAGCGCAACCAATTGGAGGCGCGTCGCCAGGCGCTGGAAGATGAGCGGCTCGGCCGGGATAAGTCAGGGTTGTCCACCGCCAAAACCGGCGCAACGATCAGCGCCGGCGGCAAGCTCACCACGCTCACAGGCATCTACAACTTCTTGAAAGCGCCGGTGTCAACGACGACACGGCCGCGAAGAAACTCGCGCTCGAGTTCGCGGACCCCACCGGCAAGGTGACCTTCTACGGCAGCCCCGGCCAACGGAAGTACAGCGGCACCATCAGCTAGGCGCTGCAGCGGGCGGCCGAGGGCTACTGTTCAACCCGGCCACCAGTACCACGCCCGCCGCACCATCAGCCAGCGGCGGCAGCACCACGCACATGGTCAATATCTCGCTGCCCGGTGGCACCACGGGCGCCATCAACGCGGCCACGGCGAACGATGCGGATAACCTCTCCAAGTTGCTTTCTCGGCTCAGCTCGGCTCGGCGCGTCGGCTAGGGATGCTCTTTACGAATCGAGCGGCAAGTGGGCGCTGCGGATCGGGATGAGCTGCGAGGCGCAAAGCGCAGCAATAGCCCGGCTATTGCGAGCATTTGCAACGACGCAGATCGCCCGACTCCGCAGATGCCCACGGCGCGCGCATTCGTAAAGAGCATCCCTAGCGTCTATTTGACGCCGCTGTCAAGTAGAGCATCTTTTAGGCCGCGGTTTGAGCAAATGCGAAAACTGGAATTCGGTCGATTCCGCCGCACTGCCATTCGGTGCGCATGGCTGATTTATCAATTGCGCAAGACAAGCACCGGCCTAATTCAGCATTTGCGCCAGGCCATTTCACACGAACCACACTCAGGATTGGCTTTCCAAGCGCCTGCCCGCCGCGCATAGTGGGGCCCATGAACTTTCAAACCTACTGCCTCAAACACCGCCCCGAAGCTCGCGAGATTGTGGAGGCGATCAACTTCCTGGCTTTGGATTTCTGCCGCAGCCAATATCCAGCTGCTGAATATCGACGAATTGGCCCACGACGAGGAGGGCCGGCCGCTCCTCCGCTTGCGGAGCAAGCCTAGCGACGCCGAAAATTCAGCAGCTTCGGCCTAGATGCCACCGCGGCGACTTCGTATGCATCCCGAGAATACATGATGGCATCGGAGCCGTGGGTGGGAGTCTCGGGCCACAACGGGTGGGGGATGGGCGTAAGCCGAACCGGGACTGTGCAGATATCTTCTGCCCCAAGATTGCGCCAAGGATCAAGAGAAAGTACGGGAGCGCGCCACCGTGGAACTGATCCGGAGCGAGTGATAAAAAAGGCAATTGGAAAAAACTTGAGCAGCCAAAAAATTACCGGCTCGGTACCGGCGATCATGCCGGCATCACGGATCAAGACATGATTTTTTTCAGTATAGAGCCAGTAAAAGAACTTAAACCCCTCTGGTAGGGGCTTGCTAATATCTAGCATGTACTCTTTAAAAGGCTCGGTATCGTCGCCTTTCAAATACCTGTCCACCCCCACAGCCGCAAGGTGACCAAGCACTGCGCGCATGAAATACTGAGGCCGTATTTCAATCCCGACTTCCTCCGGTAACGTTATTTCGGTTCTAAGAAATGCCGAAATGGCGTTTACGAATTTCACTAGCTCAGGATCGTAATTTAAGCCGAGCAGTTCGTTATTGCAGCGCCGGCATAGGGTCTTGAACTTTATTCCGTTCTGCGATTTTCTCGGGCCAGGGCTACCCGCGAATTTTTCCACCGAAACCCGCGCGTGAATTGTCCTTAGCTCCATTTGAGAAGGCCGATAGCAGGACTTAGGAGGCACGTGATCCTCCGTCATCTCTTCGTAAGCGCCGCATATGTTGCATGTGCCCAGCCGACCCGCCGCGCGGGTGGCGATCAAGTGGGGTCCGCCCATAGTCTCGCTCCTAGTCTTGGGCACATTGTTGCCGAGGATCGCGCCCGGCAAGGCACCGCCTCTAGTGCCTCATGCGCCTACATCAGAGAAGTAGGCAACAAAAAGGCCCGCACATGGCGGGCCTTTTGTTTGCTCTAGGTCGTTGACTCAAAAGCGAAAAATGACTGGTAGGACGTGCAGGATTCGAACCTGCGACCAACGGATTAAAAGTCCGCTGCTCTACCAACTGAGCTAACGTCCCGCTTCACGTTCGCAGTGCTGTGCGATGTGCAGCAAAGCCTATGAGTATAGCGTGGATTTCTGTGAAATCTTGTCGATCAGCCATCCTGATGCACACAGACCGAAGGTGGCGGTGACGCTGACCATCGAACCATAGCCGTGGCAGTTGAGCGAGCCGTCGCCCTCTATAGCGCAGGACGCATCGGGCGGCGCCACCGGCTCGCGGCTGAAGACACAGGTTAGGCCGATCGGCTTGCCGTCGCGCCGCGCACCGTGATGCTTGCGCAGCCGCTGCCGCAACTGCGCCATCAGCGGATCGTGCGTGGCCAGGGCCAAGTCCTCGACCTCGACGCGCTGCGCGTGCCGCTTGCCGCCGGCCGCGCCCACGGTGATGAACGACACCTGCCGCCCCTGAGCCAGCGCCCAGGCCGCCATGGCCGTCTTGGCCGACATCTGGTCGCAGGCGTCCAGTACGGCAGTGACGGGGCCGAGCGCCTGCCCGGCCTGCTCGATCAGCGGCAACCAGTTGTCCACCGTCACGAACTCATCCACGGGCGCGACGCGGCAATGCGGATGGATGTGACGGATGCGCTCCTGCATGGCCAGCACCTTGGCCTGGCCGACGGTGTCGTCGAGCGCATGGATCTGGCGGTTGATGTTGGACTCGGCCACATGGTCCATGTCGATGAGCGTCAGCGCACCGACGCCACTTCGGGCGAGCGCCTCGGCCGCCCAGGAGCCGACGCCACCGATGCCGACCACCACCACATGGGCCTGGCGCACCGCCGCGGCGCCCTGGACGCCGTACAGCCGCTCCATGCCGCCAAAGCGCCGGGCGACGTCCGCCTCGGACGGCAGGGCGTCGTCCTGCAGGTACGGCGGCGGGGTCACGACCGCGTTCAACGCAGGCGCGACAGGCGTTCGCGTGCCGCCGTGGCCGCCTCGGACTGCGGATAGGCCTTGACCAGGTCTTCCAGCGTGCGGCGGGCAGCGCGCGTGTCCTTCAGTTCGATCTGGCAGTTGGCGATGGACAGCACGGCCTCGGGGGCCTTGGCATGGTCCGGCGCCAGCGAGAGCATGGAGCGGAAGTTGGCGACGGCCTCGGTGTAGTTGCGCGTGGCGTACTGTGCGTTGCCCAGCCAGAACAGCGCGGACGGGTTGTAGCCGCTGCGCGGGTAGCGCTTGACGAAGTCCGCGAAGGCCGACTGGGCCTGCGGGAACTGGCCGGAGCGGAAGACGCCCAGCGCGGCTTCGAAGTCGGCCTTCTCGCGCGGATCGGCCATGAACTCCTTGCCGTCGACCGACACCTGCTGCGGCTCGTTCTGCTTCAGGCGGTCGTCGATGGTGGTCTGGCGCTGTTGCAACTCGGTCAGCGTGCGAGTGAGCTGCTCGTTCTGGCCCGTCATGCGCGCCAGGTCGCCGCGCAGGTTGTCGATCTGCTGCTGCAGGTCGACGAGGCTGCGACGCAGCTGGCCGTTCTCGTCGGCCAGGCGCTGCGTGGTGTTCTCGGACTGCTGGCGCACGGTTTCGACACGCTGGCGCAGGTCGAGGATGGCGCGGCGCGCCTCGTCATCCTCGAACAGCGCCGCGTGGGACGCCGCAGACACGCACAGAAAAGCGGCCGCAAGGGCCGCCGGACGCACGAGGTGCTGCAGTCGCTGCATCAGCGGTACACGATTTCAGCGCGACGGTTCTGGGCGCGGGCGTCTTCGCTCGTGCCTTGGACCGCAGGCTTTTCCTTGCCGAAGCTGACGGCCTCGATCTGGCTGTCGTTCACGCCCAGCAGCGTGAGCGCACGGCGCACAGCCTCGGAACGCTTCTGACCCAGGGCCAGGTTGTACTCGCTTCCACCCAGGTCATCGGTGTGACCTTCGATGGAGATGCGGCGCGAGGGATTGGCCTTCAGGAAGCGCGCATGACCATCGATGAGTTGCTGGAACTCAGGCTTGATCGTGTAGCTGTCGAAGTCGAAGTAGATGACCCGGGCCACGCCCACCGGACCCTGGCGCGTCTGCGCGTTCGGGTCGATGGTGACAGGCGCCACGCCGCTGGCCGCGCCGGAACCTGCGCCACCGCCGGTTCCGCCAGCGGTGCTGACCGGCGTTTCATTCAGCTTGGTACCCGACGAGCAACCCGCCACCAGGGCGACGAAGGCAAGGGCAAAAATCGATTTCTTCAACATACGAACACTCCTCAGTGCGGACAAAAAATCATTGCTTCTGGAAGGGACCCCAATCCGGTTCCCGGATGTCCCCCGCCTTCCCCGCCAGTCGCGCCTTGATCTTTCCGTCAAGGGTCGTGGTCATCAGCGCTTCTCTTCCCTGAATCTGGGTGGAATAGACGATCAGCTTGCCGTTGGGAGCGAAGCTGGGGCTTTCGTCTGCCGCGGTGTCGGTGATGGCCGTGGCACTGCCAGTGGCGAGTTCCATCACGTGGAGCTTGAAGGCTCCGCCGACGCGCGAGATGTAGGCCAACCACCGCCCGTCGGGGCTGATGGCCGGAGAAATGTTGTAGGACCCCGAGAAGGTCACCCGCACCGGTGCGCCGCCGCTGGCGGGCATCTTGTAGATCTGCGGTGCGCCGCCGCGGTCGCTCACGAAGTAGATGGAACTGCCGTCGGCGGTGTAGGTCGGCTCGGTGTCGATGCTGCTGCTCTGCGTGAGCCGGCGGGGTTCGCCCCCGGCGGCCGGAATGGTGTAGAGCTGCGAGCCGCCATCGCGGCTGAGCGTCACGGCCAGGCTGCGGCCGTCGGGCGACCAGGCCGGCGCGCTGTTGGAGCCGCGGAAGTTGGCGACCAGGCGGCGCTGGCCGGTGGCGACGGTGTGCACGTAGACCACGGGCTTGCGCGACTCGAAGGACACGTAGGCCAGCTCGCCGCCGCTGGGCGACCACACGGGGGAGATGATCGGCTCGGGGCTGGCGAGTGCTGCCTGCGCGTTCTCACCGTCTGCGTCGGCCACCCACAGCGTGTAGCGGCCCGAGGCCCGCGTGACATAGGCGATGCGGGTCGAGAACACGCCCTTGTCGCCCGTCAGCTTCTCGTAGACGTAGTCGGCGATCCGGTGGGAGGCAAGGCGGAGGTCGGCCTCGGGCACGGTGTAGCTCTGGCCACCCAGGTCCTGGCCGCGCACCACGTCCCACAGACGGAAGCGCACATCCCAGCGGCCATCGGCCAGCCGGGTGACGCTGCCCGCCACGAGCGAGTCGGCCGTGCGCTGGCGCCACAGGGCCAGGTCGGGACGGCTGTTCTCGTCGAGGGATTGGCCGGATGCATCGACGCCGCGGAATTGCCCGCTACGCTCGAGATCGGCCTGGACGATGGCGGAAATCTTCTGGGGAGAGGCCTCTTCGCCGCGGAAGGGCACCAGTGCGATGGGCAACTGGGTGAGTCCCACACCGGAGACTTCGACGCGGAACTGGGCCAGGGCGGGAAGGACCGGGGCCGCGGCAAACGCGGTGATCAGCGTACGGCGGGCCAGGGTCGGGAACACGGAGGAAGACTGCGACGGCGACGAAGTATTCATGCAGCTCGGAGAAATTTACGCCTGGAAAGTTTCAGATCCGGGTCGCTCTTCCAGGCGCGGAGCCGGCGATGTTACACCTTGCCTCTACGCGCAAACCCGGGCTTGCGTTCCGATTTCGCCGCTGTCCTACAGCCGCCAGAGGCGCGCCAGGCGGCACCCGTAGAATCCGCCGCCATGTCGACCTCCCCTGCCGACGCGCCTGCGCGAGCGCCCTTGACTCGCCGGCTCGCCCGGCTCATGACGTGGTTCGGCGGTTCGCGTCGCTGGTGGGTGCTGGCCCTGGTGATGTCCGTCGTGGCCGCCGTCACCGAACCCCTGATGCCCGCCCTGCTCAAGCCCCTGCTGGACCGGGGCTTCGCGCGTGGCCAGCTCGCGCTGTGGATGGTGCCCACGGCCATCATCCTGCTCTTCGCGGTGCGCGGCGTGGCGCAGTTCGTGTCGCAATACGCGCTGGCGCGTATCGCCAACGAAGGCATGCAGCGCATGCGCAGCGTGCTGTTCGAGCGCATGCTGGCGGCGGACCTGGGGCTGTTCTCGCGCCAGTCGGCGAGCACGCTGTCCAACACCATCGTCTACGAGGTGCAGACCGGTGCCATGCTGCTCGTGCAGGCGTTGCTCAGCATCTCGCGCGACGGCTTCACCGTGGTGGCGCTGCTGTTCTACCTGCTCTACCTGAACTGGAAGCTCACCCTGGTCGTCGCCGTGCTGGTGCCCGGGGTCTCCTGGATCATGAAGGCGCTGTCGCGCCGCCTGTACAGCCTGACGCTGATGGGCCAGCAGGCCACCGACGAACTGGCCTATGTGGTGGAAGAGAACGTGCTCGCCCACCGCATGGTTCGGCTGCACGGTGCGCAGGCCGGCCAGTCGGCGCGCTTCGACCGGCTCAGCCACAGCCTGAACCGGCTGGCGGTCAAGTCCACCATCGCCTCGGCTGCGATGACGCCGCTGACGCAACTCTTCGCGGCGGTGGCCCTGTCGGTCGTGGTGATGATCGCCCTCTGGCAAAGCGGCGACCGCGGCCTGACGGTCGGCAGCTTCGTGGCGTACATCACGGCCATGCTGATGCTGATCGCGCCCATACGGCGCCTGGCCGACATGGCCAATCCCATCACCCGCGGGCTCGCGGCGCTCGAACGGGGATTGGGCCTGATGGACGG
Organism: Pseudacidovorax sp. DMC4; assembly: GCF_056314265.1. Lineage (NCBI taxonomy): Bacteria > Pseudomonadati > Pseudomonadota > Betaproteobacteria > Burkholderiales > Comamonadaceae > Pseudacidovorax > Pseudacidovorax sp. DMC4. Next base: position 55,760 of record NZ_JBQUYR010000010.1, on the reverse strand, counting down.
CACGCAGATCGAGGCCGAAGGCCGCTTCGAAATGGCCCGCGCCGAGGGCCGCGTGGAACTGCGCGGCGTGCAGGTGCGCTACCGCGAGGACGCGGGCATGGCGCTGGAGGACATCGATCTGCGCATCGCCCCCGGCGAGATCGTGGCGCTGGTGGGCCCTTCCGGCTCCGGCAAGACGACGCTGGTCAACCTGCTGCCCCGCTTCGTGCGGCCCACTGCCGGGCAGGTGATGCTGGACGGCCACGACGTGGCCGACTGGACGCTGGAGAGCCTTCGCCGGCAGTTCGCCCTGGTGAGCCAGGACGTGGTCATGCTCAACGACACGCTCGCGGCCAACGTCGCACTGGGCGCCGCGCAGATCGACCGGGCGCGCGTGCTGCGGTGCGTGGAGGCCGCCAACCTCGCGCCCCATGTGGAGCGCCTGCCCCAGGGCATCGACACCGTGCTGGGCCACAACGCGACCGAGCTCTCCGGTGGCCAGCGCCAGCGCCTGGCCATCGCGCGCGCGCTCTATCGCGACGCACCGGTGCTGCTGCTGGACGAAGCCACGTCCGCGCTGGACACGGAGTCGGAGCGACTGGTGCAGGATGCCCTGCAACGCCTGATGCAGGGGCGCACGACCCTGATCGTCGCGCACCGGCTGTCGACCATTCAACACGCCGATCGCATCGTGGTGATGGATCGGGGCTGCATCGTCGAGCAAGGCAGCCATGCGGAGTTGATGTCCCGGGACGGTCTCTACGCCCGTTTGCAGGCACCACGGGTAGCGCCGGCCGATGCATGAGGGATCCAGGGGCCACCCCTTCCTGGGTCCGTGCCTGGCCTGATCGCCTTTTGCTCAAGCCGCTGACGCGCGCCGGATTCACGCGCAGGCTGAAGAACTGAGCCGGCTGCAGGCCGCTTCCGGCCGTTGCGCCACTGCCGCATGCACTGCGGAGTTGTCCTACAGCTCCGCCAAACGGTTGAGCGCGAACGCTCAGGTGATCTACGAAGTGCCCGAAACTTAACAGAATGTTAATCTGAGATATCAGCAACAGCCGCTCAGCACGGGCGAACGAAGAGAGACGAAGGATTGGCAATGCAGCTCCCAGCAGCAGCACCTGCCGGTGACTCGACGGCCCTCGGCGGGGCAAGCGAACAGGACGAAGGTGCAGAGGGGATCCAGGGCGTTCTGACGGCGGTGCGTCGACACCTGGGCATGGACGTGGCGTTCATCTCGCACTTCGAGACGAGTGAGCGCGTCTTCGAGTACGTGGACTGCGCGCCGGGCGGGCCGCTGCGCCCCTTGCAGCGCCTGTCCATGAACGAAGGCTACTGCCTCAAGGTCGTGCGCGGCGAACTGCCGGAATGCATTCCCGACACCTCCAAGCTGGAGGCTGCGCGCCAGATCCCGCAGACCACGGCGGTGCCCATTGGCTCGCACCTGAGCGTTCCGGTGCGGCTCAGGGACGGCAGCCTCTACGGCACGCTGTGCTGCTTCAGCTATCTGCCGAATCCCGCGCTCGGGGAACGCGAGATGCGGCTCATGCACGCTTTTGCCGAAGTGGTCGGCCTGCGCATGGACGAGCGCTCCGCCGGCCAGCGGGCCCGGGAGAGCGCCGCCCGCGAGGTTCACGCTGCCATGGCGAAGGGGGCCCCGCGCATCGTCTTCCAGCCGGTCTACAGCATCACGCAACGTGCGGTGCGAAGCTTTGAATGCCTCTCGCGCTTCGACGTCGCGCCGCAGCGGCCACCGGACGAATGGTTCCGCATCGCCGACGAGGCCGGCGTGGGCCTGCCGCTGGAGCTGTGCGCCATCGAGAAGGCCTTGCAGAGCCTCGACGCCTTTCCCGCGACCTGCTCGCTCAGCGTCAACTGCTCGCCCAGCCTGATCCTTTCGGGCCGGCTGGAGCCGGTCCTCTCGGCGGTCCGCGCTCCTTCCCGCGTAACGCTGGAGATCACCGAGCACGCCATCGTGCAGGACTACGCGGCGCTCGCCGCCTCCTTGGCGCCGCTGCGGGCGCTGGGCGCGGGGCTGGCGGTGGACGACGCCGGCGCCGGCTATGCCAGCATGCGGCACATCCTCAATCTGGCGCCGGACATCATCAAGCTCGACATGAGCCTGACCCGCAACATCCACGAGGACGGCAAGCGCCGTGCACTGGCCAAGGGCCTGACCAGCTTCGCGCACGAGATCGACAGCCTGGTGATCGCCGAAGGCGTGGAGTCCGGCGACGAACTCGAGATGCTGCAGCGGCTCGACGTGGACTGCGCGCAGGGCTACTTCCTGGCCAGGCCGCTGGGCCTGAAGGAGGCCCTGGCCTTCAACGCGACCCACTAGGGTCGTGCGCTCGACGCCGGGGCACCCGCCGGCGTCACAGCAGCACGATGTCGTACTGCCCCTGCCCCATGGCCGACTCGGCCTGCAGCGAGATCGGCTTGCCGATGAAGTCCGACAGCCCCGCCAGGTGCTGGCTCTCCTCGTCGAGGAAGAGCTCGATCACCGCCGGCGAGGACACGATGCGGAACTCGCGCGGCGTGAACTGACGGGCCTCGCGCAGGATTTCGCGCAGCACCTCGTACGCCACCGTGCGCGCGGTCTTGACGATGCCCTGGCCGCCGCAGGCCACGCACGGCTCGCACAGCATGTGCGCCAGCGATTCGCGCGTGCGCTTGCGCGTCATCTCCACCAGGCCGAGCTGCGAGAAGCCGCTGGCCGTCGTCTTGACCCGGTCGCGGCCCAGCTGCTTGCGCAGTTCGGCCAGCACCTGTTCCCGGTGGTCGGTGCGGCTCATGTCGATGAAGTCGACGATCACGATGCCGCCCATGTTGCGCAAGCGCAGCTGTCTTGCGATGGCCAGGGCCGCTTCCAGGTTGGTCTTGAAGACCGTGTCGTCGAAGTTGCGCGCCCCGACGAAGGCGCCGGTGTTCACATCGATGGTCGTCAGCGCCTCGGTCTGGTCGATCACCAGGTAGCCGCCGGACTTGAGGTCCACCCGCCGGCCGAGCGCGCGCACGATGTCCTCGTCGATGTTGAACAGGTCGAAGATCGGGCGCTCGCCCGTGTACAGGGCCAGCTTCTCGGCCGCCTTGGGCATGAATTCGCGGCCGAAGCGCAGCAGCTTGTCGAACTGCTCGCGCGAATCGATGCGGATGGTGGTCGTGTGGTCGTCCACCAGGTCGCGCAGCACGCGCTGCAGCAGGCTCAGGTCCTGGTGCAGCAGCGACACCGGCGGCATCTTGCCGGCGCGCTCGTGGATGCGGGTCCAGGTCTTGCGCAGGTAGGCGATGTCGTCGGCCAGTTCGGCGTCGCTGGCGTCCTCGCCGTTCGTGCGCAGGATGTAGCCCCCGTGATCGCGCGACGGGGCGCCCTGCCCTGCAGTCGCCTGGATGGCGGCCTCCGCCAGCGTCTGCACACGGCGGCGCAGCGTATCCCGCTGCTCGGGCGGGATCTTCTGCGAGACGCCGATGTGGTTGTCCTGCGGCAGGAAGACGAGCATGCGCCCCGCAATGCTGATCTGCGTGGACAGCCGCGCTCCCTTGGTGCCGATCGGGTCCTTGATGACCTGAACCAGCAGCGACTGGCCTTCGAACACCTGGCGCTCGATGGGCACCACGGGCTGCTGGGAGCGGCCCCCCTCCCCGCCGGCCGCCGCGCGTGCCTCAGGCATCGGCGCGGCCCGCGACCCCGGCGTGAATGGCGCCACCAGGTCGGCGACGTGCAGGAAGGCCGTGCGCTCCAGCCCGATGTCGATGAAGGCCGACTGCATGCCCGGCAGCACGCGCGACACCTTGCCCAGGTAGACGTTGCCGACGAGGCCGCGTTCCAGCGTGCGCTCCACGTGCAGTTCCTGCACGGCGCCGTGCTCGACCACCGCGACACGCGTCTCCTGGGGAGCCCAGTTGATGAGGATTTCTTGCATGGACTTGGCCGTTCAGGGGATATGCCAGCCCGCCTGGCGCAGCAGTTGCGCCGTCTCGAACACCGGCAGGCCCATGATGCCCGAATGGCTGCCCGCGATGTGCGCGACCAGGGCGCTGCCCAGTCCCTGGATGGCATAGGCGCCGGCTTTGCCCATGGGCTCGCCCGTGGCCACGTAGGCCTCGATCTGCCTGCGGGTGAGTTCGGCAAAGCGCACCCGCGAGACGCTGAGCGCCTGCAACCGGCGGCGTCCCGCCTGCACGGCCACGGCCGTCATCACGCGGTGCGTGCGCCCTGACAGCGCAGCCAGCATGGCATGCGCATCGGCCGCGTCGGCCGGCTTGCCGAGGATGCGGCCGCCCAGCGCCACGGTGGTGTCCGCGCACAGCACCGGCGCTGCGGGCAATCCGCGCCGGCGCAGGCGGGCGACGGCCGCGTCGAGCTTGAGCCCGGTCACACGCTGCACATAGGCGGTGGCAGCCTCGCGCGGCAGCGTCACCTCCAGCGCCTCGGCGTCCTCGTCGGCGTCGGCCAGCAACGGCTGGTGACGGACTTGGAGCAGGTCGAGCAACTGGGCCCGGCGCGGGCTCTGCGAGGCCAGATAGACGAAGTCCGGGCGAGGTTTATTCACGGTGGTAAGGATGGCCGGCGTTGACCGACCACGCCCTGTAGAGCTGTTCGACCAGCAGCACGCGCGCCATGGCATGCGGCAGCGTCAGGTCGGAGAGGCGGATGCGCTCGTGCGCGGCCGCCTTGAATGCCGGCTCCAGCCCGTCGGGCCCGCCGATGACCAGCGCCACGTCGTCGCCCTCCCCCTGCCAGTAGGACAGGCGGACGGCCAGCGCCTTGGTGGTCAGCGCGGTGCCGCGCTCGTCGAGGGCGACGACACGGGTACCGCGGGGAATGGCCGCCTCGATGCGCTCGCGCTCGGCCGCATACAGCGTCTCGAGCGACTTGGAGCCGCGGGGTTCGGTCTTGACGGCCTTGAGCTCGAGCTTGAGCTCCGGCGGGAAGCGTTTGGCGTAGTCGTCCCAGGCGGTCTGCGCCCAGTCGGGCATGCGCTGCCCGACGGCGACCACCAGCAACTTCATGCCTTCTTGCGGGCCGGCGCCTTCTTGGCAGCCACCTTGCGGGCCGGCGTGCCGACCACGACCTTCTTGGGCGCAGCCTTTTTCGCAGCGGGCTTGCGGGCGGGCTTGGCCGCCGCGCTGCCGGCGGCCTTGCGTGCGGGCGCCTTGGGCGCAGCGGGCTTGGCGGCTGCCTTCTTGGCTGCAGGTTTGCGGGCCGGGAGCGCGGCCGATTCGGCAGGGGCGCCGGCACGCTTGCGCGGCGCCTTCTTGGCCGGTGCCGCGGGTTCGTCGGAAGAGACGCGGGCCGAAGGCTTGGGCGCACCGAACTTCACGCGCACCGGCTTGTCGCCCCAGATCTCTTCGAGGTGGTAGTAGGCGCGGATGTTGGGCTGCATGATGTGGGCCACGGCGGGGCCGCAGTCCACGATGATCCATTCGCCGTTGTCCTCGCCTTCGATGCGCGGCTTGTTGAAGCCGGCCTCCTTGACGGCCTCGCGCACGCTGGCGGCGAGTGCCTTGGTCTGGCGGTTGGAGGAGCCGGAGGCAACGATCACCCGCTCGAACAGCGGGGACAGGTGCTCCGTGTTGAAGACCTGGATGTCCTGGGCCTTGACGTCCTCCAGGCCATCGACGATGGCCCGCTGGAGTTTCTGGATGTCTTTCTTGGCGGAGGCGTCAGTGCTCATCAGGCGGGCTGTAGAGGTGGTGTTGTTCAATATAGCGTGCAACGGCAGGAGGAACCAGCGCCGCCACGTCCAGCCCCTGCGCGGCGCGCTGGCGGATCAGGGTGGCACTGGTGTCCTCCGGCGCAATGCGAAGGGATTCGAAACGGGCTTCGGCCGGCAGCCCAGGGAGGCTGCGCGGATCGAAGACGATGGGCTGGCCCGCATCGTCGATGCGTTCGGCCACCGCCACCGTGGCGATCTGCAGGATCTGCTGCCAGCCATGCCAGGTGGGCAGTGCCGCCGCCTGGTCGGTGCCGAGCATCAGCACCCACTCGACTTCGGGCTGTTCGAGCCGCAATTCTCGCAGGGTATCGAGCGTGTAGGTCGGACCACTGCGAAGTGTCTCCCGCGCATCGACCATCACGGCACCCAGCGGCTCGAAAGCGAGCCGTGCCATGGCCACCCGATCGGCAGCGTCGCTGAGCGTACGCGCCTTGTGCCAGGCATGGCCGGTGGGCAGCACGCGCAACTCGCGCAGACGCAACTGCGAGAGGGCCGCGCGCGCCAACGCCACATGTGTGTTGTGCGGTGGATCGAAGGCACCGCCGAACACGCCCACGCGGGGTTTCAGAGCCATTCGCGGCGGGGCAGGAAGTCGGTGTAGAGCCGCGCCTCGGCCGAGCCGGGTGCTTCTTCGCGCCGATAGGCCCAGCTGGCCTGCGGCGGCATCGACAGCAGGATGGATTCGGTGCGACCGCCCGACTGCAGGCCGAAGTGCGTGCCGCGGTCCCACACCAGGTTGAACTCGACGTAGCGCCCCCGGCGGTACAACTGGAAGTCGCGCTCTCGTTCGCCCCAGGGCAGGCTGCGGCGACGCTCCACGATGGGCATGTAGGCCGACAGGAAGGCATCGCCGACCGACTGCAGCATGCAGAAGCTGCGCTCGAAGCCCAACTCTGAGAAGTCGTCGAAGAAGATGCCGCCGATGCCGCGCTGTTCGCCCCGGTGCTTCAGACAGAAATACTCGTCGCACCAGGCCTTGAAGCGGGGGTATTTGTCCTCACCGAACGGGGCAAGCGCATCGCGGCAACTGCGGTGGAAATGCACCGCGTCGTCCTCGAAGCCGTAGTAGGGCGTGAGGTCCATGCCGCCGCCGAACCAGCACACCGGTTCGGCATTGGCCGGCAGCGCCGCGATCATGCGCACGTTCATGTGCACGGTCGGCACGTACGGATTGCGCGGATGGAAGACCAGCGAGACCCCCATGGCCTCGAAGGGCGCGCCGGCCAGTTCGGGGCGGTGCTGCGTGGCGGAAGGCGGCAGCCGAGGCCCCCGCACATGCGAGAAGCCGCAGCCTGCGCGCTCGAGCAGGTCGCCACCTTCCAGGATGCAGGTCAGTCCCTCGCCCTGCAACGGCTCGCTAGGCGCCTTGTGCCAGGCGTCGCGCACGGCGCGCGCGCCGTCGGCGCCCTCGGCCGCTTCGACGATGCGCCTCTGCAAGCCGCGTAGCCAGTCGCCGACCGCCTGCGGCTGCGCCTGCATCAGGCGCCCTGCCCGCGCGCAGGCATCGCGCGATGGCCGATGTCCTTGCGGTACTGCACGCCGTCGAAGCGCACCTGCGCGGCCACCTCGTAGGCGCGCTGCTGGGCCAGCTTGACGTTGTCGGCCAGCACCGTCACACACATCACGCGGCCGCCGCTGGTGAGCAGCTTGCCGTCCTGCAGCGTGGTGCCGGCATGGAAGACCACCGCATCGGCAGCCTCGGCCGGCACGCCGCTGATGGCGTCGCCCTTGCGCGGATCCAGCGGATAGCCGTGCGCAGCCAGGACCACGCCGAGCGCGGTACGCCTATCCCACTCCAGTTCAACCTGGTCCAGGGTGCCGTCGGTGGCGTGCCACAGCAGATCGAACAGGTCGGACTTCAGGCGCATCATGATCGGCTGCGTCTCGGGGTCGCCCATGCGGCAGTTGAATTCCAGCGTCTTGGGATGGCCGGCCGCGTCGATCATCAGGCCGGCGTACAAGAAGCCGGTGTAGGGAATGCCGTCGCGCTCCATGCCGCGGATGGTCGGCAGGATGATTTCGCGCATCACGCGGGCATGCACCTCGGCCGTCACCACGGGCGCCGGCGAATAGGCGCCCATGCCGCCGGTGTTCGGGCCCTGGTCGCCATCGAGCAGGCGCTTGTGGTCCTGGCTGGTGGCGAGGGCCGCGACGTTCTTGCCATCGCACAGCACGATGAAGCTCGCTTCCTCACCCGCCAGGAACTCCTCGATCACCACGCGGGCACCACCCTCGTTGTGGCTGATGCCCAGCTTGTTGTCGAGCAGCATGAAGTCGATGGCCTCGTGCGCCTCGGCCAGCGATGTCGCCACGACCACGCCCTTGCCCGCCGCCAGACCATCGGCCTTGATGACGATGGGCGCGCCCTTGGCGTCCACATAGGCATGGGCGGCCGAGGCATCGGTGAAGGTCTCGTATTCCGCGGTGGGAATCTTGTGCCGCTTCATGAAGGCCTTGGAGAAGGCCTTGGAGCTTTCGAGCTGCGCGGCCGCCTTGGTGGGACCGAAGATGCGCAGGCCGTGGTCGCGGAATTCGTCGACCACGCCCGCCGCCAGCGGGCCTTCCGGGCCGACCACGGTCAGCGCGACTTTTTCCTGCTGCGCCCATTCGCGCAGCGCTGCGGGATCGGTGTGGGGGACTTGCACGAATCGCTTGTCCAGCGCCGTGCCGCCGTTGCCGGGCGCCACGTAGACCCGCGTGACGCGCTCGGAATGCGCCAGGCGCCACGCCAGCGCGTGCTCGCGGCCACCCCCGCCGATGACCAGGACCTTCATCAGGAGGCCTCCGCGATGGACGCGTTGTGGTAGACCTCCTGAACGTCGTCCAGGTCCTCGATCATGTCCAGCAGCTTCTGCATGCGGGCGCCGTCCTCCCCACCGAGTTCGATGGTGTTCTCTGCACGCATCGTGACCTCGGCCAGTTCGGCCTTCAGGCCGGCAGCCTCCAGCGCGTTCTTGACGGCTTCGAAATCGCCGGGCGCGGTGATCACTTCGATGGCCCCGTCGTCGTCCGTCACCACGTCCTCGGCGCCGGCTTCCAGTGCCACTTCCATGACCTTGTCCTCGTCCGTGCCCGGCGCGAACAGGATCTGGCCGCAATGCTTGAACTGGAAGGCCACCGAGCCCTCGGTGCCCATGTTGCCGCCGTACTTGGAGAACACGTGCCGCACTTCGGCGACCGTGCGCACACGGTTGTCGGTCATGGTGTCCACGATGATGGCCGCGCCGCCGATGCCGTAGCCCTCGTAGCGGATTTCCTCGTACTGCACGCCTTCGAGGTTGCCGGTGGCCTTGTCGATGTTGCGCTTGATGGTGTCGGCCGGCATGTTGGCGGCCTTGGCCTTGTCGACCGCCAGGCGCAGGCGGGGGTTGGCCGTGAGGTCACCGCCACCCGTGCGCGCGGCCACCATGATTTCGCGGATGACGCGCGTCCAGATCTTGCCGCGCTTCTCGTCCTGCCGGCCTTTTCTGTGTTGAATGTTTGCCCACTTGCTGTGTCCGGCCATGACCTGATGCTCGCGTTTCTTGTCTGTCGTTACGGGTGGGCAATTTTACCGTCCGCAACGAAGCTTCCCCTCGGCGGGACGGCATACTCCGCCTTTTTCACAATCCTCCACCGTCCCATGACCCCCGATTCCTCCAGCGCCGGCATGTCGACCCCAGACTCGGACAGCTGCGATGTCTTCGTGATCGGCGGCGGCCCGGCCGGGGCCACGGCCGCCGCGTTGCTGGCGCGCCAGGGCCGGCGGGTGGTGATGGCCGAGAAGGCGCATCACCCGCGCTTCCACATCGGCGAATCCCTGCTGCCTGCCAATGTGGAGCTGTTCGACCGGCTGGGCGTTCGCGAGCAGGTCGAGCGCGTCGGCATGGCCAAGTGGGGCGCCGAGTTCGTCTCGCAGGAGCACGGACGCAGTGTCCGCCTCGGCTTTGGCGAGGGATGGGACAAGAAGCTCACCCACGCTTGGCAGGTTCGCCGGTCCGACCTGGATGAGATCCTGTTCCGCCATGCGGCGAAGGAAGGCGCGACCGCACTCGAAGGCTGCCGGGTACGCGAGGTCGCCTTCGACGATCAGGGCGCGACCATCCATGCAACGCTCGACGACGGCAGTTCGCGCCAGTGGCGCGCGCGCTTCGTGGTCGACGCCTCCGGCCGCGACACCTTCATGGCCAACCGCCTGAAGTCCAAGCTCAAGAACCCGCGCCACAACAGTTCGGCTCTGTTCGGCCACTTCCGCAACGCGTGGCGGGCAGAAGGCATGTACGAGGGCTACATCACCATCTTCTGGTTCAAGCACGGCTGGTTCTGGTACATCCCGCTGGCGGACGGCACGGTGAGCGTGGGCGCAGTGTGCTGGCCCTATTACCTGAAGTCGCGCGACAAGCCACTCAAGGAGTTCTTCGCCGACACCATCGCCATGAGCCCCGAGCTTGCCGAGCGGCTCAAGGGCGCGGAACTGGTCGACGACGCGGTATATGCCACCGGCAACTATTCCTACAGCGGCACACATTGCACCGGCCAGCGCTACCTGATGCTGGGCGATGCCTTCGCCTTCATCGATCCGGTGTTCTCGTCGGGTGTGTACCTGGCCATGCACAGTGCCTTCGAGGGTGCCGAACTCGTGGCCACCACGCTGGACCAGCCCAGCCGCGCCCCCGCCGCGCGGCGCGCCTTCGAGCGGTACATGCGCAAGGGCCCGAAGGAGTTCTCCTGGTTCATCTTCCGCGTCACCAACCCGACGATGCGCGAGTTCTTCATGTACCCGCAGAACCCCTTCCGCGTGAAGGAGGCGCTGATGTCGCTGCTCGCGGGGGACATCCACAACGGCACGCCGATCTGGCGCTCGCTGCGCATCCTCAAGACCATCTACTACGCGGTGTCCGCGGCCAATCCACGGCGAACCTGGCATGCCTGGCAGCGGCGCCGGCGCAACATCCGAGACCTGGGACCGCTGGCCGGCGAGAACGTGCTCGAGCGGCAATGAGTGCAGCCTCGCCCATCACCACCGGCGCCCGCGCCGCGGACGCTGCCGCCGTCGTACCCGCTTCGACCTTTCAGCGCTGGCCCCTGAGCGATGCCGCCCGGGTCGAATCCGGACGCATCCTGGGTGGACTGGTCTATGGCTGGATGGAGGACGGCGCGGCGCTGCCTGACGGCCTGACTGCAGTGCCGGCCCCGATGCTTGTGCAGCAGCAGGTGCGCGCCGATGTGTGGCTTGCCAGCGGGCCGGTCGAGGCCGGCCAGACCGGCAATGTGCGCTGGCGCCACGACGGCCGGCACCTGTTCGGCGCCATCGACCTGCCGGAAGACGGCTCCGGCCTGGAGGCGCTTGCCCGGCGGGCCTATGGCGACCTCTTCGCCTGCCTCGCCCGGACGGGCTTTGCCCATTTGCACAGGCTCTGGAACTACCTGCCGCGCATCAACGAGGATGGCGGCGGGCTGGAACGGTACCGCCAGTTCAATGCCGGGCGGCAGCAGGCATTCCTCGATGCCGGCCAGGCCGCGTTCGAAGGCGCCCCCGCAGCCTGCGCGCTCGGCCTGCACAGGGGTGGCCTGATCCTGCGCTTCCTCGCCGCCAGGGTGCCGCCACAGCCCATCGAGAACCCGCGCCAGACGCCAGCCTGGCGCTACCCGGCCGACTACGGCCCACGCGCGCCGACCTTCTCGCGGGCGGCCGTGGTGTGCCAGCCTGACGGAACGAAGCATCTGTTCGTCTCGGGCACGGCCAGCATCGTCGGCCATGCGACCGTCCATGTGGACGACCTGCAGGCCCAACTCGAAGAGACACTGCGCAACCTCGACGCCGTGCTGGCCGAGGCGAACCACCACGGTGGCGGCGGATTCACCCTTGGCGGGAGCGACGCCGTGGTTTACGTCCGCCGTCCCGAGGACGCGCCGGTGCTGCGCGACCAGTTGGCCGCGGCATTGGGCGCGCAGAGTCCTTTCCTCCGTCGCGCACTGTTCCTGCACGCTGACATCTGCCGTCGCGATCTGCTGCTAGAAATCGAAACCCACATGAGCATTGCCGACCGTCCTGCAGCCGCTGTCGCGCCGCCTCCCGAGGCCGCCGAAACGCGCCGCACCACGTCGCTCCCGGATCTGGATGACCTCACGCGCTGACCGCCACCGCCCCCAACCTCGCCTGGATTGCGCGCAGCCATGAGGCCGATCCTGCGGTTCGCCAAGGCGGTTCTTCTTGCGCCGCCGCTCTACCTGCTGCTGTTGGGGCTGGGGCTCATGTCGCTGGCGTGGAACCTGGTGGCCATGGTGCTCTATCCCTTGGTGCCGGCCGGAAGAGGCCGTGACGTCGGTCGCGCAGCCATCGCGCATGGCTACCGCCTGTTCTGGACCGTGGCCTGCGCCTGCGGAATGATGCGCATCGATGCCCGTTGCCTGTCCGCCCTGCGCGATGAGCAAGGGCTCGTGATCATCGCCAACCATCCGACGATGCTCGATGCCCTGCTGCTGGTAGCGCACCTGCCGCACAGCGCCTGCATCATGAAGGCGTCGCTGATGAGGAACGTGTTCCTGGGCGCCGGCGCCCGGCTGGCACGCTACATCCGCAATGACTCGGCCCGCACCATGGTGCGGCTGGCTGTCGACGACCTGCGCGATGGCGGGCAACTCGTCGTCTTTCCTGAGGGCACCCGCACGACCGGCGGGCGGCTCAACGCCTTCCGCCCTGGCGTCACCCTGATCGCACGGCTCGCGCAGGCGCCGATCCAGACCGTGTTCATCGACACCGACTCGCCCTACCTCGGCAAGGGCTGGCCGATCTGGCGGGTTCCCCCGCTGCCCATCGTGTTCCACCTGCGGCTGGGCGAACGCTTTGCACCGATGGCGGACAGCAACGCCCTCACGGCACGCCTCGAACAATACTTCCAACAACATCTGACGCCCGGGCACGCGCCCGAGGCGGTCGCTGCCGAATGCCAGAGTCCTCGCGCACCCACCTTGTCCTGATCCCCAGCTACAACACCGGACCGAAAGTCTTCGAGACGGTGCGCGAAGCCCGGGCCCAGTGGAACCCCGTGTGGGTGGTGGTGGACGGCAGCACCGACGGCACGGCCGAGCAACTCCAGCAGATGGCGCGGGCGGACGCCGGCCTGCGCGTGTGGGTGCTGCCCCAGAACCGGGGCAAGGGCGCCGCCGTGATGCAGGGTCTGCGAACCGCCGCCGCCGAAGGGTTCACGCACGCGCTCACGATGGATTCCGACGGGCAGCATCCTTCGGCGCTCATCCCCGCGTTCATGGCAGCGTCGATCCAGCGGCCGGAGACGATGGTGCTCGGCCGGCCGGTGTTCGACGCCAGTGCCCCGCTGCTGCGTGTGCGCGGGCGCCGTGTCTCCAACGGATGGACACAGCTGGAGACCCTGTTCGCCGGGATCGGCGACTCGCTGTATGGCTTCCGGGTCTACCCCATCGACGACCTGCTCGCGATCATGGACCGGCAACGCTGGATGCGGCGCTTTGACTTCGACACCGAGGCGGTGGTCCGGCTGGCCTGGCGCGGCGTGAAGCCAGTCAACATCGACGCGCCCGTCAAGTACCTGAGCGCCGACGAAGGCGGCGTCTCCCATTTCCGTTATGGCCGCGACAACGTGCTGCTGACGTGGATGCACACGCGGCTGATGATCGAGTTCGTCCTGCGCCTGCCTTCCCTGGCCTGGCGACGTCTGCGGGGAGCGCCACCCTTCCAGCGCTGAATTCAGGCCGCGGGCAGTGCGATGCCCGCCGAGCGGGACCGCAGGAAGGCGGGGATCACCCGTGCGACGCGCTGCATCATGGCGAATTCGCCGTCGCTCAATTCTTTGCTGTCCTGATCGAAGTGGCACAGCGAGCCGAAGAGCTGGCCGGCGTCGTCCAGCACCGGGACGCCGTGATAGCTCAGCAACACGCCTTGGTAGACATGGCCGTCGAGGCGACGGTCAGCGCCGGTGTCTCCACTTTGGAAGCCGCCGTCGCGCAGCACGTACTGGCAGAAGCTGTCCTTGAAGGGCACCGCGGCCAGATGCTCGGGCCGCGCTTCACCCGCCTTGTCCACCAGCGCAAGGTTGCGCATGAGGTCGCCCTCGAAGCGGTAGACGCCGGTATAGCGGTGGGGAACACGGGCGTTCAGCTCGCGCAGAGCCGCTTCGAGGCCCTCGATCTGGCAGACACGCACGAACCACTGGATCTCGTTCATCAGGACACTTTCGCAGAAGGTGCGATTGTCGTGGAGCCCGCCGCGGGCCCACCAGGGTGAGCGGACATTCAGGGCTCGGGCCACCGCTGCGGCACGCGCCGCAGCTTGGTGGTGTCGTAGCCCAGCGACCGCAGACGGGCGCCGGCCGCGTCGTAGCGTTGTTCCGGGATGGCGGGTTGCCTCGCCATGATCCAGGCGTAGTCCCGGGCGCTGCGACCGATGATGGTCAGCGAATAGGCCGGGTCCACGTCGACGATCACGTACTCGGCCTTGATCGGCCAGATGAACTGCATCCCCCAGACGGCATTGCCCGTGCCTTCCACCACGGTACCCACCGGGTTCATCGTCCGCAGAGGCCCGTCGAAGGCACCCTCGCGGTACCGAAAGCGCGTGCGGATGCGGCCCTCGTCGTCCAGCCGGTAGGACTCGACGGCGTTGTAGGCATCGCGCTCGGGCGGGGTGGGGATGTTGCCGATGACATACCAATCGCCCATGAATCGGCGCAGGTCGACCGCTGCCTCGCGTTCGATGGTGGGGGTGGAGACCGCGCATCCGGACACTGCGGATCCAGCGAGCACGACGCCGCCCACGATCAAGGATCGGCGCGAGAGGGAAACCGAGGACGATGCAGGTCTCACGATGGCATTCCAGACGTGGGTAGAGGTACGAGAAAGTACCTCAGCGGCTTTGAGGGCAACGTCGGACAAGAACGACAGCGCTGTGCATGGTCGACCAGCTACCCGAGCGGGTCACCGCGCTTGCGGACGAACAGCGGGAAGGCGCGCTGAAGCAGCGGGCAGCGGGCACTCGTGGGCGCCGCCGGCCTCTAGGCAGGCTTGAAGCGGGCCAGGGTAGTTGGTAGGCGATGCGCGCACCCTGCCCGCGCAGCCCGAGCCTTCAGGGACGCTTGAGGCCGAAGGCGCCAAGCACCTGGTCTGCGTTCTTCTGCATCTGCTCCTGCATCTGCTGGAAGGCGGATTTGGACTGTTCGACGTAGCTTCCCATCAACCCCTGAAGCACGGGCGACTGCATCGTCATGAAGCGGGACCACATCTCGGGCGTGAAGCTCTGGGCCTTGTCGGCCATCTGGGTCTGCACCTCGACCATGGCCTGGATGTTCTTCTCGAGGTAGGGCGCCATGAAGCCCTGCATGGCGTGGCCGTAGAAGCGGATGATGCTGGCCAGCACCTGCTCGGTGAACATTGGCGCGCCACCGGCCTCTTCTTCCAGGATGATCTGCAGAAGGATGCTGCGGGTGATGTCTTCGCCCGTCTTGGCATCGCGGACCACGAAGGTCGCCTGGTCCATCACCAGTTGCTTGACGTCCGCAAGTGTGATGTAGGCCGAAGAGTCGGTGTCGTAGAGCCTGCGGTTCGGGTACTTCTTGATCACCCGTTCAGACGACTTGGCCGCCGCCTTTTTGCCCTGCACTGGAGATTCCTTCAAACCACACACCTCGCATTCCACGAGCAACCCATTCTAGGGAGGCGACTGGAAGCGCATTCCAAGGTTTACCCTGCCCAGCCGCCAAGCCTCAGGGATTGGGGTACTCGGCACCGCAACTGCTGCAGCGTGCGAGTTCATGGCCCTCCTCCATGCGCTGGAACGAGAGAGGCGTGCGCGTGCTGGCGAAAACCCAGCATCGCGGGCAATGCTCGCGGCCTTCCATCGGCAGGTAGGAGCGGGCACGCTGCTGGACGCGCTCCCGGGTCACCAGCACACCCATGCCTTCGGCGCGCGCCACGTCCTGCGCCGCCATCGTGCCGACGCGCCCACTGGCCCGGTCATTGATGCCATAGACGGCACGAGCAAATTCCAGCGGGGCCTGATGCAGCAGCATGGCAATGCGGCGCCGCGAAGCAAGGTCATCAGGAAGGACGGAAGTCGAGTTCATCAGGATTCCCCGAAGGCGCAAAGTGATTGTTATGTGCGAGCCAAGTTATCACACGCCGCAACCAATTGCATCTGACGTTCAGCCAGGAAGGTCAGCCGGCGTGCTGCCTGAAGACAGGGCGAACCGACATCGAGGCGAAGGAATGATTCGACGGCTTGCGGCCCAGCGAGTCGGACTGTTTCCGCAAGATTCGGCAGGGGGCTTCCCAACTCCGAAAGTACCGTGCTATACTCTACCCTCTCGAACAAACACAGGCGCGTAGCTCAGCTGGTTAGAGCACCACCTTGACATGGTGGGGGTCGTTGGTTCGAGTCCAATCGCGCCTACCAAACGCCGTGTGTCAACCAGGCACACACCAAAAATAGCCCCGAAAGGGGCTATTTTTTTGCCTGTTCGTGGGTTACGCAAGGCAAAGAATTCCATTCGTCGAACGACTTTGCCTTGGAACGAGCAGCACGGAAAGCCGGAGGCTCCGCGCGCCGCCCCTTGGGCGAAAGCTCAGCGGCGCCGGGCCGAGCGCACGCCAGACACCGAGGCCACGATGCCCAGCACGTGGGTCAGCCGCGCTGCATCGGCGATCTCGATGGTGAAGGTCATCCAGGCCGTCCCCCGCACCGACTGGGTCTGGACGCCGATCACGTTCATCTTCTCGCGCGCGAAGACGTCCGAGATGTCGCGGAGCAATCCCTGGCGGTCGGCCGCCTCCACCGCCACGTCCACGGCATAGACCATGTCGCTGCCGCTCCGTGGCGTTCCCCATTCCACGTCGATCACGCGGCCGGCGTCCTTCGCCGCCATCATCCTGAAGTTGCTGCAGTCCGCGCGGTGCACGCTCACGCCGTGGCCGCGTGTCACGAAACCCCGGATCGCATCTGGCGGCGCAGGTCGGCAGCACTTGGCCAGCTGAGTCATGAGCGAGGAGACGCCCACCACCAGCACGCCGCCCTTGCCGGAACCATCGGTGGCCCGGGGCTTGCGGATGAGCGGCGCTTCGTCGGCCGCGGGCTGAGCCTCCTGCGGTCGCAACAGGTTCTCGATGTTGCGCAGGGAGAACTCGTCCTTGCCCACCACTTCGAACAGATGGTCGGCGCTGCGAAAGCCCAGCTGGGTGGCCAGGTCCTCCAGGCGCAATGCCGTCTTGCCCTCGCGCTGAAGCAGCTTCTCGACCGCCTCGCGACCCCGCGCCACGGTCTCGTGCGTGGCCTGGGCATTGAACCAGGCACGCACCTTCGCACGCGCCCGATGGCTGGCGAGATAACCGAGATCGGTGTTGAGCCAGTCACGCGAGGGCCCGCCTTCCTTCGTGGCGATCACCTCGACGGTCTGGCCGTTCTGCAGCGGCGTGTTGAGCGGCACCATGGCGCCGTCCACGCGCGCGCCCCGGCACCGGTGGCCCAGCTGCGTGTGCACCGTGTACGCGAAATCCACTGGTGTGGAGCCCTGGGGCAGCTCCACGATGGCGGCATCGGGCGTCAGCACGTAGATGCGGTCGTCGAAGAGGCCGCTGCCCTGGTCACCACCGGACAGGTCGCGCTCCCAGGCCAGCAACTGCCGCAGCACCGCGATCTTCGCGTCGTACTCGCCGCCGGCCCACACACCGGCATAGCCCTTGGGGCCGGCTTCCTTGTAGGCCCAGTGCGCCGCCACGCCGTGCTCGGCATGCTCGTGCATCTGCGCGGTGCGGATCTGGATCTCGATGGGCTTGTCGGGCCGGCCGCCCGCCACGTCGCGCACCACCGTGTGCAGTGACTGGTAGCCATTGGGCTTGGGCCGGGCGATGTAGTCGTCGAACTCCTCCACGATCGGCTGGAAGTGCGAATGCACCCAGGCCAGCACCGCATAGCAGTCCTTCACGTCACCCACGATCACGCGCAGGGCCAGGATGTCGAACACCTGGCCGAAGTCGAGCGACTTACCGCGCATCTTCTTGACGATGCTGTAGATGTTCTTGGGCCGACCCTGCACCTTCGCCTCGATGCCCTGGCTGGCAAGGTCCCGCTCGAGCCGCGCGCGCAGTTGCTCGACATAGACCTCGCGCTCCGCCCGCTTCTCATCGAGCAGCTGGGCAATCAGCTTGTAGGTGTCCGGCTCCAGGAAACGGAAAGAGAGGTCCTCGATCTCCCACTTGACCTGCCAGATGCCGAGCCGGTTGGCCAGCGGCGCGAACACCTGGAGCGACTCGCGCGCCATGCTCTCGGGCACCGGCTGCTTGACGGCCGCCGCATGCCGAAGCGTCTGCAGCCGCGAGGCCAGGCGCAGCATCACCACCCGCAGGTCCCGCGAGAAGGCGAGCAGCATCTTGCGCACCGTCTCGGTCTGCGCGCCGCTGCCGTCGGCCATCTGCACGACGCCGCGCGTCTGCTTCTGGACCTGGACCAGCTTGGTCGTCTCCAGCGCGAGGGAGGCGTAGTTGTCGCCGAAGACCTTGGAAATGACCTCGTGCGGCCGGTTGAGGTGCGGGCAGGCGTAGACGAGATAGCTGGCTGCCTGCATGGCCTCGGAGCCGCCCATCGAGGCCACGATGGCGGCTACCGCATCGGCGTGCGCCAGCGTGTTCTCGCCGGTGTCGAGCGTCTCGCCCTCGATCAGCGGTGCTGCGAAGGCGCGGGCGCGGGCCAGCATGTCCTCCATGCCCGGCGCCACCTGGGCAGTGGCGGCGGACAGGGCATGTTCAACGACGGCTGGCTCTGACACTGACAACTCTCAATCGCAAATTCTGGATGTGCACTCAACGCGCGAACAGGAAGGACGCCACGACGGACGACTGCGCCGGATCGACCAGCGTGGGCGCATGCCCGACGTTGGCGAACTCGACGAGCGAAGCCCTGGGCCCCCGCTGCGTCATCGCCTGCGCCGTGCTGCGCGACAGCAGATCGGAATCCGCGCCGCGCAGCAGCAAGGTCGGCGCCGTCACGGCATCGTAGGCCGCCCACACCACCGCTTCGCCCTGCGCCGCCTGCTCGCGCGTCAGCGCCCGCAGGCCCACGGACAAGGCCGGGTCGTAATGCAGCCGGTAAGGGCCGACATCGGTGCTGCCCTGCGTCGGCGCCTGCCGTTGCCGGCCGTCGGCGCTGCGTTCGCTGGCCGGGACCAGCATCGGCACCGTCAGCGCACGCCACTGCTCGGGGGTGTGCGGACCGAAGCCCGTGGAGATCCCGAGCAGCACCTGCGCCGCCTCTTCGACCGTGGCATAGACGCCGCCCTGCCCCACGTAGCCCGAAATGCGGGCGATCGCATCGAATTCAACCGCCGGACCGACATCGTTGAGCACGAGGCGCCGCACAGGCACGGGCGCCAAGGTTGGCTGGGCGGCCAGGAAGATGCCGATGAGGCCGCCCATGCTGGTGCCGACATGGTCAAACTGCACGATCGGCGCGCGCGCATGCAGGTGCGCGAGCAGCGCCATCATGTCGGCGACGTACTGCGGGAACTGGTAGTGCGCTGGCTCCGCCAGCCAGTCACTTCGACCGCGGCCCACGACGTCCGGGCAAACGATGCGCACCGGCTGCGGCGCCTGGGCCATCAGCACTTTCGCCAGCGCGTCGAAGTCCCGCCCCTGGCGCGTGAGTCCATGCACGCACAGCACCACATGGCTGGCCTGCGGGTCACCCCACTGCCAATAGGCCATGCGATGACCCCCGCCCGCATCCGCGCAGTCCACGAAATCAAGGATGGGCTCTGTCATGCAAACGTCTCCGTGGCGCTGGCGATATGCTCGCGTCCATCCTAATTGATCGCGGAGAACAGCCCATCATGCTTCAAGGCAAAACAGCGCTCGTCACAGGCTCGACCAGCGGCATCGGACTCGGCATCGCCAGGGCGCTGGCACAGCAGGGCGCCAACCTCGTGCTCAACGGCTTCGGCGACGCGGATGGCGCGCTGGCCGAGATCCGCGCCCTCGGGGTGAAGGCCGAGTACCACGGCGCCGACATGAGCAAGGCCAGCCAGATCGAGGACATGATGGCCTTTGCGGCGAGCAAGTTCGGCCGCGTGGACGTGCTGGTCAACAACGCCGGGATCCAGCATGTGGCGAAGGTCGAGGACTTCCCGCCCGAGAAGTGGGACGCGATCATCGCCATCAACCTCAGCAGCGCCTTCCACACCACCCGGCTGGCCATCCCGGCCATGCGCGAAGCCAACTGGGGGCGCATCGTCAACATCGCCTCGGCGCATGGCCTGGTTGCCTCGGCGCAAAAGTCGGCCTACGTGGCGGCCAAGCACGGCATCGTGGGGCTGACCAAGGCCGTGGCGCTGGAGACCGCGACCACCGGCGTGACCTGCAATGCCATCTGCCCCGGCTGGGTGCTGACGCCCCTGGTGCAAAAGCAGATCGATGATCGTGCCGCACGCGAAGGCATCACGGTCGAGAAGGCGAACAACGACCTGCTGGGCGAGAAGCAGCCCTCGCTTCAGTTCACCACCGTCGAGCAGTTGGGCGGCCTGGCGGTCTTCCTGTGCTCGCCTGCGGCAGACCAGGTGCGGGGCGTGGCGTGGGCCATGGATGGGGGCTGGACGGCGCAATAGTCCTGCCCGTGGCGCCGCCGGAAGCGCCGTGTTCCCTACTTCAGCTGCACCGACCCGGACACATTGACCGTCACGGTGGTCTTGCCCGCCTCCACGGGCACGGGTGCGGCATCCGCCTTGAAGGCCATTGCCTCGGCCGCCATCATGCGCGGCCGAGCCGTGAAGTCCTGCGGACCATTGACCGACACCTGCCGCAGCGTGTAGCCGGAGAAGCCGAAGTTCTGTGCCAACGCGGCTGCCTTCTGGCGGAAGCTTTCGATGGCGCGGGCCTGCGCTTCGGCCTCGACCTTGCGTGTCTGCTCCCGGCTGAGGCTGAACCCAACGTTCGCCACGGTCAGGCTGTCGATGCGGCCAGCCACCTGTGTGATTCGGGGAAAGTCGCGACCCTCCAGCACCACCTCGGCGCTCCCCTGCCAACCGTTGATCTTGCCCTCACGGCTGTAGCGCGGCGATAGGCTGAAGTTGCCCGTGCGCACGTCCAGTTCACCGGGCTGCGCCTGCGTCCGCGCTGCGGCAAGCGCCGCATCCACGGCCGCCTTCAACTGGCCCTGGACTGCGGCGGCCGAGGTTCCGTCGCGCGTGGTCGACAGCGTCATCGTCAACATGTCCTGCTGGGCATCGACGGAGCCCGATGCCGACAGCTGGAGCACGTTCTGCGGGGGCGACCACATCGGGCCCTCTTGAGCCAGCACGGGCAGCGAAAGGACGGCGAAAGCCACGGGGGCGGCAACGCGGAGCAGGGGGCGAAGGATGGTCAAGCAGTTCCTCTTTGGGATGGGTTGAAGACGGACGCGCGGCACCGGTCAGTGCCGCGGGTCGCGCCAGGGAAAGGGAAGGTTCCAGCCGCGTCGCGGCGGAGAACCATCGGCGCGTGCCGCAGCGGGATCGGCGCCACCGCCGTCGGCCGGGTGCCGGGCATTCCATTCGCTGCGAAGCTGCTCGCGCAGCTCGGCGCGCTGCGCTGGCGACAGCTGCCGCATGGCAGCCTCGGTGGCGGCATCCTCCTGCGGCATCGCCCGCTGGTGCGCGGCCTGCGCCTGCCAGCGAGGGCCTTCGGCGGCCCACGCGGCGGGCACCAACGTGGCGCCGGCCGCGGCCATGACCACCGCCAGGCCGAAGCCGGGGGTGGATCGCAGGAAGCAGCACGCAGTCGTCATGGCCCGTACTCTGCCACCGCTTCAATGCGAGAACTTTGCTGTCACGCGAGCGGGCGCAAGTTGTGTAACGTCGTGTCATCCGGAGCGATGGGGTCGAAGAATCGGTGAACTCGACCTCCACAATCGGCTCTGTTACAAATCTGCTCCCGAGGAATGTCGTACCTATGACTCAAAACCAGACCCGTACCGACAAGATCGTGATCGTCGACGACGACGCCCGCATCCGCGACTTGCTGCGCCGCTACCTGACGCAGGAAGGTTTCGAGGTGATCGTGGCCGAGGACAGCAAGGCGCTCAACCGCATCCTGCTGCGCGACACGGTCGACCTCATCGTCCTCGATCTGATGATGCCGGGCGAGGACGGCCTGTCGGTATGCCGTCGGCTTCGTGCGGCCAACGACCGCACACCCATCATCATGCTCACCGCCAAGGGCGAGGACGTGGACCGCATCGTGGGCCTGGAGGTGGGTGCCGACGACTACCTCGGCAAGCCCTTCAACCCGCGCGAACTGCTGGCCCGTGTGCATGCCGTGCTGCGCCGCCGGCCGCCGCAGGAGGCGCCCGGCGCACCATCTTCCGAGAACGAGATGGTGTCCTTCGGCCCCTTCGAGTTCGACCTGGGCTCGCGCACGCTGCGCAAGGACGGCGAGGAACTGTCGCTGACGACCGGCGAGTTCGCCATGCTCAAGGCGCTGGTGCGCCACCCGCGGCAGCCGCTGTCGCGCGAGAAGCTGGCCCAACTGGCCCGCGGCCGCGAGTTCGAGCCCTTCGACCGCAGCCTCGATGTGCAGATCTCGCGTCTGCGCAAGCTCATCGAGTCCGATGCCGCCGCACCGCGCTACATCCAGACCGTCTGGGGCGTGGGCTACGTCTTCGTGCCGGACGGCAACGCCTGACCGTGCCCCCTGCGGCCCCAGCCAGCCCCGCTTCGGGGCGGGCGCTTCCCCCGCCCGATTCCATCCAGGGCACCCTGCCCTCCCCGCTCGAGATGTCCGAGCGGGTGCGCGCGCAGACGCGCTTCCGCCTCGGCTTCAGCCTGTTCTGGCGCACCTTCTTCCTGCTGGTGCTGCTGCTGCTCGGCTGCATCTATGGCTGGCTGCAGACCTTCCGCGCCTTCGAGGACGAACCTCGGACGGTCCAGACCGCGCACCAGATCGCCTCGCTCGTCAACCTGACGCGCGCGGCGCTGGTCTATTCCGACGCCATCACCCGCGTCTCCCTGATCAAGACGCTGGCCGACCAGGAGGGCGTGCGCATCGTTCCGCGCGAGCCGCGCGACCGCTACGAGGGCTACACCGACCGCGCGCTCGACCGCCGCGTGCGCGACGAGCTGATCCGCCGCCTCGGCGAAGGCACCACCATCGCGAGCGAGGTCAACGGCGAGCCGGGGCTGTGGATCGGCTTCGGGATCGACGGCGACCAGTACTGGCTGCTGCTCGACCCGGCGCGCTTCTCGCGCGTCGGCGGCCGGACCTGGCTGGCCTGGTTCATCACCGCCGGCATGATGTCGCTGGCGGGCTCGGCGCTGATCACGCGGCTGATCAACCGGCCGCTCAAGCAGCTGTCGCGGGCGACGACCCAGGTGCGCGAAGGCGAGTACGAGGCCCATCGCCTCGACGAGCACGCCCGCACCAACGAGATCCGGGCCGTCAACATCGGCTTCAACCGCATGGCCGACCAGCTCGCCAAGATCGAGCAGGACCGCGCCGTGATGCTGGCCGGCATCTCCCACGACCTGCGCACGCCGCTCGCCCGCCTGCGGCTGGAGACCGAGATGAGCGTGGCCGACGAGGACGCCCGTGCCCACATGGCGGCCGACATCGCGCAGCTCGACGGCATCATCGACAAGTTCCTCGACTATGCGCGGCCCGACCATGTGCGGCTGCAGCCGCTGCGGCTGCGCGACGTGGTGGCCGACAGCGTGTTCCCGGTGCGCGACCAGGACGATGTCGAGATCCAGATCAACGTGCCCGACGACGCCATGGTCATGGCCGACGAGGTGGAGCTCAAGCGCGTGCTGTCGAACCTGCTGGAGAACGCGCGCCGCTATGGCCGCACGCCCGGCATGAACGTCACGCAGATCGACATCCAGGCGCAGACCCAGCCGACGGCGGTGCTCATCAAGGTGCGCGACCACGGGCCCGGCGTGGCGCCGGTGATGCTCGCGCAGCTGACCAAGCCCTTCTTCCGCGGAGACACGGCGCGCACCTCCGCGGCGGGTGCGGGCCTGGGCCTGTCGATCGTGGCCAAGAACATCGAGCGCATGGGGGGCACCTTCGCCCTCACCAGCACCCCGGGTCGCGGCTTCGCGGCCCATATCCGGCTGCTGCGTGCCCAGGGCACGCCGGCGGCCGCCAGCGACCGGCGCCCCGCGCCTCCTTCTTCCACTGTCCAGACATGAACTTGCGCCCACTCGGCCATTCCGGCCTCCAGGTCTCCCCGCTCGCCTTCGGCGGCAACGTCTTCGGCTGGACCGTGGACGAGGCCACCTCCTTCCGCCTGCTCGACGCCTGGGTCGACGCCGGCTTCAACTTCATCGACACAGCGGACGTCTATTCGATCTGGGCGCCGGGCCACACCGGCGGCGAGTCGGAGACCATCATCGGCAAGTGGCTGCGCGCTACCGGCAAGCGCGACCGCATCGTGCTGGCCACCAAGGTCGGCAAGCCCATGGGCGAGGGCAAGAAGGGCCTGTCGCCGCGCTACATCCGCGAGGCGGTGGAGGCATCGCTGCGTCGGCTGCAGTGCGACTGCATCGACCTGTACCAGTCGCACGACGACGACGCCGAGACGCCCTTCGAGGACACGCTCGGCGCCTATGCCGAGCTGATCAAGGCAGGCAAGGTGCGTGCCATCGGTGCCTCCAACCATACGGCACCGCGGCTGGCCGAGGCGCTGGCCGTCTCTGAACGCCTGGGCCTGCCGCGCTACGAGAGCCTGCAGCCGCTCTACAACCTCTACGACCGCGCCGTGTACGAGGCAGAACTGGAACCGCTGTGCCAGTCGCAGCAACTCGGCGTCATCAACTTCTTCGCGCTGGCGATGGGCTTCCTGACGGGCAAGTACCGCAGCGCGGCCGATGCCTCACGCAGCACGCGCGGCGAGCGTGCCGTGGCGGCCTACCTCAACGACCGCGGCCGGCGCATCCTCGCGGCCCTGGACGAGGTGGCAGCCGAGACCGGCGCCAAGCCTGGCCAGGTCGCGCTTGCCTGGCAGATTGCCCGGCCGTCGATCACGGCGCCCATCGCCAGCGCGACCTCGCTGGACCAGCTGCAGGAGCTGGTGGCCGCGGCGCAGCTCAAGCTGGACCCGACCCAGATCGCCCGGCTCGACGCCGCCAGCGCCGAGCAGGCCTGAACGGACGAGGGCGTGGGCGCGGCGCTCAGCGCGCTGCGACGGCGCCCTCGCCCGCCTCCAGCATCAGGGCGAAGAGTTCGCTCCTGAAATGGATGCCCAGTCGCGCAAAGGCCCGGTTGCGATAGGTCTTGACGGTCGGCAGCGCCAGCCCGAGGTCGGCGGCGATGCCTTCCTGGGTCATGCCACGCAACAGGCGGAGGCAAACCTCCAGCTCCCGCGACGTCAGCTCGGGGCAATGGGCCAGCAGCCGCTGCGCCTGCCCGGCTGACTCCTGCGGCGGCGACGCCAGCACCACATGCTTGCGCGCCAGGGCCATCAACAGGGCCCCGGCCTCGCCGAAATCGGCCAGTTGCCCATCGGCCAGGGGCCGCTGCCCTTCGTGCCGATAGAAGTTGACGGCAAAGAGCGCACCGTCGGCCGACGGCTCGCGCTCCACCACCGACACCCGTTCGCGCACGCCATGCGCGTCGTACACCTTGGCCCGGTGCTCGGGGGGCACCTCGCCGGCCGTGATGTGGCACATGCGCAGCGGCGCGGTCTCGCCGTCGCGGAAGGTGCGGTCGTGTTGAACGGGGCCCGACAGGTAGGCCCGCCAGCAGTCGCGCGTGGTGTCGGGCACGCCCAGGCTGCCGCTGATGAAGATGGCGGGCCGGGCCCCGGTGCGGTAGATGGAGAAGGAGGCGACCGGCAGCGTCGCCGCCACCGCTTGCAGCAGCCGCGGGCCGAAGGCCGCGTCGCCCAGCGCTGGCACCACCTCGGGCATGCGCGCCGCCAGCAGCGCATGGGCGCTCTCGCCAGCAGGCAGGGCGGGGCTCCAGGTTCTCATGGCAGGCGGGACAGCGGCGGCATTGGGGGAAGTCCGTCATCTTCTGGGATGACGAGGCGCCGCCGCCACGGGACTTACGCTAGACAAATGATGATGTCCGACAACGATCCCCTGTCCCCGCCCTCCCTGGCGCACTTCGCCGACGTGGCGGTGGACGTGGGCCAGCCGCTGGTGCTCGGCCGTGGCGCGCAGGGTCTGCGCAGGGTGGTGCCGATCCTTGGCGGCACCGCCCGCGGTGATGGCTGGACAGCGCGGGTGCTGCCCGGCGGCGCCGACTTCCAGCTCTTCGCCAGCGAGGGCTGCTCGGTGCTCGATGCGCGCTACGGCATGGAGACCGACGCCGGCGACCTGATCTACGTGCAGAACCATGCCGTGCGTGCCGCCGCGCCCGAGGTGATGGCGCGGCTGATGCGCGGCGAGCCGGTGCAGCCGTCGGAGGTGTACTTCCGCTGCACGCCCAGCTTCGAGACCGATTCGCCCACCCTGCGATGGATCACCGAGCGGCTGTTCGTCGGCTGCGGCGTGCGCCATCCCTCGCAGGTCGCCATGCGCTTCTTCGTGCTGACGTGAACCACCCCCCATGCCGCTTCGCGGCTCCCCCCTCTCTTGCGCCTTCGGCTTGGAGGGGGGCGCACCCCGCGGCCTGGCCGAGCCAGTTCCGCGGCTGCCCTGGACTGGCCTGCTCGACACGCTCGCGTCGCAGCATTGGCTTCGCCGCCGCCCTCCCGCCCTCACCCAGAACACTTCCAAGGAGACTCCCATGACCCGATTCCGCACGTCCTTCCGCCTGCTCGCCGCCACGGCCGCACTGGCCGCCGCCTGGACCGGCGCCCAAGCCCAGACTGGCGCCTACCCCAGCCGGCCGGTGCGGCTGATCGTGGGGTTCCCGGCCGGCACCGGCCCGGACATCGTCGCGCGCCTGCTGGCCCAGAAGCTCTCCGAGGGCTGGAACGGCGTCGGCGTGGTGGTGGACAACAAGCCCGGCGCCGGCGGCACCATCGCCGCCAGCGAGGCCGCGCGCGCCCAACCCGACGGCTACACCATCATGCTCGGCGAGACAGGCCAGCTCTCCATCGCGCCCAGCAGCTACACCAAGCTGCCCTACGACCCGAAGAAGGATTTCGCGCCCGTGAGCCAGGTGGTCACCAGCAACTTCATGCTGGTGGTCAACCCGCAGAAGGTGCCGGCGCGCGACGTCAAGCAGTTCGTCGAATGGAGCCGGCAGCAGAAGGGCCTGTTCATGGGCACCTTCGGCGCCGGCACGCCGGGCCACTTCGGCGCCTACATCTTCGGCGACGCCATCGGCGTGAAGCCTGAGGCGGTGCACTACCGCAACACCGGCGACGCGCTGGCCGGCCTGATGAGCGGCGACGTGTCCGGCGCCTTCGCCAGCGTCGGCCTGGCCGCGCCCAACGTCAAGGCGGGCAAGCTGGTGGCCCTGGCCGCCAGCGGCGAGACCCGCGCCGCGCTGCTGCCCGACGTGCCCACCTTCAAGGAACAGGGCTACGGCCAGTTGGTGTTCCAGTCCTGGTTCGGCATCGTGGCGCCCAGCCGCACGCCGCCCGAGGTGCTGGCCAAGCTGGAAGCCGACATCCGCCGCGCCATGCAGTCCGCCGACGGCAAGCAGCGCATGGAAGACGCCGGCTTCAGCGTGACCGGCACCACGGCCAAGGAGTTCGGCAACATCATCGCGGCCGACACCGTGACCTGGGGCAAGGCTGTGCAGGCGACCGGCTTCAAGGCGGACTGAGCCGTGCGCCGCACTGTTGGATTCGGCCTGGCCGCCGCAGGCGCCGCCGCGCTGCTGAGCGCCTGCAGCAGCCCAGGCGACGCACCGCCCGCGGCGCAAGCCGCGACCACGCCGCTGGCCTGTGCCCAACTCGCGCGGGCCGTGCCGCCCGGCGGCCGGCTCACGCTGACTGAGGAAGTCGCCGCCGGCACCATCAACCTCACTGGCATCCAGCCCGGCGCCCCCGGCTCCGCCGCGCCGGTGCCAGCCCACTGCCATGTGCAGGGCAGGATCGCCGAGCGCACCGGCCTGGACGGCAAGCCCTACGCCATCGGCTTCGACCTGCGCCTGCCGGCCCAGTGGAACGGCCGCTTCTTCTTCCAGGGCGGCGGCGGCACCGACGGCGTGCTGCGCGATGCCATCGGCGTGCTCACCGGCGGCGGCAACACCAGCAATGCGCTGATGCAGGGCTATGCGGTGGTCTTCACCGACACCGGCCACCTCAACGAACCCGGCCCCAGCGGCCCCTACCAGTTCGGGCTGGACCCACAGGCCCGTGCCGACAACGGCTACAACTCGATGGCGCAGACGGCGCGCGTGGCCAAGACGCTGATCCGCGCACACTACGGCCAGGCGCCGCAGCGCTCGTACTTCGTGGGCTGCTCCAACGGCGGGCGGCAGGCCATGATGATGACGCAGCGTTATCCGGAGATGTTCGACGGCGTCATCGCCTCCGCGCCGGCCTACCGCGTGCCGCTGGCCTCGGTGCAGGCGGTGTACGACACGCAGCTCTATGCCCGTGCCGCCGCCGAGCAGGCACCGCCCGGCCCCGACGGCCGGCCGGTGCTGTCCAAGGCCTTCTCGCCAGGCGACATGAAGTTGCTCACGCGCGAAGTGCTGCGCCAATGCGATGCACTGGACGGCCTCGCCGACGGCATGGTCAACAACTGGCCGGCCTGCCAGTTCAAGCCCGAGGTGCTGCGTTGCACCGGCGCCAAGACGGACGCCTGCCTGGGCCCGGCGCAGGTCGAGGCGCTGCAGCGCTCCTTCGCCGGCGCGCGCGATGCGCAGGGCAAGCCCATCTATTCGGACTGGGTGTTCGACGCCGGCCTGCATTCGGCCGACTGGACGCGCTGGAAGTTCGGCGATGCCACCAGCGGCCCGGCCAATGCCCGCAACCTCACGCTGATGACCGGCGGGCTGGCCATGTTCTTCACCACGCCGCCCACCGTGACGAGCGACTTCTGGGCCTATGCGATGGGCTTCGACCCGCAGCGCGACACGGCCAAGGTCCATGCCACCGACGGCGCCTTCCGCGAGTCCGCCATGCGCATGGTGGCGGCCGACTCGCCCGACGTGGACGCCTATGCCCGCCATGGCGGCAAGATCCTGTTATTCCATGGCGTGAGCGACCCGGTGTTCTCGGTGACCGACACCGTGCGCTACCTCGGCCAGCTGCGACAGCGCTACGGCACAGCCACCGACGGCATGGCCCGGCTGTTCACCGTGCCCAACATGGCCCACTGCAGCGGCGGTCCGGCCACCGACCAGTACGACGGCCTGACGGCGCTGGTGAACTGGGTCGAGAAGGGCAAGCCGCCCGAGCGCATCGTGGCCCGCGCCCGGCCCGAGAACCCGGACGTGACCTGGCCCGGCCGCACGCGCCCGCTGTGCGCCTACCCGAAGCAGGCGCGCTACAACGGCAGCGGCAGCATCGAAGACGCGGCGAACTTCAGCTGCCGCTGATCCCGGCAGTCGTGGCTGGCGCGCGGTAGAGCATCACCGCCGCGCGCGCCTCCATCGCCCGGCCCTCGCCCACCGGGCCCAGCTTCTCGGCCGTCTTGGCCTTCACGTTCACCTGGCCCAGGGCCAGCGCCAGCACCTCGGCGATGCGCGCGCACATGGCCGGGATGTGCGGCGCCAGCTTGGGCGCCTGGGCCACGATGGTGCTGTCCACATTGCCGATGGCCCAGCCGCGCTCGCGCACGCGCCGGGCGGCCTCGGCCAGCAGCACGGTCGAATCGGCGCCGCGGAACTGCGGGTCCGTGTCCGGAAAGTGCCGGCCGATGTCGCCCAGCGCCGCCGCGCCCAGCAGCGCGTCGGTGATGGCATGCAGCAGCACGTCGGCGTCGGAATGGCCCAGGAGGCCGACGGTGTGGGGCACCTCCACGCCGCCCAGGATGAGCTTGCGGCCGGCGGCGAGCTGGTGCACGTCCCAGCCCTCGCCGATGCGGAAGGGAAAGTCGGAGTCGGCGGCGTGGGTCATCGGATGGGTGCTCGTCATGGCATGGCCGTGCCGCTGCGGGCCACCAGCACCGCTGCCGCCACGGCAAAGTCTTCGGGAAAGGTCACCTTGAAGTTCTGGGCGCTGCCCGGCACCAGCCGCGGCGTCAGGCCCAGGCCTTCGATGGCGCTGGATTCGTCGGTGACCGCGTCGCCCATGCGCGCCAGCGCTTCCTGCAGCAGGCCGATGCGAAACATCTGGGGCGTCTGGGCCAGCCACTTGTCGGCGCGGGTCACGGTGCCGGCCACGCGGCCGTCGGCCGTGGCGGCCTTGAGCGTGTCCGGCAGCGGCAGCGCCAGCAGGCCGCCGACGGCGTCGTGCTCGCAGGCGCCGATGAGCGCATCGACCTGCGTGGGCTGCAGCAGGCAGCGGGCGGCGTCGTGCACCAGCACCCAGTCGTGCGGCAGGGCGCCGGCCTGCTCGCGCAGGGCGCCCAGGCCCTGGGCCACGCTCTGCGCGCGCGTGGCGCCGCCGGCGCGCAGCAGCCATTCGCCGGGGCCCGGAAAGCCCGGCAGCACCTGCGCGATGCGCTCGTCCTGCGGCGCCACCACCAGCGCGATGGCCGCCAGCCGGTCGCCCAGGGCACGGAAGACGTCCAGCGTGTGCGCCACCAGCGGCCGTCCTGCCAGCGGCTCGTACTGCTTGGGGCCGGCGGCGCCGGAGCGGGAGCCCGTCCCGGCGCAGGGGATGAGCACGAACAGGCGCGGCGGCGGCAAGGGCATGGGCGAGGCGGGCGGGAACGGGACGGGCAACAGTGGGATGGGGCGCCGCAGGCACGGCACGTGGACAAGCTCAGCGCGAACCGGATGGGGGGAGTCGACCGGTTCTGCGCGGACGGAACGGCGACCGGGCCGGCCCCGTCCAGGGGAAAAGCCCCGCATTCTAAAATTGCGCGCTTCGCCCTCCCCGCCGTTGCGGCCGGGAGGGTCTGCCTTTGGTGCCGCCCCCGCATGGACCTGCCCGCCCTCTCCCCCGGCAAACGCTTCACCCTTCCCCGTCCGCCCTCCTCCAGCGATGCACTGCTGCTCGCTCGGCTGGCACTGCGCGAAAAGTCGGCCGGTCGCACGACCGCCATCTTCACGGCGGACGCCACCGACACCCAGCGCCTGACGGACGAACTGGCCTTCTTCGCGCCAGAGCTGCGCTGCGCCGTCTTCCCGGACTGGGAGACGCTGCCCTACGACAGCTTCTCGCCGCACCAGGACCTGATCAGCGAACGCCTGGCGACGCTGTGGCGCATCCTGCAGAAGGAGGTGGACGTGGTGCTGGTGCCGGCGACCACGGCGCTCTACCGCCTGGCGCCGCCGGGCTTCATGGCCGGCTACACCTTCCACTTCCGCACCAAGCAGAAGCTGGACGAGGCGCGCCTGAAGGCCCAGCTCACGCTGGCGGGCTACAGCCATGTGACGCAGGTGGTGAGCCCCGGCGAATACGCGGTGCGCGGCGGCCTGATCGACCTGTTCCCGATGGGCTCGCCGCAGCCCTTCCGCGTCGACCTGTTCGACGACGAGATCGACTCCATCCGCACCTTCGATCCCGACAGCCAGCGCAGCCTGTACCCCGTGCCCGAGGTGCGCCTGCTGCCCGGCCGCGAGTTCCCGATGGACGACGACGCCCGGGCGCATTTCCGCAGCCGCTGGCGCGAACTGCTCGAAGGCGACCCGACCAAGAGCCGCATCTACAAGGACATGGGCAACGGCGTGGCGACCGCCGGCATCGAGTACTACCTGCCCCTGTTCTTCGACCAGACGGCGACGGTGTTCGACTATCTGGCGGGCGCCGGCACGGAAGGCCGGGATGGCGAGGCGTCCTCCTCCGTCACCCTGGTGCTGCACGGCGACCTGGAGGCGGCCTTCCAGCATTTCTGGCAGGACACGCGCGAGCGCTACCGCCTGGCCCACGGCGACCCGGAGCGGCCGGTGCTGCCGCCCGAGGCGCTGTTCCTCAATGCCGAGCAGTTCTACGGCCAGACCAAGCCGCATCGCCAACTGTCGCTGCGGCCTGCATCCGCTCAGGCGGAGCCGGTCGAAGCCTTCCCCGAATTCGCGCTGCTGCCTCCGATGGCCGCCGTGCGCGGCGCCGACGACCCGCTCGCCCGGCTGAAAGAACACATCCAGGCCACGCGCCACCGCGTGCTGCTGCTGGCAGAGACCGCCGGCCGCCGCGAGAGCCTGCTGGACTTCCTGCGCGCCAGCGGCGTCAGCCCGCCGGCCTTCGACACCCTGGCCGAATTCGAGGCCGAGGCGAGCGAGAAGATCGGCATCGCCACCGCCGCGCTGGCGGCGGGCTTCGCCTGGAACGAGGCCGGCATCGACTTCGTCACCGAGACCGAGCTCTTCGCCACCGGCACCGGCAGCGGCCGCCGCCGCAACAAGCGGCAGGAAGCGACCAGCGACGTCGATGCGCTGATCAAGGACCTGTCCGAGCTCAACCTGGGCGACCCGGTGGTGCACAGCGCGCACGGCATCGGCCGCTACAAAGGCCTGGTCAACATGGACCTGGGCCAGGGCACGGGGCCCGACGGCAAGCCGCTGCTGCAGGAGTTCCTGCACCTGGAATACGCCGACAAGGCGACGCTCTACGTGCCGGTGAGCCAGCTGCATCTGATCAGCCGCTACACCGGCGTCAGCGCCGACGAGGCGCCGCTGCACAAGCTGGGCAGCGGCCAGTGGGACAAGGCCAAACGCAAGGCCGCCGAGCAGGTGCGCGACGCCGCGGCCGAGCTGCTCAACATCTATGCCCGCCGCGCCGCGCGTGAGGGCCATGCCTTCCGCTTCCAGGCGGCCGACTACGAGGTCTTCGCCAACGACTTCGGCTTCGAGGAGACGGCCGACCAGAAAGCGGCGATCCATGCCGTCATCCAGGACATGATCTCGCCGCAGCCGATGGACCGTCTGGTCTGCGGCGACGTGGGCTTCGGCAAGACAGAGGTGGCGCTGCGGGCGGCCTTCGTGGCCGTCACCGGCGGCAGACAGGTGGCCTTTCTGGCGCCCACCACGCTGCTGGCCGAGCAGCACTACCAGACACTGGTGGACCGCTTCTCCAAATGGCCGGTCAAGGTCGCCGAGATGAGCCGCTTCCGCTCGGCCAAGGAGATCACGGCCGCCGCCAAGGGCCTGGCCGATGGCAGCGTGGACATCGTCGTGGGCACGCACAAGCTGCTCAGCGAGAGCGTCAAGTTCAAGAACCTGGGCCTGCTCATCATCGACGAGGAGCACCGCTTCGGCGTGCGCCACAAGGAGGCGATGAAGGCCATGCGCGCCGAGGTGGACGTGCTCACGCTCACCGCCACGCCCATTCCGCGGACGCTGGGCATGGCGCTGGAAGGCCTGCGCGACCTGTCGGTCATCGCCACTGCGCCGCAGCGGCGCCTGGCCATCAAGACCTTCGTGCGCAACGAGGGCACCGGCGTGATCCGCGAGGCCGTGCTGCGCGAGCTCAAGCGCGGCGGGCAGGTGTACTTCCTGCACAACGAGGTGGAGACCATCGAGAACCGGCGCCAGAAGCTGCAGGAGATCCTGCCCGAGGCGCGCATCGCCGTCGCCCACGGCCAGATGCCCGAGCGCGAGCTGGAGCGCGTGATGCGCGACTTCGTGGCCCAGCGCTTCAACCTGCTGCTGTGCTCGACCATCATCGAGACCGGCATCGACGTGCCCAGCGCCAACACCATCGTCATCAGCCGGGCCGACAAGTTCGGCCTGGCGCAGTTGCACCAGCTGCGCGGGCGCGTGGGCCGCAGCCACCACCAGGCCTATGCCTACCTCATGGTGCCGGACATCGAGGGCCTGACCAAGCAGGCAGCCCAGCGGCTGGACGCCATCCAGGCCATGGAAGAGCTGGGCTCCGGCTTCTACCTGGCCATGCACGACCTGGAGATCCGCGGCGCCGGCGAAGTGCTGGGCGAGCACCAGAGCGGCAACATGATGGAGATCGGCTTCCAGCTCTACAACGAGATGCTGGCCGAGGCCGTGGCCTCGCTCAAGGCCGGCAAGGAACCCGACCTGCTGGCGCCGCTGTCGGCCACCACCGAGATCAACCTGCACGCGCCCGCACTGCTGCCCGACGACTACTGCGGCGACGTGCACCTGCGCCTGTCCTTCTACAAGAAGCTGGCCACGGCCAAGACGACGGACCAGATCGACACCCTGCTCGAAGAGCTGGTCGACCGCTTCGGCAAGCTGCCGCCGCAGACGCAGACGCTGATCGACGTGCACCGCCTGCGCGTGCTGGCACGGCCCTACGGCGTCACCAAGGTGGACGCGGCGCCGGGCGTGATCAACATCAGCTTCAAGCCCAACCCGCCCATCGACCCGATGGCCATCATCGGGCTGATCCAGAAGAACAAGCACATCAAGCTGGCCGGCAACGACAAGCTGCGCATCGAGCGCGAGCTGAAGGACCCGAAGGACCGGGCACAGATGGTGCGCGACGTGCTGCGCTCGCTGGGGCAGCCGAAGACCGAGCCGGTGGCGGCCTGAGGGGCGCTTGGGCCGCTGCCCAGATCGTGCTCACGGGCACCCTGTGAGCACGGCAGCAGAACCTCAATCCGGCGTGACCAGGGCCACGGTGGGAAAGTAGCTCGCGTAGCGGCTGGCGTCACGTGTCAGCACGGGCCAGCGCGCCACGGCCGCATGCGCCCCGATGAAGAAGTCGGGCAGCACGTTGGCCTTGGTTCCGCCACGTCGACGGTATTGGGCGAAGGCCTTGCCGGCCAGGAACAGTGCCGGGCGGGGCAACTCGATCACCGGGAGCCGAAGCGAATCGAGCACCTCGTCCAGCGCCTCGAAGGTGCTGAAGGTCAGCGACAGTTCCGCGTAGATGACCGGGTTGATGCACAGCTTGTGCAACTGCGACTGGGCACGCAACTGGGCCACGGACCAGTCGGCCCACTCCGGGTCATCCTCCAGCAGATCCACCAGCACGTTGGTGTCGACCAGCATGTCGATCAGCCCCTCAGCAAGGCCATCAGGTCCTTGGTGCGCCACTTCACGTCGGCTTTGCCCCGGGCAGCCTCGAAACGGTCGGCCCGGCGCGCTGCCGTGCCCCGGCTGGCTTCCGCCTTCTGCAGCACCACCTGGCCATCGCGGTTGATGGCGAAATCCACCGCAGTGCCCGGCGTGAGACCCAGGGCGTCGCGCACTTGCTTGGGGATGGTGACCTGACCTTTGACGGTGAGCGTGGTGGGCATGGAGAGCTCCTTCAGGAAAGTGTTACCGATTCTATAGACGTAATACTTCGCCAGGCCGACCTGCTCTGACGGCCTTGCACCCCATGCGCCATGAGTTGGCCCGCAGCGGGCATCGGCACAGGGCTTGCTAAAACTCACCGTTCCAAAATACAACGGAGAGAGAAGCGATGCACACCCGACGACAAGCCCTGATGTTCACGGGCGCACTGGGGACGCTGGCCGCCAGCGGCCGGGCGTTTGCGCAGGCCAGGTACCCGGACCGCCCCGTGAAGGTCATCGTGGGCCTGCCCGCGGGTGGCAGCGCGGACATGATCGCGCGGGAGGTGAGCCAGAAGCTCGGCGCGGCGCTCGGCCAGCCCTTCGTCGTGGACAACCGCGCCGGCGCGTCGGGGCAGATCGGCATGCCCGCGGTGGCCCGCGCGGCGCCGGACGGCTATACGCTCACCGTCTCTCCCGCCTCTTTCCTCACGACCAACAAGAGCGTCTTCAAGACCCTGCCCTACGACCCCGAGGCCGACTTCGCGCCGATCTCACGACTCGTGAACCAGCCCATGGTGCTGATCGTGAAGGACAAGGCCAAGTACCCTACCGTCGCGGCCTTCCTGGCCGCCGCCAGGGCGGAGCCGGGCAAGCTCACCTACGCGTCGTCGGGCGACGGCAGCCCCCAGCACCTGGGTGCGCTCATGTTCGAGACCCGCACCGGCACGAAGATGCTCCACGTGCCCTACAAGGGTGGCGCGCCTGCCATCAACGACACGCTGGCCGGCAGTGTGGACGGCATGTTCGCCGTCATGCCCGAAGCCCTGCCGCACGTGCAGGCGGGCAAGCTGTTCGCACTGGGTGTGCTGAGCCCGCAGCGCTCGCCCGTGCTGCCCAATGTGCCGACCATGGGCGAAAGCGGCATCCCGGACCTGAACCTCTCGGCCTGGGTGGGCATCCTGGCACCGGCCCGCACGCCCAAGCCCATCATCGACCAGCTCAACGCAGCCGTGCGTGCCGCACTGGATGCAGACCTCAAGGCCAAGCTGGCCACCAACGGCATCGAGGTCGCCCCCAGCTCGCCCGAGGAGCTGCAGCGCATCATCGCCGCGGACATCAAGCTGCACGCGCAGCTGGTGAAGGCAGCGGGATTGGTGCCGCAGTAAGCCGCCACGTCCTGCAGCATCGCGGCGAGGCCCGTCGCAGCCCGTTGTGACGCCGGCCCGGCGCCCACGGATCGCGATGAGAAAATCGGCGCCATGACTGTCGCCGTTTCCACGCCATCCATCTCGCCAGGCCTTGTCGTCCGGCACATCCCCGGCCCGCTGAAGCTGGCCGACTTCGGCCTGATCGCCTTCGACATGGACTCGACGCTGATCACCATCGAATGCATCGACGAGATCGCGGATGCGGTGGGCAAGAAGGCGGAGGTCGCGGCCATCACCGAGGCCACCATGCGCGGCGAGATCAAGGATTTCAAGGAAAGCCTGCGCCGCCGCGTCGCCCTGCTCGAAGGCGTGCCGGTGGGTGCGCTGCAGGAGGTCTACGACCAACGGCTGCACCTGTCGCCCGGTGCGCCCGAGTTGGTGGGCGCCTGCCGTGAGGCAGGACTGAAGGTGCTGCTGGTGTCCGGCGGCTTCACCTTCTTCGCAGACCGCGTGAAGGCGCGGCTGGGCATCGACTTTGCGCGCTCGAACCTGCTGGAGGAAGACGGCGGCC
The DNA here is from genome assembly GCF_056314265.1 of Pseudacidovorax sp. DMC4. NCBI lineage: Bacteria > Pseudomonadati > Pseudomonadota > Betaproteobacteria > Burkholderiales > Comamonadaceae > Pseudacidovorax > Pseudacidovorax sp. DMC4. The sequence continues at coordinate 19,222 of NZ_JBQUYR010000010.1, read as the reverse complement.
GGCTCACGGGCCGCGTGCGCGCGCAGGACTGGGGCGACATCTGCGACGGTGCCGAGAAGCGCCGTACGTTGCTGGAAGTGGCCTCGCTGCTGCGCCTTTCGCCCGCGCAGACCATCGCCGTGGGCGACGGCGCCAACGACCTGCCGATGATGGGCGAGGCCGGCCTGTCAGTGGCCTTCCACGCCAAGCCCAAGGTGCGCGAGCAGGCGATGGTGGCCATCGATGAAGGCGGGCTGGATCGGCTGCTGGACGTCGTTCGGCCCGGCTAACATGCCGCAGCGGCCGCCGGCCCGCGGCCTGCGCGCCAATGCTTGTCAGTTGAACGAAGACCGTTCGGGCCGAGCTTGTCGAAGCCTGGGCACAAGCCCTTTTCACCCCACCCTCCATGAACCGTACAGACGACATCGGCAAGTTCCTCCTGCGCGCCACGCTCGGCGTGCTGATCCTGCTGCACGGCATCGCCAAGCTGCCCAAGGGGGTGGACGGCATCGGCCACATGCTGGCCTCGCACGGCGTGCCCTCGGTGCTGGCCTACCTGGTCTTCGTGGGCGAGATCGTCGCGCCGGTGCTGCTGATCGTCGGCTTCTTCACCCGGCCCGCGGCACTCGTGGTGGCCATCAACATGGTGGTGGCGATCTGGCTGGTGCACATGGGCGACCTGGGCAAGTTCAACGGCACCGGGGGCTGGGCGCTGGAACTGCAGGGCATGTTCCTGGTGGCGGCGCTGGCCATCGCCATGATCGGCGGCGGCCGCATCGGCGCCGGAGGCCGCTTCAACTGAGCGGCCGGGCCGCACGATTCAATCGTCGTCGGCCGCGTCAAGTCCGGGGAACAGCACCTCGGTGAAGCCGAAGCGGGTGAAGTCCCGTACGCGCATCGGGTAGAGCTTGCCGATCAGGTGGTCGCATTCATGCTGGACCACCCGGGCATGGAAGCCCTCGGCCACGCGGTCGATGGGATCGCCGTAGGGATCGAAGCCGCTGTAGCGGATGCGCTGCCAGCGCGGTACCACGCCGCGCAGGCCCGGCACGGACAGGCAGCCCTCCCAGCCCTCTTCCTCTTCGTCGCCGAGTGGCTCGATCACGGGATTGAGCAGCACGGTACGGGGGACGACTGGCGCCTCGGGATAACGGGGATTGGGGCGGTCGGTGCCGAAGATCACCAGTTGCAGGTCCACCCCGATCTGCGGGGCCGCCAGGCCGGCGCCGTTGACGGCATGCATGGTCTCGAACATGTCGCGCACCAGCAGGTGCAGTTCGTCGGTGTCGAAGGCGCCAACGGGTTGCGCGACGCGCAACAGCCGGGGATCGCCCATCTTCAGGATTTCGCGGATCGTCATCCGCCCATTGTGGACGCGCCCCGCGGCCCAAAGCCCGCGGCGCGCGACGCTCAGGGCGTGTTGCCCGAATCCTGCTTCGGCGGGGGGATGATCGTGCCGGTGCCGACACGCGGGTCGCCGAAGGGGACGGCCTGGGGTCCGCCGGGCCGACCGGCACCGGGACCGCGTGGCGGCACCACCGGGACGACGCCGGGCAGCTGCGCCTGCGGCGGTGCACCCCGCCAACCGCGTCCTCGGTCATGGTCCCTGTCCCGGTCGTTCCACCCCGGGCGCCCGTAGGCTGGTGGGTAGGGATAAGGGGCCACCGGCCGACGATCCCAGTAGCGGGGACCGGGGTCGCGGTAGACGTCCACACCCACGTAACCCCCGGGAACAACCGCGGGTTGGCCGTAGTACGGCTGAGCCGGGTAGGTGGAGTAGCCGGGGTAGGCCGGGTAGGTGGCATAGGCCGGCTCTTCGTAGGCGGCACAGCCGCCCAGCACCAGGGCCGCGCCCGCCACCAGCAGGGCCGCCCCTCCACGTCTGAATGTCGTCGTCATCGAGTTTTCCTCCTGGCCGAAGCCATGGGTACACAACGCGGTTGGAGCGCGGGTGCCGACGCCAGGGTCCCCGCCCGGGCGTAACACGCCGTAAGAGTCAGCGCGTCGTCAGTGCCAGCCCAAGCGCTCAGCCAGCCGCCAGCAGCGCCAGCATGCCCGCCTCGTCCAGCACCTCGACGCCCAGCTCACGCGCCTTGTCGAGCTTGCTGCCGGCCGCCTCACCGGCCACCACATAGTGCGTCTTCTTGCTGACCGAGCCGGCCACCTTGGCGCCAGCCGCCTCCAGTTTTTCCTTCGCGTCCTCGCGGGAGAGCGTAGGCAGCGTGCCTGTGATGACGAAGGTCTTGCCCGCCAGCGGCAGCGCCGCGCGCGGGGCGGGATCGCCCTCCGGCCACTGCACGCCACAGGCCCGCAGCTGCTCGATCACCTCGCGGTTGTGGGGCTGGGCGAAGAAGGTGTGGATGGCCTCGGCCACGATGGGGCCGACGTCATTGACCTCCAGCAGCTGCTCCACGCTCGCGTCCATGATGCCGTCCAGCCGGCCAAAGTGGCGGGCCAGGTCCTTCGCCGTGGTCTCGCCCACATGCCGGATGCCCAGCCCGTACAAAAAGCGCGGCAGCGTCGTCGTCTTGGACGCCTCCAGCCCTTCCAGCACGTTCTGGGCGGACTTCTCGGCCATGCGGTCCAGCGCCGCCAGCGCCGTCAGGCCGATGCGGTAGAGGTCGGGCAGCGTCTTGACGATGCCCGCGTCCACCAGTTGGTCGACCAACTTCTCGCCCAGGCCCTCGATGTCCACGGCGCGGCGCTGCGCGTAGTGCAGGATGGCCTGCTTGCGCTGCGCACCGCAGAAGAGGCCGCCTGAGCAGCGGTGGTTGACCTCGCCCTTCTCCCGCACCACCGCGCTGCCGCAGATGGGGCACGCCCGCGGCATGCGGAAGTTGGGCACGTAAGGGTCGCGCGGCGGCAGGCGGTGGCTTTCGCCCTCGCCCACTGCCTGGTCGATGGCGGCCTCGCTGGCCGTGCCTTCGGCGCGCGCCACCGCAACACCGGCAGGCGGCACGCGCCCCACCACTTCAGGGATCACGTCGCCCGCGCGGCGGATGACGACCATGTCCCCCACGCGCAGTTCCTTGCGCCGCAGCTCGAACAGGTTGTGCAGCGTGGCGTTGGACACCGTGGTGCCGCCCACGAACACCGGGTCCAGCCGCGCCACCGGCGTCAGCTTGCCGGTGCGGCCGACCTGCACGTCGATGTCCACCATGCGGGTCATCTGTTCCTGCGCCGGATACTTGTGGGCCACGGCCCAGCGCGGCTCGCGCGAGACGAAGCCCAGTTGCCGCTGCAGCGCCAGGCTGTTGACCTTGTAGACCACGCCGTCGATGTCGAAGGGCAGCTGATCGCGCAGCGCACCGATCTGGCGGTGGAACTCCGCCAGCTCGTGCGGGCCATTGCAGACCTGCGTGCGGTCCGACACTGGAAAGCCCCAGGATCGCAACGTCAGCAGCGCCTGGTACTGCGTGCCGAAATCCGGCCCGCCCTGCTCCACCGGCGTCACCTCGCCCCAGCCATAGGCGAAGAAGGACAGCGGCCGCTGCCGCGCAATAGCCGGATCGAGCTGGCGCACCGCGCCGGCCGCCGCATTGCGCGGATTGACATAGGTCTTCTCGTTCTTCTGGCCGGCCTCGATCTTCTGGCGCTGGCGCTCGTTGAGACGGTCGAAGTCGGCCCGCTTCATGTAGACCTCGCCGCGCACCTCCAGCACGGGCGGTGCGTCCTTCGGCAGCTTCAAAGGAATCTGGCCGATGGTGCGGATGTTCTGTGTCACGTCCTCGCCCACCTCGCCGTCGCCGCGGGTGGCGGCCTGCACCAGCGTGCCGCTCTCGTAGCGCAGGTTGATGGCCAGGCCGTCGAACTTGAGTTCGGCCACGTATTCGACGGCCGGCGCATCGGCGGCCAGGCCCAGTTCGCGGCGCACGCGGGCGTCGAAGGCTTCGGCGCCGGTGGCCTCGATGTCGGTCTCGGTGCGGATGGACAACATCGGCACCTGGTGCCGCACCTTGGCGAAGAAAGGCAGCACCGCGCCGCCCACACGCTGCGTCGGCGAATCGGGCGTGCGCAGTGCAGGATGCACCTCTTCCAGCTCGGAAAGGCGGCGGAACAGCCGGTCGTATTCGGCGTCCGGGATCTGCGGCGCGTCCAGCACGTAGTACTGGTGCGCGTGGTGGTTGAGGGCAATGCGCAGCTCGGCGGCCTCCTGGGCCACCGCTGCGGGAACGGTGTCGGTCATCGCGGTCGGTGGGCGGATCAGGAGAACAGGCGGCGGGCCAGCGCCGAGCCGGCGGACAGCTCGCGGCCGTCCAGCGTGTCGTAGAGCTGCTCCAGATCCTGGCCGATGGCGTCCAGCGTCTCGGTGCGCAGGGGCTGGCCGTCGCTGTCGGTGACCACACCGTCCATTTCGCGGGCCAGGGCCTCGGCGATCTCACGCATGCGGGCGAAGGGCTCCAGCGCGCGGTCGACCTGCGGCACGTCCAGGCTCAGCATCAGCTCGCGGATGGCGGACTGGGCCGGGTCATCGGCCAGCGCGGCTTGCGTGTCGAAGACCAGGCCGAGCACCGGCGGCGCGCCGGCATCCGTGTTGGGCAACACCATGCGGCCGGGCAGCATGCCCGGCACGAAGCCCAGGCGCGCGGCGTTCTGCTGCACGTAGCCGGGGCTCCACGCCGCATGGCGGGCGCGCAGCACGAAGGCCAGTTGCGCATCGTGCGCGCTGGCGAACTGGTCCAGCTCGCGGGCACGGGCGACCTCGTCCAGCATCTCCGGGAACTCGGGCGCGCCATTGAGCGCGTCGGCGAAGGCCTGGGCCTTGACCACGAATTCCGAATACTCGATCTCATTGAGGGCGCCGGTGCGGTTGGCCAGCTGCACGCCGATCTGAAGCGCGCGGTACCGGGCGCTGGCGACGGGCGGCTCCCATTCGGCGGCACCGTCGCGCAGGCCCTCGACGGCAATGGGCTTGCTGCCCGCGCGGCGCGTCGCCGGCGTGGCCGCCAGCACGGCAGCGCCCGAGACCAGGCCTTCCAGCGCCACGGGGGCGATCACGTCGATCAGCGGATCGAGCCCGCCACGGCGGCTGCCCAGCAGCGCGGCGGCACCGGGCTGGCCAGTGGGCGGCGGCAGGTCGGGGTCGAACAGCGGCTCGTGCCGATCGGCCGAATGCACGTCGTTCGGGTCCGCATGCAGCACCGGATCGTCCGGCCCGCCCTGCGCGCCATCGAGCGGCGCCAGGCCGGAGTGCAGGCCGTCGCCTTCGGGCTGGCGCGGGGCGTTGCGGCGCAGCGTCCAGGTGTTGTAGGCGATCAGGGCCGCCAGCACCAGGCCGCCGGCGATGGCCACGGCGATCGTGAGATTGCTCATTGGGATTGCTCTTCCGTGTTCTTGTTGTAATGCGCGCGGGCGTGGCCGCGCGTCAGCCGACTTCGGCCATGCCGGCGGCGGATTCCATGTCCACCGCCACGATGCGCGAGACGCCCTGCTCCTGCATGGTCACGCCGATCAGCTGCTGGGCCATCTCCATGGCGATCTTGTTGTGGCTGATGAAAAGGAACTGCGTCCCGCGGCTCATGGCCGACACCAGCCGCGCATAGCGCTCGGTGTTGGCGTCGTCCAGCGGCGCATCCACCTCGTCCAGCAGGCAGAAGGGCGCGGGGTTGAGCTGGAAGATGGCGAACACCAGCGCGATGGCCGTCAGCGCCTTTTCGCCGCCCGACAGCAGGTGGATGGTCTGGTTCTTCTTGCCGGGCGGCTGGGCCATGACCTGCACGCCCGCGTCCAGGATCTCATCGCCGGTCATGATCAGCCGCGCATTGCCGCCGCCGAAGAGCTCGGGGAACATGCGGCTGAAGTGCTCGTTGACGGTGTTGAAGGTGCCGCCCAGCAGTTCGCGCGTCTCGCCGTCGATCTTGCGGATGGCGTCCTCCAGCGTGGTGATGGCCTCGTTCAGGTCGGCCGACTGGGCATCGAGGAAGGTCTTGCGCTCGCGGGCGCTGGTCAGTTCGTCAAGCGCCGCCAGGTTGACGGCGCCCAGGCCGGCCACCTCGCGGTGCAGGCGGTCGATCTCGCCCTGCAGGCCGGTCAGGCGCACCTTGTCGGCCTCGATGGAGGCGGCGATGGCCTCGCGATCGGCCTGGGCATCTGTCAGCAGCTGTTCGTACTGCTCCAGGCCCAGGCGGGCGGCCTGCTCCTTGAGCTGCATCTCGGTGATGCGCTGGCGCAGCGGGTCGAGCGCGCGCTCGATCTGCAGCCGCCGCTCGTCGCTGGCGCGCAGCTTCTGCGTCAGGTCGTCGTACTGGCTGCGCATGGCGCCCAGCGCGGCCTCGCGCTCGGCCTTGAGGTTGAGCGCGTCCTGCAGGCCGGCCTGGGCCGCGGCGTCGGACAGGCGGGCCAATTCGCCGTCTGCGCGCTCGCGCTCGTCGGCCAGGGCCACGGTCTGCTGGCGGGCGGTGTCGATGGCGCGGCCGAGTTCGGCGCGGCGGGCCTCCAGCGTGCGCTGAGAGAAGGTCGATTCCTGCACCTGCCGTTCCAGGCTGCGGTGCTGCTCGCGGGCGGCGTCCAGCTTGCGGCTGGCCTCGATGACGCGCTCTTCCAGCTCTGCATGGCGCTCCTGGCTGTCGGCCAGTTGCAGGTCCAGTTCTTCGAAGCGGGCCTCGGCGGCGACGCGGCGCTCCTGCAGTTCTTCGAGCTGGGCCTCGACCTCGCCCAGGTCGGCATTGAGTTGCTCGCTGCGGGCGCGGGCCTGCTCGGCCTGCTGCGACAGGCGCAGCGTCTCGACCTGCAGTTCGTGGGCACGGGCGCGGGTCTGGTCGGCCTCGCGCCGGGCGCCGACCAGTCGGCCAGCGGCTTCGGCATAGGCCGACTCGGCGCGCACAAGGGCCGTGCGGGCCTCTTCGGCGATCAGGGCCTGGGCGCGCAGCTCGCGCTCCAGGTTTTCCATTTCCTGCTGGCGGGCCAGCAGCCCGGACTGCTCGGAGTCCTGCGCATAGAGGCCGACGCTGTGGCGCGTGACGACATGGCCGGCGGCCACGTAGATGGCCTCGCCGGGCTGCAGGCGCTCGCGGGCGGCCAGGGCGTCGTCCAGGCTGGCAGCGGTGAAGCAGCCGTGCAGCCAGTCGGCCATCAGCGACTGCAGGCCGGCGTCGTGCAGGCGCAGCAGGTCAGCCAGTCGGGGCATGGCGCCCGCACTGGCGGCAACCGGCGCGGCAGGTGGCGTGTAGAAGCTGAGCTTGGCCGGCGGCGCGTCGTTGGCGAAGGCGCGGGCCATTTCGAGGCGGGAGATCTCCAGCGCGCCCATGCGATCGCGCAACGCGGCTTCGAGCGCGGCCTCCCAGCCGGGCTCCACATGCAGACGGCTCCAGAGGCCCTGCAGGCCGTCCAGCCCGTGCTTGGCGAGCCAGGGACGCAGCTTGCCGTCGGTCTTGACCTTCTCCTGCAAAGCGCGCAAAGCCTCCAGCCGGGCTGACAGTTCGGCCTGTCGCGCGCCTTCAGTGTTGACGGCCTGCTGGCGAGCGCGGCGGTCATCGTCGAGTTGCGGCACACGCTCCTGCAGGTCCATCAGGCGCGCCTCGGATTCGCTGGCCGCCTCTTCGGCCATGGCGAATTCCTCGCGCAGCGCTTCCAGTTTGGCCTCGTCGGGCGCATTCAGCGCCTGGCGGTCGGCGCGCAGCCGGTCGCTGCGCTGGCTGAGCTGGCGCACCTGGTCGTCGATGTTGCGCTGGTCGGCCGCCAGCACCTGGATCTGCTGCTGCACCTGCACCACGGCGCCGCGCTGGCCGTTGGCCGTCTCCTGCGCGCGCTGGCGGGCGTCCTCCAGCTCGGGCAGGCGGGCCTCCTGCTCTTCGAGCTGGGCGGCGAGTATGGCGGCCTGCTCCTCGGCGTCGATCCCCGCACCGGCCAGGTTCTCCAGCTCGACCTCGGCGTCGCCGCGGCGAGTGTCCCATTGCTGGATCTGCTCGGCCAGTTGCGCCAGGCGCTGCTGCACGCGCTGGCGGCCTTCGACCACGTAGCGGATCTCGCCCTCCAGCCGGCCCACCTCGGCGCTGGCCTCGTAGAGCTTGCCCTGGGCCTGGTTGACCTGGTCGCCGGCACCGTAGTGGGCCTGGCGGATGGTCTCGAGCTCGGCCTCGATGTGGCGCAGGTCGGCCATGCGCGATTCGAGGTCGTTGATGGCCTGGCGGCCCTCGGCCTGCACGCGGACCTGGTCGGCCTCGGCATCGGCGCGCTTGAGGAACCATAGCTGGTGCTGCTTGCGCGTGGCCTCGGCCTGCAACTGGTTGTAGCGCGCGGCCACCTCGGCCTGCTTCTCCAGCTTCTCGAGGTTGGCGTTGAGCTCGCGCAGGATGTCCTCGACCCGGGTCAGGTTCTCGCGCGTGTCCGACAGGCGGTTCTCGGTCTCGCGGCGGCGCTCCTTGTACTTGGAGACGCCGGCGGCCTCTTCGAGGAACAGCCGCAGTTCCTCGGGCTTGGACTCGATGATCCGGCTGATCGTCCCCTGGCCGATGATGGCGTAGGCCCGCGGGCCCAGGCCGGTACCCAGGAACACGTCCTGCACGTCGCGGCGGCGCACCGGCTGGTTGTTGATGAAGTAGCTGCTGTTGCCGTCGCGCGTGAGCACGCGCTTGACCGCAATCTCGGTGAACTGGCTCCACTGGCCGCCGGCGCGGTGGTCGGCGTTGTCGAACACCAGCTCCACGCTGGCACGGCTGGCCTGCTTGCGGCTGGTGGTGCCGTTGAAGATCACGTCCTGCATGGACTCGCCGCGCAGCTCGGAGGCGCGCGACTCGCCCAGCACCCAGCGCACCGCGTCCATGATGTTGGACTTGCCGCAGCCGTTGGGGCCCACTACGCCCACCAGCTGGCCGGGGAGCATGAAGTTGGTCGGCTCAGCGAAGGACTTGAACCCGGAAAGCTTGATGGAGTTGAGACGCACCGCAGACGGGCAGCAAGGCCAAGATGTTGATATTCAAGGAGAAAGTGCGCAGGCCGTGCCTTGCCGCGCAAGGGCAGGATGATAACGTGCGCCCAATGCGCCTTCCCCTGCTCGCTTCCCTCGCGCCCGTGCGCGTGCCGCACCTGCTGCTGCCCGCCCTGATCGGTGCCTGTGCCCTGCTCGCCGGCTGCGGCATGTTCCATGACACCAAGCGGGCCGAGCCCTACACCCAGGGCGAATGGATGGAGTCCGGCGCCAATCGCGTGGCCAACCTGGCCCTGCGCGACAACCTGGAATCGGTGCGCCGCGTGCAACTGTCGCTGTACCGCCGTAATCCGCGCGAATGGCACAAATGGGCCGCCAGCGCCGACGACGCCGTGGCCCGCACCTGGAAGTCCATCGATCAGGAGCAGCCGCTGCCCTGGCTGCGCGGCGCCACCGGCATCGAGGCCGTGCGCCTGGCCTTCGCACCGCCCGAGACCTACGCCGGCGACCGCGTGGCGGCGCTGGTCACCGGCTGGGCCGCCCTGCTCAAGCAGGCCAACGGCGACACCTGGCGGCAGACCATGATCGACGGCGTCAGCGCCGAGAACGCCTTCCGCGCCGCACGCAACTTCGAGATCTCGCTGTGGCTGCTGAGTTCGCGCACCGGCGCCGATGGCCAGCCGCTGCTGCTGTCCACCGAGATCAGCGAGCGGGGCCGCAATCTGGTGGTGGACCGGGAACTGTCGAAGGTGGTGGCGCGGCTCGATCTGCTGGCCGCCCAGGCCGACGAGAAGTACCGCCGCGCCGCGCTGGACTTCAGCCAGAACTGGCTGATGGGCAACCTGGGGCCGCTGCTGGCGATGGTGCCGCGCTGAGCGCGGGTGCGGTGCCGACCCTTCGCGCCGGCCGTCTTTGCACACCATCGACACAGACCGCTTTCTAGAATGCGCCGCGCAACCTGTGCAAACCCGGCCTCCGCGCCGCGCGGCGCGCGGCGCGCAACTTCTCCACCACCTCCCCTCCTGCACATGAGCACCCTGAACTTCATCGGTGGCGAAAAAGGCGGCGTCGGCAAGTCCGTCACCTCGCGCCTGCTGGCCCAGTACTTCATCGACCGCAGCCGCCCCTTCATCGGCTTCGACACCGACCGTTCGCACAACTCCTTCACCCGCTTCTACGAAGGCTTCGCCTCGCCGGTGGCGGTGGACAGCTTCGAAGGCCTGGACACGGTGGTCAACGGCTTCGAGGAGCACCCCGAGCGCAGCGTGATCGTCGACCTGGCCGCGCAGACCCAGGCGCCGCTGGCGCGCTGGATCGACGAATCGCAGCTCTTCGACGTGTTCGACGAACTGGAGATCCCGGTCGTGTTCTGGCACGTGATGGACGACGGCCGGGACTCCACCGACATGCTGGGCCGCCTGGTCGACACCTACGGCACCCGCGCCCGCTATGTGGTGGTGCAGAACCAGGGCCGCGGCAGCGACTTCTCGACGCTGGAAGGCTCGCCCGCCCAGATCAAGGCCCGCGAGCACGGCGCCCAGTTCATCACCCTGCCCCGCCTGCAGGAAGCGACGATGCGCAAGATCGACGCCAACAACACGAGCTTCTGGAAGGCCGTCAACGACAAGACCGGCCCCGAGGCCCTGGGCCTGCTGGAGCGTCAGCGCGTCAAGGGCTGGCTGGTGCAGGTCTACACGCAGTTCGACACGCTGGGGCTCTGACCCGGCCCCTGCTCGCCGGCGTGCCCGCCCTCAGTCCCAAGGGCCGGCACGCTGCGGTGCGAGCAGGATCGACGCATCCACGTCATCGATGTGCGTGCGGCCGCAGAAGGCCATGGTCAGGTCCAGTTCGCGCCGGATGATCTGCAGCACCCGCGTGACGCCCGCCTCGCCGAAGGCACCCAGCCCGTAGAGGAAGGCGCGGCCGATCATGGTGCCGCGCGCCCCCAGGGCCCGGGCCTTGAGCACGTCCTGGCCGCTGCGCACGCCGCTGTCGAGCCAGACCTCGGTCTCCCGCCCCACGGCATCGGCAATGGCCGGCAGCGCGCGGATGGCGGAGGGCGCGCCGTCCAGCTGCCGGCCGCCATGGTTGGAGACCACGATCGCATCCGCGCCGCAATCCACGGCCCGGCGCGCGTCCTGCGCATCGAGGATGCCCTTGAGCACCAGCGGCCCACCCCAGCGGCGCTTGATCCATTCCACGTCCGCCCACGACAGCGTGGGATCGAACTGGGCATTGGTCCAGGCGGCCAGCGAGGCCATGTCGTCCACGCCCTTCACATGGCCCACGATGTTGCCGAAGCTGCGCCGCCGCGTGCCCAGCATGCCCAGGCACCAGCGCGTGCGCAGCGCCAGGTCCAGCAGGTTGCGCAGCGTGGGCCGCGGCGGCACCGACAGGCCGTTGCGGATGTCGGCATGGCGCTGCCCCATCACCGGCAGGTCGAGCGTGAGCTGGAGCGCGCTGCAGTTGGCCGCCCTCGCGCGCTCGATCAGCGACTCGATGAACGTACGGTCGCGCATCACGTAGAGCTGGAACCAGAAGGGATGCCGCCCCGTGTGCGCGGCCACGTCCTCCAGCGAGCAGACGCTCATGGTCGAGAGCGTGAAGGGCACGCCGAAGTCGCGTGCCGCCCGCGCAGCCAGGATCTCGCCATCGGCATGCTGCATGCCCGTGAGGCCCGTCGGCGCCAGCGCCACCGGCATGGCCACGTGATGGCCGAGCATCGTGGTGGCAACGGTGCGCTGCGAGATGTCCCGCGCCACGCGCTGGCGCAGCAGCAATTGCTGGAAGTCGCGCTCATTGGCGCGGTAGGTCGATTCGCGCCAGGAGCCCGAATCGACGTACTCGTAGAACATGCGCGGCACCCGCGCGCGGGCCACCTGGCGCAGATCCTCCACGCAGGTCATGCGCGCCAGTGCGGCCGACGCACTCATGCGCACGCCCTGCGCGCCAACCCGCTCGGCGACGGTGCAAGGGGGCTCATTGGGCGACGATGTTCTGCTCGCGGATCAGTTGGCCCCAGCGCTGCGACTCCTGCACGAGGCTGCGGCCCAGTTCGGCCGGCGGCTCGAAGGCCGGCACGGCGCCCTGCTGCGCGGCGACCTGGGCCAGGTCGGGCGCAGCCATCACCGTGCGCACGGCGCTGCCCAGCCGCTCGACCACCGCATCGGGCGTACCCGCCGGTGCCAGCAGGAACACGCGCGGCGCGGCATCGAAGCCCGGCACGGCGGCAGCCAGCGGCGCCACGTCCTCGGCGCCCGCCAGCTTGACCGGGCTCATCACCGCCAGCGCCTTGAGCCGTCCGCCCTTGGCCTGCGCCAGGGCCGAGGTGGCGCTGACGACGCCCAGCGGCACCTGACCGCTGATCACGTCCGGCACGATCTGCGCCGCGCCGCGGTAGGGGATGTGCGTGACGAACGTGCCGGTCTTGCCCTTGAACAGCTCGAAGCCCAGGTGCTGCACCGTGCCCACGCCCGAGGTGGCGAAGGAATAGTGGCCGGGCCTGGCCTTGAGGGCGGCCACCAGCTCCTGCGGCGTCTTCGCCGGGAAGTCGTTGCCCGCCACGACGATCAGCGGCAGCGTGAACAGACCGGCGACCGGCACGAAGCTCTTGATCGGGTCGAAGGACATCTTCGGCTGCATGTACTGCGCGATCAGCGTGGAACTGTCGCCCATCAGCAGCGTGTAGCCGTCGGCGGGCGCCTTGGCCGCCAGGTCGCCGGCGATCAGGCCGGCGGCGCCCGCGCGGTTCTCGACCACGACCTGCTGGCCCAGCAGCGTGGACAGGCGCGGCGTGAGCAGGCGGGCCATGGCGTCCACGCCGCCGCCCGCCGAATAGCCGACCAGCAGGCGGATCGGGCGCTCGGGATACGTGCCGGACTGCGCCTGCACGGCCGGCGCGGCGGCCAGCATCGCGGCGGCCAGGGCGAGCGCGTGGCGGCGGGTGAAGTGAGGGGGCGTCATCGTTGTCTCCTTTTCTTGTGGGGGCGCGGACTGGCGCTGCGCGCCGTTGTGTCGATGGGCGCCAGGGGCCGCCCGCCTCGGGGGATTTCTCCCTCTCCCCTCGCGGGAGAGGGAGTGAAGCCCGTCATGCCTTGCCGGCGCCGCGCGAGCCCGGGCGCTTGGCCAGCTCGCGCAGCCGCTCGCGGTTGGGCGCGAAGCCCAGGCCCGGCGCCTGCGGCAGGTCGAGCACGCCGGCCTGCGGCTCGGGCAGGCCGTCGAACACCTGCTTGCAGCATTCGACCGCCACCGAGTGGTACTCGACCAGCGAGCCGTTGGCCAGGCCCGCATGCAGGTGCATGTTGTGGTGCGGCCAGGCGCCGCCGTTGGCAAAGCGCGTGTTGAAGGCCGCGGCCATGCCCGCGATGCGCGCGCACTGCGTGAAGCCACCCGTGATGCAGGCATTGGGCTGCACCACGTCCACCGCCTGCGCCACCAGCATGTCGCGGAAGCGGCTGGCATGGCCCTCGTTCTGGCCGGCCGCCAGCGGGATCGCCGTCTTGGCCCGCAGCTTGGCCAGGTTGGGAATGTCGTTCTGTGTCACCGGCTCCTCGAAGAAGGCGATGTCGTAGGCCTCCACCCGGCGCGCCAGCGACAGCGCGTGGAAGTAGTCCAGGCTGCAGTTGGCGTCGATGTAGATCTGCACGTCGGGCCCTACCGCCTCGCGCACGGCGCGGATGCGCTGCACGTCCTCGGCGATCAGCGTGTCGAGCGGGCGCGGCTCGTCGCGACGGGCCAGGCCGTGGTGACCCACCGTCATCTTCAGGCGGGTGAAGCCGCGACCCACCCAGTCGCGCGCAGCCTGGGCCAGCTCGTCGCGGTCGTAGAAGGCGAAGCCGAAGGTGGCATACACCGGCACCTGGGCACGCGCGCCGCCCAGCAGCTTCCAGCAGGGCTGGCCCAGGGCCTGGCCCTTGAGGTCCCACAGCGCGAGGTCGATGGCGGCGATGGCGTGGCTGGCATAGCCCGACTGGCCGCGCGGCGTGAGCAGCCAGTACAGCCGGTCCCACACCTGCTCGTGGTTCAGCGGGTCCAGCCCCTCCAGGTGATGGGCGGCCACCTCGTTGACGATGGCGGCGATGGCCTCCTCCTCGGTGATGGCGGTCATGCCGGTGCCGATGCGGCCGTCGTCGGTCTCGATGTCGACCAGGCACAGCGAGAGCGAAGTGGTCTTGGTGCGGCCGCCATGGCCGACGCTGACCGGCAGGTTCAGCGGCGTGGCGTGGACGCGGGCAATCTTCATGGGGCGGTGTCTCCTGGCTTCGGGTCTTCGGGGGAACGCGGCCAGTCTAGGAAGCCGCCCCCGCCCGCCACAACGCCGCGGCGCGAAGGCCGCTTTCGCGATCCGCGAAGACGAGGGTTTACGCGGGGCGCGGCGCGCGGCCGGCCAGCACGTCGAACAGCATGCGCGCGGGCGGCGCCAGCTCCACGCCCTCGCGCACGGCGATGCGGTGCGTGCGCACGGCCCAGGCGTCCGTCAACGGCACGGCGCGGATGGGCAGGCTGGCCAGCTGCGGTGCTACGGCCTCGCGCGGCAGCACCGCCACGCCCAGGCCGCCGGCCACCATGCGGCAGACCACGTCGAAGCTGCGCATCTGCATGCGGATCTTGAGCAGGCGGCCCGCCACCGACGCGGCGGCGGCCAGCCGGCTGGAGAGCGCCGTGCCGTCGCCCAGGGAGATGAAGTCCTCATCCAGCGCCTCCGCCAGCGCCGCGGCCTCGCGCATGGCCAGTGCGTGCCCCTGCGGCACCACCAGCACCAGCGTGTCGACGAAGCAATCGGTCAGCGCGATGCCGTGCGGCGGATGCGCCATGTGCACGATGCCCAGGTCGGCGCGCCCTTCCAGCAGCAGCAGCGGAATGTCGAGGCTGCCGTGCTCTTCCACGTCGATGCGGATCAGCGGATGGGCGCGGGCCATGTGCTGCAGGTGGGCGGGCATCACCTCCACCAGCGCCGAGGTGTTGGCCGCCAGGCGCACATGGCCCTGCAGGCCGCGGGCATGGTCGTGCAGGTCGAGCGACAGGCGGTCGGCATCGGCCAGCAGCTCGCGCCCGCGGCGCACCAGCATCTGACCCGCCGGCGTGAGTCGCACGCCCCGCGACGAGCGCTCGAAGATGCGCAGGCCCAGCGATTCCTCCAGCGCGCTGATGCGGGCGCTGGCGGCGGCGATGGCCAGGTTCAGACGGTCGCTCGCGGCGCTGATCGAGCCCAGTTCGGCTGCCGTGACCACGACGCGCAGCGTGGCCAGGTCCAGTTGCAGGCCCTCAGGCATCGAAGAGGCGGCCGTGGCCGGGCGAGGCAGCATCCAGGCCGGCGGTGCGCATCAGGTCCCAGAAGCCGGCGGGCGAGCTGGACGTGACGGGCAGGCCCAGTTCGCGCTCCAGGCGCGGATGCAGGTCCAGCGTGCGCAGGCCGCCGCAGGAGATGAGCAGGCCGTCGGGCCGGCCATCGGCGCAGACCCTGCCGGCCAACTCGACCAGCGTCCCGGCCTCGACCTGGCCGACGGCCTCCACGCCGGTCATGGCCAGGCCGCGGACGGCCGTGACCTCGAAGCCCTCGCCCTCCAGGTAGCGGGCCAGGCGCTCGTTGAGCGTGTCGATGTAGGCGGTGGCCACCGCCACGCGGCGCACGCCCATCTGGCGCAGGCTGCGCACGATGGCGTGGCTCATGGTCGTGCACGGCAGGTCGGTCGCTGCCGCCATGCGGGCGCGCAGGTCCTCGGTGAAGGTTGCGCCGCGGTAGAAGCTGAGCGAGGTGCCCATCAGCGAGAGTGCCTGGGCGCCGGCCGCCTTCAGCGCGCGGGCCAGGTCGACGATGCGCCCTTCCACCGCGTCGAAGCCCTCGGGATGGATGGCCGCCAGTGCGAGGCCCCGGGCGATGAAGCGCACCCGGCCGTCGTAGAGCGCAGGCCCTTCGGGAGGCACCTGGCCATCGGCCGGCGGCACGATCAGCCCGAGCACGGGCATGGCGGAATCGGTCATCGCAGCTCCTGGGGCAAAGCTGCGAATTGTGCGGCGCCCGCCGTGGGCGCCACGGGCCGGCGCTCAGAGCCTGATGCCCGCGCCCTTCACCGTCGGCCCCAGCACGGCCACCTGCTCACGCACGAAGCCCTCGAAGCGCGCCGTGCTCTCGGGCTGGGCCACGATGCCCAGGTCGACCATCTTCTTCTGCACCTCGGGCATGGCCAGCACCTCGTTGGCGGCGTCGTGCAGGCGGGCGACCGTGTCGGTCGGCAGCCTGGCGGGGCCGGAGATGCCGAAGAAGTTCTCCAGCACCAGCTTGGGCTGGCCCAGCTCGACCATGGTCGGCACCTCGGGCATCAGCGGCGAGCGCGTCGTGCCCGTGACGGCCAGCGGCACCAGCTGGCCGGTCTTGAAGTACTGCACATAGGCCGTGATCACGTCGATGCCCACCGGCACGATGTTGGCCAGCAGGTCGGTGGTCATCGGCGCGCCACCGCGGTAGGGCACGTGCACCATGTTGGCGCCGGTCACACGCTTGATCAGCTCGCCATGGATGTGGCCGACCGAGCCCGGGCCGCCGGAGCCGAAGTCCAGCCGGCCTTCCTTCCTGGCGCGGGCTTCAAGGTCGGCCCAGCTCTTGATGCCGGACTCCTTGCTGGCCATGACCACCAGCGGCGCCGAGCCCAGATAGGCCACATGGCTGAAGGCCGCCACCGGGTCGTAGGGCTGCTTGTCCAGCGTGAAGGGGCCCAGGGCGATGGGCGTGGTGTTGGAGAGCATCAGCGTGTAGCCGTCCGCCGCCGCCGTGGCCACCACCTGGCCGCCGATGGTGCCGCCCGCACCGGGGCGGTTGTCCACCACCACCGGCTGGCCCAGTTTGCGCCCCAACTGCTCGGCCACCACGCGCGCCAGGATGTCGCTGGCGCCGCCGGGCGCGAAGGTGACGACGATCTTGATCGGCCGCTCGGGCCACTGGGCGAAGGCCGGCAGGGCACCCGCCGCCGCCCCGGCCGCCACCAGGCGCAGGACGCCTCGGCGGTAAAGGCGCGGCAGGGAGGAGGACGAGGTAGGCAGAAAGGATTCGGACATGGTGGGCGCCGCAAGCAATGGGAATGCCCGCATTGTTCGAAGCGCCCTCCGGCACGCCAATTGCCAAGACCGAATGCACCGTATCAGCCGCAAGGCGCTGGCGGCCCGCCATTCCGACGGCGAGGCACCAAGGCGGTGCAGCCAACCACCGCATGTCCCGACCCGACGACCCTTTCGACACCTACCTGCTGCGCGTCTTCCACACCTTGATGGCGGAATGCAGCGTCTCGCGCACCGCCGCGCGCATGAACCAGTCGCAGCCCGCCATCAGCAGCGCCCTCAAGCGCCTGCGCGAGATCTTCGGCGACCCGCTGCTCATCAAGGACAAGCAGCGCATGGTGCCCACCGAACGGGCGATGCAGCTGCATGCCTCGGTGCGGCTGGTGCTGGGCGAGCTGGACGCGCTGCTCGCGCCCGAATCCAGCTTCGACCCCGCCACCACGCGGCAGGTCTTCCGCATCGGCACGCCGGACTACCTGGCCCCGCCCCTGATGGCCGCCGTGGCGCAGTACATGCGCGAGACCGCGCCCGCGGCCCGGCTGGTGCTGCAGCCGCTGGGCCCCGACTACGACTTCGAGGCCGCGCTGGCCGAAGGCGAGCTGGATGTGGTCATCGGCAACTGGCCCCAGCCGCCGGAACATCTGCGCACCACGCTGCTGCTGGAGGACGAGATCGTCTGCCTGGTCGACGAACGCCACCCCTGCGCCGCCCGCATGACGCTGGCCGACTACCTGCAGGGATCGCACGTGGTGCCGCTGCTGTACAGCGTGACCCAGCGCGGCGTGGTCGAGACCGCCCTCGCCTCCCAGCGCATGAGCCGCACCGGCACGGTCACCGTGCCCTACTTCGGCCTGGCGCCGCACCTGCTGCCCGGAACCGACCTGATCTTCACCACCAGCCGGCACTTTGCGCAGTACTACGCCGGCCTGCTGCCCCTCGCCATCGTGCCCGCGCCGGTGGACTTTCCGCCGATGCGCTTCTATCAGTTGTGGCATGGGCGCACGCAATTGGCGCCGGGGCATGTGTGGTTTCGGTCGTTGTTGTCTGCGGTGGTGAGGACGGTGGGGGCGACGCGGTATTTGGGCAAATCGCCGCCGTGAACGGAAACTAATTGGTCGGCCCTGCAAAATTCAGAGAGCCACCCAGCCGACGCGAGCGGCCCTGGCTTTGCCCACGCCCGAGGCCACTGCAAGCGAGTGCACCAGCATGACGAGCGCAGCAAACAAGGGCACGACAAGGCCCCGCAGGCCCAGGCGCACGATGGCGCGCAGCAGCCATCGGATGTTGTAGCCTGCCGCGCACAGCACCGCGTGCAACGCATCGCCCGTGTCCCCTCGCAGCCAGCACCGCTCCATCCCGTGGTCCTGCTTCAGGTGCCCGATGGCCGGCTCCACCGCCTGGCGCCGCGCGAGCCAACGCCGCTGCAGCGCCGTCAGGCTCTTGAACTTGCCCCGGTGAATGATCTGAACGCCCGGGTTGTCTGCATCTACACCCCGAAAGCCCAGGTCCACGACCACCTCCTTGAGCCTGGCCCCCGTGTCCTCGGTCAGGATGCGCACCTGCTGCAGTTGCTCGGCCAAAGTGTGACCGTCATACGGGTTGCCGGTGAAGCTGCGCGCGCCCACCATCAGGCCCTGCCGGTGCGTGATCGCCACGCCCACCTTCACGCCGAACTCGTAGGGCTTGCGGGCCTTTCCTTTCCCGATGCACTCCACCTCCGGCGCGTGCAGGGCATAGAGCTTGTCCTTGTCCTTCGGGCGCTGGCAGCGGATGAGCTCGGCGCGCTGCATCAGCGTCTGCAGATTCGACCGGGCGGCTTCGCCGGCTTCATGGCTGGCCTCACCGATCTTGCGCTGCACCTCGCGCAGCACGATGCCCAGGATCGTGCGCTGGCGTTTGAGCACCTTGCGCAGGCGCTTGAATTGTCGGGCGTGGGCGTAGCCGCCAGCACGCCGGCGCAGTGTCCTGGCTTCTTTGACGAAGGTCTGCTTCAGGGCGATGCCCACCCGCCTGGCGGCCACCACCACCTTGTGGCGCGCGATCTCCAGCAGGCGCGAATCCACCGGATGGGCGATGGCCTTCTCCTGCACCGTGGTGTCCACGATCACCCGCTCGAACTCGGCGGGCCGCATCGCCTTGGAGGACACGGCCGTGTCGATGGTGGCCTTGAGCAGTTCCTCCACGCCGGCCTCGCCGATGGCGGCTCGAAAGCGCCCGATCTGCGTGGCATCGCAGGGCAGGCGCGGCTCGTAGTAGGTCATGCCGCTGAAGAACTGCCACACGACGTTCTCGGCCCAGCGCTGAACCAGTTCCTCGTCGCTGAGC
>NZ_JBQUYR010000009.1:0-280490 GCF_056314265.1 Pseudacidovorax sp. DMC4 | reverse complement strand
TACAACGCCACCCGACTGCACTCGGCGCTGGGCTACGTCCCACCCAACGAATTCGAAGATCAACTCGCCCGGCAAGCGGCTTAGTTCTGTGCCACCTCTGTGGTCCAGCCCCAGGGGTTCACTCCACCTGGATGCGGCTGTTGGTGAGATTGGCATGCAGGATGTGCGGCAGCGCGAAGGCGAAGATCATGGCCGCCGACGCATGGATCACGCTGGCACCCAGCAGCAGGTAGGCCAGCGGCGCGGTCAGGTAGATCAGCCGCGGCAACCCGTACAGGAAGTGCAGCATCGCATTCAGGTAGCACAGCCGCTGGGCCCAGTTCAGCCCCCTGCCCAGCAGCGGGTTGTCGGTGCGGAAGATCTGCGCCATGCCCCGCGCCCAGCGGATGCGCTGGCCCACGTGGCCGGACAGGCTCTCCGTGGCCAGGCCCGCTGCCTGCGGCAGGGCCAGGTACGCGGTGTTGTAGCCGGCGCGGTGCATCTTGAGCGCCGTGTGGGCGTCCTCGGTCACCGTCTCCACGGCGATGCCGCCCACCGCCTCGCAGATCGTGCGCCGCAGCACGGCGCAGGAGCCGCAGAAGAACGCCGCGTTCCACAGATCGTTGCCGTCCTGGATCAGGCCGTAGAACAGCTCGCCCTCGTTGGGCACGGTGCCGAAGGTGCCCAGGTTGCGCTCGAAGGGATCGGCCGAGAAGAAGTAGTGCGGCAACTGCACCATGCCCAGCTTCGGGTCGCGTCCGAACCAGCCCATCGCGATCTGCAGGAAGGAGCGGGTGGGGATGTGGTCGCAGTCGAAGATGGCGACGAACTCGCCATGGGTGTGCTTGAGGGCCGCGTTGATGTTGCCGGCCTTGGCATGGCGGTTGTCCGTGCGGGTGAGGTGCTCCACGCCGGCGGCTTCGCAGAAGACGCGGAATTCCTCGCGCCGGCCATCGTCCAGCACGTAGATGCGCAGCTTGTCGCGCGGCCAGTCGATGGTCTGGGCCGCCAGCACCGAGCTGCGCACCACATCCAGCGGCTCGTTGTAGGTGGGAATGAACAGGTCCACCGTGGGCCACTGGGCCGGGTCCGCAGGAAGCGGCACCGGCCGCCGCTGCAGCGGCCAGGCAGTCTGCACATAGCCCAGCACCAGCACCACGAAGGCGTACACCTCCGCCACCAGCAGTCCGGCGCCCAGCGTCAGGTCGAGCACGCCGGGCAGCACCAGCGTCTCGGTCAAGCGCCAGTAGAGGTAGCGGGAGGACACCGTCACCGACAGCACCATCATCACCAGGCTGGCGAAGCGGCCGCGGGCGCGGCCGACCACGAGGGCGGCGACGAAGCACGTCACCGACAGCAGGAGCTGCTGCCCGAGCGTGAGCGGCGTGATGACCACCAGCGCCAGCAGCACGAGCGCCAGCAGCCAGCCGCCCACGCGCACGGGCAGCAGGCCCAGCCAGGCGGGCGGCTGTGCGGCGGGCTGCGCCGGCGACGGCGTCATGCGGCGGGCCTTCCCGATGCGCCTGGGGGCGCCGTGGAGCGACGCCTCACGCCTGGGCGGGCCAGTGGCCGGGGCTGGTGGCGTCCAGGTGGGACAGCAGGCGCCGCACCGCCTCGTCGATGTCGTGCGCGGCCTGGCTGTGCGGCGCGTACTGCGCCACCGGGAGCATGTGCGCCATGGCCTCGCTCACGGCCTGGTCCTGGTGCAGTTCGCCGATGAGGCGCGGGCCCAGCTCGTCGCGCAGGCGCTGGAGCACATCGCGCGCCAGCCGCCGCTCGGGCGCGACCTGGTTGACCAGGTACAGCAGCCCGCCGAAGCCGGCGCGTGCACGGGCGTACTTGTCGACCATGCGCTCGACCAGCTCACGCGTGGCGAAGGAGGCCGCGTCCGCCAGCAGCGGCATCAGCGCGAGCGAGGCCACGCGCAGCACCTGCTGCAGATAGACCGACGGGCCGGGCGGCGTGTCCACCACCACCACGGCGTCGGCCGGCAAGGCCCAGCCCTCGATGGCCAGCGCCAGCCAGTCCGGCTGGGCGGCCAGCGACTGCTGGAACGCGACGAGCTGCTCGTCGTCGAGCTGGCCGAAGGGCAGCAGCACCACGCCGCCGCGGCCGCGCATCATGCTCTGGCGCCAGCCGATGCGGCCGAGCACCACGTCGGCCAGGCCGTTGGTGGGCAGGGGCTGTGGCGCCAGATGCAGCCGCAGCGCGTTCTGTGGATCCAGGTCCAGCGCCAGCACGGGCCGGCCCTGGCGTGCCAGGGCCGCGGCCAGGTTGGCTGCCAGCGTGGTCTTGCCCACCCCGCCCTTGGAGGCCACCAGGGCCAGCACGGTCGCCATGGCGGCTCAGGCCTGGCGGCGCCAGCTGCGCAGCAGCCCATGCCGCACCACGGGCGGGCTGGACGATGCAGGCGGCTGCTGCGCCAGCCGCTCGAACAGCTGCTGCAGCGGTGCCATGCGCGCATCGTTGCCGGCGGTCGCTGCGCCCACGGGCAGCGAGGGCGCCGCTGCGCTGGCTGCCGCATGGCGAAGCAGTGGCGCCAGTCGCGCGGAGGGCATGGCCGGGGAGGTCGGCTCCGCCTGCGCGGGGCCGGTCCCCGTCGACGGCGCAGCCCCCGTATGGGGCGAAGCAAGCAGGGGCCACTCGGCCGTCGGCTCGGGCGCGGCCGGCGACGCGAACTTGCGGTAGCTGCCGGCGTCGCCGTCGAATTTCTGGAAGAGGCCGACGATGTCGTCGGGAGGCACGGGAGCAGTCATCGATCGGCGCGTCGGTGGAGTTGGAGATGGATGCGCGGGCTGACGGTGGGCTCGGCCGCATCGGGCACGAGCGCCGACACGGCCAGCGCGGCGGGCGAGCCCTGGGCTTCGAGCCAGCCCTCGTACACGCCCTCGAAGAAGCTCTGCGCCCAGGGCAGCGAGACGCTGCCGAAGCTGGCCACCAGCGGTTGGCAGTGGTGCTGCAGCCACAGCCGGTCCTCGTCCTCGTGCAGGCGCACGAAGCCCCAGCGCATGTCGGCCCAGGCGCGGTTCATCGCCGCCTCGAGTTCGGCCACGGTCTGGCAGCGCTCCAGCGGCATCGACTGCGCCACTCGCCGGCCCAGACGGGCGAACAGCGCCTTCAATTCGCTGTCCGGGAGCCCTTCGCCCAGTTCCACGCCCAGCGCCTGATTGAAAAGGCGCCATTGCCGATCGCAGTGAACACTTTCGTAATACGCTATTTCTTCGGAGCTCAAGGAGGACATAAAAACGGGTCCCGCATCTCAATGGGTCAGAAAAAAACATTCACTTGTAATTAAATGTTTTTAACAAAGATCAGATTTGATTTTCCTTTGAAAACAACAACCTGGATGACATTTGGAGAGAGTTTTCCTCATGTTGGGAAACCTTTCGCAACCATGGTATCGCGCTTTGTTTCTCAACGGCCAATTGGCCGTTGAGGCTGACAGGCCGCCTCCGAGACGATGCAAATCCGGAAAATGTCCTCGCATTGCGAAGGGGACCGCGTCGGACAATTCCGCTTTGCAGCCGGCCCGGCAGGAACGGGGCATGGCCGGCCCTCGTACCGGGGAGGCGCAGGTGCAGGCCGGCCCTGTGCCTGCGAAACAGGCAATCCGTCCAAAGTGCACGGGGGAACGGGCCTTGGCGATGCCTTCCCAGGAATATGCCCAGACTTATCCACAGAAATCCGGGACAACACGGCCTGCGGCGGCAGGAGCGCGCGGGGCGACTTGTCCGGACGTGTGCGTAAACGCACTTCCGCGCACCGGCGAGGGGCAGAAACTGCAAGGCATCGATCCGGTGGCACCTGCCGCGACGGGATCGACCTCTCTCTCCCGACCCTCGAAAGGATTCGCCATGAACAAGACCGCTCTCCTCGCCGCCGCCCTGCTGACGCTCGCTGCCGGTGCCGCCTCCGCCGAAACGCAGGAGGACTACATCCAGCAGAACCGCACGGCGGTGCACAGCACCCTGTCGCGTGCCGAGGTGCAACAGCAACTGGTCGCCGCCGAGCGCAGCGGCGACGTGGCCGCCATCGGCGAAGCGAGCAGCTTCGGCCAGCAGCCCGTGTTCGTCAGCGCCCGCACCCGCGCCCAGGTGCAGGCCGAGGCGGTGGCCGCCGCCCATGCGCCCAACCAGAACCTGGACCCGCGGGCCTTCGTCGACAGCCGCCTGCCCGCCAACATGCAGCATGAGCCGCAGCGTCAGCAGGCCTCTGGCGCCGCCCAACAACCCCTGTGAGGCCCGCCATGTCCTACGCTTCCTCCGAGACGGGCGCCGCGCTGCTTCCCCGCCACGACGATGCCGGCAAGCTGGTGCTGCGCCTGGCGGTCGGCGTGCTGGTGCTGCTGCACGGCATCTTCAAGCTGGGCACGGGCCCGGGCTTCATCGTGAAGATGCTGGCCGCCCACGGCCTTCCCGGGGCCATCGGCTACCTCGTCTATGTGGGCGAAGTGCTGGCGCCGGCGCTGATGATCCTGGGCCTGTGGACGCGCCCGGCCGCGGCGGTGGTCGTGATCAACATGATCGTGGCCTTCCTGCTGGTGCACACCAGCCAGTTCTTCACGCTGACCGGCCAGGGCGGCTGGGCGCTGGAACTGCAGGGGCTGTACCTCTTCGGTGCCCTGGCGGTGATGCTGCTGGGCGCGGGCCGCTATGCCGTGGCCGGCGGCCAGCGCGGGCTGAACTGAACTGAGCGCGACGCGCCTCAGGCGCCGCCGTCGCCCATCACCTCGGCGACCACGCGGGCCAGGCGCGCCACGTCGGTGAGGACGAGGGCGTCGCCCTCCTTGCGCAGCAGGCCGCTGCGCACCAGCGCATTGAGTTCGCGGGTGACCTGCTCGCGGTTGGTGCTGATGCGGCTGGCGAGTTCGGCATGGCGAGGCGCCGGCGCCAGCCGCACCTCGCCGGCGGCGGCATCCGGGCTGGCGGTGCGGGCCAGCCGGAGCAATTCGGCGTGAAGCCGGTTCTGCACGCCCAGCGTGCTCAGCTCGATCACCCGCTCCGACAACTGGCGCACCAGGGTGGTCAGGCGCTGCATCTGGCGCCGCGCCACCGTCGGTTCGTCCTGCAGCAGCTCCAGGAAGGCCTCGCGGTCGAGCACCGCCACCAGGCTGTCCTCGACGGTCATCACGTCCGCCGAGCGGGGTTGGCCGTCCAGCGCGGCCAGGTCGCCGACGATCTCGCCGGCACCCAGGTCGCGGAAAGTGACCTGCCGGCCATTGGCGCCGTAGGTGGTCACACGCACGGCGCCGTCGATCACCAGGTAGATGTCGGCGCGCGGCTGCCGCCGCAGCAGCAGCGGCTGGCCGGCAGCCACCCGGCGCCAGACGCAGCGGCCCGCCAGTGCGTCCAGGCGCGCCGGGGGCAGGTCGTCGAAGAGGGCGAAGCGCCGAAGCGCGAGACTGGAGGGCCGGTCGATCATGGGCGCGCGATTATGCTCAGCCGCCCATGAGCCCGCCTCCGCCGGTCGCCGCACCGGCCGCCCCCGCCCCCTTCTCCTTGCGTTCGCGCCGCGATCTGCGCTGGGCCAGCGGTTTGGTGCTGATGGCCTACGTGACGCTGCACCTGCTCAACCACGCGCTGGGGCTGGTCTCGCTCCGGGTGGCCGAAGGAGCGCTGGGGCCGCTTCGCGCCTTCTGGCATTCCTGGCCGGGCACGCTGCTGCTCTATGGCGCGGTCGCCGTCCACCTGGCCCTCGCCTTCGTGGCGCTGTGGGAGCGGCGCAGCCTGCGCATGCCGCCTTCGCAGGGGCTGCGCATCGTGCTGGGCTTCGCCTTGCCGCTGCTGCTGGCCTCGCACTTGGCGTCGATGCGCGGCGGCTACACCGTGTTCGGATTGAACGGCAGCTACGCCCGGGTGGTCGAGGGCCTGTGGGCCAGCGCCGGCGGTGCCTTCCAGGTCATCGCACTGGCCGCCGCCTGGCTGCACGGCTGCATGGGCCTGCATTTCGCCCTGCGCGCGGACCCGCGCTGGCGGCGGGCGCAGCCGCTGCTGCTCACGGCGGCTGTGTTGCTGCCCACGTTGGCGGCGCTGGGTTTCGTGGCGATGGGGCGGGAGTGGCAGTTCGCGCCAGGGCCGGTGAACGCGCCCGACGCCGTCCAGGGTCACCGGCTGGGCATGCTCGCCGAGCATGGCCAGGACCTCTACGTCACGCTGCTGGCGGCATGGCTGCTCGCCCGCCTTGCACGAGGGCGGCTGCATCGGCTGTCCGGTGGCCGCATGCTGACGCTGCGCTATCCGGATCGCAGCGTGCAGGTGCCCGTCGGCTGGAGCGTGCTGGAGGCCAGCCGGGCCCATGGCATTGCCCACCTGTCGCTGTGCGGCGGCCGGGCGCGCTGTTCCACCTGCCGCGTGCGGGTGGCGGGCCCTGCCGGGCACTGCCCGCCGCCCGGCCCCGACGAGCAACGCACGCTGGCCCGTGTGCGTGCCGGCGCCCAGGTCAGGCTCGCCTGCCAATTGAGGCCGACGGGCGATCTGGAGGTCTCCCCACTGCTGGGCGCCGGCGCGGCCGCCGAAGGCCACCGTCCGCGGCTGGACGGCGAGCGGGAGGTGGCCGTGCTCTTCGTCGACCTGCGCCGCTGGTCCGGCCTGGCCGAGCGCCAGTGGCCTTTCGACCTCGTCTACGTGCTCGACCGCTACTTCGCGCTGGTCGGCCAGGCCGTGCGGGAGGCGGGCGGCGTGCCCAACCAGTTCATCGGCGACAGCGTGATGGCCCTCTTCGGCCTGGAGGAAGGCCTGGATCTCGCCTGCCGGCGGGCTTTCCGCGCGGCGGCGCTCATCAGCGCGCGGCTGCGCGCGTGGAGCGCCGAATTCGAGCGCGAATTCGGCCAGTCCCTCGATTTCGGCATGGGCCTGCATGCGGGCACGGCCGCCGTGGGCGAGGTCGGCCACCTGGACGTGCAGAGCTTCACCGCCGTGGGTGAGGTCGTGAACACCGCCAGCCGGCTGCAGGAGCAGACCAAGGCGGCCGGCGCGGCGCTGGTGGCCTCGCGCTTCGCGGTGAGGCATGCGGGCCTGTCGCCGGCGGCCGGGGAAATGCGGCGCATCGAGGTGCGGGGCCGCCGCGAGCCCATCGAGGTGGTCGCCTGGTCGGCGGAGGCGCTGGCCGTGGCCGTGCAGGGTCAGGGTGCATCGCCGCTTTTGTAGAATCCGCGGCCAACCGAGGAGCGTTGCAGCGCCGTCAGGCGTGAGGCTCGGAATTCATACGCAACCACGCTCACCCGCATCGCGCCGTGGTGAGTGCTTTCTCTCCCTCTCCCGACGTGCAGCGGAAACCCTGAAACCCGTGTTCTGGAGCATTGCATGAGCGCCGTTCTCAAAGCCGACCTTTCCGCCGATCTGGCGATCGCCGACATCTCGCTGGCCGACTGGGGCCGCAAGGAAATCAAGATCGCCGAGACCGAGATGCCCGGTCTCATGGCCATCCGCGAGGAATTCGCGGCAGCGCAGCCCCTGAAGGGCGCCCGCATCACGGGTTCGCTGCACATGACCATCCAGACGGCGGTGCTGATCGAGACCCTCAAGGCCCTGGGCGCCGACGTGCGCTGGGCCTCGTGCAACATCTTCTCGACGCAGGACCATGCCGCCGCCGCCATCGCCGCCGGCGGCACCCCGGTGTTCGCCATCAAGGGCGAGTCGCTGGAGGACTACTGGGACTACACCCACCGCATCTTCGATTTCGGCCCCAAGGGTTCGAAGGGCGAAGGCCCCAACATGATCCTGGACGACGGCGGCGATGCGACGCTGCTGATGCACCTGGGCCAGCGCGCCGAGAAGGACCTCTCGGTGGTCGCCAACCCGTCGAGCGAAGAAGAGCGCATCCTCTTCGCCGCCATCAAGGCCAAGATCGCCCAGGACCCGACCTGGTACAGCCGCAAGTCGGCCGAGATCATCGGCGTGACCGAAGAGACCACCACCGGCGTGCACCGCCTGAACGAGATGTCCGCCAAGGGCACGCTGCTGTTCCGCGCGATCAACGTCAATGACTCGGTCACCAAGAGCAAGTTCGACAACCTCTACGGCTGCCGTGAATCGCTGGTGGACGGCATCAAGCGCGCCACCGACGTGATGATCGCTGGCAAGGTCGCCGTGGTGGCCGGCTACGGCGACGTGGGCAAGGGCTGCGCCCAGGCCCTGGCCGCCCTGCGGGCCCAGGTGTGGGTGACCGAGATCGACCCGATCAACGCCCTGCAGGCCGCGATGGAAGGCTTCAAAGTCGTCACCATGGAATACGCCGCCGACAAGGCCGACATCTTCGTGACCACCACCGGCAACAAGGACGTGATCCGCCACGAGCACATGCTGGCGATGAAGAACGAGTCCATCGTCTGCAACATCGGCCACTTCGACAACGAGATCGACGTCGCCTCGATCGAGAAGTACCAGTGGGAAGAGGTCAAGCCTCAGGTCGACCACGTGATCTTCCCGGACGGCAAGCGCATCACCCTGCTGGCCAAGGGCCGCCTGGTCAATCTGGGCTGCGCCACGGGCCATCCGAGCTTCGTGATGTCGTCCTCCTTCGCCAACCAGACCATCGCGCAGATCGAGCTGTTCACCAAGCCCGACGCCTACGAGGCCGGCAAGGTCTACGTGCTGCCCAAGGTGCTGGACGAGAAGGTCGCGCGCCTGCACCTGAAGAAGGTCGGCGCCCAGCTCACCGAGCTGACCGACGCGCAGGCCGCCTACATCGGCGTCGCCAAGACCGGGCCCTACAAGCCCGATACCTACCGCTATTGAGCACCCACCGGGCTTCGTGCCGCCGCCTTGGGCGCCCGTGCAGGGCGCAAGCGGCGCGCCGGAGCCGGTGGCCGCGGCGCCTCGCACGGGGCGGCCCGGCCTGCTCCTGTTTCCTCCCATGCGCGCTGACCAGCTGCTCGTCGAACGCGGCCTGGCCGCTTCACGCTCGCAGGCGGCGCGCCTGATCGCGGGCGGCCTGCGCTGGCGCCTGCATGCCGGCCAGCCCTGGCGTTCGGCCACCAAAAACGGCGACGAGGTGCCGCCCACGGCCGAGCTCGAACTGGCGGACGCGGCCGAGGCCCGTTACGTCTCGCGCGGCGGCCTGAAGCTCGAAGGCGCACTCGATGCGGCGCAGCTCGATGTCGCCGGCCTGCGTTGCCTGGACGTGGGCCAGTCGACCGGCGGCTTCACCGACTGCCTGCTGCAGCGCGGTGCCGCCGCCGTGGTGGGCGTGGACGTCGGCCATGGTCAGCTGCATGAACGGCTGCGGGCCGATGCTCGCGTGCAGGCGCTGGAGAAGGTCAACGCGCGCCATCTGCAGCCTGCGCAGTTCGCGCCGGTGGGCGGCGCGGATTTCGGGCTGGTCGTTGGCGACCTGTCCTTCATCTCGCTGACGCTGGTGCTGCCGGCGCTGGTGCCGCTGATGGCACCGACGGGGCGCCTGCTGATGCTGGTGAAGCCGCAGTTCGAGCTTCAGCCGGCGCAGATCGGCAAGGGCGGCATCGTCCGCGATCCCGCGCTGTACGCCGAGGTCGAGGCCCGGCTGCGGCAGGGCTGTGCCGATGCCGGCCTGCGGCTGCTCCAATGGCTGGACAGCCCCATCGTCGGCGGCGATGGCAACCGCGAGTTCTTCATCCACGCGGCGCCTTCGGCGGCCGTGCACGACAACTAACGACAAGAAAAGGGTTCCCCATGGCGCTGCCGATCAGTTTCGAGTTCTTCCCGCCCAAGACGCCCGAAGGCGCGGTCAAGCTGCGGGCCGTGCGGGCGCAGCTGCGTGCCCGCGCGCCGCAGTTCTGCTCGGTGACCTATGGCGCCGGCGGTTCCACCCAGGCGGGCACCTTCGCCACGGTGAAGGAGATCCTGGAAGAAGGCACCGATGCCGCCTCGCATTTCTCGTGCATCGGCGCCACGCGCGAGACGGTGCGCGATCAACTGCATCAGCTCAAGGCCATGGGCGTGCGCCGCCTCGTGGCGCTGCGCGGCGACCTGCCCAGCGGCTACGGCATCGGCGGCGAATTCCAGTACGCGAGCGACCTGGTCGCCTTCATCCGTGCCGAGACCGGACGCGACTTCCACCTGGAAGTGGCCTGCTATCCCGAGGTGCATCCGCAGGCGCGCACGCCCCAGGCCGACATGCAGGCCTTCGCGACCAAGGTGCGTGCGGGCGCCGATTCGGCCATCACGCAGTACTTCTTCACGCCCGAGGCCTACTTCCGCTTCGTCGACGAGGCGCGCGTCGCCGGTGCCGACGTGCCGATCGTGCCGGGCATCATGCCCATCACCAGCTCCACGCAGCTGATGCGCTTCTCGGATGCCTGCGGCGCCGAGATTCCGCGCTGGGTGCGGCTGCGGCTGCAGTCCTTCGGCGACGACACGGCTTCGATCAAGGCCTTCGGCCTCGATGTGGTCGCGGCCCTGTGCGAGCGGCTGGTGGCGGGCGGCGCACCGGCGCTGCACTTCTACACCATGAACCAGGCCGCGCCCACCCTGGCGCTGCTGGATCGGCTGGGCCTGGGCGAATGAGCGTCTGGGCAACGGCGCGGGCCGCATGTGCGGCACTCGCGACGCTGCTGGCCGTGGCCTGTGCGCCGCTGCCGACGACCCCGGAGGCCGGGGCTGACGGCGTTTCGGCGACCGGTGCTCCCGCGGCCCGGCCCACGCTGCGCCCGCTGGAACGGCAACCGCCAGCCGCCGCCGAGGCACCGCGTTCGCGCGTGGTCCAGATCTTTCCCGACCTGGGCGAGACGCCCGACGGCCCGCCCGACGATTTGCAGGTCGAGGAATTCGAGCGGGGCGGGGGCTCCTGGTACGGCGTGCAGTTCCACCGCCGGCGCACCGCCAGCGGCGAGCTGTTCGACATGACCAGCTTCACCGCCGCCCACAAGACGCTGCCCTTCGGCACCAAGGTGTGCGTGCGCAGCCTGGTCAATGGGCGCGAGGTGCTGGTCTACATCAACGACCGCGGGCCTTTCACGCCGGGCCGCATCATCGACCTGAGCCAGGCGGCGGCCGAGCAGATCCAGCTGACCACCATCGGCTTCAAGCAGGTGTCGCTGACGGTGATCCCGGAGGAGGGCGGTCGTTGCGCGGGCGAGCGCGTCGAAGGTGGTCTGGCGCCCATCAACATGGCGGCGGCGCCGCGTCCCGCGCCGGCGCGCCGTGCGCCAGCGCGCGTGGTGAACAAGCGAAAGCGCTGAGGTAGGCCCGGCCTTGGCCGGGCAAGCCCGACCGCAGCCGTGGATCAGCCACCGTGCTCCAGCGTGAAGGCGGCGTTGGCGTCCTGCGCCAGCACTTGCGCCATGCGGGCCAGGCTGGGACGCAGCCGCGCGGCCAGGGTGTGCGGCGGATTGATGAGGAACATGCCGCTGGCGGGCAGGCCAGGCCGGCGGCTGGTCTCGCCCGGCAGCGCGACAGCCATGCGGCTGGACTTGACCGTGAGGCTGGCATTGAGCCACGGCTTGCCGGCCTTGGTTGCCAGCGTCTTGAGCCGGCGCGGCAGCTCGTGCGCCTCCGGTCGGGGAATGATCGGATACCAGACCGCGTAGACGCCCGTGGCGAAGCGCTTGAGCGCCTCGCCCACGTAGGCGGCGGTGCGGCCATAGTCGGTCTTCATTTCGTAGCTCGGATCGGTGAGCACGAGCGCGCGGCGCGAGGGCGGCGGCAGGAACTTGGTAGCGCTGCCGAAGCCGTCCTCGCGCAGCACGGCGATGCGCCGGCCGGCATCGAGCTGGGCCACGTTGCCGTCGAGGGTCTTGGCGTCCGTGGGATGCAGTTCGTAGAGCTTGAGGCGGTCGTGTTCGCGCAGCAGCTGATGGGCGACGAAAGGCGAGCCCGGGTACACGCGCAGCGCCTCGCCGCGATTGAACTCGCGCACCAGCGCCAGGTAGCGACCGAGCGCATCGGGCAGGGGGGTGTCGGACGCGGCGGCCGCCTCGGCCAGCCGCAGCACGCCCTCGGCGGCCTCGCCGCTCTTGCCGGCATAGTCACCATCCAGGCGATAGAGGCCGGCACCGGCATGGGTGTCGACCATCGTGAGGGCGGTTTCCTTCTCGAGCAGGTAGTCGAGCACGGCGATCAGCACCGTGTGTTTGAGCACGTCGGCGTGGTTGCCGGCGTGGAAGGCATGGCGGTAGCTGAACATGGGGCAATGCTAACCGCGGCAGCCTTCAGGTGGCGCCTATCTGAAGGCTGTGCATATAATGGAAGGCTTCGCAGCGTTTTACCGAGCCCCGCGGCGAAGCTCGACACCCGCCTAAGAGCTTTCCTTCAGAGAAAGACCGACCGCGGAAAAGGGCTCACTCCAAACCTCCTGTTTTCAAGGAAATCTCATGTCTACGTTCAGCGCCAAGCCCGCTGACGTGAAGCACGAGTGGTTTGTGATTGACGCAACCGATAAGGTTCTCGGTCGGGTCGCCAGCGAAGTGGCCCTCCGTCTGCGCGGCAAGCACAAAGCCATCTACACGCCTCACGTCGACACCGGTGACTTCATCGTCATCGTCAACGCGTCCAAGCTCAAGGTCACCGGCACCAAGAGCCTCGACAAGGTCTACTACCGTCACTCCGGCTTCCCGGGTGGCATCACCGCCACCAACTTCCGCGACATGCAGGCCAAGCACCCCGGCCGCGCGCTCGAGAAGGCCGTCAAGGGCATGCTGCCCAAGGGTCCTCTGGGCTACGCCATGATCAAGAAGCTGAAGGTCTACGGCGGCGCTGAGCATCCGCACAGCGCCCAGCAGCCGCAGCCGCTGGAAATCTGAGGAGTCCCGAGATGATTGGTGATTGGAACAACGGCACCGGCCGTCGCAAGTCCAGCGTCGCCCGCGTGTTCCTCAAGAAGGGCAGCGGCAAGATCACGGTGAATGGCAAGCCGATCGAGCAGTTCTTCGGCCGCCAGACCTCGATCATGATCGCGAAGCAACCGCTTGCGCTGACCGAGAACCTGGAAGCCTTCGACATCCAGGTGAACGTGCACGGCGGCGGTGAGTCCGGCCAGGCCGGCGCCACCCGCCACGGCATCACCCGTGCGCTGATCGACTACGACGCGACCCTCAAGCCGGTGCTGAGCCAGGCTGGCTTCGTCACCCGCGACGCGCGTGAAGTCGAGCGTAAGAAGGTCGGTCTGCACTCCGCACGCCGCCGCAAGCAGTTCTCGAAGCGCTAAGCGTTTCGCACCTGCCAGAGAAAAACCGCCTTCGGGGCGGTTTTTCTTTGCCTGCGTTAGCATCCTTTCCCATGGCTGCGCCCGCCGGGCTCGGCCCTCCACGGAGATTTCCCATGACCGCAGTTGCCGAAACCACCGCGTCCGCCGTGCAGGCGATGCCTGAGCCGATCGTGTTCACCGATTCCGCCGCCGCCAAGGTGGCCGACCTGATCGCCGAGGAAGGCAATCCCGATCTGAAGCTGCGCGTGTTCGTCCAGGGCGGCGGCTGCTCCGGCTTCCAGTACGGCTTCACCTTCGACGAGGTGACCAACGATGACGACACGACCATGACCAAGAACGGTGTGTCACTGCTCATCGATGCCATGAGCTACCAGTACCTGGTCGGTGCCGAGATCGACTACAAGGAAGATCTGCAAGGTGCCCAGTTCGTGATCAAGAACCCCAACGCCACCACCACCTGCGGCTGCGGTTCGAGCTTCTCGGTCTGATCCGCCGCACCGTGCGACAACAACGCCAGTCGCCGCCATGAAAGCCGCCTTCGGGCGGCTTTTTGTTTCCCTTTGCGCCCGAGCCCGCCCTTGACCGCCTCCCGACCCGAAGCCGCTCCCGCGGCCACCGACACCTCGCAACGCATCCTGCTGTGGCTGGTGGCCATCGGCTTCTTCATGCAGACGCTGGATGCCACCATCATCAACACGGCCCTGCCGTCGATGGCGCGCGCGCTGGGCGAAAGTCCTTTGCGCATGCAGTCCGTCGTGGTGTCCTATTCGCTCACGATGGCCTTGCTGATCCCGGCTTCGGGCTGGCTGGCCGACCGCTTCGGCACGCGGCGGATGTTCATGGTGGCCATTGCCCTGTTCACGCTCGGCTCGCTGGCCTGTGCGGCATCACGGCACCTGGGCGAGCTGGTGGCGGCGCGGGTGCTGCAGGGCCTGGGCGGCGCGCTCCTCCTGCCGGTCGGTCGGTTGACGGTGCTCCGTACCTTTCCCCGCGCTCAGTTCCTGCAAGCCATGAGCTTCGTGGCGATTCCTGGCCTGATCGGCCCCCTGCTGGGTCCGACGCTGGGCGGTTGGCTGGTCGAGTACGCATCGTGGCACTGGGTGTTCCTGATCAACCTGCCGGTGGGCCTGATCGGCCTGGCAGCGACCCAGCGTTTCATGCCCGACGTGCGGGCCGATGCGCCTGGCCGCTTCGACCTTTTGGGCTACGTGCTGCTGGCCTTCGGAATGGCCACCTTGTCGCTGGCCATTGAAGGTGCCACGGGCATGGGGCACGCGGGCGCCCTGGTGATGGCGGTGTTCGGCTTCTCGGCGGTGGTGGCCTATTGGTTGCATGCGGTCCGGCATCCAGCGCCGCTGTTTTCGACCCACCTCTTCCAGGTGCGGACCCTCTCGGTCGGGTTGCTGGGCAACCTGTTCTGCCGGCTGGGCAGCGGCGCCATGCCCTTCCTGATTCCGCTGTCGCTGCAGGTGTCGCTGGACTATTCGCCCATGCAGGCCGGCATGATGATGCTGCCGACGGCGCTGGCCGGCATGGGCATGAAGCGGGTGGCGGCGCAGCTGATCCTGCGCTTCGGCTACCGGAACCTGCTGACGGCCAACACCTGCATCATCGGGCTGCTCATGACCAGCTTCGCGCTGGCGTCGCCGGGGGAGCCGCTGTGGCTGCGGCTGCTGCAGTTCGCCCTGTTCGGCGCTTTCAATTCGCTGCAGTTCACCGCCATGAACACGCTCACGCTCAAGGACCTGGACGGTGCCAGCGCCAGCAGCGGCAACAGCCTCTTCTCGATGGTGCAGATGCTGGCGATGAGCCTGGGTGTGGCCATGGCCGGCGCAGTGCTCTCGGGCTTCAGCGGGACCTTCGGCGACCATGCCCTGCCGGCCTTCCAGGCCACCTTCGTGACGGTGGGGCTTGTGACTGTGGCCTCGGCCTTCATCTTCTGGCAGGTGCCGCCCGAGGCGCGCTCGCCCCAGCTCGAAGAACCGGACGCGGCCGGCCGGCACTGAGGCTGGGCGGCCGCCCGGCCGCTGCGATCGATGGTCGGCGCTTTCCAGGGGCCGGCCCTCGTCGGGTCGACGCGGCCGCGCCGGCAGTCAGGCCGGGTAGAGCGCGCCGAGCACCCGCAGGCCGCGGGCACCCGTGACCGTCGGCAGATTGCCGGGCTCCCCGGCCAAGAGCCGCTGCGCCAGCCAGGCGAAGGCCGTGGCCTCGACCTGCTGGGCCGGCAGGCCGTGCGCGGCGGAGTTGTCGACGGCAACCCCGGGCAGGTGCAGCGCCAGGCGGTGCATCAGGTCTTCATTGGCGGCGCCGCCGCCGCAGACGATCAGCCGCCGGACGTCCGGTGCATGCAGGCGCAGCGCGTCGGCGCAACTGTGGACCGTCAGCTCCGCCAAGGTCGCCTGCACATCGCGCGGATCCGCAGCCAGGTCGTCGGGGTGCAGGTGCTGCGCGAGCCATTGCGGATGGAACAGGTCACGCCCCGTGCTCTTGGGGATGGGGTGGGCGAAGTAGGGCTCGGCCAGCAGGCGCTGGAGCAGCGCGGGGCGGACCGTCCCCGACGCGGCCCAGGCACCTCCGGCATCGAAGGCGGTACCGCGGTGCAATTGGCACCAGTGGTCGAGCAGGGCGTTGGCCGGGCCGCAGTCAAAGCCACGTACGGGCCCGTCGTCGCCCGGCAGCAGGCTCAGGTTGGCAATGCCGCCCAGGTTGAGCGCCGCACGGACCTCCCCGGGGCGACCAAACAGCGCGGCGTGGAAGGCCGGCACCAGTGGGGCGCCCTGGCCGCCCGCGGCCACGTCGCGCGAGCGGAAGTCGCAGGCCACGGGCAGGCCCGTCAGTTCGGCCAGCAGTGCCGGGTTGTTCAGCTGCAGCGTGTAGCCCGTGCCGTCGAAGGCGCCCGGCCGGTGGCGCACCGTCTGGCCATGGGCGCCCACAGCGCGGACCGAACCTGCGGCCGGACTGGTCCGATCGAGCAGTTGCCGCACCACCGCGGCGTAGTGGCGCGCCAGCCGGTTGGCGGCGAGCGCGGCCCGGTGCAGCTCGTCCACGCCCTGCGGCTGGTTCAGCGCCAGCAGCTCGGCGCGCAGGGCGGCGTCGAAGCCGACGCTCGCATGGGCATGCACCGTCACGCCGTCGTCGAAGGCGGCGATCACGCCGTCCACGCCGTCGAGGGAAGTGCCGGACATCAGGCCGATGAAAAGCGCCGTCATGCGGGGTTCTCGAATGTCGCCAAGAAAAAAAGCGCCGGAGGGCCGGCGCTGCTTGGAGGGGAGTGAGGGCCGGGCCGCCGGTCTGGCGCAGGTGCGTGCCGTCGTCAGTCCGCGCGGGCCTGCAGCACCGCGCTGGCGGCGGCGAGTTCCGTGCGCGCCGCACCCATGGCCTTGGCGAAGGCCGCTCGGGCGGAAGCGGGAATCGGCGTGCCGCCATCCTGCTCGGCCAGCATGCGCTGCGGATCGAAGTACTGGCCGTCGATGCGGAACTCGAAATGCAGGTGCGGGCCCGTGGCCCAGCCGGTGGAGCCCACCGCGCCCACGCGCTGTCCCTGGCTCACGGACTGCCCCGCCTTGACGTCGATGCGGCTGAGGTGCGCATAGGCCGTCTGTTGGCGGTTCCGGTGGTTGATGATGACGATGTTGCCGTAGCCGTTCTGCCAGCCGGCGAAGTCGACCGTGCCGTCGCCCACCGTGCGCACGGGCGTGCCGGGTGGTGCGGCGAAATCGGTGCCGGTGTGCTGCCGCCAGCTGTTGAGGATGGGGTGCAGCCGCATCGCGAAACCGCTGGACACGCGGGTGAACTCGACCGGCGACGCCAGGTACGCGCGGCGCAGGCTCTCGCCGTCGAAGCGGTAGTAGCCGCCCTTCTGGCCGGCCGGCTCGAACCACATGGCCTGGTGCACCTTGCCGCCGGTCTCGAATTCGGCGGCCAGGACGCGGCCGGTACGCATGGCCTGGCCATCGGCTTCGAGGCTTTCGTACTGCACGGCGAAACGGTCGCCCTTGCGCAGTTGGCGGAAATCCACATCGCCCGAGAAGATGTCCGCGAGCTGGCTGGCGACGGCGTCGGGGATGCCCGCGGCGTCGGTGGCGGCGAAGAGCGAGCTCTGGATGGTGCCGCCAGCCACGCGCTGGTTGATGTCCAGCGCCTCGGCCTCGCTGCGCACGGCGAAGCTGGCGCCGTCCGGCTGCATCGTGATGCGCCGGAAACCGCCTGCGTTGTCGGGCACCCAGCGGGCCGACAGGCGGTGCAGGCGGCCGTCCTGGCCGATCTCGGCGGAGATGGTGCGGCCCACGCGGCTGAGCATGGCGGCGCGCGCCTCGCCGTTGCCGCGCACGAAAGCGGCGGCCGCCGGGTCGTTCACGCCGAGGCGGCCGAGCAGGGCGTCTGCCGTGTCGCTGGCGCGGGTGGACTCGGTGCGGAAGAGGGTGAAGCTGTAGCCGTCGAGGGCCTGGCTCTGGCTTTCGACAGAGACGGGGGTGACGGTTTCGAGGACTTGGCGGATCGGCAGATCCACGGCATCGGGGCCCAGCGAGGCGACGGCGAAGGCGCCGCCGCCGGCGGTCATCAGCATCGCGGCGACGGCGGCGGTGAGATGGCGGGGATGGGTCCGGATGACCAGGGCCACGCGAGACGCAAACGCTTCCTCGGCGGCCAGAATGCCGTTGATCAATTTCGACAACGTAGGATCCAGGGCTCGGGTTCGGCGGCCGCCCTGCAGCGCTGTAGGTGAGCGCTGATGCAAGGGCGGGGCGAAAAGAGGCGCTGCGTAGAATGCACAGCGCAAAACCCGGCGGAGTATAGCGGCGTGTGTTGTTTCCGCCCCTCAAAATCGCAATGAATCCCCAGTCTCCTATTGGTCAAACACTATCGGATGGTGTAGGACAAGCGCTCGAAATTTCTCTGCGAGGCGCCGACGAACTGCTGCCTCAGGACGAGTGGATCCGCAAGCTGCAGCGCGCCGAAAAGACCGGCCAGCCGCTGCGCATCAAGCTGGGTCTGGACCCGACGGCGCCCGACATCCACATCGGCCATACCGTGGTGCTCAACAAGATGCGCCAGCTGCAGGACCTGGGCCACCAGGTGATCTTCCTGATCGGCGACTTCACCACCCTGATCGGCGACCCTTCAGGCCGAAACAGCACCCGTCCGCCTCTGACGCGCGAGCAGATCGAGGAAAACGCGCAGACCTACTACCGCCAGGCCAGCCTGGTGCTCGACCCGGCCCGCACCGAGATCCGCTACAACTCGGAATGGAGCGACCCGCTGGGCGCGCGCGGCATGATCCAGCTGGCGGCCAAGTACACGGTGGCGCGCATGATGGAGCGCGACGATTTCACCAAGCGCTTCAAGGCGGGCCAGTCGATCTCGGTGCATGAGTTCCTGTACCCGCTGATGCAGGGCTACGACTCGGTGGCGCTCAAGAGCGACCTGGAACTCGGCGGCACGGACCAGAAGTTCAACCTGCTCGTGGGTCGCCACCTGCAGCAGGAATATGGCCAGGAGCCGCAGTGCATTCTGACCATGCCCCTGCTCGAAGGCCTCGACGGCGTCGAGAAGATGTCGAAGAGCAAGAACAACTACATCGGCATCAGCGAGGCACCGAACACCATGTTCGCCAAGGTCCTGTCGATCTCGGACGCGCTGATGTGGAAGTGGTTCACGCTGCTGAGCTTCCGCTCGTTGAAGGAGATTGCCGCGCTCAAGGCCGAGGTCGAGGGCGGTCGCAATCCCAAGGACGCGAAGGTGTTGCTGGCCAAGGAGATCACGGCCCGCTTCCACAGCGCCCAGGCGGCCGACGCGGCCGAGCAGGACTTCATCAACCGCAGCCGCGGTGGCGTGCCGGACGAAATTCCCGAGGTGCCGATCAGCGGTGCGCCGCTGGGCATCGCCCATGTGCTCAAGCAGGCGGGGCTCGCGGCGTCCACGTCGGAGGGCAACCGCCTGATCGACGGCGGCGGCGTGCGTGTGGATTCCAGCGTCGTGAGCGACAAGGGGCTCAAGCTGGAGGCCGGCAGCTACGTGGTGCAGGTGGGCAAGCGCAAGTTCGCGCGGGTGCTGCTGGCCTGACCGTTTCAGGTGTGCCGACCGGCACGCCTGCTTCCATGCGTCGGCCACGCCAGTCGCGCGTCAGGCGGCCGGGCGGGTGCTGCCAAGAAACGCCCGGGGCTTTCAGCGCAGATCGATCACCACGCGCCGGTTGCGCGGCTCGTCCACCTCGTCGGCCGTGGGCACGGCCAGTTCGCGCTCGCCGCGTCCGGCGGCTTCGATGCGTTCCTGCGCGAAGCCGCGCTGGATCAGCATCTGCCGCACCATCTGTGCGCGGGCCAGCGACAGCGCGTCGTTGGCCGCCGCCGCACCCCGGGTGTCGGTGTAGCCGGTGATGACCAGGTCGGCGCCCGGCCGGGCCAGGGCGTCGCCCAGCAGCGCATCGAGGTCGCGCTGCGATTGCGCGGCCAGCCGCGTGCCGCCGGTGTCGAAGAACAGCACGTAGCGCTGCGGGCGGGCGGGCCGCATCGAGAAAAGGCTGGGGTTGCGGGCCTGCACCGTCGCCGCGTCGGTGGTGTCGACCACCGGCGGCTGGCTGGCGGCGACCACCGAGGCGCGTTCGTAGGGCTTGTCCAGGCGCTGCTGACCGCCGGCCGTCTTCACCACCACCGCGGACGGGGTGCCGTCGTCCTGCGGCAGCAGCACCACGCGGGTGGAGGGCGGCGGTGGCGCCGCGCAGGCGGCGAGCAGCACGGCCACGGCGGGAACGGTCCAACGCAGCAGGGTGGGCGGGCGGCGCATCATGGGGCCTCGGCGGACACGATGAAGTCCGTCCCTCGGATGCCGATCGTGGCCGTCTGCGTCTCCACGCGCACGGCTTCCGGATGGGCCTTGCCCAGCAGGCCGCTGATCATGCGCAGCGAGCCCCGCAGCAGGCCGACCAGCAGGTTGCCGTCCTGCGTGGTGCTGTCGAAGCGGTAGTCGCGCAGGTCCACGCGCGAGGCGGGGCCGACGACCAGGGTGGTGCCATCCCGCAGCACGAGGCCGGCGGCGCCTTGCGCGTCCGTCTCGACGCGGTCGCTGGCACGCAGCGTGCTGCCCGCCTGGGCGGCCTGCGACTGCCCGGCCGCGTTCACGATGAGGACCTGCCCCTGGACCGATTTGATGAAGCCGGCGTGTCCGCCGCTCACGGCGTCCTGCGCCTGGGCCGGGCCCACAATGCCGGCCCACAGGGCAGCGGCGGCGAGCAGGCCTTGAAGCGTCCTCTGTCTCATGACCTTAATCTGGCGCTAAAGAAAACCGCGCATGATAGGGCGCGCCCCGCGGCGCTCTGTGGCGCGTTCAGTAGAGTTTTTGACAAAGAACATGAAATATTTCCCTATCGGTGACGATTCGCCACTTTGGCAGCCGCGCAACCTGCTGAAGCTGTCGATCGGAGTCGCGCTGGTCACCATCCTGCTCAAAAGCATCGCCGGCTACGTGACCCATTCGATGGGCCTGATCTCCGATGCGATGGAGTCCTTCGTCAACCTGGCCAGCGCGGTGTTCGCGCTCAGCATGGTGACGGTGGCGGCGCGGCCAGCCGATGACGAGCATCCCTATGGCCACCACAAGGCGGAGTACTTCTCGTCCGGCTTCGAGGGCGTGCTGATCGTCGGCGCCGCGCTGGGCATCGGCGGCGCGGCGGCGCACCGGCTGCTCAATCCCCAGCCGCTGGAGCAGTTGAGCTGGGGCCTGGTGCTCTCGGCCGTGAGTTCGGCCTTCAACGGCGGGCTGGCCTGGCTGCTGTTCCGCGCGGCCAAGAAGCACAACTCCATCGCGCTGGAGGCCGACGGCCGGCATCTGATGACGGACGTGTGGACCTCCGTCGCCGTGATCATCGGCGTGATCGCCGTGGGCTTCACCGGCTGGCTGTGGCTCGATCCGCTGCTGGCCATCGGCGTGGCGATCAACATCATCTGGGAGGGGGGGCAGCTGGTCTGGCGCTCGGCCCAGGGCCTGATGGACGAGGCGCTGGCGCCGGCCGACCAGGCGCTGCTGCAGTCGGTTCTGGATCGCATCGCCGCCGAGACACCGGCCGACACCGAGCTGCGCTTCGACCACCTCGTCACCCGTCGTGCCGGCCGCCGCTGTTTTGCCGACCTGCACATGCACCTGCCCGGGGGCTGGACGCTGCGCCGCGCCGCGCTGATGCGGGACGACGTCGAGCGGGCATTGATGGCGGTTCTGCCCAACCTGCGGGTGACCATCCAGCTGCTGCCGCTGAAATTCGAATCGCGGGCCGCGCTGGCGCAGGACCGCGATCCGGTCGGCCGGGTGCTGCCGTGAAGGCGCTGCTGCAGCGGGTGCGCGAGGCGCGCGTGGAGATCGCCGGCGAGGTGGCGGGCGCCATCGGCCCAGGCTTGCTCGTGCTGGTGTGCGCCGAGCCGGGCGACACCGAGGCCGTGGGCGAGCGCCTGCTGGCCAAGATCCTGAAGCTGCGCATCTTCTCGGACGAGGCCGGCAAGATGAACCGCAGCGTGCAGGATGTGGGCGGCGGGCTGCTGATCGTCAGCCAGTTCACGCTGGCGGCGGACGTGCGCGGCGGCAACCGTCCCAGCTTCACGGGCGCTGCGCCGCCGGACGAGGGGAGGCGGCTCTACGACGCCTTCATCGCGCAGGCCCGCAGCCTGCATCCCGAGGTGGCCACGGGGCGCTTCGGCGCCGACATGCAGGTGCACCTGGTCAACGACGGTCCGGTCACCATCCCCATCGACATGCGCTGAAGGCCGGGATTGCTCTCCGGACCTCGGGCTGTGGTGCAGGCGGGTCTGTGAAAGGCGTGCTCTCAGCGACCCCGATACGGATTGCGCACGCCCAGCCCGGCCAGGATCTCGATCTCGCGCGCTTCCATCCCCTCGGCATCCTCGTCGCCAGTCTCATGGTCCCAGCCCTGCGCATGCAGCGTGCCGTGCACCAGGAGGTGCGCGTAATGGTCGGCCAGGGTCACGCCCAGCTCCTTCGCTTCGCGGGCCACGACCGGCGCACACAGCACCAAGTCGGCCATCACCATCGGGGACTGCGCATAGTCGAAGGTGAGCACGTTGGTCGCGTAGTCCTTGCCACGGAACTCGCGGTTCAGCTGCTGGCCTTCCTCGGCGTCGACGATGCGCACGGTGATCTCGCCGGGCGCCTCCAGCGCATGGCGGATGCAGCGGGCCACGCGGTGGCGGGGCAGGGCGGCGCGGTGGCGCGCCAGGGCGTCGATGTGGCCGAACTGCAGCGACAGGGAGAGGGGCGGCATCGCCATCAGTCGGCCTTTGCGCTGCTGCTGCGCTTGCGGGAGGCGTCGTAGGCATCGACGATGCGCGCCACCAGCGGGTGCCGCACCACGTCGCCGGTGTCGAAGCGGGTGAAGGCCAGGCCCTGCACCCGGCGCAGCACGCGCTCGGCCTCCACCAGGCCGCTGGTCTGCGTCTTGGGCAGGTCGATCTGGCTGATGTCGCCGGTCACCACGCACTTGCTGCCGAAGCCGATGCGGGTGAGGAACATCTTCATCTGCTCGGGCGTGGTGTTCTGCGCCTCGTCCAGGATGACGAAGGCGTTGTTGAGCGTGCGCCCGCGCATGAAGGCCAGCGGCGCGATCTCCAGCGCGTTGCGCTCGAAGGCCTTGGTGACCTTCTCGAAGCCCATCAGGTCATACAGCGCGTCGTAGAGCGGGCGCAGGTAGGGATCGACCTTCTGCGTGAGGTCGCCGGGCAAAAAGCCCAGGCGCTCGCCGGCCTCCACCGCCGGGCGGGTGAGCACGATGCGTTGCACGCTGCTGCGCTCCAGCGCATCGACCGCGCAGGCCACGGCCAGGTAGGTCTTGCCGGTGCCGGCCGGGCCGATGCCGAAGGTGATGTCGTGGTTGGCGATGTTGTCGAGGTACACGCTCTGGTTGGGCGTGCGTGCGCGCAGGTCACCGCGGCGGGTGGCGAGCGTGAGGGCGCCGTCCTCGGCCTCGGCCATCTGGCCGTCGCCGGCCAGGGTGAGCTGCACCATGGCGGCGTCGAGCGGATGCCGGGCGATCTCGTACAGGGCCTGCAGCACCTCCAGCGCGCGTTCGGCGCGGGCCTTGGGGCCGTCGATCTTGAACAGCTCGTGGCGGTGGGCGATCTTGACCTCCAGCGCCTCCTCGATGCGGCGCAGGTGCGCGTCCATGGGGCCGCACAGGTGGGACAAGCGGCTGTTGTTCGCGGGGGTGAAGCTGTGGCGGAGAATCACGCGGCTTTTTTCTCTGGCAGATGGAATCGAAGGATCGGCAAGCAAGTCATGATAGGAAAACTCACCGGAACCCTGGCCGAACGCAACCCGCCGCAGATCGTGATCGACTGCGGCGGCGTGGGCTACGAGGTGGACGTGCCGATGAGCACCTTCTACAACCTGCCGCAGGTGGGCGCGAAGGTCTCGCTGCTCACGCACTTCATCGTGCGAGAGGATGCCCAGATTCTCTACGGCTTCGCCTCGGCGGAAGAACGTGCGGCCTTTAGGCAGCTGATCAAGATCGCGGGCGTGGGGCCGCGCACGGCGCTGGGCATCCTGTCCGGGTTGAGCGTGGGCGAGCTGGTGCAGGCCATCGCGCTGCAGGAGCCGGGCCGGCTGGTGAAGATTCCCGGCATCGGCAAGAAGACGGCCGAGCGGCTGCTGCTGGAGCTCAAGGGCAAGCTGGGCGACGCCGTGGGCACCGCCGGCGCCGCGGCGCAGCCCGCCAGCGACGCCCAGGCCGACATCCTGCAGGCCCTGCTGGCGCTGGGCTACAACGACAAGGAAGGCGCCGCCGCCCTCAAGGCCCTGCCCAAGGACGTGGGCGTGAGCGAGGGCATCAAGATGGCGCTGAAGGCGCTGGCGAAGTAGGCGCTCAGGTTCCGCTGACTTTTGCTCGAAAGGCCGCGGAGCAGGCCACGCGTGGACATCCGCGGAACCGGCTTTGCCGGGCCGCTGGATGTGCCCCCTTGAGGGGGAGGCGGAGCGCGAAGTGCGAAGCCTGGGGGTGGGTCAAGGAACCCACCAATAGTGGAGCGCGTGGAAGTACATCGGCGCGGCAAAGATCACCGAATCGAGCCGGTCCAGCATCCCGCCATGTCCTTCGATCATGGTGCCCCAGTCCTTCACGCCGCGGTCGCGCTTGATGGCGGACATCACCAGCCCGCCGAAGAAGCCCATCATGCAGATCATGAAGGCCATGAGCGCGGCCTGCCAGGGCGCGAAGGGCGTGGCCCACCACAGCGCCGCGCCCAGCAGCGTGGCGCTGGCCACGCCGCCGATGAGCCCTTCCCAGGTCTTGGAAGGCGACAGCTCCGGCGCGACCTTGCGCTTGCCCATGAGCTTGCCCCACACGTACTGCAGCACGTCGCTGCCCTGCACCACGATCACCAAAAAGGCGATCAGCAGCAGGTTGCGGCCCTCGAAGCCCGGGATGTGCAGCGTCAGCAGCGCCGGCACGTGGCTGATGCAGAACACACAGACCATCAGGCCCCACTGCACCTTGGACGTGCGCTCCAGGAAGCGTTGCGTGTCGCCGCCCAGGGCCGACAGGATGGGCAGGATGAGGAACACCTCCACCGGGATGAAGATGGCGAACATGCCGTACCACTCGATCCAGACCAGGAAGTACTGCACCGGCAGCGCCACGTAGAAGGCTGCGGCCATGGCCAGGTGGTCGCCGCGCCGGGTGTAGGTCAGGCTCAGGAACTCGCGCAGGGCGTAGAAGGAGACCAGGTAGAACAGCAGGATCACGCCCAGCTTGCCGAAGGCGAAGGCGATGCCGATCACGGCCACCATCACCCACCAGGCATTGACCCGGGCGTTGAGGTTGTCGATGACCGAATGGGGCGCGCCGTGGGCCACGCGCCACTTGAGCAGCGCGCCGATGGCCGAGGCCAGCACCAGCACGCCGGCCACGCCGCCGAAGAGCATCAGGGTGGTGTGGGTGATGGGGCTCATCGTTCCTCCGCTTTGTCATGGTCAGGCCGCAGGTCCAGCATGGCCTGCTGCGCGCGCGCCAGGAAGGCGGCCTTGTCCTCGCCGTCGGCCAGCACCACCGGCGCGCCGTAGCGCACCGAGCAGGCCAGCGGCACCGGCACCAGCTGCCCCTTGGGCAGCACGCGCTTGAGGTTCTCGATCCACACCGGCACCAGCCGCACCTGCGGGCAGGCGCGGGCGATGTGGAAGAGGCCGCTCTTGAGCGGCAGCATCACCGCATCGCCCGTGTTGCGCGTGCCCTCGGGGAACATGATCAGCGAATCGCCGGCCTCCAGCGCCTGCACCATCTGCTCCACGGGATTGGTGGCCGCGCCGCCCGCCGCACCGCTGCCGTCGCGGCGGATCATCAGCGCATTGAACACGTCCTGGCCGATGAAGCGGCGCAGCCGCGAGGCCAGCCAGTAGTCCTGCCCGGCGACAGGCCGCGTGATCGCCCGCAGGTCGGGCGGCAGCGTGGCCCATACCAGCACGAAGTCGCCATGGCTGGAATGGTTGGCGAAGTACAGCGTGGTCTCGGCCACCGGCGTGGTGCCGCTCCAGATGGCGCGCACGCCGGTGAGCAGGTTGGCCACCAGCACGATGGCCCGGGCGGCAACGAAGGCGCCGGCCTGCCGCAGCAGGAC
Source organism: Pseudacidovorax sp. DMC4 (assembly GCF_056314265.1). Classification (NCBI taxonomy): domain Bacteria; kingdom Pseudomonadati; phylum Pseudomonadota; class Betaproteobacteria; order Burkholderiales; family Comamonadaceae; genus Pseudacidovorax; species Pseudacidovorax sp. DMC4. The sequence goes on along the minus strand of NZ_JBQUYR010000009.1, from coordinate 254,784 downwards.
GCGCGCGGGCGGTGTGTCGGAGTCGAGGATGTCGTTCATGGCGAAGGCAGGCCGGCGTGGAGGCCGGCGATGAGGGCGATCAGGACGCAGAGGGTCTGCAGCAATGCGACGCCCAGATGCCGACGCATCAGGGCCTGCGTGCCGCGCAGGCGCTCGTCCAGCGGGCGTGGGGTGCCCGGCGACGAGGGGCGCAGGCCCAGCCAGGCCAACGCGTCGTCCATCGCGGCCAAGTCGGGCAGGACGCCGCGGGCGAGGGCTGCGAACAGGCCCTCGTCCAGGCGCAGGCGCAGCGCCAGGTAGCGTTCGGTCAGGCCGAGCAGCGCGCCGAGCGCCCAGGCGGGAAGGCAAAGGCGGCTCGCCGGCACGGCCCAACCGGAGGCCACCGCCGTCAGGGCAAGGAGGCAGGCGGCCGACAGCAACAGGCTCCAGGCGGCCACGGGCCGCTGGGCGGCCAGTCGCGCGGCCAGGGCGGCGCAGCGGCTGCGTGCCAGCGGATCAGGGGGTGGCGACGGCAAGGTCATGGATGGCGCGGCAATGGCTCGGGGCTCTGCATGGCCGACAGCGCCGCCCGCCACGGCGCACGCAGCACGATCTGCGGCCGCGCGCGCCGGACCATCGCCTCCGCGGCGGCCAGCTCGGACGCACCGCCGTGCCGCAGCAGCCAGCCCACGACTGTCGCAGCACTGCGCGAAAAGCCCAGTGCGCAGCAGACCCACACGGCGCCATCGCCGGAGCCCCGCTGGCCTTCCAGCACCGCGACGGCCCGACGCAGCCGGGCCGGCGAGGGCGTGGCGAGGTCCAGCATCGGCACGCAGCGGGCGCCCGGCACGCGTGGCAGTTGCAGTTCGGCGCACAGGCTCAGCAGCCGCGGCCGGCCGGCGGCCTGCCACTCCGCCTGGGAGGGGAGGCGTCCCAGCCACAGACCCGGCGCCACCTCCACGCGGGCCGGCAGCTTGCGCGTCCAGGCCCACGCGTTGACGGCGGCCGCGGCCCGGTAGGGGCCCAGGAGCCAGCGCGCGGCGTAATGCATCCGGCCGTGCCGGTCCATGCGGAAGCCGCGCGCGCCGAAGCCGGCGTAGTTCAGCGCCACCAGGGCCAGCGACGCGGCGGGCCAGCCCAGCCACAGGAACCCTCCGCCCCACTGCCGCGCCAGGGCCAGGCACAGCAGGGCTCCCACCGCGTAGGCCCCGGCCAACCGCCAGCGCCCGCCGTCCCGCGCCCACCGCCAGGCGCGCGGCAGCGCCACCTGCCGCTCCAGCGGCCAGAGCCACACGCACAGCAGGCCCAGCAGTGCGCCGGTCGGGATGTCGATGAAGTGGTGCTGGTAGGTGGTCAGCACCGAGGCGCAGATCAGCAGCGTCCACACGTGCAGCACCGCGCGCGCCCAGCGCGGGCGGATGAGCTGCCGGTACCAGTCCCACAGGATCACGGCCAGCGCGATGTGCAGCGAGGGCGCCTGGTTGAAGGGCTTGTCGAAGCCGCGCAGCGCCTCGAACAGGAAGGCGGGCGCACCTTCCACTGCCGGCTGCCCGAAGCTGAAGCCCAGCGGCCAGAGCACGAAGCAGCTGACGGCCACGACCTGCGCCGTCAGCAGTCGCGCCGCATGCCGGTCCACGAGATGCCGCGTGCGGCCGAGGAACAGCGACAGCGCATAGAAGGCATTGATCGACCAGTACGGAAAGATGGTCCAGGCCCAGAAGGGCAGGCTCCGTTCCCAGTCGAACACGACCGACGGCACCTGCGGCCGCGTGCCGGCCCACCAGTTGGCCAGGCCGTAGCTCAGGTAGAAGAAGGGCCCCAGCAGGGCCAGCCAGGCGAGGGCGCGCTTCCAGGGGCGCTTCGTCATGCCTTCTGCGCGAGCGAGACGGTGAAGATGCCCCAGTGGTCCACGCGCTGGGCGATCTTGCGAAAGCCCGCGGCTTCCACCAGCTGGTCCATCTCGGCCTGTGTGCGCCGACGCATCACCCAGGCCTGGCCCTGGCGGTGGCTGGTGAGCGCCCGGGCGATCATCTCCAACTGGGGATGCCAGGGCTGGCCGGTGTAGACCAGGTAGCCGCCGGCCTCCACGGCGTCGGCCACGCCGGCGAGCGAGCGGGCCACCATGTCGTTGTCGGGGAAGAGTTCGTACAGCCCCGACACCACGGCCAGCGTGGGTCGCGGCGTGACGGCGGCCAGGCTCGCGCGGTCGAAGGCATCGGCCTGCACGAAGCGTGCGATGTCCTGCAGGCCACGCTGGGCGATGAGCCGCTGCCCATCGCGCACGTTGATGTCGCTGTAGTCGCGCAGCAGGATCGACACGGGCGCGACGGCACTGCCTGCCGCGGCATCGAGCACATAGCGGCCATGGCCGGCCGCGATGTCCATCAGCCGCACCTCCCGGCCTTCGTGGGCAAGCCGCCCCATGGCCTCGCGCAGCAGTTCTTCGACATGCAGCTTGCGCTGGCGGATGCCGCGCCAGCCGATGGAGTCGAGGTAGGTCCGGTCCACCAGCCGGCCCACCAGCGGCGCGCCCGCCGGCTCGTTGCGGTAGACGTAGTCCAGCGTGCTGCCGGAATCGAAGCCGGTGGCGTGGCCCAGGGCGATGCCGCGGGACAGCCGGCCGCCCAGGCGCAGCCCGGCGCGCGTGGCGGCCCAGTACAGCCCACGCGGCGACAGCGCCGGCAGCGGGGCCGCAAGTGCCCGCGCCTCGTCGGCGGTGAAGCCCTGGCGGTCGGCCGTGCGCAGGTCGACCGGCGCGGGTGGAGCGTCGAAGAGCCGCAGAATGAAGTCGCGCACCGCGGCCACGGCGCCGGCCCGGTCGCGCTCGCCCAGCGTGTCGTGGAAGAAGCCGGGCAGCTCCAGCTTCTCTTTCACGCGGCTGCCCAGCCGGTCGAAGAAGCGATGCTGCGGCCCGTGGTGCACCACCCAGTCGGCGCCGGAGATCAGCAACTGCGTCGGCAGCACGATGGCCTGGGCGTCGTCGACCACGCGCTCCGCGGCCTCGTACAGGTCCAGCAGGATGTTGACCGCGATGGGTCGCGTGATCAGCGGGTCGGCCTGGTAGCTGGCGATGCGCGCCGGGTCGTGCGTGAGGAACTTCGGCTTGACGTAGCTGTTGACGAAGAACAGCCCCCGCAGCCTGTGCATGAGGGCGAGCCCGGGCCGCGCGAAGGGCACGTAGAGCTTGACCTTGAAGGCCGGCGAGGCGAGCGTGAGGCCGCGGACCTTCGGCGCGTAGTCGTGGGCCCAGGTCGAGATCAGCACGGCCCCCACGCTCTGGGCCACGACGTGCATGTCCTGCTCGGCCACGCCGTGCTGCGCGGCGATGTGCTCGACGAAGGTCTGCACGTCGCGCACCGAGTGCGCGAAGCTGGGGCTGTGGCCGCGCTGGCCCGGCGAGCGGCCATGGCCGCGGGCATCCCAGGCGAAGAAGTCGAAGTCGGGCAGGTCCAGCTCGTCCACCAGATGCGCCATGCGCGCGCCGTGCTCGTGGCCGCGGTGGAAGAGCAGCACCGCCCCACGGCGCGCGCTGCCGGTGGCAGGCCAATGGCGATAGAAGAGCGATTCGCCGTCGTGCGTCTGGAAGTGCCGTTCCTCGGCGATGCGTGGTGTGGCCGTCATGCGTGATTCGTCCCCGGGGTTGTTGTGAAACTCATCGGCGCCGGCTCATCCGGCGGTGCGTTCGGCCAGGGCGGCGCGCACGCGGCGCACCACCGTCCAGCCCACGGCCAGGGCCAGCAGCGGCATCAGCCAGGCCGCCGCGGCCGGCAGCGGCCAGCCCAGGGCCACGTACAGCCCCACTGCGCCGAACACGAAGGCGCGGTCGCTCTTGCCCATCGGCCCGTCGTAGCGGCGGCTGGCACCGACCGTCGGCCCCAGTGCGCCCGCGAATTCGGACAGGCCCGCCAGCACGATCACCACGCCCACCCAGAAGCCGGAAAAGGGCGCCACCATCGCGAAGGGCAGGTACAGCGCCGCGTCGGACACCACGTCCGTCAGGTCGTTGAGGAAGGCACCCAGCGCGCTCTGCTGACCATGTTCGCGGGCCAGCATGCCGTCGACGGCGTTGAAGGCCATGCGCACGAGCATCCAGAGCGGCACCAGCGCGAAGGCCGCGTGTGAGGGGGCAGCCCAGAACAGCCACAGGCCGAGCGTCACGGAGACGATGCAGGCCGCCATCGTGACCTGGTTGGCCGTGACCCCCGCCCGGGCGAGGCGTTGGACCAGGGGGCGGAGCAGGGCCTGGAAGCGGGGCTTGAGCTGGTAGATGGACAAGGTGTTGACGGTGAGCGGCAGGAGCGGTCGATTCTGCCGCCTGAATGCAGGCTGACCGCGTCCCGGCCGCGGCAGGCGCCGCCTACAATCCGCCGCTTCACCCCGCGACATGTCCATCCACACCGACGACTTCGCCCCGGTACCGCAGCGCGTGGTGTCCGCGGCCCCCGCCTCGCCCAACGAAGAAGCCATCGAGCGCGCCCTGCGGCCCAAGCTGCTGCAGGAATACGTGGGCCAGGCCAAGGTGCGCGAGCAGCTCGAGATCTTCATCGGTGCCGCCCGCAAGCGGCGCGAGGCGCTCGACCATGTGCTGCTTTTCGGCCCGCCGGGCCTGGGCAAGACCACGCTGTCGCACATCGTCGCGGCCGAACTTGGCGTCAACCTGCGCCAGACCAGCGGCCCGGTGCTCGAGAAGCCCAAGGATCTGGCGGCGCTGCTGACCAACCTCGAGCCCAACGATGTGCTCTTCATCGACGAGATCCACCGGCTCTCGCCGGTCGTCGAGGAAATCCTGTACCCCGCGCTCGAGGACTACCAGATCGACATCATGATCGGCGAGGGGCCGGCGGCGCGCAGCATCAAGCTCGACCTGCAGCCCTTCACGCTGGTGGGCGCCACCACGCGCGCCGGCATGCTGACCAACCCGCTGCGCGACCGCTTCGGCATCGTGGCGCGACTGGAGTTCTACACCGCCGAGGAGCTCACGCTCATCGTCACCCGCAGCGCCGGCCTGCTCAACGCGCCCATCGACCCCGAGGGCGCCTTCGAGATCGCCCGTCGTTCGCGCGGCACGCCCCGCATCGCCAACCGGCTGCTGCGCCGTGTGCGCGACTATGCCGACGTGAAGGGCGATGGCCGCATCACCCAGTCCATCGCGCACAAGGCGCTGGCCATGCTCGACGTCGACCCCGAAGGCTTCGACCTGATGGACCGCAAGCTGCTGGAAGCGGTGATCCACCGCTTCGACGGCGGTCCTGTGGGCCTGGACAACATCGGTGCCAGCATTGGCGAGGAGTCCGGCACCATCGAAGACGTGATCGAGCCCTACCTGATCCAGCAGGGCTACCTGCAGCGCACGCCGCGCGGGCGCATCGCCACGCTGGCGGCCTACCGCCACCTCGGCGTGGCGGCGCCCAGCAGCCGCAGCGCCGACGGGGACTTGTTCGGCAGCTAGCCGGACGGCGGGGCGGCTGCCAGAATCGCCGCCGCCATGCATACCCACGACCTCAGCCCCTGGCAGCACAGCCATCAGTTCGACACCGGCAACCCCGCCGCCGAGCGCAGCACCCGCTGGGTGCTCGCCATCACCGCCGCCGCGATGGTCATGGAGATCGCCGCCGGCTGGTGGTTCAACTCCATGGCGCTGCTGGCCGACGGCTGGCACATGAGCTCGCATGCGGTGGCCATCGGCGTCAGTGCCTTCGCCTACACCGCGGCGCGCCGCCTGGCGCGCGACCGGCGCTTCGCCTTCGGCACCTGGAAGATCGAGGTGCTGGGCGGCTTTGCCAGCGCGGTCTTCCTGCTGGTGGTCGCGGGCCTGATGGTCTTCGGCTCGCTGGAGCGGCTGTGGTCGCCGGAGCCGATCCATTACCGCGAGGCGGTGATCGTGGCCGCGCTGGGCCTGGCGGTGAACCTGCTGTGTGCCTGGCTGCTGGCGGGCGCGCACGGGCATGACCACGGACACGGCCATGGCCATGGCCATGGCCATGGCCATGCACACGGCGGGCATGGGTACGGTCACGGTGAGCACGGACACGACCATGGCCACCACCACGACCTGAACCTGCGCTCGGCCTACCTGCACGTGCTGGCCGATGCCGCCACCTCGGTGCTGGCCATCGCCGCGCTGCTGGGCGGCTGGTTCCTGGGCTGGGCCTGGCTCGACCCGGTGATGGGCGTGGTCGGCGCGGTGCTGGTGGCCAACTGGGCGCGCAGCCTCCTGCGCCAGACCAGCGCGGTGCTACTGGACCGCGAGATGGACCATCCGGTCACCGAGGAGATCCGCGAGGGCATCGAGACCGGCCTGGCCGATTCGCACACCCGTGTGGCCGATCTGCATGTCTGGCGCGTGGGCCGCGGGGCCTATGCCTGCGCGGTGACGGTCGTCACGCACTCGCCCACACTGGACGCCGACGGCGTGCGCGCCTGCTTCTCGATGCACGAGGAAATCCGGCACTCCACCGTCGAAGTGCAGCGCTGCAGCGCCTGAGCGCCCGTCTCTGAACGGCGTGCCAACCGCGGGGCTCCGCGCCCACCGACGGTGGTGCTTACGGCCCGACCACCGTCACGCCTTCTTCGCGCGAACGCCACGAGGGCGTCACGCAGGCCGCCGATGCTGACGGCCCATGCAACGCGACGACGCCTTCCTGCGCGCCTGGCAAGACAACGCCGGTCGCCTGTCCGATGCCGGCGAGGACGAAGGCGGGGGCGAGCGCCCCGTGCTGCGCTTTCGCACGCTGTGGATTTCCGACCTGCACCTGGGCACGCCCGGCTGCCAGGCCAACGCCCTGCTCGACTTCCTGAAGAACACCGAGTGCGAGACGCTGTACCTCGTGGGCGACATCGTCGACGGCTGGCAGCTCAAGCGCCACTGGTACTGGCCGCAGGCCCACAACGACGTGGTGCAGAAGCTGCTGCGCAAGGCGCGCAAGGGCACGCGGGTGATCTTCATCCCGGGCAACCACGACGAGTTCGCCCGCAAGTACCTGCACCACAACTTCGGCGGCATCGAGGTCGCCGACGAATGGGTGCACGAGACGGCCGACGGCCGCAAGCTCTGGGTGATCCATGGCGACCTGTTCGACGGCGTCATCCAGTGCGCCAAGTGGCTGGCCTACGTGGGCGACTCGCTCTACGAATTCACGCTGCGCCTGAACCGGCATTTCAATTCGCTGCGCGCGCGCATCGGCCTGCCGTACTGGTCGCTGTCCAAGTACCTCAAGCACAAGGTCAAGCGCGCCGTGAGCTACATGGGCGACTTCGAGCAGGCCGTGGCCCGCGAGGCCGAGCGCCGCGGCATGCAGGGCGTGGTCTGCGGCCACATCCACCATGCCGAGATGCGCGAGATCGCCGGCATCCTGTACTGCAACGACGGCGACTGGGTCGAGAGCCTGACGGCGCTGGCCGAGCATGCCGACGGCCGGCTGGAGCTGCTCGACTGGACGCCCCGCGTGCGCCAGCAGGGCCGCCGCGCGGCGCAGCCCGTGCCGGCCCTGGGCTGATCGCCCGGCGCGAGCGCCGCCCCAAAGCCCCGGTCCGCACGGCGGGCGCGCTGCCGTCTGCGAAAATGGCGGGTTGCCCTGGAGCCCGCCTGTGTCCTCTCCCTACGCCGCCGAAACGCGCCGCCGCCGCACCTTCGCCATCATTTCCCACCCCGACGCGGGCAAGACCACGCTGACGGAAAAGCTGCTGCTGTTCTCGGGCGCGATCCAGATCGCTGGCGCCGTCAAGGGCCGCAAGGCCAGCCGCCACGCCACCTCGGACTGGATGGAGATCGAGAAGCAGCGCGGCATCTCGGTGGCCAGCTCGGTGATGCAGATGAGCTACCGCGAGCACGTGGTCAACCTGCTCGACACGCCCGGCCACAAGGACTTCTCCGAAGACACCTACCGCGTGCTCACCGCCGTGGACTCGGCCCTGATGGTCATCGACGCCGCCAACGGCGTGGAATCGCAGACCCGCCGGCTGATCGAGGTCTGCCGCCAGCGCGACACGCCCATCATCACGTTCGTGAACAAGATGGACCGCGAGGTGCGCGAGCCCCTGGACATCCTCGACGAGGTGGAGCGCGAGCTGGGCATGCCCTGCGTGCCCATGACCTGGCCCGTGGGCCAGGGCAAGAGCTTCGGCGGCATCATCAACCTGCGCACGCAGGCCATGACCGTGTTCGAGTCCGGCAGCGAGCGCCGCCCGCAGGACTTCGAGACCATCCCGCTGCGCGACACCGACAAGCTGCGCGCCCGCTTCGGCGCCGAGTTCGACAGCGCCCTGGAGAGCATGGAACTGGCCACCGGCGCCTCGCCCGAGTGGGACCACGAGGCCTTTCTCGCCGGCAAGCAGACGCCCGTGTTCTTCGGCTCCGGCGTCAACAACTTCGGTGTGATGGAGGTCCTGGACGCGCTGGTGGACCTGGCGCCCGCGCCGCGCCCGCGCACCAGCACCACGCTGGTCAACCGCCAGCCGGTGGTCAAGGAGATCCAGCCCGAGGACAAGGACTTCGCTGGCGTGGTCTTCAAGGTGCAGGCCAACATGGACGCCAACCACCGCGACCGCATCGCCTTCGTGCGCATCGCCTCCGGCAAGTACCAGCCGGGCATGAAGCTGCGCGTGCAGCGCACCGCCAAGGAGCTGCGGCCCACCAGCGTCGTGACCTTCATGAGCCAGCGCCGGGAGGCGGTGGAAGAGGCCTATGCCGGCGACATCGTGGGCTTCACCACCCATGGCGGCGTGCAGCTGGGCGACACCCTCACCGACGGCGCCAGCCTGCAGTTCACCGGCCTGCCCTTCTTCGCGCCCGAAATGTTCATGACCGTGGTGCTCAAGAACCCGCTGCGCACCAAGCAGCTGCAGCAGGGCCTGATGCAGCTGGGCGAGGAGGGCGCCATCCAGGTCTTCAAGCCCGAGGCCGGCGGCAACATGCTGCTGGGCGCCGTGGGCCAGCTGCAGTTCGAAGTGGTGCAGCACCGCCTGAACACCGAGTACGACTGCGACATCCGCCTCGAAGGCTGCCAGTACACCGGCGCGCGCTGGATCACGGCCGACACGCCAGCCGAGCTGCGCGAGTTCGAGAACGCCTACCCCATGCGCATGGCACGCGACGCGGCCGACACGCTGGCCTTCCTCTGCACCAGCCCCTACGACGTGCGACTGGCGCAGGAGCGCTTTCCCAAGATCCACTTTCATCCCCTGCGCGAGCACGCCGGCCTGGCGCTGCAGACGGCCGGCTGATGGGGCACGAGACGATGCGGCCGTTGGCCGACTGGCCCGAAGCCGCCCGCCGCGGTCTGGTGGGCGTGTTCACCGACATCGACGACACGCTGACCACCGACGGCGCCATCACGCCCGATGCCCTGGATGCGCTGGCTGCACTGCAGGCCGCCGGCCTGCAGGTGGTGGCCATCACCGGCCGGCCCGTGGGCTGGAGCGAGCCCTTCGCGGCCCGCTGGCCGCTCGACGCCATCGTGGCGGAGAACGGCGCCGTGGCGCTGGTGCCCGAAGGCACCTGGCAGCCGGGCTGTGTGCGCATGCTGCACAAGCGCTACCAGCAGGACGCCGCCACCCGCGCCGCCAACTTCGCGCGCATGCAGGCCGTGCTGGCGCACATCGAGGCCAGCATCCCGGGCGCGCGCCGCGCCACCGACAGCGCGGGCCGCGAATGCGACATCGCCATCGACCACAGCGAGTTCACGCAGCTGTCCGAGGCGCAGATCGACAAGGTGGTGATGGCCATGCGGCACGAGGGCATGCACGCCACCGTGAGCAGCATCCACATCAACGGCTGGTACGGCGAGCACAACAAGCTGTCGGGAGCGCGCTGGATCGTGCGCGAACTCTGGGGCCGCGACTTGGGCGCCGAGATGGAGCGCTGGGCTTACGTGGGCGATTCGACCAACGATGCGCTGATGTTCCAGGCCTTCGACCACAGCATCGGCGTGGCCAACGTGGCGCGCTTCGTGCCGCATCTGTCGCACCTGCCGCACTACGTGGCCGAGGGCGAGCGCGGCGCCGGCTTCGCGCAGGCGGCGCGCGACGCGCTGGTGGCCCGGCGCTGATCGGATCAGCCGGCCGGCCAGGCCGACGCGGGCATCGCCGGCGTCTCGTCCAACGTAGGAGACACCGTTGTGCCGAAGCCGGCCGCCGCGAGCGAGCCGACGGCCAGTTCGCCGCCCACGATCCGAAGCCGCGGGCCGGCGGGCGTGGCCTGGTACAGGTCGGGGTGTGCAGCGAGGAAGGCCTGCGCCTCGGCCACCGGCCGGCCCTGGAACCCGTCCACGAAGTGGTGCGCATTGCGCTCCACGTCGCCGATGCCCAGCCAGGCGACCAGGGCCAGGTCCTGCTGCAAGGCCAGCCCCGGCAGTGTGGTGAGGTCTTCCGCCGACATGAAGCAGGGGTCGGCCGGGCTCGCCGCGTTCCACAGCAGGCAGCGCGCCCGGTTCAGGATGGACTTGTAGAAGCCCTTGCAGGCCTTGGTCGAGACGCCGCGGTAGCCCAGTTGACGGGCGCGCACGAAGGCGTCCAGTTCGCCGTCCGACTCGTCGATGAGCAGCGGCGGCAGGCTGTGCAGGTCCGGCAGCGGCGCGGTAAGCGCACGGCCGCGGGCGATGGGTTGCTCGATGAAGCGCACGGCGGCGCACAGCGACACCAGCGCGGGATCGGCGCGCATCTGGCGCCACAGCGCGAGCACGGCCGCGGCGTCCTCGAACTGCTCGTTGCCGTCCAGCGTCACGGCCCAGCCGGGCGGCTGGGTGTCGAGCAGCGCCGCGATGCGGCCCAGGCGTGGGAGGTCGGCCCCGGGCTGGCCGGAGAGCTTGATCTTGAAGTGCCGGTTGCCGTAGGCGGCGATCACCTCTTCCAGCGTCTGCGGCAGGCCGTCGTGCACCTGGGCGTCGGCGGCCACGTCCGCGGCGGTGATCGGGTCGAGCAGGCCCACCGTGTGGCGAGCGGCCAGGCGCCGCAGCGGTTGCTGCCCCGCCAGGAAGGAGGGCAGGTCCAGTCGCGCCAGGTCGGGCGCCACGGAGGCGGCCTCGATGCCGGGCAGGTTGGCGTGCAGCGCCTGCCAGAGCCCGACGCCTTCCAGCCGGCACAGCGCGTCGAGCACCGCCCGGTCGAGCAGGGCCGGCCCATAGCTGGCCACCAGCGGATTGAGCCCCCGGCGTGCCCCGGCCTGCTGCAAGGGGCCGTGGTGCTGCGCGAACAGGGCGAAGGCGCTCAGCGGCGGCGCGGCCAGGTAGGCCTCGCGCGCCTGCTGCAGCGAGGCGCGCAGCTGGTGCTGGTTGTCCTCGTCCGACAGGCGTGCATCCTTGTCGAACCACTTGGCGGCCAGGGCGTCGGCCGCGAAGCCTTCGCCTTCCCGGCCGTCCGGTAGCCGGATGCGCAGCCGCACGATGGCCTGCTGGCCGCCCGTGACCGTGATGGCCCCGAAGCGAAAGGGCAGGCGCATGCGGTAGGTGGACTCGAACAGGTCCACCGCCGTGACGCGAAGGCGCGGCGCGTCCATTGGATGCGCCGCCTACCAGTGCGGCCCGTCGCGGCCTTCGTCGCCGCGGCCGGCGCTGCCGGACAGCTCGGTGTAGATGCGGAAGGCCAGTTGCCCCAGCTCGGGCGTGGCCCGCGTCCGGGCGGTGCGTGGGCGGGCGATGGACACGTCGTGGATCTCCGCCACGCGGCCCGGGCGCGGCGACATCACCACCACCCGGTCGGCCAGGAACACGGCCTCGGGAATGGAGTGCGTCACGAAGACGATGGTCTTGCGCGCGGCGCGGGGCTGGTCCTGGCCCCAGATGCGCAGCAGTTCCAGGTTCATGTCGTCGCGCGTCATGGCGTCGAGCGCGCCGAAGGGCTCGTCCATCAGCAGGATGGGCGGGTCCAGGATGAGTGCGCGGCACATCGCAGCGCGCTGCTGCATGCCGCCGGAGAGTTCGCCGGGCCGCTTGCCGGCAAAGTCGCCGAGCCCCACCAGCCGCAGCAGTTCATGCGCGCGCTCGCGGTAGCGGGCACGGTCCAGGCCGGCGAGCTCCACCGGCAGCAGCACGTTGTCCAGCACGCTGCGCCACTTCAGCAGCAGCGCCGCCTGGAAGACCATGCCCACCTGTGGAATGGGCTTGTCCACCGGCACGCCCTGCACGCGCACCTGCCCGCTGGTCACCGGCCGCAGCCCGGCCATGGCGCGCATGAGCGTGGACTTGCCGCAGCCGCTCGGCCCGACCAGCGCGACGAACTCGCCCTCGTGGATGGACAGCGAGATGTCGCGCAGCGCCTCGACCGGGCCGCTTTCAGCGGGGTAGACCATGCCGGCATGGTCGACCTCGATCAGCGGCCGCGCCGTGCCGGGGCCGGGCGGCGGGGAAGCGGTGGAGGCCATGCCGATGCCGCCTTCGTGACGCGCGCTCACTTCGCGGCCAGCGGCAGTGCCACCTTGGCCAGCAGGCCCTTGGTGTAGACGGCCTGGCAGTCCACCTTGCGGGGCAGCCCCATGTAGGTGTTGACGATGTCGACCGACGCGCACATCTTCTTGTCGTCGATGGCGCCCAGGCCGTTGTCGGCGAAGTTGCGGGTGCGCATCAGATCGAAGCCGAGCAGCATGTTGGCGCGGATCACGTTCACGTCGATCTCCGGCACCCGCTTCTTGTAGATGGCCAGGGCCTCCTCCGGGTTGCTCATGACGTCGCGCCAGCCCTGGTACGAGGCCTCAAGAAAGGCCCGCAGCTGCTGGGGCCGCTCGGCGATGGTCTTGTCGCTGGCCATGAGCGACATGGCATACAGGTCGAAGCCATGGTCCGCCCAGGCCATGCGCACCACCTTGCCCTCGCCCATCGCCTTGTCGTAGAAGGGCTGGCCCGTCGTGTAGTCGGCCACCCCATCCATGCGCTTCTCGGCGATGGACGCCACCTTGGCCGTGGGCTCGATGTTGACCCAGGTGACTTTCTGCGGGTCGATCCTGTTCAGCCGCGCGAAGGCCGGAAAGGCCAGCCGCTGGCTGTCGCCGGCCGGCGCACCCACGGTCTTGCCCTCGAGGTCGGTGGGCTTCACCAGCGGTGCGTCGCTGCGGCTGAAGAAGGTCATGGGCGTCTTGTCGAAGACGATGCCCACGATCTTGACCCGCGCGCCGCGCGAGACGGCCGAGATGATCGGCACGGCATCGGCCAGGCCGGCGTCGGCGCGGCCGGTGTCCACCTTGGCGATGGCGTCGCCCGAGCCCTTGGAGGCCTCGATGCTCACATCCAGGCCGCGCTGGGCGTAGTAGCCCTTGTCCAGCGCCACCCAGTAGGCCGCGTGGTCGCCCACGGCGAACCAGTTGAGCGCCAGCGTGAACTTCTCCTTGGGCTGGGCGAGGGCCGGGCCGTGGGCCGACAGCAGCGCGAGGCCGGCCACGGTGGCCTGCAGGGCGGCGGAACGAAGAGGCATGGCAGCTTCCTTTCTGGGGAGGGAGGACGAAGCGGTGAAGGAGGATTCGGGAATGGGCGGCGCCTCAGCCGGCGCGGTCCTCGGCCCAGGGCGCGAGCAGGCGCGACAGGCCGGCCACCAGGCCGTACAGCAGCAGGCCCAGCAGGGAGATCCACACCAGCGCGGCGAAGGCGGCCGGCGTGTTCATGCTGCTCTGCGTGGTGATGATCACGTAGCCCAGGCCCTTCTGCGAGGCGACGAACTCGCCCACGATGGCGCCCACCACGGCCGAGGTGGCGGTGACCTTCAGCGCGCTCAGGATGTAGGGATAGGCATTGGGAATGCGGATCTTGAGGAAGACCTTCCACTTGGGCGCGCTGAACACGCGGCCCAGGTCCACCAGGTCCTGGTCGATCTGCGTGAGGCCGACAGCGGTGTTGATGACCACCGGGAAGAACCCGATGAGCGCGCCGATCAGCATGTTGGGGAGGATGCCGTAGCCCAGCCACATCAGGAACAGCGGCGCGATCGCCACCTTGGGCAGGGTGTTGACGAAGACCAGGAAGGGCGTGAGGGCCCGCGAGAGCCCGGGCGACCACGCGATGGCCATGCCCAGCAGCACGCCGGAAGCGCCGGCCAGCACGAAGGCGCCGAGGATCTCCACCGCGGTGATCCAGGCATGCTGCAGCCACGGGATCTCCTGGCTCACCATGGCCTGCAGCACGGCCCCCGGGCTGGGCAGCAGGTACTCGCGGATGTCGAAGACCGACACCGCCAGCTGCCACAGGAGCACGAAGCCGACGAAGATGCCCACGGCCGGCAGGTAGTGGGCGAGGGCCTGGCGCAGACGGTGCATGCGGCGTTCCTGGAGTGGGGTTTCAGCGGAGCCAGCGGTCGCGGTTCGCGGCCACGAATTCGTCGTCGGACAGGTCGGCGTGCTCGCGGCACACGCGATCCAGCGCGTCGGCCTGGCCGGGGCTCAGACCCTCCTGCGGATCGAGGCACCAGATGCCTTCGAGCAGGCCCTGGCGGCGCAGGATCTCATGGCAGCCGGCGATGCAGCCGCGGAAGTCGTTGGCGACGTCGAAGAAGGCGCTGTTGCAGTCGGTGACGCGGCTGTCCAGTGCCAGCAGCTCGGCCGGCACGGCGCCGGCCGCGACCGTGGCCTGGCAGCGTTGCAGCAGCTGCACGGCCTTCTGCGTCCAGACCGACCAGTGCCCCAGCAGCCCGCCGCGAAAGCGCACTGTGACCGGTGCGCCGTCGCGCATCACGGTGAACGGCGTGAGCAGGTCCAGCACGATGTGGTCGTCATTGCCGGTGTAGAGCGTCACCCGTTCCTCGGCCCGTGCCGCCACCAGGCCGCGCACCACGTCCAGGGTGCGGTATCGGTGGAAGGGCGCCACCTTGATGGCGACCACCTGCTCGATGGCCGCGAAGCGGGCCCAGAAGCCTGCGCTGAGCACCCGGCCGCCGACCGCCGGCTGCAGGTAGAAGCCCACCAGCGGCAGCTCGGCCGCCACGGCCTGGCAGTGGGCGATGAGTTCGTCCTCGCTGCGGTCGCTCAGGGCGGCCAGGCTCAGCAGGCCGGCGTGGTAGCCCAGCTCGCGCGCCAGCCGGGCCTCGGCCCGGGCCTGGGCGGTCGGGCCGCACAGCCCGGCGACGAGCGCGAGTTCCCGCTGCGAGCCCATCCAGTCGCGGGCCGTCTCGGCCGCCAGCCTCAGCACCGGCGCGTACAGCCCCCGCTCGCGGATGGCGAACTGCGTGGTGTGCACGCCCACGGCGAGGCCGCCGGCGCCGGCGTCGAGGTAGTAGCGGGTGAGGGCGCGCTGGCGGCGCTCGTCCAGCTGTCGCTGCGCATCCAGGGCGAGCGGGTGGGCAGGAATGGCCAGGCCGCGCTGCAGCAGCTGGCGGGCATGGGTCACGGCGTCGTCGGCAAGAGGCATGGGGTCATCCGAATTCGGGGCCGGCCACGGCAAAGAGAGCGGCCGAGGGTTGGGTCACGCAGTCGGGCAGGGTCTGCGCCCGCGCCATGCGCACGAAGGGCCGCTGCACGGCGAAGCCCTGGGCGCCGAGCCATGCGCGCAGGGCGGTGTGGGCATCCGGCACGTCGATGAAGACCGGGCCGTCCAGTTCGGTCAGGGCGGTCTGCAGCAGCGCCTGGGCCTGGGCGTTCGTGGGCGCCACCAGGGGGCCGATCTGCCAGGCCCGCCGGCCTTCGCGCGCGATGACGAAGGCCGAAGGGCCGCCGTCGCCCGCCCGCAGCCACGTCCGCGTGCCGCGGCGGGCCAGCAGGTCGCGCAGCAGCAGGCCGCGCGTGAGGCCGCTCGCGTTGCGGTCGAGGGTGGTCAATGCGTCTTCGTCGTCGCCGCTGGCGGGCCGCACCGCGCTGTCCACCACCGGGGCAGGATGTCGGCCGGCCTCGCCCGCCCAGCGGCAGAAGCCGAAGCCGGGGCGGAAGCCGAGGCGCTCGTACACCGCCTGGCCGGCCGGCGTGGCATCGAGGACGGGGGTGAGCCGGTGCTCGTCCAGGTGTGCCAGCGCCTCACGGAGCAGGTCGCTGGCCAGGCCCCGATGGCGCCATTCGCGGTCGACCAGCACCATGGAGATCCAGGCCAGTGGCCCATAGGGCAGCACGGCCGCGGTGGCCACCAGCTCGCTGCGTGCCGTGCGCCGGCCGATGGCGACGCCGTGGCGCGCGAAGAAGGCCCAGTCGTCGGCCGTCTGGTTCCAGCCCGCGGCATCCGACAGCGCCACGCCGGCGAACACGTCCGCGTCGCCCAGCCGCACCGCGCGCGTCGGCTCGGCGTCGGCGCGGGTCGCCTCAGAAGGCGCCATCCCGCACCTCGAACTTGGTCGGCTTGTGCAGGCTGGGGCGTTGCTGGATCACCCAGTCGGCCACCCAGTCGAGCATCGCGCCCAGCGGCACGACGGGATAGCCGAAGAGGCGGGTGGCCTGCGTGGTGTCCGACAGCAGGGCGGTGGGCGCCTCCTGCCCGCTCACCCGCACCGGCACGTCCATGCGGCGGGCGAATTCCTCGACCAGCCAGCGCACGGAGAGGGTCTCGGGGCCGGTGCAGTTGATGGGCGAGGGCGGCGTGGTGCAGTGGCGCAGGCTGCGCAGCGCCTGGGCATTGGCGTCGCCCTGCCAGATCACGTTCACATGGCCCATGGCCAGGTCGATGGTCTCGCCCCGGTGCACCTTGGCGGCGATGTCGTGCAGCACGCCGTAGCGCATGTCGATGGCGTAGTTGAGGCGGAACAGCCGCCCCGGCGTGCCATGGCGCGCGCCGAAGTACTGGAACATGCGCTCGCGGCCGATGCAGGACTGGGCGTATTCGCCGATGGGCGCCGGCGGGGTCAGCTCCGAGGCCCCCTGGCGCCCGACCGGCGTCAGCGGATAGATGTTGCCGGTGGAGAAGGCCACGATGCGCGATTCGCGGAAGGTGTCGGCCACCAGCGCCGGCACATGGGTGTTCATGGCCCAGGTCAGGGCCTGGTTGTCCTTGGCGCCGAACTTGTGGCCGGCGGCGAAGACGATGTTGGGCACCTTCGGCAGGGCCTGCAGCGCGTCGCGGTCGAGCAGGTCGCAGGCGATGGTGTGCACGCCCCAGGCCTCCAGCTGTTCGCGCACCGCCGGGTCGCTGAAGCGGGCCACGCCGATCACGCGCTTGTGCGGCGCGGCGTTGCGGGCCAGCCGGGCCAGCGTCGGGCCCATCTTGCCGGCCACGCCCAGGATCATCAGGTCGCCTTCGACCGCGGCCAGATCGTCCATCAGGGCCTGGGTCGGACGGGCCAGGAAGGCATCCAGCGCCTCCACCGAATCGAAGCGCTCGGGCAGTTGCGTGGGGTCCAGCAGGGCCGCGGACGCAGGCGCCGCGGGGGAAAGGCTTGGGCTCATGGGTGACTCCGCGGCACCGGTTCCGGCGCCTTGGAGATGCACTGTAGGCACCGCTTCCGATGCTGTCAACCGTTTGGTTGAAAATGGGCGAATGGCAGGTGGGGCCGGCTGCAGGCCCGCGGGGCCCGCGCCAGCAAGGGGCACCTTCAGGGGCGCAGCCCGGCCATGGCAAAGCTCACCACATGGGCGCGGTAGGACTCGACGGCCCCGCCCTCGCACAGGTCGCGGCCGAAGATGGAGGACAGGGTCAACCGGTTCGAGAAGAAGAAGTACGACATGCCGGCAACCGACACGTACAGCTCCACCGCATCGATGCCGGCGCGGAAGACGCCCGCCGCCATGCCGCGCGCGAGCGTCTGGGCGATGAGCTCGATCAGCGGGGAGTTGGTGTCGCGGATCGCCGCCGAGTCGCGCACATGGGCGGCGCCGTGCGCGTTCTCGTGGTTGAGCAGCCCGATGAAGTCGGGGTGGCGGGCCAGGTAGTCGAAGGAGAAGCCGATGAGCGCCGCCATGGCGGCGGTGGGTTCCATGTCGCCGAGGTGCAGGTCCCGCTCCAGCGAACGGATCTCGGCGTAGACCGCTTCCAGGGCGGTGCGGTAGAGGTCTTCCTTGTTGCCGAAGTAGTAGTACAGCAGCTGCTTGTTCACGCCCGCCCGTGCCGCGATCTCGTTGACGCGGGCACCGGCCAGGCCCTTGGCCGCGAACTCGGCGCGGGCTGCCTCCAGGATGGCCTGCCGGGCCGCGTTGTGCGAGCTGTCGTCGGCGACGGGGGCTGCGGCGCGGCGTGCGGTCATGGCGAAGGGGGCGGGAAGAAGGGGGAGGCGATTATCCGCGGGGCCTCGTGCCGCCCGGACTTGCGCGCGCGGCCCTGCGACCGGCGTGGCGAGCGGGTAGCATTGTTCGTTCTCTCCCGCCTTGCGGCACTTCGCCGAGCCTCTCGGCCCTGGCCCCTGCCGCTCCTCCCGACCGACCACCAAGGACGACGACGCGCATGACCGCTTCCTATCCCAACACCCAGCTCCTGATCGCCAACGAATGGGTCGATGCCGCCAGCGGCAAGACTCTGGACGTGATCAACCCGGCCACCGGCCAGCCCATCGGCAAGGTGGCCCATGCGGGCAAGGAGGACCTGGACCGCGCCCTGGCCGCGGCGCAGAAGGGCTTCGAGGCCTGGCGCTTCACGCCGGCGCACGAGCGCGCCGCCCTCATGCGCAAGGCCGCGGGCCTGGTGCGCGAGCGCGCCAACGAGATCGCGCCGCTGCTGACGCAGGAACAGGGCAAGCCCCTGGCCGAGGCCCGCATCGAAGTCGTGGCCGCCGCCGACATCATCGAATGGTTCGCCGACGAAGGCCGCCGCGTGTACGGCCGCATCGTGCCCTCGCGCAACCTGGCCGCGCAGTCGCTGGTCATCAAGGAGCCGGTCGGCCCCGTCGCGGCCTTCACGCCCTGGAACTTCCCCATCAACCAGGTGGTGCGCAAGCTGGGCGCCGCGCTGGCCGCCGGCTGCTCCTTCCTGGTGAAGGCGCCCGAAGAGACGCCCGCCTCGCCCGCCGCCCTGATCAAGGCCTTCGTCGACGCCGGCGTGCCGGCCGGCGTGGTCGGCCTGGTGTTCGGTGATCCGGCCGAGATCTCCAGCTACCTGATCCCGCATCCGGTGATCCGCAAGATCACCTTCACCGGCTCCACCCCGGTGGGCAAGCAACTGGCCGCGATGGCCGGCCAGCACATGAAGCGCGCCACCATGGAACTGGGCGGCCATGCGCCGGTGATCGTGGCCGACGACGCCGACATCGCCCTGGCCGTCAAGGCCGCCGGTGCCGCCAAGTTCCGCAATGCCGGCCAGGTCTGCATCTCGCCCACGCGCTTCCTGGTGCACAACAGCATCAAGGCCGAGTTCACCGCCGCGCTGGTCAAGCATGCGCAGGGCCTGAAGGTCGGCGACGGCCTCGCCGAAGGCACGTCGATGGGCCCGCTGGCCAATTCGCGCCGCCTGACGGCCATGGCCAACGTGGTGCAGGACGCGCGCGCCAAGGGCGCCAAGGTGGTGGCCGGCGGCGAGCGCATCGGCAGCGAAGGCAACTTCTTCGCGCCCACCGTGCTGGACGACGTGCCGCTGGACGCCTCGGTGTTCAACGACGAGCCCTTCGGCCCCGTGGCGGCCATCCGCGGCTTCGACGCGCTCGAGGACGCCATCGCCGAAGCCAACCGCCTGCCCTTCGGCCTGTCCTCGTATGCGTACACGCGCTCGATCAAGAACGCGCACCTGCTGTCGCAGCGCATCGAGGCCGGCATGGTCTGGATCAACCAGCCCGCCACGCCCACGCCCGAGATGCCCTTCGGTGGCGTCAAGGATTCCGGCTACGGCTCCGAGGGCGGCCCGGAGGCCGTGGAGGCTTACCTCAACACCAAGTCCGTGACCATCATGGCAGCCTGAGCGACCCCATCGCTCAGCAACAGAAAGGGCCGCATCGCGGCCCTTTCTGTTTATGGCGTCACGCTCACTGCGGCTTGCCCAGCCCCAGCTTGTCGATCACGGCCTTCTCGCGCTCCACCGTCTCGCGGGCGAAGCGGGTGTAGTCGGCGCTGCCCATGTAGATCGGCACCATGTCGTACTTGGCGAGCGAGGCCAGGTAGCTGGGTTCTTCCATCGCCTGCTTGAAGGCGTCGTGCAGCTTCTTGACCACCTCGGGTGGCGTGCCGCGCGGGGCGCCGATGCCGAAGGGCGAGTTCTGCACGATGTCGTAGCCCAGCTCCTTGAGCGTGGGCGCATCCGGGAAGCGCGCGAGGCGCTTGTCGCCCCAGGTGTTGAGCACGCGCATCTTGCCGGACTCCACATAGGGCGCCCAGCCGGTGCTGTCGGCGCCGGCCATCAGCTGGCCGCTCATCAGCGCCAGCGTGAGGTCGGCGCTGCCCTTGTAGGGCACGTGCTGCAGCTGGATGCCGGCGCGCTGCGCCACCAGCTCGGTGGTCAGGTGCGGGCTGGTGAGCGTGCCGGTGGAGCCGTAGGTGAGCTTGCCCGGATTGGCCTTGGCATAGGCCACGAAGTCGGTCCAGTTCTTGAACGGGCTGTCGGCGGGCACCACGATGCCGAAGGCGTAGCCGGTGACGTTCAGCACGTAGCTGATGTCCTTGATCGGGTCCCAGTTGATCTTGGTGGTGTAGCCCAGGCGGAATACGCCCAGCGGAATCTGCGCCAGCGTGTAGCCGTCGGGCTGCACGGTCTGCAGCTGCTGCGCGGGCAGCGTGCCGCCGGCGCCGGGCTTGTTGTCGATGATGACCGGCTGGCCCAGCACCTTGCTGGCGTTCTCGGCCAGCTGGCGCATGGTGATGTCGGTCGGACCGCCGGCCGGGAAGGCGATGACGAGGCGGATGGGTTTCTCGGGGAAGGCGCGTGTGGCCTGCTGGGCCTGCGCGCTCAGGGCGGCAGTGCCGAGGGCGGCGAGCATGAGCGCGCCGAGGAGGGGGCGACGGTGCATGGAAGAGGTCTCCGGGTCTTGCTTCGTAAGGCCGGCCATTAGGCGGGACGCGGGGCCGCGCGGCAATCGGTGGAGGCCCCGTCGAAGGGGCTTTGCTGTAGCCAAGGTGACGCGCCCTCCTGGGCAGGCGCGGCCATGTCGCAGAAGCCGGATTCATGAAGAGTTCACTCCTCCTGCGTCCAATGCGCAGCGCTTGTCCCGACCACGATGAAGAACACCCAGAACCTGCCGGCGGCCTCGCCGCTGCGATCGACGCCAGGGCGGCGCACAAGCCTTGTGGCGCTGACATTGCTGCTGCCCGGCTTGGCCGCGCAGGCCATGCAGCCGCTGATCACCGACGACACCGGCACCCAGGGCGCCGGCGTGCAGCAGATCGAAATGGCCGCTGCACGCGCCCGTCGGTCGACCGGCCCGGCGCGCCAGGCCGGCGACAGCCTCTCGGCCACCTACACCTATGGCGTCACCGACACCGTCGACCTCTATGCCGCGCCCACCTTCCTGCGCATGCAGGCCGACGGCAGCCGCACGAGCGGCTGGGGCAACACCGCCTTCGGCCTCAAGTGGCGCTTCTACGAGAACGAGGCCACCGGCACCAGCCTCGGCATCAAGCCCGAGTTCGTCGCGCCCGTGAGCAGCCGCCGCGAGGCGCGAGGCCTGGGCGACGGCCGCAGCTCGGGCCAAGTGACGCTGCTGCTGAGCCAGCAGCTGCCCTTCGGCGCCCTGCACGTCAACTATGCGTGGGGCCGCCAGCGCGACATCGATCCGACGGCCGGCGCCATCAACCGGCGCCTGTCCATGGCGCTGGTCTGGAACATCGCCGACGACTGGAAGCTGGCCGCCGATGTGGGCCTGCAGCAGCGCCAGGGCGTCGACGCGACGCGCCAGCGCACGCGCTATGCCGAGCTCGGTGTGGTCTACAGCCTGGGCCCGCGCTGGGACCTGGCGGCCGGGGTGGTCCGCGCGCGGGACGACCAGCAGCCGGCGGTCCGCACCATCACCGGCACGCTGGGCCTCACGGGCCATTTCTGAGTCATCTGCCGGTCAGCAAAGGGCGCGGAACGCCGCCCCGCACTTAATTTGGCGTTAAGCGCGTCCGCAGACCATCACGGCCATTCGTCAACCTGCGCAGTGGCTTTTCTGCCGCCGCGACACGGACCACCCATGCGCCTGTTCTCTCCTCTGGGCGATGCCATGCCGACATCGCCGATCCCCTCCGCCTTTCCCGTGGCGGGCCATCTCACGCGGCATCCGGAGGCCGACCCGCAACGTGCCGCGGTGGAGCAGAGCATCCGCGAGATGTATGCCCAGCGCTATGGCGCCCTGGTGCCGGCCTTCGCGCCCATGCTGCTGGCTCTGCGCGAGGGCAGCCATGTGCTTGCCGCGGTGGGCTACCGTCGGGCGGATGAAGGTCCGCTCTTCCTGGAGCAGTACCTTGACGCGCCCGTCGAGTCGCTCATTGCCGCGCATGCCGGCCGCCCCGTGGACCGTGCGGGCATCGTGGAGGTCGGCAACCTGGCCGCCCCGCGTGGTGGCGAAGGCCGCCGCCTGGTGCAGCTGCTCGGGCCCTACCTGATCGGCGAGGGCTTCGACTGGGTCGTGGGCACCGTCACGCAGGAACTGCGCGCGATGCTCGTACGCCTGGGCGTGGCCCCGTTCACGCTGGGCCGCGCCGTGCCCGATGCGCTGGGCGACCAGGCCCGCTGCTGGGGCAGCTACTACGACCACGAGCCGGTGGTGATGGCCATCCACCTGCGGCGCGCCCTGCGGCACTTCATGACGCGCCGCGCCCGCCTTGCCGCCGGAGGCCGCGCATGACCGCCACTTCGCATGACCCGCAGGCCATCACCCTCGACGACGGCATCCGCACCTGGCGCGCGGCCGACGTCGATGCCCAGGCCGCCTCGCTCGCGCAGCGACTGGCCGCGCAGGGCACCCGCGTGCTGGCCACGCTCATGGACAACTCGCCCGCCTGGGTGATCGCCGACCGGGCCGCGCTGCGGGCCGGCATCGTGCATGTGCCGCTGCCCGCCTTCTTCACGCCGGAGCAGATC
This sequence comes from Pseudacidovorax sp. DMC4, assembly GCF_056314265.1. Taxonomy (NCBI): domain Bacteria; kingdom Pseudomonadati; phylum Pseudomonadota; class Betaproteobacteria; order Burkholderiales; family Comamonadaceae; genus Pseudacidovorax; species Pseudacidovorax sp. DMC4. The sequence continues at coordinate 232,003 of NZ_JBQUYR010000009.1, read as the reverse complement.
GCTCATGCCATCGGCGCGTCGGGCGTGGACACCGTGCTCACCCTTCCGCCCGTGGCCGCCCGCTGGCCGCAGGCGCCGGCCGTGCCGTGCGAGATCGCCGGCCAGCCCTTCACGATGCTGCGCCTGCCCGCGCGCAAGGTGCCCATGCCGCCGGGCACGGCCAAGATCACCTTCACCTCGGGCACCACGGGCGCACCCAAGGGCGTGTGCCTGACGGCCGCGTCCATGCAGCGCGTGGCCGATGGCCTGGTGGTGGCCATGGCGCCGCTGCAGGTGCAACGCCACCTGTGCGCGCTGCCCTTCGCCGTGCTGCTGGAGAACATCGCCGGACTGATGGCGCCCCTGACGGCCGGTGCCAGCTGCATCGTGTTGCCCCTGCAGGATGTGGGACTCACGGGTTCGTCCAGCTTCGATGTCGCCGCCTTCCACGCCGCCGTGGTCCGGCACCAGCCGAACAGCCTGATCCTGCTGCCGCAGATGCTGCGGGCCTGGGCGGGCTATCTGGCGCAGACGCGGCAGCGCGCACCCGAGTCGCTCAAGCTGGTGGCCGTGGGCGGCGCCGCGGTCGGCGTGGGCCTGGTGCAGGCTGCGCGTTCGCTGGGCATACCGGCCTACGAGGGGTATGGCCTGTCCGAAGGTGCCTCGGTGCAGACACTCAACCTGCCCGGCTGCGACCGGCCGGGCAGCGCCGGCGCTGCGCTGCCCCATGCCCGCCTGCGCATCGCGGCCGATGGCGAGATCGAGGTGGCCGGCAGCCTGTTCGCCGGCTACCTGGGCGATGCGCGCGCGCCCGGCGAATGGTGGCCGACGGGCGATCTGGGGCATCTGGATGCCGACGGCTTCCTGCACGTGGATGGCCGCAAGAAGAACCTGCTGATCACCGCCTTCGGCCGCAACGTCTCGCCCGAGTGGGTGGAGACCGCCTTGCGCGGCCATCCCGCCATCGGCCAGGCGGTGGTCTTCGGCGATGGACAGCCGGCGCTGTCGGCGGTGCTCTGGCCGCTGGCGGCCGATGCCGACGATGCCTGGCTGCAGGCGGCCGTCGATGCCGCCAATGCGCACCTGCCCGATTACGCGCGCGTCCAGCGCTGGGCCCGCGCCGTCGCCCCATTCACGGCCGAGTCCGGCATGGCCACTGCCAACGGCCGGCCGCAGCGCGCGGCCGTGCTGGCCCGCCATGCGCAGGCGCTGGAACTGCCCGCGCCTGCCCTTGCCTGAGCCCCACCTTCTTCTTTCTCATCCCTTCACGGAGCTTCCGATGAGTTTCCATGCCCGCCTTGTCGCCGAGACCGCCACCGAGCGCGTCGGCCTGCTCGGCACCCCCATCATCCAGGGCTGCCTGCGCGGCGACGTGTCCCTGCCCAGCTACCTGGCCTTCCTGCGCGAGGCGTACCACCACGTCAGCCACACCGTGCCGCTGATGCGGGCCTTCAAGGCGAGGCTGGATGCCGGCCATGCCTGGCTCGAAGGTGCGCTCGACGAATACATCGAGGAAGAGCAGGGCCACGACGAGTGGATCCTCGACGACATCCGCGCCTGTGGCGGCGATGCCGAGGCCGTGCGCCGCGGCCCGCCGGGCCATGCGACGGAGGTCATGGTGGCCTATGCCTACGACACCATCGCCCGCCGCAATCCGCTGGGCTTCTTCGGCATGGTGCATGTGCTGGAAGGCACCAGCGTGTCGATCGCGCTGATGGCCGCCGACCAGATCCAGAAGCCACTGGGCCTGCCCGATTCGGCCTTCAGTTACCTGCGCTCGCACGGCACGCTGGACCAGGAGCACACCGCCCATTTCGCGCTGCTGATGGAGCAGATCGAGGACCCGGCCGACCAGGACGCCATCGTCCACGCGGCCAAGGCCTTCTACCGGCTCTATGGCGACGTCTTCCGCAGCCTGCCGCTGCCGCAGGGCCAGACAGCGGCAACGTCTGTCGCGGGAGTGGCGGCATGAAGGCAGCCGACAGCCGGGTATTGCTCACCGGCGCCAGCGGCGGCATCGGTTCCGCCGCCGCGCGTCGGCTGATCCAGGCGGGCGCCAGCGTGATGCTCGCTGGCCGCTCGCCCGCGCGGCTGGCGGCCCAGGCCCGTGCCCTGGTGCGTGAGCTGGGCGTGGAGCGCCATCGCGTCGAGTGGTATGCCTCCGACCTGACCCGGGTGGACAGCCTCGATCCGCTGGTGCAGGTGGCGGCGCAGTGGCAGTGCAATGCCGTGGTCCATGGCGCTGGCACGCCCGCGTTCGGCCGGCTGGAGTCCTTCGATGCCGGCGCCGTCGCCCAGGTGCTGCAACTGAACCTGTTCACGCCCATGCTGCTCACGCAGGCGCTGCTGCCGCATCTGCGCCAGCAGAAGCAGGCCAGCGTGCTCTTCGTGGGCTCGGTGCTGGGCCGGCTGGGGCTGCCGGGCTTCAGCGTCTACAGCGCCGGCAAGTTCGGCCTGCGCGGCTTTGCCGAATCGCTGCGCCGGGAACTGGCCGACACGTCGGTCAAGGTGCAGTACCTCGGACCGCGCAGCACGAAGACCGAGTTCAACAGCGAAGCCGTCGAGCGCTACAACCAGGCCACCAAGACCGCCATGGACGATGCCGACACGGTCGCCCAGGCCCTGGTGCAACTGCTGGAGCGCGGCGCGGCCGAGCGCTTCCTGGGCTTTCCCGAAAAGCTGGCGGTCCGCCTGAACGGCATGGCGCCCGCCTTGCTGGACGGCGCCTTCGCCGCCCACCGCAACAGCCTGCCGCCGGTGCAGCCGCCCGCGCCGCTCACGCTCGAGCATTTCGAGTCGCAGCGGCCCGAGTCCGCCGACGCGCATTCGCTGCAGGCGCCGCAGCTCTGAGGCTGCAGGCCCTGCAGCGCTGAGCCCCGGACCCCGGCCCGCCTTCGACCCCCTCCACCTTCCTTGCGAATTCCATGAAGACCACCTCCGCCACCTTCTCCTCCCGTGCCATCGCTGCCGCCAGGCCCGCCGATGCAGGGCTGCGCCGCCGCGTCTGGCTGTCGATGGCCCTGCTGGCCGGTGCCGGCGTGCTGGCGGCAGTCACGCCGCTGATCAGCCGCGCCGCGCCGGTCGACGACGGCGTCGCCGAACTGCAGCACGATTGGGAAGTGATCCGCTACCAGGCGCCGCTGGCCGAGCGCGAGAAGCGCTTCGAGGCGCTGGCCGCCAAGGCGCACAAGCTGAGCGAAGCCAATCCCGGTCGGGCCGAGCCCCTGGTGTGGGAGGGCATCATCGTGAGTTCCGTGGCCGGCGAGAAGGGCGGCCTGGGCGCGCTGGGTCTGGTCAAGCAGGCCAAGGCGCTGTACGAATCGGCCATCGCCATCAACGGCGACGTGCTCGAAGGCTCGGCCTACAACAGCCTGGGCGTGCTCTATTACAAGGTGCCCGGCTGGCCCGTGGGCTTCGGCGACAAGGCCAAGGCCAAGGAGCTGCTGCAGAAGGCGCTGGCGCTCAACCCCAAGGGCATCGACCCCAACTTCTTCTACGGCGAATACCTGGTCGAGACCAAGCAGCCCGACCAGGCGATGACCTACCTGGAGCGCGCCCTGCAGGCGCCCGCACGGCCCGGCCGGCAGATCGCCGACACCGGCCGCCGCGAGGAGGTCAAGGCGCTGATGGACAAGATCAAGGCGCGCTGAGCGGCGTCTTCGGCCGCGCGGCGCCGCTCAGCGATGCGCCGCGTCGAACTGCAGCACGGCGCGCACCCCGTGGCCATCGGCGCGCGGGCCCAACTGCAGTTCCAGCCCGTGCAGCTGGGCGATGCGCCGCACGATCGACACGCCCAGGCCGCTGCCCACCTCGTGGTGGCCTTCGGGCCGGTAGAAGCGCTCGCCCATGCGCGCGAGCTGGCCGGCGGACAGCGGCGGCCCGTCGTTCTCCACCTCCAGCTGTTCGCGGCCGATGCGCAGCACCACGCTGCTGCCCTCGGGCGCATAGCGCACGGCGTTGTCCAGCAGGTTGCGCACCAGCACCGTCATCAGGTGGCCATCGCCCAGCAGCGGCATCGGGTGCGTGCCGGCGGGTGGCCATTCGCAGCCCAGGTCGATGCGGCGGCGCTCGGCCAGGGGCAGGCAGTCGCTCATGGCCTGCTCGACGATGGGCGGCCAGTCGATCTCGGCATCCAGCGAAGGCAGCACGCCCGATTCCACGCGCGACAGCGACAGCATCTGCGTCACCAGCCGCTCCATGCGGCGCAGGCCGGCGCTGAGTTTCTCCTCCGCCTGCCGGCGCTCGGCCGGGGTGCCGGCGTGGCGCACCACGTCCCACTGAGCGGCCAGCACGGCCAGTGGGGTTCGCAGTTCGTGCGCGGCGTCGGCGGTGAAGCGGCGTTCGCGCACCAGCAGCAGCTCGATGCGCTGGAACAGGCCGTTCATCGCCACCAGCAGGGGCTTGAGCTCGGCCGGCGCGCGGGCGCTCGGCACGGGACGCAGGTCCTGCGCATCGCGGTGCGCGAGTTCACTGGTCAGCCGGCGCATCGGCGTCAGGGCGGCGCGCACCGCCCAGGCCATCACGGCCAGCAGCACCGGCAGCACCAGCAGCCAGGGCACGACCTGCGTGACCGTCAGGCCATAGACCAGTTCGTCGCGTTCGTACGCGCCCTGGCCGGCCGCGACCAGCCACTGGCCGTCGACCGAGCGCATGTAGTAGACGCGCCAGGGCCGGCCGTCCACCTCGTCATCGATGAAGCCCTGGGCGTCGGCGCGGAAGTTCAAATCCACGCCCTCCCGGTCGGACAGTGCCAGCTTGCCGTCGGCCGACCAGACGGCAATCGCCAGGTCGCGCACATCGGAGTCGCCCGCGTCGGGTGCACCCTCCCTGGGTGCGGGCGGCAGCGTGGCCGATGCGCCGGGATAGCCGTGGCCCAGCGTGGCCTGCACCTGCCGCGCCAGGCGCACGAGTTCGGTGTCGAACATCTCGTTGACCTCGTGGCGGGCCCGCTGGGTCGAGAAGTACAGCGCCAGGCCCCACACCAGCGGCGCGCAGATCAGCAGGTACAGCAGCAGGCGGCGCTGCAGGCTCATGCGGGACTTCCGTGCTGCATGGGCTCAGGAAGATGCCTCGCCCGTGCCCAGTGCGTAACCCACGCCGCGCACCGTGCGCACGATGGCCGGGTCGATCTTGCGGCGGAGGTGGTGGATATGGACTTCGAGCGAATTGCCCTCCGGCTCGCCCCCGCTCCAGTCGTAGAGCTTTTCGAGCAGCGTGGACTTGGACAGCACGCGCTGCGGCTGGCTCAGGAAGATCTCCAGCAGTGCCAGCTCGCGGCCGGTGAGCTCCACACGCGCGCCGCGCCAGTGCACGAGTTTGCTGGCCGGGTCATAGCTGAGCTGGCCGTGCTGCCACACCGCCTGCGCATGGCCGGCGGTGCGCCGCACCAGGGCACGCAGGCGCGCGGCCAGTTCGTCGATGGTGATGGGCTTGATCAGGTAGTCGTCGGCGCCGGCGTCCAGGCCGTCGATGCGCTGCTCGACGCCGTCGCGCGCCGTCAGCACGAGGATCGGCAGCACGCGGCCGGCCTGCCGCCAGCGCCGCAGCCAGCTCATGCCATCGCCGCCCGGCAGCCCCAGATCGAGCACCACGGCGTCGAAGGGGGCGCCGGCCAGGGCGGCATCTGCCTGCGTCCCGTCGCGGAACCAGTCCACCGCATGGCCGCGCTGCCGCAGGCCCTGGGCGAGGGCGTCGCCCAGCAGGGTGTCGTCTTCCACGATCATGAGGCGCATGGCAGGCGGCGACGGGGGCAGGGTGGCAGGCCAATCCCCGCGAGGGAGGCCGGCCTGCAGCTCCTGCAGTTGCCGAGAGTGGTTCAGGTCGCAGTCAGGATATCGCACCCTGCCTCGCGCAAAAGAAAAAGGGACCCCGTTTGCACGGGGTCCCTTTTGAGGTTTTGGTGGCGCTTCACGGACTCGAACCGCGGACCTGTGGATTATGATTCCATCGCTCTAACCGACTGAGCTAAAGCGCCGAAGCCCACCATTATAGGGGGCAAAAATCGGCAGGCGCAAGCCCCTTTGCCGTCACTGGTTCTTGAACTCGGCCTTGCGCTTGTTCAGGAAGGCATCCATGCCTTCCTTCTGGTCGGCCGTGGCGAAGAGGGCGTGGAACAGGCGGCGCTCGAACATCACGCCGTCCGACAGCGAACCTTCGAAGGCGCGGTTCACCGATTCCTTGGCGGCCATCACGGCGATCTGCGAGAAGTCGGCGATGGTCAATGCGGCGCCCAGGGCCTCGTCCATCAGCTTGTCGTAGGGCACCACGCGGCTGACCAGGCCCGCGCGCTCGGCCTCAGCGGCGTCCATCATGCGGCCGGTCAGGGCCATGTCCATGGCCTTGGCCTTGCCGACGGCGCGGGGCAGGCGCTGGGTGCCGCCGGCACCGGGAATCACGCCCAGCTTGATCTCGGGCTGGCCGAACCGGGCGTTGTCGGCGGCGATGATGAAGTCGCACATCATGGCCAGTTCGCAGCCGCCGCCCAGGGCGAAGCCGCTGACGGCGGCGATCACCGGCTTGCGGATGGAGCGCACCGACTCCCAGTTGCGGGTGATGTAGTCGCCCTTGTAGGTGTCGACGAAGGTGTACTTGGCCATCAGCGCGATGTCGGCGCCCGCCGCGAAGGCGCGCTCGCTGCCGGTGATGATCATGCAGCCGATGGCCTCGTCGGCATCGAAGGCCTTGAGCGCGGCGCCCAGCTCGTCCATGAGCGCATCGTTGAGCGCGTTGAGGGCCTTGGGACGGTTGAGCGTGACGATGCCGACCTTGCCGGCTTCGACGCGCACTTCGATGTTCTCGTAGCTCACGGGGGTCTCCTGGAATGAACGGACAGGGCGGGCCGGCGAGGCCCTCGCGCACTATACCGACGGCCACCCGGCCGACGTGGCGGGCGGCTGTCCGCCCGGAGACGTCGATGCCCTCAGGCCGACCGGCCGCCGCTCAGCCCTGAAGCCAGCGCTTGAGCAGGTCGGCGTCGCTGCCGGCCAGGCGCCAGGTGCGCGCGTCGCCCGACGGCCAGGCCAGCGGCAGGCGCATCAGACGGCGGTCGCGGGCCACCAGGGCCACGCATTTCCTGGCGGCGCCGAGGTACAGCGGGATGTCGTCGAGCTTGCCGATGCGCCAGCCTTCCGCGGCCTTGGCGCTGCGGGTGGCGGTCTCGACGGCCAGCCATTCGTCGCCGGCGGCGAAGCCGGCCTTCTCGGCCGCGCCGCCGCGCAGCACCATCTTGACCTTGACGGTGCCGCCGCTCTCGTCGACCCGCAGCCCCAGGGCCTGCGCCAGCTGCGCCGGGTCTTCGTGGATGGCCACGCCGTGTGCGGGGAGCAGGTCGCGCAGCGGCAGTTCAGCCGTGCCACTCGCCCAGCGCGACAGCTCGTTCGTGTAGGCCCGGCCGCCGACATGGGCCAGGGCCGCGCCGATGGCGGCCTCGTCGATGGGGCCGCCTTCGCTCGCGCGCCACAGCTTGCGCATGACCGCATCCAGCGAGCCCTGGCCCTCGCGCCGCAGCGTCAGGTCCAGGCACAGCGCCACCAGCGCGCCCTTGGTGTAGTAGCTCACCGTGGTGTTGGGTGTCTGCTCGTCGGGGCGGTAGTAGCGGATCCAGGCGTCGAAGCTGGCCTCGGCCACCGACTGCACGGCGGCCCCCGGTGTCTGCTGCACCTGGTTGAGGGTCTTGTTCAACAGCTTGAGGTAGGTGGCGTCGTCGATGCGGCCGGCGCGGCGCAGCAGCAGGTCGTCGTAGTAGCTGGTGAAGCCTTCGAAGAACCACAGCAGCCGGGTGTAGTTCTCGCGTGTGTAGTCGTAGCGGGCGAACTCCGCCGGCCGCAGGCGCTTGACGTTCCAGGTGTGGAAGTACTCGTGGCTGATCAGGCCCAGCAGGGTGGTGTAGCCCTCGGGCTGCTTGGTGGCGCCGCGGCGCGGCAGGTCGCGGCGGGTGCAGATCAGCGCGGTGCTGTGCCGGTGCTCCAGGCCGCCGTAGCCGTCGTCGGTGGCGTTGAGCATGAAGACGTAGCGGTCGTGGGGGGCGGGGTGCTGGGTGGCAGCGCGGGCCTTGGCGGGGCGCTTCGCCTTGGCGGAGGCTGCTGGCCCCTCATCCGGCCTCTCCCCAGGGTGGAGAGGAGGAAGACCGGCGTCATCCGCATGCCAGAAGCGCATCTGCGTCTCGCAGATGGCGCGCGTGTCGGCGATGAGTTTGTCACCGTCGAACGAGGGCGGGGCGCCAGCCACCACGAAGCGGTGCGGCACGCCCAGCACGTCGAACTCGGCGCTCCAGAAGGCGCCCATCTCGACCGGGCTGTCGGCCACCTCGTCGTAGTTGGCGGCCTGGTAGATGCCGAAGCCGCGGCGGTCGGTCTTGAGCGGGCGCAGCGCGGTGGCCAGTTGCCAGGGCGCCTCGCCCTCGGGCAGGGCGGGCGGCACGATCTCGATCTGGCAGGGCGATCCGTCCTGGCCGTCCACGCGCAGGCACAGGCTGGTGCCGTTGAAGAAGCCGCGGGTCCGGTCCAGCCAGGCGGTGCGCACCGAGTTGTCGAAGGCGCAGACCTGGTAGCGCAGGGTGAGCGGCTGTCCGGCCCTGGCGGCGACGCGCCAACTGGCCTTGTCCAACTGCGTGACGGCCACGGCGCGCCGGCCTTGCGTGGCTTTGGGCGCGCCCTGCAGGTTGCGCGCGAATTCGCGCACCAGGTAGCTGCCGGGGATCCACACCGGCAGCGAGACCTGCTGGTCCGCCGCGGGCTCGTCGATGGTGAGGGTGACCTCGTACAGGTGGGCGTTCAGGTCCGCCACCGCGATGCGGTAGCGCAGGCCGGCCGGGGCGCCGGCCATCAGTTGCTCGTGGCCGAGAGTTGCTGCTCCACCTGCGCGGCCGGCACGGCGCCGGGGGTGCGCGTGCCGTTGGCGAACAGCAGGGTGGGCGTGCCCGTGATGTTGTACTTGCGGCCGAACTCGACGTTGCGCTTGAGCGCCTGCGTGTCGCATTCGCCGGTGGCGGGCCTCACGCCGTCCATCATCCAGTCGCTCCAGACCTTGGCCTTGTCCTTGGAGCACCAGATGTCACGCGACTTCACGGCCGAGTCCGGACCCAGCACCGGGTACAGGAAGAGGTGGATCGTCACGTTGTCCACCTTGCGCAGCTCGCGCTCGAACTGCTTGCAGTAGCCGCAGTTCGGATCTTCGAAGATGGCCAGCTTGCGCTTGCCGTTGCCGCGCACGATCTTGATGGCGTCCTGCACCGGCAGCTTGTCGAAGTCGACGGCGGTGAGCTTGTCCACGCGCTCCTCGGTGAGGTTGCGGCGGTTCTTCACGTCGATCAGGTGACCCTGGATCAGGAAGTTGCCCTGCTCGTCGGTGTAGTACAGGTCGAAGCCCTGGCGCACTTCCCACAGGCCGGGCATGGCAGCCTTGCGCACTTCGTCGATCTGCGCGAGCTGCGGAAAGCTGCCGCCGAGGTTCTTGCGGATCTCGGCTTCGCCGGCATGGGCGGTGGCCAGCGTGGCGGCCAGGAGGAGGGGGAGGATGTACTTCATGGTGCGGGGTGTTGCTCCTCTCCCCCCTGGGGAGAGGTGGGGTGAGGGGCCTGCGCCTGGATCAGGGCAGGAACGATGGGGCGGCCCAAGGCCCTCACCCCAACCCTCTCCCTGCGGAAGAGGGAGAAGAAATACCAGAGGCCAGGCCCATCGCGCGGCGGGCCACCCAGCTCTTGAGCAAGTGGCTGCGGTCGAAGCCGAGCATGCCCCAGTTGCGCAGCCGTGCCAGCGGCTCGATGCCCTGGGCGAAGAGCTGCTGCAGGCCGTCCGTGGCCAGGCCCATGGCCAGCACGTCGGCACGGCGGGCGCGCTCGTAGCGGCGAAGCAGGCGGGCGTCACCCACGCTGCGCCAGTAGTCGCGTTCGCGGATCACGCGGGCCAGTTCGGCCGCATCGGCCAGGCCCAGGTTGAGCCCCTGGCCGGCCAGCGGATGCACGGTGTGCGCCGCGTCGCCGGCCACCACCCAGGCACCACCTTCCGCAAAGCGCCCGGCCCAGCGGTCGGCCGTGGCGCGCTGCAGCGGCCAGGCAGCCCGCTCGCTGGACAGCGTGAAGCCGCCCAGCGCCTCGTGGCTGGCTTCGCGCAGGCGGGCGCAGAAGGCGTCGGCCTCCAGCGCCAGCAGTTCGGGCGCGCGCAGCTGGCCCACGGACCATACCAGGGCCAGTTGCCGGCCTTCGGCACCGCCCATGGGCAGCAGGGCCAGCACGTCGCCCTGGGCACTGAACCACTGGCGCGCCACGCCGCCATGCGGGCGTTCGGCCTCCAGCCGCGCGGCGATGGCGATTTGGGGATAGCGGGTCACGTCGTACTGCACGCCCAGCGCCTCGCGGGTGAGGCTGGCCTTGCCCTCGCACACCACGGTGAGCGCGGCCTTGACCGGCGCGGTCACGACCTCGACCTGGGGCGAGAAGCGGACGGCGGCCGCCAGCTGTTCTTCCAGCGCCGGCACGTCGACGATCCAGGCCAGGGCGTCGACCTTCTGCTCGTCGGCTTCGAAGCGCACCCGGCCGTCCTCGTCGCCGAAGACCTGCATCTCGCGCACCGGCGTGGCCTGCGCCGCGTCGGGCCAGGCCCGCAGCGATTCGAGCAGGCTGCGCGAGGCCGCGTTGAGCGCATAGGCGCGCACGTCCGGGCGGTCGGGGGAGGGGGTGGAAGGGGCTTCGGCCACCAGGGCCACGCGGACCCGTTCTCGGGCCAGCAGCAACGCCAGCGTGCGGCCGACGATGCCGGCGCCGCGAATGCAAACCTCGGGGGGAAGAGCCATCGAAACATTGTAGGGAGCGCCCCTGCGCCCCGGCGATGGCTCGACAATGCGGCCCGCCGCCGCGGGCGGCCCGCTTTGTGCTCGTGAAGCGCGCGGCATGTCGCCACCTGCCGCCGCTTCCTCTCTCTGACCGTCCAGGGCTTGCCGCCCCTCATCGCCGTGACCGCTGCCGCCACTCCCGACCTCTCGCGCTTCGACCTCCAGGCCCGCATCGCGCGGCTGATCGTCTACCCCGTCAAGTCCTGCGCCGGGGTCGAGGTGCAGGAGGCCCTGCTCACCGAGACCGGCCTGGAATTCGACCGCGCCTGGATGCTGGTGGACGAGGCCGGCCGCTTCGTCAGCCAGCGCGAGCTGCCGCGCATGGCGCTGATCCGGCCGCAGATGAAGCACTACGAGATGATCCTGCGCGCCCCCGGCATGCTGGCGCTGCACATCGCCTACGACCGCGTGGAGGAACCGGTCCGCGCCACCATCTGGAAGGACGAGGTGGCGGCCTACGACATGGGCGACGTGGCGGCCCAGTGGTTCAGCGACTTCCTCTCCGAACCCGACCGGCCGCAGCGGCTGCGCATGGTGCGCTTCGATCCGGAGCACAAGCGCCTCTCCAGCCCCAAGTGGACGGGTGGCGTGGAGGCGCAGACGCAGTTCTCCGACGGCTATGCGCTGCTGGTGGTCAGCCAGGCGGCGGTGGATGAGTTCAACGAGCGGCTCGCAGCTAATGGCGGTCCGAGCATCGACGCGATCCGCTTGCGCCCCAACCTCGTGCTGGACCGCATGGAAGCGCACGACGAGGACCGTGTGGCGATGCTGCACATCCCCACCGAGCAGGGCGAGGTGCAGTTGCAGCCCGTCAAGCCCTGCGTGCGCTGCAGCATTCCCGACATCGATCCGGCCACGGCTCAGACGCAACCCGTGGTGGGCGAGACGCTGCGCAGCTACCGCGCCGATCCGCGCATGGAAGGTGCCACCACCTTCGGCATGAACCTCATCGTGCGCCAGGGCATCGACCACCTGCTCAAGGTGGGCCAGCCGGTGGGTGCGGACCTGCGCTTCGACTGACGCGGGGTCCCGTTGATCGGCGCGGCCTCAGATCTCGAAGCTGACGCCCGCAATCAAGAGGATGTTGGCGTAAGGCGTGCACTCGCCCGTGCGCACGATGGCGCGGGCCTTGGCGCTGCGCTGCTTGAATTCCTCGTGCGAGACGGCCAGCGGGGCCATCGGCAGCGCGGTGGGGTACCACGCGGGCCGGTCCTGGTCCGCCGGCAGTGCCTCGCAGGCGACGACGGCGCTTTCCACCGTCAGTTCGCTCAACACGGCGGCCAGCACCTCATCCAGCCGGGGCACGCCTCGCGCCACCGCCAGATCGATGCGGCGTGGACCGTCGGGAATGGGCAGGCCGGCATCGCCGATGACCAGCATGTCGCCATGGCCCATGGCGGCGATGACCTGGGAGAGTTCGGCGTGAAGAAGGTGGGTGCGTTTCATGGCAGGGCGACCGGTGCGGGCGGAACGGGGCTGGCGAGCACCTCGTCGCGCGAAGGAATGGAGGGCTGGGCGCCGGGCCGGCCGATGCACAGGGCTGCGGCGCGGATGCCCAGCTGCACGGCAGCGTCGAAGGTCTCGCCGCGCGCCAGCGACACGGCCAGGGCGCCCAGGAAGGTGTCGCCGGCGGCGGTGGTGTCCACCGCCTTCACGCGCAGGGCGGGGTGATGGCGGCAGCCGTCGGCATCGGCGGCCACCGCGCCTTCGCTGCCCAGCGTGACCACGACGCGCACCGGGCCGCGGGAGAGCAGGGCGCGTGCGGCCACGGCCGCCTCGGCGAAGCCCGTCACCGGCAGGCCCGAGAGCATCTGCGCTTCCAGCTCGTTGACCACCAGCGTGTCGATGCGCGGCCAGAAGGATTCGGGCAGCGCCTGCATCGGCGAGGGATTCAGCAGCACCCTGCAGCCGGCCTGCGCCGCGACCTCCATCGCCAGGCCGACCTGGTCCAGCGGCGTTTCGAACTGCAGGATCAGGAAGGCCGCGCCAGCGAGCTGCGTGCGCAGCGCGGCCGGGTCCACCTGCACCGCGGCGTTGGCGCCGGGGATCACGACGATGCGGTTCTGGCCGCTGTCCTCCACCATCACCAGCGCGACGCCCGTGGGCGTGGCCGCCTCGACGCGCACGCCGCGGGTGTCGATGCCGTCACGGGCCAGCGCATCGCGCAGGGCCGTGCCGTGCGCATCGGCGCCTACGCAGCCCAGCATGCGCACCGCGCCGCCTTGGCGGGCGCAGCCCACGGCCTGGTTGCCGCCCTTGCCGCCGGGCAGGTGGTCGATGGAGCGGCCATGCAGCGTCTCGCCGGCGGCGGGCGCTTGCGGCACGCGCACCACCACGTCCATGTTGAGGCTGCCAAGCACGACCAGCAGCGGGGCATCGGCGGGGGCGGAAGAGCGGTTCACGGCGTCGGACTCGGGCAAGGGGAAAGAGAGGGCACTCACAGGCAAAGACGCGGACAAGGCGATGGGAGGGCGAAGCGGTGGAGCGCGATGACGGGCCGCGGTGCTGGCGTCACGACGGCCCGAAGCGGGCGGTCGAGTCGCGCACCCGCAGCTCCGGCTGCAGCAGCACCTTGCGGCCGATCTGCCGCCGGCCGTCGATGCGCTCCAGCAGCATGTCCACCGCCAGCGCGCCGATGCGGGCCTTGGGCTGGGCCACGGTGGTGAGCGGCGGGCTGGCATAGGCGCTCAGCTCGATGTCGTCGAAGCCCACCAGCGACATGTCGTCGGGCACGCGCAACCCGCATTCGTGCGCGGCGCGCAGCGCGCCCATGGCCATCAGGTCGTTGCCCACGAACACGGCGGAGGGCCGCTCGGCCGTGCGCAGGATGGCGTGCATGGCCTCGTAGCCGCCCTGCGGCGTGAAGCCGCCGTGCCACAGCAGCGCCGCGCTGGTCGCCGAATGGCCGGCTTCGGCCAGCGCCATGCGCCAGCCGTCGATGCGCTGCTCGCTGGGCGCGAGGCCCGCCGGTCCGCCGATGCAGGCGATGCGCCGGTGGCCCAGCGACAGCAGGTGCCGCGTGGCCAGCAGCCCGCCCTGCATGTGGGCGGTCTCGACCAGGTCGCAGGCCGGGTCTTCCACCTCGCGGTCCACCAGCACGGTAGGCATGCGCAGGCCGGCCAGCAGCGCGGGCAGCGACGCGTCGCCGCCGCTGGAGACCACGATCAGCCCGTCGATGCGCCGCTGCGCCAGCACCTGCAGGTACACGCTCTGACGCTGCGCTTCGTCGTCGGTGTTGCACAGCACCAGCGCATAGCCGGCGCCGAAGCAGCGGTCTTCCACCACCCGCACGATCTCGGCGAAGTAGGGGTTGGAGCTGTTGGGAATCAGCATGCCCACGGTGCGCGTGCTGTTGCTCTTGAGGCTGCGCGCGACCGCGCTGGGCACGTAGCCCAGGGCGCGGATGGCGTCCTCCACGCGCGCGCGGCCTTCGGGGCTGACGGCGCGCGTGCCGTTGACCACGTGCGACACGGTGGTCACCGACACACCGGCACGCAGGGCGACGTCCTTGATGGTGGCCATGGCGGCAGTGCGAAAGCGGTGGCGCCGGTCAGGCGGCGCCGGCGCGCCGCTGGCGCACGGTGTCGATGATCACGGCGGCCACGATCACGGCGCCGGTGATGATGCGCTTGGCCGGTTCGCTGGCGCCCACCTGGGCCAGGCCGGCTTCGAGCACCGCGATGATCAGCACGCCGAAGAAGGTGTTGATGACCGATCCGCGCCCACCCATCAGGCTGGTGCCGCCGATCACCACGGCGGCGATCACCTGCAGCTCGATGCCGGCGCCGGCATTGGGGTCGGCGGCTTCGAGGCGGGCGGACTGCATCAGCCCGCCCAGACCGGCCAGCAGACCGGTGACGGCGAACACGGCGATGCGGATCGGCCGCGGGTCGATGCCTGCCAGTCGCATGGCGTCCTCGTTGGTGCCGATGCCCACCACATGGCGGCCGAACACGGTGCGGGTGAGGACCAGGTGGCCCACGATGACGATGGCCACGGCCAGGACGAAGGCCGAGGACACGCCGCCGATCCAGGGCGCCGCCAGGCCGGCGATGGCATCGCCCACGTACTGCGTGCGCGAATCCGTCACCAGGTAGGCGCCGCCGCGCACGGCTTCCAGCATGCCCAGCGAGACGATGAAGCTCGGCAGCCGCCAGGCCACCGACACCGCGCCGGTGACGGCGCCGCACAGCAGGCCGGTGGCCAGGCCCAGCGCCGCGGCGGCGGGCACGGCCAGCTTCCACTGCAGGATGGCGGCGGCCGTGACGGCGGCGCTCAGCGCCAGCACTGAGCCGACCGATAGGTCGATGCCCGCGATGATCAGCACGAAGGTCATGCCTACGGCCATCACCGTCAGCGCCGGCACCTCGTTGGCGATGGTGATGAAGGTCTCGGCCGTGAAGAAGTACTCGGACAGGCTGCTGAACAGCACGACCATGCCGATCAGCACCGCGGCCAGGCCGAGGTAGGTGCCGAGCTGGCCGCGCAGCGGCCGGGCGGTGGGCGCCGGCGCGGCGGCGGCAGGGGATTGGGCGGGCGGGTTCATGCAGGAATCGGGGAAGAGGTGGGTGCAGCGGCGGCCTCGGCGACCGGTGCATTGCCGAAGGCGGCGGCCAGCAGCGACTGCTCGCTCCAGGCGCCGCGCTCGAAGACGGCGACCAGGCGGCCGGCATGCATCACGCCGATACGGTCGCACATCGCCATCAACTCGCGCAGGTCGCTGGAGACCATCAGCATCGCGTGACCGGCGGCGGCCATGCGGTCGAGTTCGGCGTACAGGTCGGCACGGGCGCCGACGTCCACGCCGCGCGTGGGCTCGTCCAGCAGCAGCACCTTGCATTCGCGGTGCAGCCAGCGGGCGAACACCACCTTCTGCTGGTTGCCGCCGCTCAGGGTCGAGACGGCCTGCTCTTCGCTGCGGGAGCGGATGCGCAGCGTCTGCACCAGCCGGCGGGCGATGCCGCGCTCATGTGCGAAGCGCAGCCAGCCGCCGCGCGAGATGGCGCCCAGGTCGCTCAGCGTGGCATTGACGCGGATCGACTGCGGCATCAAGAGGCCCTGCGACTTGCGGTCCTCCGTCACCAGGCCGATGCCGGCGCGGATGGCCTGCATCGGCGAGCGCCAGCGCCCACCGGGCGGCGAGGCGGCACCGGGCCAGTGCAGGTCGATGCGCCCGCGGTCGGCCCGGTCGGCGCCGAAGAGCAGGCGGATGAGTTCGGTGCGGCCCGCGCCCACCAGGCCGGCGATGCCCATGACCTCGCCGGCATGCAGGTCGATGTCCACGTCCTGCACCACCTGGCCGCGGCCCAGGCCGCGGGCGCTCAGCAGGCGTGCGCCAGCCGTTCGGCGCGGGCGCCCCTCGTGCTCGTGCACCGCGCGGCCGACCATGCGTTCGACGAGTTCGGATTCGCGCACGCCGGCCATGGGCCGCACGTCCACCAGCCGGCCGTCGCGCAGCACGGCCACGGTGTCCGCGATGCGCTGCAGCTCCTCCAGCCGGTGCGACACGTAGACGATGGCCACGCCGCGCGACTTCAGCCGCTCGATCTGCCCGAACAGATGCGCCGTCTCCCGCGGCGTCAGCATGGCCGTGGGCTCGTCCAGGATCAGCACGCGGGTGTCGTCCTGCAGGTTGCGGGCGATCTCCACCATCTGCTGCTGGCCGATGCCCAGGGCGGCCACCGGCAGCGCCGGGTCGATGCCGTCCATGCCGATCTTGGCCAGCTGCGCCCGCGCCGCCTCGTGCAGCGCGCCGCGGCGCAGCCAGCCCAGACGCTGCGGCAGGCGGTCCAGCAGCAGGTTCTCGGCCACGGTGAGCGTGGGCACCAGGCCCAGCTCCTGCATCACCATGCGCACGCCCTGCGCCTCGGCATCGCGGCGCGAGGTGGGCGCAAAGGGCTGGCCGGCCAGCTGCATGCGCCCGCGCGTGGGCGAGACCAGGCCGCAGACGATCTTCGACAGCGTGCTCTTGCCCGCGCCGTTCTCGCCCGTCAGGGCCAGCACCTCGCCCGGCGCAAGCGTGAGTCTCACGCCGTCCAGCACCGTGGCGGCGTAGTCCTTGCCGATGTCGTCGAGCGAGAGCAGGGCAGTGCGCGGGGCGTGCATGGCAGGGCGCGCAGGCTTACTTGCTGTCCTTGGTGACCAGGACCACGTCGGTCTTGATCTCGGCGGGCATCTGGGCCTGGGTCTTCTTCTCGGCCAGGGCCTTCAGCGCGGTCTCGATGCCGAACACGGCCTGCTTGGCGCCGAACTGGTCGGCGGTGGCCAGCACGCGGCCGTCGGCCAGCATGGGCTTGATGGCGCCGATGTTGTCGTAGCCCACCACCTGCACCTGGCCGGTCTTGCCGGCGGCCTTGACGGCGGCCACGGCGCCCAGAGCCATGCTGTCGTTGCCGGCCAGCAGGGCCTTCAGGTCGGGGTGCTCGCGCAGCATGCCGGCGGCCACGGTGTTGCCCTTGTCGATTTCCCACTGGCCGGACTGCACGCCGACCACGTTGGCGCCGACGGCCTTCATGGCGTCCTGGTAGCCCAGGGTGCGCTGCTGCGCATTGAAGGTGGTGGAGACGCCTTCGATGATGCCGACCTTGTCGCCGGACTTGAGGCTCTTGCCCAGGTAGTCGCCGACCAGCTTGGCGCCGGCGCGGTTGTCGGGGCCGACGAATGTCACCTGGATGTTCTTTTCCTTGAGCGCGGCGGCGTCCAGGCGGTTGTCGATGTTGACCACCAGGATGCCCTTGTCGACGGCCGCCTTGATGACCGGCACCAGCGCCTTCGAATCGGCCGGTGCGATCACCAGCGCATTGACCTTCTGCGCCACCATCTGTTCGACCATCTTGATCTGGGCGGCGGTGTCGGTCTCGTTCTTGATGCCGTTGGCCACCAGCGTGTACTGGCCGGCGTTGGCCTTCTGGTGCGTCTTGGCGCCGTCTTCCATGGTGGCGAAGAACTCGTTGGCCAGCGACTTCATCACCAGCGCCACCTTGGGCTTGTCCTGGGCATGGGCGGGCGCGAGGGCGAAGGCGCCCAGAACGGCGAGGGCGGCGGCGGCCTGGGCCGTGCGGCGGGTGAAGGTCATGGCGAGTCTCCGGATGTGGATGGATGGATCGGGGCGGCATCAGGGCCTGCCCGGCGCGAAGCGGGGCGGATGATAGTGGGGTCGCAAACGTTTGCGCAAACGTTTGCGGGGTCGTTTGACCTAGGTTTTTCCCTGAGCGCACGGTCCCGCGGCGGGGCCATGCAAGCGAGTCTTCGGGCCCTCAGGGGTGCCCGCCTAAAATCCCGCGCCTAATCCAGAGGACCCCCATGAGCTTGAAATGCGGCATCGTCGGCCTGCCCAACGTCGGTAAATCCACCCTGTTCAACGCGCTGACCAAGGCCGGCATCGCCGCCGAGAACTATCCCTTCTGCACCATCGAGCCCAACGTGGGCGTGGTCGAGGTGCCCGATCCGCGCCTGGCGCAGCTGGCGCAGATCGTCCAGCCTGAGCGCATCCTGCCGGCCATCGTCGAGTTCGTGGACATCGCCGGCCTGGTGGCGGGTGCCAGCCAGGGCGAAGGCCTGGGCAACCAGTTCCTGGCCCACATCCGCGAGACCGACGCCATCGTCAACGTGGTGCGCTGCTTCGAGGACGAGAACGTCATCCACGTGGCGGGCAAGGTCGACCCCATCGCCGACATCGAGGTGATCCAGACCGAGCTGTGCCTGGCCGACCTGGGCACCGTGGACAAGGCCCTGCAGCGCTACACCAAGGCGGCCAAGAGCGGCAACGACAAGGAAGCCATCGCCATGGTCAAGCTGCTGGGCCCGGTGCAGGCGGCGCTGAACGAAGGAAAGCCGGCCCGCGCGCTGGGCCTGTCGGCGGACGACCAGCTGCTGCTCAAGCCGCTGTGCCTGATCACCGCCAAGCCGGCCATGTTCGTCGGCAACGTGAGTGAGGACGGCTTCGAGAACAACCCGCTGCTGGACCGCCTGAAAGAGTACGCCGCCAGCCAGAACGCGCCCGTGGTGGCCATCTGCGCCAAGATGGAAGCGGACATGGCCGACATGGACGACGAGGACAAGAAGATGTTCCTCGAAGAGATCGGCCAGGAAGAGCCGGGTCTGAACCGCCTGATCCGCGCGGCGTTCAAGTTGCTGGGCCTGCAGACCTACTTCACCGCCGGCGTGAAGGAAGTGCGCGCCTGGACCATCCGCATCGGCGACACGGCCCCCCAGGCGGCCGGCGTGATCCACGGCGACTTCGAGCGCGGCTTCATCCGCGCCCAGACCATCGCCTTCGACGACTACATCGCCTTCAAGGGCGAGCAGGGCGCCAAGGACGCGGGCAAGATGCGCAGCGAAGGCAAGGAATACGTCGTCAAGGATGGCGACGTGATGAACTTCCTGTTCAACGTCTGAGCGTCGCGGCCGTTGCCGCGGACAAGACCAGCGCAAGGGCCTGCTCCGGCGACGGGGCAGGCCCTTTTGCTGGGCGCCTTCAATGGTTCGGCCAGATGTACAGCAGCGCCACCGTCATGCACAGGTAGCGCCCGAACTTGCCGATGGACATGTAGACCACGCAGGGCCAGAAGGGCATGCGCAGCCAGCCGGCCACGGCGCACAGCGGATCGCCCACCAGCGGCAGCCAGCTCAGCAGGCAGGCCTTGGGGCCCAGGCGCTCCAGCCAGGCGATGGCCCGCAGGTGGTGACTGGAATGGCTGTACTTGTCGGCCACCTTGTGGGCGCCATAGCCCATCCACCAGGTGAGCGCGCCGCCCAGCGTGTTGCCGGCGGTGGCGACCAGCACGGCGGGCCAGAACAGTTCGGGATTGAGCTTGAGCAGACCGAAGAGCGCCGGCTCCGAGCCCAGGGGCAGCAGCGTCGCCGAGACGAAGGCGACGACGAACAGCGTCGACAGCCCGAATTGCGGCAGTGCCAGTGCCGCCATCGCGGCGGCCATCACGGACTCGAACCAGGCTTCCATGGGGGCGGGAGTATAGGAATGGCAGGTGCGGCCCACGTCGGCGCGCAGGCCGTGTGCATGCCCGCGGGCGTGCTGCCGGCAGCAACGGCCAGCGGTCGGCGGTCGGCGGCCGGCGGCCGTCGCCTGCGTGCGCGTTTCAGCCGCTGAAATCGCGGGTGGCTAGAATCCGTGCCTCATTTTTCAGCAGCGCCCGCGGCGCTGCGCGCTTTTCCTCCCCACCTCATGCAGATCGGCCACATCACGCTGGAGAACCGCCTGTTCGTCGCCCCCATGGCGGGTGTGACGGACCGGCCGTTCCGCATGCTGTGCCGCTCGCTCGGCGCGGGCTATGCGGTGAGCGAGATGGTCACCTCCCGCAAGGACCTGTGGAGTTCGCTCAAGACCTCGCGCCGGGCCAACCATGACGGCGAGCCCGGGCCCATCGCCGTGCAGATCGCCGGCACCGACGCGGCCATGATGGCCGAGGCGGCCCAGTACAACATCGACCGCGGCGCCCAGATCATCGACATCAACATGGGCTGCCCGGCCAAGAAGGTCTGCAACAAGTGGGCGGGCTCGGCGCTGATGCGCGACGAGCCGCTGGCCCTCGCCATCGCCGAGGCGGTGGTGGCCGCCGCCGCGCCGCATGGCGTGCCCGTGACGCTCAAGATGCGCACCGGCTGGAGCACCGAGCACCGCAATGCCGTGGCGCTGGCACGCCGCTTCGAGGCCGCCGGCATCCGCATGCTGACGGTGCACGGCCGCACGCGCGAACAAGGCTACAAGGGCTTCGCCGAGTACGACACCATCGCGGCCGTCAAGGCATCGGTGGGCATCCCGGTGGTCGCCAACGGCGACATCGACTCGCCGCAGAAGGCGCGCGACGTGTTGGCCGCCACCGGCGCCGACGCCGTGATGATCGGCCGCGCGGCCCAAGGCCGGCCGTGGATCTTCCGCGAGGTGGGCCACTTCCTGGCCACCGGCGAGACCATGGCGCCGCCGCTGGTGGCCGAGGTGCGCCGGCTGCTGCTCGCGCACCTGCACGAGCACTACGCGCTGTACGGCGAGGTGACGGGCGTGCGCACCGCGCGCAAGCACATCGGCTGGTACGTACGGGCGCTGCCGGGCGGCGAGGACTTCCGCCAGCGCATGAACCGGCTGGAGGACTCCGCCACGCAGTGGCAGGCCGTGGCCGACTATTTCGAGGCCCTGGGCGAGCGGATGGACCGCATGCCCGAGGCCACCGCCGGGCCGGATGCCCTGCAGGAAGAAGACGAAGAAGACAGCGGCTGCCTCACCTGCTGAACGCAGGCGGTGGTTGCGCGGCGCGCGGGGGATCGGGCGCCGTCACAAGACACATCGAACGAACGACGACATGAGCAAACACACGATCGAGGAGTGCGTGAAATCCAGCCTCGAAGACTACTTCCGCGACCTGCGCGGCACCGAGCCGGACGGCCTGCACGACATGCTGGTGCGTGCCGTCGAAAAGCCGCTGCTGGAGGTGGTCATGGACCGCGCCGAGGGCAACCAGTCGCGCGCCGCCCAGTGGCTGGGCCTGAACCGCAACACCCTGCGCAAGAAGCTGCTCGAGCACAAGCTCGCCAAGTGACCCGAATTCCAACGAAGCCCCAGACCCGACTGGCATCCCCATGGCACTGACCGCACTCATTTCCGTTTCCGACAAGACCGGCGTCCTCGACCTCGCCCAGGGGCTGCATGCGCTGGGCGTCCAGCTGCTGTCCACCGGCGGCACCGCCAAGCTGCTGGCCGAGGCCGGCCTGCCCGTCACCGAGGTGGCCGACCACACGGGCTTTCCCGAGATGCTCGACGGCCGCGTGAAGACGCTCCACCCGAAGATCCACGGCGGCCTGCTGGCCCGCCGCGACCTGCCGGCCCACATGGCCGCACTGGCCGAGCACGGCATCGCCACCATCGACCTGCTGGTGGTCAACCTCTATCCCTTCGAGGCCACGGTGGCCAAGGCCGGCTGCACGCTGGAGGACGCCATCGAGAACATCGACATCGGCGGCCCGGCCATGGTGCGTAGCGCCGCCAAGAACTGGAAGGACGTCGCGGTGCTGACCGACGCCAGCCAGTACGGCGCGGCGCTGGAAGAACTCAAGGCCCACGGCCGCATCAGCGACAAGACCAAGTTCGGCTTCTCCGTCGCTGCCTTCAACCGCATCAGCAACTACGACGCCGCCATCAGCGACTGGCTGTCGTCGGTCGACTTCGAGGCCAGCGCGGGTCAGCCGGTGCCGCAGCGCAGCGCCTTCCCGGCGCAGAGCAACGGCCGCTTCGTCAAGGTGCAGGACCTGCGCTACGGCGAGAACCCGCACCAGGCCGCGGCCTTCTATCGCGACCTGCATCCCGCGCCTGGCTCGCTGGTGACGGCCAAGCAGCTGCAGGGCAAGGAACTGAGCTACAACAACATCGCCGATGCCGATGCGGCGTGGGAATGCGTCAAGAGCTTCGACGTGCCGGCCTGCGTGATCGTCAAGCATGCCAACCCCTGCGGCGTGGCCATCGGTGCCGACGCGGGCGAGGCCTACGGCAAGGCCTTCAAGACCGACCCCACCTCGGCCTTCGGCGGCATCATCGCCTTCAACACGCCGGTGGACGCCGGCACCGCCCAGGCCGTGGGCAAGCAGTTCGTCGAGGTGCTGATGGCGCCCGCCTTCAGCGCCGATGCGCTGGAACTGCTCAAGACCAAGCCCAACGTGCGCGTGCTGCAGATCTCGCTCGACGGCATCAAGCGCGACGGCGCCAGCGCCTGGGCGCGCGGCCTCAATGCGCAGGACGTCAAGCGCGTGGGCTCGGGCCTGCTGATCCAGACCGCCGACAACCATGAGCTGCAACTGTCCGACCTCAAGGTCGTGACGAAAAAGCAGCCGACCGAGGCCGAGCTGCAGGACCTGCTCTTCGCCTGGAAGGTCGCCAAGTTCGTCAAGAGCAATGCCATCGTCTTCTGCCAGGGCGGCATGACGCTGGGCGTGGGCGCCGGCCAGATGAGTCGCCTCGACTCCGCCCGCATCGCCAGCATCAAGGCCGAGCATGCCGGTCTGTCGCTGGCCGGCTCGGCGGTGGCGAGCGACGCCTTCTTCCCCTTCCGCGACGGCCTGGACGTGGTGATCGACCACGGCGCCACCTGCGTCATCCAGCCCGGCGGCTCGATGCGCGACAAGGAAGTGATCGACGCCGCCGACGAGCGTGGCGTGGCCATGGTGTTCAGCGGCGTGCGCCACTTTCGCCACTGATGGGCGCGACGGGCCGCCCGGGGGCGACGGAAGACGAGGCGCCGCCCCGGCGCCCGCGCTGGCTGCTGGTGCTGCTGGCGCTGTTCGTGGCGATGTCCGCGGCCGGCATGCTGATCACCGGCTGGCTCATCCTGCGCGGCTATGTGTTCAAGCCGCCCGTGGCCGCCACGGGGCCGGTGGCAGAGGGCTACACGCTGGTGCAGGCCAGCGACTGCATGCGCTGCCACCTGGCCGAGCGCAAGGCGGTGGGCCCGGGCTGGCAGGCCATCGCGGCCCGGCATGCGGACAACCCCGAGGCCGTGGCGCTGCTCGCGCGCAAGATCCGCGAGGGCAGCGTCGGCGACTGGGGGCGGGTGATCATGCCGCGCCATCCGCAGATCGGCGAGGCCGATGCGCGGCTGATGGCGCAGTGGGTGCTGGCGCAGCGGCCGGCCAGTCGCTGACGCGGCGCCGCCGGCTGCCGGCGCTCAGCCCAGCGTCTTGAACACCTCGCGCGCCGCCTCGATGGTGGCGGAGATGTCCTCGGCCGCATGGGCGGCGCTCACGAAGCCGGCCTCGTACAGCGCCGGCGCGATGTACACGCCGCGGTCGAGCAGGCCGTGGAACAGGGCGTTGAACTTCGCGCCGTCGCTGGTCATCACCTTGCCGTAGTTCTGCGGCAGCGCGGGCAGCAGGAAGAAACCGAACATGCCGCCTTCGCAATCGGCGCTGAAAGGCACGCCGGCATCAGCCGCGGCGTGGCGCAGGCCTTCGGCCAAGGCGCGGGTCTTGGCCGACAGCGTCTCGTAGAAGCCGGGGCGGGCGATCTCCTTGAGCGTGGCCAGGCCGCAGGCCGTGGCCACCGGATTGCCCGACAGCGTGCCGGCCTGGTAGACCGGGCCCAGCGGCGCCAGCTGTTCCATGATGGCGCGCGGCCCGCCAAAGGCCGCCAGCGGCATGCCGCCGCCGATCACCTTGCCCAGCACCGTGAGGTCGGGCGTGATGCCCAGCACGCCCTGCGCGCCGTGCAGGCCGACGCGAAAGCCCGTCATCACCTCGTCGAACACCAGCAGCGCGCCATGCTGCGTGCACAGCTCGCGGCAGCGGCGGGCAAACGCCGGCGTTGCCCGCACGAAGTTCATGTTGCCGGCGATGGCCTCGATCATCACGCAGGCGATGTCGTTGCCGTGCAGCGCGAAGGCCTCTTCGAGCTGGGCGATGTTGTTGTACTCGAGCACCAGCGTGTGCTGCACCACCTCGGCCGGCACGCCGGCGGAGGTGGGGTTGCCGAAGGTGGCCAGGCCCGAGCCGGCCTTGACCAGCAGCGCGTCGGCATGGCCGTGGTAGCAGCCCTCGAACTTGACGATGTGGCGCCGGCCGGTGGCGCCGCGCGCCAGGCGCAGGGCACTCATGGCGGCCTCGGTGCCGGAGCTCACCAGCCGCACCATCTCCATCGACGGCATCAGCGCCAGGATGGCCTCGGCCAGCTCGATCTCGCGCTCGGTCGGCGCGCCGAAGGAAAAGCCCTCGGCCACCGCGCGCTGCACGGCCTCGACCACGGCCGGATGGCCATGGCCCAGGATCATGGGGCCCCAGGAGCCGATGTAGTCGATGTAGCGCTGGCCGGCAGCGTCCCACATGTAGGGGCCCTGGGCGCGGGCGATGAAGCGGGGCGTGCCGCCGACGGCACGGAAGGCGCGCACGGGCGAATTGACGCCGCCCGGGATCACGGCGCGGGCACGGTCGAAGAGCTGGAGATTGGTGTCGATGGTCATGGGAGGGGTGGCATTCAATGCCGCGTGTCATGGGGAGGCAGGGCGAAGTCGGCCCGGTCCAGGCCGTCGTCCTCCTCTTCGTCGTCGTCGTCGGGCTGGGCCCAGAACAGGCGGTCGGGCAGCACCTGGCCCATGCCGGGGCGGAAGCCCGCGTCCAGGCTGCGGTCCATGTAGGCCAAGGCCTCCGCGGTGGCCGAGCTCAGGTCGGCGCCGGTGGCCAGCAGAGCGGCCAGCGCGGCCGACAGCGTCTCGCCGGCACCGGCGAAGACGGCATCGAGCCGTTCGTATTTCTCGCTCAGCACCGTGGACTGGGGCGACGCCAGGACGTTCTCCATCCAGCCGTCGGGCCGCAGGATGCCGGTCACCAGCGTGTACGACACGCCCAATTCGCCGGCCGCGCGGGCGATGTCGCGCGGCGTGGGCGGGCGGTCGCCGTCCCAGTCGGGCAGCAGCCAGCGGCGCAGCGTGCCCTGGTTGCCCACCAGCACGGCCGTCTGCGGCAGCACGAGGTCGCGGAAGGCGTCCAGGTAGCTGTCGATCGGCTCGTCCTCCCACCACGACAGGTTGGGCATGTAGGCCACCACGGGCACTTCGGGATAGTCGGAGGCGATCTCGGCCACCAGGCTCAGGTTGTCGGGACTGCCGGCAAAACCCACCTTGATGGCCTGCACGGGCACGTCCTCCAGGATGGCGCGGGCCTGCTCGGCCACGTGCTCCTCGTCCAGCGCCACATGGTCGAAGACCTCGGCGGTGTCGCGCACATAGACGCCGGTGGTCACCCCCAGCATGTGGGCGCCCACCGAGGCCACCGACAGCGCGTCCGCGCTCAGGCCCGTGGCGCCGCTGGCGTCGCCGGCGTTGAAGACCAGCACGCAGGGCTGGCGCAGCTCTTCGGCGGGAAGAAGCGGGGACTGCGCAGGGTCATCTCCCGCTGCGTCACCTTCGTTAACATCGCCCGGTTGCGCTGCCGCGAGGGCCCGTATGCCGGGACTCTGCATGAATGGTCGGGCGCTGCGCGGAAGCATGTCACGGGTCCTTTTGACAACGTCAAAAGGGGTGACGTCTAGATACAATTGTTGCATTATTTGAACGAGGCCCGTAAGCTGCGATGAATACGAAAACCTGGATGTGCCTGATTTGCGGGTGGATCTACGACGAAGCGGCAGGTTGGCCCGACGATGGTATTGCCCCGGGCACGGCCTGGGCCGATGTTCCGATGAACTGGACCTGCCCGGAGTGCGGCGCGCGCAAGGAAGATTTCGAAATGGTCGAGATCTGAGCCTCGCGGCGACGGCACCGCCCGGTTGCCGCGGCCGCGCAGTGCGGCCGGCGGCCAAGACAAGAGGATGGCGATGAGTGCGAACGGATCGGGTTTCAAGGTGCTGGTGATCGACGACAGCAACACGATCCGGCGCAGTGCCGAGATCTTCCTCAAGCAGGGCGGCCACGAGGTGCTGCTGGCCGAGGACGGCTACGACGCGCTTTCGAAGGTGAACGACCACCAGCCGCAGCTGATTTTCTGCGACATCCTGATGCCCCGGCTGGACGGCTACCAGACCTGCGCCATCATCAAGCGCAATGCCCAGTTCAGCCATGTGCCGGTGGTCATGCTTTCCTCGCGCGACGGCGTCTTCGACAAGGCCCGCGGGCGCATGGTGGGCTCGCAGGACTACCTGACCAAGCCCTTCACCAAGGACCAGCTGCTGCAGGCCGTGCGGCAGTTCGGCGGCGACGGCACCGCCCCGGCGCCATCCGCGACATGATGGCCTGCGCCGCCCTGCGCGCAGGCACGAGAGAACACCGCCCATGACCATCCGCAGCGTGCTCGTCGTCGACGACTCCCGCACCGAGCTGGTATTCCTGTCGGACCTGCTGCAGCGCAACGGATTTGTCGTGCGCACCGCCGAGAACGCCGAGGCCGCGATGCGGCACCTGGAGATCGGCCTGCCCGACCTGATCCTGATGGACATCGTCATGCCGGGGCAGAACGGTTTCCAGTTCACCCGCAGCCTGATGCGCGATCCGCGCTTCGCCCAGGTGCCGGTGATCATGTGCAGCAGCAAGGGCCAGGAGACCGACCGTGTGTGGGGCCTGCGCCAGGGGGCGCGCGACTACATCGTCAAACCCGTGCAGGCCGACGAGTTGCTCGCCAAGATCCGCGCGCTGGACTGAGGCGGTCCCATGCGTCCCGCTGGCCCCTCCGCTGCCGACCGTGCTGCCGCCCCGGGCGGGCAGCGGTGGCGCGCACGCATCCGCGTCCGGGTGGCCCATGGCGCAGCGTGAGTCCCTGCGCGCCTTCCAGGCCCGCCTGGCCGAGCGGCTGCAGGCCGCCCAGGCGCGTCCGCTGGCGGCACAGTGGCTGGCGGTCCAGGCCGGTGGCCGTGCCTGCCTGCTGCCGCTGCCGCAGGCCGGCGAGATATTTCCGGCCGCGGCGCCGCAGCCCGTTCCCTACGTCAAGCCCTGGTTCCTCGGCGTGGCCAACCTGCGCGGACGGCTGTGCGGCGTGATCCGGCTGGCCCACTGGCTGGCCGACTCGCCCCTGCCCGCCGAGGCGGGCCAGCCGGGCGAGGAGGGGTCGCACCTGGTGGCGCTGGGCGAAGCACTGGGCGTCAACGCCGCGCTGCGGGTCGATGCGCTGGCCGGCCTGCGCAGCGGCAGCGCCTTCACCGGCGTGCTGCATGCCGAGGCGGTGCGCCCGCCCTGGCTGGGCGCCTGCCTGGCCGACGGCGAGGGCCGGGCCTGGCAGGTGCTCGACCTGCAGGCGTTGGCGGCCGATCCCGCCTTCCTGCACATCGCGGCGTGACGATCCGCGCCGCCGTCTCCGTTCCGAAGGACCGACCGTGACCCCGATCGTCGATACGCTCAAGAAGTACCTGCCAGGCCGCGACACCGGCGTCGCGGACCTGGACCAGCCGGCCACCGTGATCGGCGCCGATTCGCCCGGGCCGGCGCCGGCTGCCGCCGCACGCCGCACCGAGACGCGGCCCGCGGGACTGGAGCCACGGCCGCCGGCCGCCGCGGCGAAGCCCGATGCGCTCCGCCCTGCCGCTGCACCGGCCGCGGCCGGCCGCATGCCCGCCGTGCGCCAGCGCTGGCTCATCGCCCTGCTGGCCCTGCTCGTGCTGATGCTGCTGGCGGCCGCCGGCTGGACGGCCGTGCGCGCGGATCGTGTCTCGCAGCAGCTGGCTTCGGCCGGCCAGGCGCTGATGCAGTCGCAGCGGCTGGCCAAGTCGGTGTCGCAGGCCCTCGTCGGCACGGTGCCCGCCTTCGCCGAGCTGCGCGACAGCACGGACGACCTCACGCGGCGGGTCGCCGGCCTGGCGCGTGGCGACGACGAACTGGGCCTGTCGCCGTTGGACGCCGCCGATGCCGAGATCCTGGCCCGCATCCAGCCGCTGGCGGCGCGGGCCGAAGCCGGTGCCAAGGTGGTGCTGGGCCAGCAGAAGGTGCTGATCGAGGTGGGCGCGGGCCTGCGCGGCATCGCCCGCCAGTCGGCCGACCAGCTGGACGCCGCACAGACCGTGGCCACCGCCGCCCTGCGCGGCGCCTCGCCGGCCGAGGCGCAGGCGGCGAGCCAGTTGGCGATGCTCACCCAGCGCATCGGCAAGTCGGCCAGCGAATTCCTGACCGTCGAGGGCGTGAGCCCCGACGCGGTGTTCCTGCTCGGCAAGGACATGACCCGCTTCGAGGAGCTGGTGCGTGGCCTGCAGGACGGCAGCGCCTCGCTGGGCCTGTCGCCGTTGCGCGACCCCGCGGCGCGCGAGTCGCTCAACGCCCTCCTGGCCAGCCATCAGCAGAACCAGGCCCAGGCCCGCGCCGTGCTGGAGAACCTGCAGGGCGTGGTGGCCGCGCGCGAGGCGCAGGCGGCCGTGCTGGCCGACAGCGAGCCCCTGCGCCGCGCCCTGGGCGAGCTGCAGACGCGCCTGCAGTCGCGCACCGGCCTGGGCTTCGAGGAACTGGCGCTGCTGGTCCTGCTGTCGCTGGCGGCGCTGGGCCTGGCCGCCGCCATCGGCTGGCTGCAGGTGCGCGAAGGTCGCCAGCGCGCGGCCGCCGCCGAGCGCGATCGCCAGCAGGCCGAGGAGCAGGCCCGCGAATCCAACCGCGTCAACAGCGCCAACCAGAGCGCCATCCTGCGGCTGATGAACGAGCTGCAGACCGTGGCCGAGGGCGACCTCACGCAGCAGGCCACCGTGACCGAGGACATCACCGGCGCCATCGCCGACTCGGTGAACTACACCGTCGAGGAGCTGCGGCTGCTGGTGGGCAACGTGCAGAACACGGCCACCCGCGTGGCCCACACCACGGGCCAGGTGGACCAGACCTCGACCGAGCTGCTGGCGGCCTCGACCGAGCAGCTGCGCGAGATCCGCGAGACCGGCCAGTCGGTGCTGAGCATGGCCGCGCGCATCAACGGCGTGTCGGCGCAGGCGCAGGAGTCGGCCGCGGTGGCGCGCCAGTCGCTGCAGGCGGCGGAATCGGGCCTGTCGGCGGTGCAGAACACCATCGGCGGCATGAACGCGATCCGCGACCAGATCCAGGACACGGCCAAGCGCATCAAGCGGCTGGGCGAGTCCTCGCAGGAGATCGGCGAGATCACCGAGCTGATCTCGGACATCACCGAGCAGACCAACGTGCTGGCCCTGAACGCCGCCATCCAGGCCGCCTCGGCCGGCGAGGCGGGGCGCGGCTTCTCGGTGGTGGCCGAGGAGGTGCAGCGGCTGGCCGAACGCTCGGGCGACGCCACGCGCCAGATCGCCGCGCTGGTCAAGGCGATCCAGACCGACACGCAGGACGCCGTGGGCGCCATGGAGCGCTCCACGCAGGGCGTGGTCGAGGGCGCGCGGCTGTCCGACAACGCGGGCACGGCGCTGTCCGAGATCGACCGCGTGTCGCGCCGTCTGGCCGAGCTGATCGAGGAGATCTCGCAGTCGGCCTCGCGCGAGGCCGAGTCGGCCAACGTGGTGGCCGCGAGCATCCAGCACATCTTCGCCGTGACCGAGCAGACCGGCGAAGGCACGCGTGCCACTGCGCGGCAGGTGCGCGAGTTGTCTCAGATGGCCGAGGAGCTGCGCCAGTCGGTCGCGCGCTTCAAGATCGCGTGATATGGAACACCCCCAGGCTGCGCGCTTCGCGCTTCGCCTCCCCCCTCAAGGGGGCCGGGCCCGTACGGGCCTGGTCCAGTGGACCAGGCCCGACTGGCGAGGGGCTGCGCCACTGGCGCAGCGCGGTCTGCAAGACCTCTCCAGCGGCCCGGCAAAGCCGGTTCCGCGGATGTTCCCGCTTGGCCTGCTCCGCGGCCATTCGAACGGGAAGCCAGTGGCGGTTGCTGGCGCTGGCGCCGCGCGCCAGGTTGGGCTTGCCGGAGTGAACGCATGAACGCACCTCACGCGAGCGGCACATCGGCGATGGACGGCGCCACCACCGACCTCGGCCCCCTGGCCTGGGTGCATGGCGAGGTGCGCAAGTCGCTGGAGAACGCGGCCAAGGCGATGCACCGGCATCAGCTGGGGCGTGCGCCGGGGCAGGCGGGCGACGAGGCCGATCTGCAGGCGGCGGTCCACCACCTGCATCAGGCGGCGGGCGCGCTGCAGCTGGTGGGGCAGGGCGGGGCGGGGCGACTGGCATCGGGCATGGAATGGGCCGTGCAGCGGCTGCAGCGCGAGCCGGCGCTGCAGACCGATGCCTCGACGGCCGCCATCGAGCGGGCCGGCTTCGCGCTGGCCGACTTCCTGGCCCGCCTCATGGCCGGCCGTCCGGCGCCGGTGCTGGGGCTGTTCCCGCATTACCGCGACATGCTGGAGCTGGCGGGTGCCGACCGCATCCACCCCGCCGACCTGTGGCCCGAGCCGTGGTCCTGGCCCGCACTGCCCCGGCCCGAGGGTGTGCCGCCGCTGGTGCTCGATGCACCGGTGCGCGCCGGGCTCGACCGCGACCTGCTCCAGGTGGTCAAGAGCGGCAATGCCGAGTCGGCCCGCCGCCTGGCCGCGCTGTGCCTGCGCCTGATGGCCGGGCAGCCGCCCGGCACGCCGCCCGCCGGCTTCTGGCTGCTGTCCGGTGCCTTCTTCGAGGCCCTCGGAGCCAGCGTGCTGGTGGCCGATGCGTACGTGCGCCGCACCGCCTCGAGGGTGATGCTGCAGTACGCCGCCCTGGCCCGCGGCACGGCGCCCGTGGCCGACCGGCTGGGGCAGGACCTGCTCTTCTTCTGCGCCCAGGCGCGCGTGCCGGTGCCCCCGCCGGCCCCCCTGCCGCTGCTGACGACCGTGCGCCGCGCCTGGGGCCTGGGCCGCGGCGATCCGGTGGATTACGAGCAGCGCCGCTTCGGCCGCTTCGATCCGGCGGTGCTGGCGCAGGCCCGCCGTCGCGCCGAGGCCGCCAAGGAATGCTGGTCCGCCATCTCCGAGGGCGACCTCAACCGCCTGCGCCCCGCTGCCGACAGCTTCGCGCAGCTGGGCGAATCGCTGATGGCGCTGTACCCGGCCGCCGCGCCGCTGGTGCAGGCCTTCGACCAGGTGCTGGGCGAGGTCATCCACCGCGGCGTGCCGCCGTCGACCGAACTGGCGCTCGAAGTGGCCACCGCGCTGCTGCACATGGAGGCCGCCTTCGACGACCTCGATCCGCAGAACCGCGAACTGGCCGAGCGCATCGTGCAACTGGCCGGCCGCATCGAGCGCGCGCGGCGCGGCGCGCCTTCCGAGCCACTGGCGCCCTGGATGGAGGCGCTCTACCACCGCGTGAGCGATCGCCAGAGCCTCGGCACCGTGGTCGACGAACTGCGCGCCCACCTGGGCGAGCTGGAGAAATCGCTCGACCAGTTCTTCCGCCGGCCAGGCGACGGCAGCGTGCTGCGCGCCGTGCCGGCCCAGCTCACGCAGATGCGCGGCGTCCTGTCGGTGCTGGGCCTGGACCAGGCTGCGCGCGCCGTGCAGCGCATGCGCGAGGACGTGGAGCAACTGCTGGCCGACGGCGCCGGCCAGGGTGCCATCGCGCCCGGTGCACCGGGCGTCGAGCGCCTGGGCCACAACCTGGGCGCACTCGGCTTCCTGATCGACATGCTGGCCTACCAGCCGGCGCTGGCGCGGCGGCTCTTCGTGTTCGACGAGGCCGCCGGCCGGCTCGATCCCCTCATGGGCCGCCAGGGCGCGCCGGCGCCCGTGGTGCCGCCGCGCGACGAGTTGCCGGCCGAGGTGATCGACAGCGCCCGCGCCGTAGACGCGCAGATCGCCCAGCGGCTGGCCGAGGTGGGCACGCCCGTGGCGCCGGCCCTCGAGGAATTCAGCCGCGCCGCCGAGACCTGGCCGACCGCGTCGCCGCCATCCGTGGCACCCGCCGAGGCGGCATCGCCTCCGGGCATGGACGTGGCCGAGCTGGACGAGGACGACCTGCGCGCCATCTTCCTGGACGAGGCCCGCGAGGTGCTGCAGTCCGCCCGCGCCGCCTTGCGCTCGCTGGCCGAGCCGCCGGGCAGCGGCGACGAACTCACGGTGCTGCGCCGGGCCTTCCACACGCTCAAGGGCAGTGCCCGCATGGTGGGGCTGACCGAATTCGGCGACGCCGCCTGGGCCTGCGAGCAGGTGCTCAACACCTGGCTGGCCGAGCAGCGCCGTGCCGACCCGGCGCTGATGTCGGCGACCGAAGTCGCGCTGCCCGGCTTTGCCGCATGGATCGACGCCATCGCCGAGGGCCGCACGCCACCGGCCGGCGCGCCCTGGCTGGCGCCGATGCGCGCGCTGGCTGCGGCTCCCGAGTCCGCAGACCCGGTGCCGCCGGTCCGTGCGACGACGCCCGCGCCCGCGCCCGCGCCCGCGCCGGTATGGGCGCCGCCTGCACCGGCCGAGCCGCCCCCGGCGGCCGAGGCACTGCCCCCCTTGCCGGTCTTCGAGCCCGACTTCGAGGCCACCACGTTGCCGGCCCCGCTGGAGCCGCTGCCGGCGCCCGTGGAAGATCCCGACCTGCTGCCCGAGCTGGATCTGGGCGGCCCGACCCAGCCGGCTGACCTCGACTTCCTGCTGCCCGATCCGCCGCCGCGCCCGCCGATCCCGGCGCCTGCCAGCTTCGGCCACACCCGCATGGAGGCCGAGTTCGCCTTCGACGAGCCGCCTACGCTGCCGGCCCCGATGCGCCGCGAGGAGGACGAGTCCGAGGCCGATGCCGCGCTCGCCGACTTCGAGCGCACCACGCAGGCTGAGCCGGCCGAGGACTCGGTGCCGCTGTCCTCGGACTACGGTGTGGATTTCGAGCTGTCGATGGCGCCGCCCGAGCCCGCGGCCGGCGAGCCGTCGATGGCCGACGACGCAGCCCCCGACCCGGTGCAGGACGACGCAGCGCCGGCCACGCCACCGCCTCAGGAAGCCCCGGCGCCCGTCGCGGGCGACGACGTGCGGCTGGTCGGCGGACTGCGCATTCCGCTGGCGCTCTACAACGTCTACCTGAGCGAGGCCGACGAATGGTCGCGCCAGCTGGTCGAACGGCTGGCGGCCTGGGCCCCCTCGCCGGGCACGCGCCTGCCCGACGAGGCGATTGCCGCGGCGCATTCGCTGGCCGGCAGTTCGGCCACCGTCGGCTTCGCGCTGCTGTCCGAACTCGCGCGGCTGGTGGAGAACGCGCTGCAGCACCTGCTGGGCGAACACCGCGCGGGCGCGGCCCAGGCGGCCGTGCTCGTCGAGGCTGCGCAAGACATCCGCCGGCTGCTGCACCAGTTCGCGGCCGGCTTCGTCAAGGCCCCGAACGCCGGCCTGCCCGAGCGGCTGCGCGCCCTGCTCGAACTGCCCGCCCCCACCCCGGCAACCACGCTGGGGCCGGCTTCGGCGCCCGGGCCCGATGTCGTGCTGGAGCCCGAGGACGAACTCGGCGCGGTGCAGGACGCCGTCGACCACGAGCTCTTTCCCATCTTCGAGGAGGAGGCGGCCGAACTGCTGCCCGCCCTCAGCCGGGCGCTGCGCGCCTGGGCCGCGCAGCCGGACGACGGCGACGCCCGCGCACAGGTGCTGCGGGCCCTGCACACCCTCAAGGGCAGCGCCCGGCTGGCGGGGGCGATGCGCCTGGGCCAGCGCGCCCACCAGATGGAATCGGCGCTGGAGCCGCTGGGCCTGGGCGACACCGTGCGCGAAGCGCTGGAGCAGGCCCTGGGCCGGCTGGACGTGCTGCAGGCCGATTTCGACCAGCTCCGCGCCGCCGATTCGGCCGACGAGGCGCGGCGCCAGCAACTGGCGGCCGATTCCGTCGCGGCCGAGCACAGCGCGCCGGCGCTGCGCATCGAGACCGGCGATGCCTCCGCGCCGCTGGCGTCGGCCGCCGAGGCGGTGGCGGCCGGCGACATGCCGGACGAGGTGCCGC
The DNA here is from genome assembly GCF_056314265.1 of Pseudacidovorax sp. DMC4. Lineage (NCBI taxonomy): Bacteria > Pseudomonadati > Pseudomonadota > Betaproteobacteria > Burkholderiales > Comamonadaceae > Pseudacidovorax > Pseudacidovorax sp. DMC4. Next base: position 197,909 of record NZ_JBQUYR010000009.1, on the reverse strand, counting down.
GTCCCGCCGGCCTCGACGCCGCGCTCGCGGCTGCCCAGCCCGCCGCAGCGCTGGCCGCCACCCCGGGGGCCGGGGCCGTGGTGCGCATCCGCGCCCAACTGCTCGACAGGTTGATGGCCGAGGCCGGCGAGGTGACCATCACCCGTGGCCGTGTCGAGGCCTCGGTCGAGCAACTGCGCGGCGCCCTGGGCGAACTCACCGGCAACCTGCAGCGCCTGCGCCAGCAGCTGCGCGACCTGGAAGTGCAGGCCGAAAGCCAGATGCAGTCGCGCCAAATGCAGTCGCGCGATGCGCAGGGCTTCGACCCGCTGGAGTTCGACCGCTTCACCCGGGTGCAGGAGCTGACGCGCATGATGGCCGAGTCGGTGGACGACGTCGCCGCCGTGCACCGTACGCTGCAGCGCACCGTGCAGGTGGCCGAGGACGGCCTGCAGACCCAGGCGCGCCAGACGCGCGAGCTGCAGCGCTCGCTGCTGCGCACGCGCATGGTGGCCTTCGACAACCTGGCCGAGCGGCTGTACCGCGTGGTGCGCCAGGCGTCCAAGGAAACGGGCAAGCCGGTGCACCTCGACCTGCTCGGCGGCGAGGTGGAGATGGACCGCGGCGTGCTCGACCGCATCGCGCCGGCCTTCGAGCATCTGCTGCGCAATGCCGTGGTCCATGGCATCGAGCCGCCCGCGGAGCGCGAGCGCGCCGGCAAGCCGGCCACCGGGCAACTGCGCGTGGAGATGCGCCAGGACGGCAACGACATCGCCATCCGCTTCGCCGACGACGGCGGTGGCCTGCGGGCCGAGCGCATCCGCGACCGCGCCGAGGCACAGGGGCTGATCGAGCCCGGCGCGGCGCTGGACGAGCGGGCACTGGCCGAGCTGGTCTTCCGTCCCGGCTTCACCACCGCGACCGAGGTCTCGGAACTGGCCGGGCGCGGCATCGGCATGGACGTGGTGCGCGCCGAGGTGACGGCCCTGGGCGGCCGCATCGAGACCCGCAGCACGGCGGGGCAGGGCACCGAGTTCCGCCTGGTGCTGCCGCTGACGACGGCCGTCACGCAGGTGGTGATGCTGCGCGCGGGCGGGTTGACCTTCGGCGTGCCCGCCAGCCTGGTCGAGCTGGTGCAACGCGCCGGCGCCACCGAGCTGGCCCAGGCCTATGCCGAGGCGCACAGCGGCTACGGCGGGGAGCGCCTGCCCTTCTACTGGGCGGGTGCGCTGCTGCAGGCCTCCGACGCCAGCGAGCAGCCACCCGGCCGCGCCAACACCCTGGTGGTGGTGCGCAGCGCCGCCCAGCGCGTGCTGCTGCATGTGGACGAGGTGCTCGGCAGCCAGGAAGTGGTGGTCAAGAACCTGGGGCCGCAGCTCGCGCGCGTGCCGGGCCTGGTGGGCATCACCGTGCTCGCCTCCGGCGCCGTGGTGATGATCCACAACCCGGTGGTGCTCGGCACGTTGCACGGCGGGCAGGCGCGGCGGCGCCAGCGCCTGGCCGCGGACCTGCCCGCGCCCGATGCCGCCGGCCAGCCGGGCCGCACGGCGGCCCAGGTGCCGCTCGTGATGGTGGTGGACGACTCCATCACCGTGCGCCGCGTGACGCAGCGCCTGCTGCAGCGCGAAGGCTGGCGGGTGGCGCTGGCCGCCGACGGCCTGCAGGCGCTGGAACTGCTGCAGGGCGAGCGGCCCGCGCTGGTGCTGTCGGACATCGAGATGCCGCGCATGGACGGCTTCGACCTGGTGCGCAACATCCGCGCCGACACGCAACTGGCCGACCTGCCGGTGGTCATGATCACCTCGCGCATTGCGGGCAAGCACCGCGAGCATGCGCAGGCGCTGGGCGTGGACCACTACCTCGGCAAGCCCTACGGCGAGGACGAGCTGCTGGCGCTGGTGCGCCGTTATGCCGCGCCGGTTGCGCCGGCCGAAGCGGCCCTGGCGGACGCGGCAGGCTGAGGCGGCACGCCCGCCCTGGCGGGTCGTGCCGCGTTCGTCCGCCACGTCGGTGGGCCGCTCCGGCGGCATGCTTATTGCAGCCAGCCTTGGCATGTCAGTGATAACCCTTGGCGGCCCGCGCGCGACCCGCGCCCGGACCGACAAACTGTATACACTCGCGTCCACAACAAAACCGCCGCAGCGGAGCGATGAGGCGCATCGGCCCCCCGATGCCAAGCGTTCGCGGCACCTTCTGCTTACAGCGCCCGCGGTGGTGAGCAGGACAGAACTCTCATCACCTCAGGGTTGAGCGATGGAAAGCTACTACCTCGACTGGGCCAACCTGCTGCTGCGCTGGCTCCACGTCATCACCGCGATCGCCTGGATCGGTGCCTCCTTCTACTTCGTGATGCTGGACAACAGCCTCGAGAAGCCCAAGGACGCCGAATCGCTGGACAAGGGCGTGGGCGGCGAGCAATGGGCCGTGCACGGCGGCGGCTTCTACAACATGCAGAAGTACGCGGTGGCGCCGCGCAAGATTCCGGAGCACCTGCACTGGTCCTTCTGGGAAAGCTACTCCACCTGGCTGAGCGGCTTCGCGCTCTTCACGGTGTCGTACCTGTGGAACGCCAGCACCTACCTCATCGACAAGAGCAAGATGGACTGGCAGCCCGGTGCCGCCATCGCCGTCGCACTCGCCTTCTTCGTCGTGTTCTGGATGGTGTACGACGGCATCTGCCAGATCTTCGGCCGACGCAAGAACGGCGACACCATCGTCGGCGTGCTGATCGCGCTCTTCATCGCCTTCGCGGCCTGGCTGGCCTGCCACTGGTTCGCCGGACGCGCCGCCTTCCTTCTGGTGGGCGCCATGATGGCCACGACCATGAGCGCCAACGTGTTCTTCTGGATCATCCCGGGCCAGCGCAAGAGCGTGGCGGCCCTGCGCGAGGGCAAGCCGGTGGACCCGATCCACGGCCAGCGCGGCAAACAGCGCAGCGTGCACAACACCTACTTCACGCTGCCGGTGCTGTTCGCGATGCTGTCCAACCATTACAGCTTCACCTACACGCATCCGCAGAACTGGATCGTGCTGCTGCTGATCATGCTGGGCGGCGCCGCCATCCGCCAGTTCTTCGTGGTGCGCCATCGCTGGAAGCTGGGCAACGCGAAGAACCCGCTGCCCTACGCCATGCTCGGCATCGCCGTCCTGGGCCTGACCATCGTCTGGATGAAGCCCGAGCCCGTGGCGCCGCAACCCGCCGCCGCGCAGGCCGCGCCCGTGGCCTATGCCGAGGTGCAGAAGGTGCTGGAGCAGCGCTGCTACCTGTGCCACGGCGCCGCCGTGCAGATGAAGAACGTGCGGCTCGACTCGCCCGAGCAGGTGGCCGTGCATGCGCAGGCCGTCTACCAGCAGGTGGTGGTGACGAAGATCATGCCGATGAACAACGCCACCGGCATCACCGAGGCCGAGCGAGCGCTGATCGGGCGCTGGTTCCAGGGCGGGGCGAAGACGCAATGAAGTCGGGCGCACAGCAAACGCTCATGAAGGGCGCAGGGGCGCTCTTCAAAGGGGCATCCGCTGGTTGTCGCTTCAGTTCCTAGCAGTATTTGATGCGCGTTTGAGGTCGCGTGATACGGATTGGGCCAGGTTCCTGGCGGCATCTTCAAGTGACTGCGCGCTGGCCTTCGGGTCTGCCATCAACGCACCGAAGTTTGGGTACGTGTTCTTGGCTTCCGTCGACCGCCACCCCTCTGCAGTCGGGCTCCATCCGACTGCGTGAAAGCCGCGGTACATCGGATTCTTCTTGTCATCGCCGAGCAGTGTGGCAGGTGCGGTGATGGTTGGTAGGTACAACGTACTGCCCTGGGGGGAAACAAAGCCCTCTATGGTCGGCGACACCACGAGAACCGCGTCAGCGGTGCTTTGAATGTCTTCAAACTTTAGGCTGTACCTGTTATCCGCTTCTTTCCACGGGGCATCTTGTTCTTGTGCAATAAAGCCCTGAGCATTAAGTTCCTTCACCAACTCGGCCACCAGGACGTTGTTGATGGCGATGCCTTGCTCCCGGTAGGCCTTTGACAGTGTCTCCTGCTTGTTGTTTTGATCAGCGGCGGCGATCAATCCGCCAATCAGTCCAAATGCCATCCCGGGATGGCCGATATTGAGGACGGTATACGTCTTCGGTTCCGGGACGCGGACAACTGAAATTGTCTTGATCTTTGCCAACTTTTCTTGTGCTATCTCAACCCGTGGCACGGGGCTCGCACAACCGACCAGAAAAATCGTGGCACACGTCAAAACTGCAGCAACGCTCTTTCGAAACATATCTCTTCTCCTCAATCTTGTTGCACCTCTATTGTTCAGCCTTTTCGCGGAATGGCGGAAGAGACGAATATAAAAAAGCCACCGATAAGCAATTTCTACCGATTCAAGAGCTACGACTCATGACCCCAGCGCTACGGCATGGTGCGCGCCAGCTCAAACGCAAGCCGGTTGTGCCGCTCCACCAGCGGTTGCAATTCCACCGTCGCCAGCTGGCCTTCGCGCACCACCACCCGCCCGTTGACCACCGTGTACGCCGCCTGCGGGCTGGCGCACAGCAGCAGGCTGGCCACGGGGTCGTGCACGGCGCCACCGGCGAAGCCCAGGGTGCGCAGGTCGAACAGGGCCAGGTCGGCGCACATGCCCGGCGCCAGGTGGCCGATGTCGGCGCGGCCGAGCACCTGGGCGCCGCCGCGGGTGGCCATGGCCAGCGCGTCGCGGGCGGTCATCTCGGCCGGGCCGTGGTCGCAGCCGAAGGCATCGAGCGATCGCCGCACCCGCGCCAGCAGCAACGCCTGCCGCGCCTCGCCCACCATGTGCGCGCCGTCGTTGCTGGCGCTGCCGTCCACGCCCAGGCCCACCGGCACGCCCGCATCCAGCATGCGGCGGATGGGCGCCAGGCCCGAGGCCAGGCGCATGTTGCTGCAGGGGCAGTGGGCCACGCCGGTGCGCGTGCGCGCGAACAGGCCGATGCCGGCCTCGTCCAGCTTCACGCAGTGGGCATGCCAGACGTCGTCGCCCAGCCAGCCGAGCTCCTGCGCGTACTCGGCCGGCGTGCAGTTGAACTTCTCGCGGGTGAAGGCGATGTCGTGGTCGTTCTCGGCCAGGTGGGTGTGCAGGCGCACGCCATGCCGACGGGCCAGGGCCGCGGCATCGCGCATCAGCTCGCGGCTGACCGAGAAGGGCGAGCAGGGCGCCACCGCCACGTTGACCATGGCGCCATGGCTGCGGTCGTGCCAGGTGGTGATCAGGCGCTCGGTGTCGCGCAGGATGGCTTCTTCGTCCTCCACCACGCGGTCGGGCGGCAGGCCGCCCTTGGACTGGCCCAGGCTCATGGCGCCGCGCGAGGCGACGAAGCGCATGCCGATGGACTGCGCGGCCTCGATGCTGTCCTCCAGCCGCACGCCGTTGGGATAGATGTAGAGATGGTCGCTGCTGGTGGTGCAGCCCGACATCAGCAGCTCGGCCATGGCCACCTGCGTGGAGACGTTCACCATCTCGGGCGTGAGCCCGGCCCAGATCGGGTAGAGCCCGCGCAGCCAGCCGAAGAGTTCCGCGTCCTGCGTCGCCGGTATGGCGCGCGTCAGCGACTGGTACATATGGTGATGGGTGTTGACCAGCCCCGGCATGACCAGATGGCCGCGGGCATCGATCACCTCGTCGGCCTGCTGCGGCAGGTCGGCCGCGGGGCCGATGGCCTCGATGCGGTGGCCGCGCACCAGCACCGAGGCATCGCGCAGCTCGGTGCGCGCGTCGTCGAAGGTCGCCACGCAGCTCGCGTGGCGGATCAGCAGGGTTTTCATCGGTACAGTCCTCTCGCGCATTCAAAGACCTCGGCGGCTTTGCCGGGTCCCTGGAGACAAAGAACATGATCGCATCCGACACCGCGTCCGCTTCCCTTCCTGATCCGAAGCAGCAGCCGCGCGCCTTCCTCGAACACCTCTACCGTGTCGCCGTGCACCAGGCGCTGCCCCTCGCGCGCATGGGCCAGTACCTGCCCCCGCCGCCGCGCGGCCGCACGCTGGTGCTGGGCGCCGGCAAGGCCGGGGGCTCCATGGTGCAGGCGCTAGAGGCCCTCTGGCCGCAGGACGCCCCGCTGTCGGGCCTGGTGGTCACGCGCTATGGCCACATCCCGCCGCGGCCGGCCAGCGTGCCGTCGCGCATCGAGCTGGTGGAGGCCGCGCACCCCGTGCCCGACGCCGCCGGCCTGCGCGCCGCCGAGCGCATGCTCGCCCTCACGCATGGCCTCACGGCCGACGACCTGGTGCTGTGCCTGATCTCCGGCGGCGGCTCGGCGCTGCTGACGCTTCCGGCCGAGGGGCTGACGCTGGAGGACAAGCAGCGCATCAACCGCCAGCTGCTCGAATCGGGCGCGCACATCGGCGAGATGAACTGCGTGCGCAAGCACCTCTCGCGCATCAAGGGTGGCCGGCTGGCCGCGGCCTGCGCGCCGGCCCGGGTGGTCACGCTCACCATCAGCGACGTGCCCGGCGACGACCCGGCCGTCATCGCCAGCGGCCCCACGGTGCCCGACGGCAGCACCTGCGCAGACGCCCTCGCCATCCTGCAGCGCTACGGCATCGAGTTGCCGGCCCGCGTCATGGAAGGCCTGCGCGGCGGCTGCCTCGAAACCCCCAAGCCGGCCGATGCCGCGTTTGCCGGCCATGCGGTGCACCTGATCGCGACGCCGCGGCAGTCGCTGGAGGCGGCCGCGCTGGCGGCCCGCGCGGCGGGCATCGACGCCCATGTGCTGGGTGACGACATGGAAGGCGAGTCGCGCGAGGTCGGCAAGGTGCACGCCGCCCTGGCCCGCGCGGTGGCGCGCCACGGCACGCCCTTCGCGCGGCCCTGCGTGATCCTGTCTGGCGGCGAGACCACGGTGACCGTGCGCCAGCGCCCGCCCGGCACCGCCAAGGGGCGGGGCGGACGCGCGGGCGAGTTCTGCATGGGCCTGGCCGGCGCGCTGATGGGGGAGCCCGGCGTGTGGGCGCTTGCCGCCGACACCGACGGCATCGACGGCGTGGAGGACAACGCCGGCGCCTTCGTCGGACCCGATACGCTGGCCCGCGCGGCGCAACGCGGCCTCAAGCTGTCGGACCACCTGGACCGCAACGACGCCTATGGCTTCTTCGATGCACTCGGCGACCTGCTGGTGACCGGGCCCACGCACACCAACGTCAACGACTTCCGCGCGCTGCTGGTGATGCCGGACTGAGGCGGGGCCGCCCGGCGCCGGTTCAGCCGAAGATCTCGGCCTTCGGCGCCAGGGACTCGAAGCGCGGCCGGGCGAACAGGTAGCCCTGCATCAGCCGCACGCCCTCGTGCAGGAAGAAGTCGCGCTCGCCGGCCGTCTCGACCCCCTCGGCGACCACCGTGATGGCCAGCTCCTCGCACATGCGCAGGATGCCGCGGGTGATGGCCTGGCGCGCGCGGCTGGTGTCGACGTTGCGCACCAGGGCCATGTCCAGCTTGACGACATCGGGCTGGAAGTCGGCCAGCAGCGTCAGGCCCGCGTAGCCGGCGCCGAAGTCGTCGATGGCCGTCAGGAAGCCGCAGCGCTGGTACTCGGTGAGGATGGAGGCGAGCCAGGGCCCGTCGCTGACCCGCTCGCCTTCGGTCACCTCGAACACGATGCGGTCGCGCGGAAAGCTGTACTTGTCGGCTGCCTCGAGCGTGGTGCGGATGCAGATCTCCGGCCGGTACACCGCCTGGGGCAGGAAGTTGATCGACAGGCGCGTGTCTATGCCGAGCGCGGCGGCGATGCGGATCGCGTTGACGCGGCAGGCCTGGTCGAAACGGTAGCGGTTGTCGGCATTGACCTGGTCGAGCACCGTCATGGCGCCTTCGCCGTCCGGCCCGCGCACCAGCGCCTCGTGCGCCCAGATCTCGCCAGCCTGGAGGTCCAGGATCGGCTGGTAGGCGAAGCTGAAGGGAAAGAGCGGCACCTCGCCTTCGCGGCAGCCCTTGCAGCGCCCGCTGGCGGCGGATGGCGAGCCCCCAGGGGCCGGTTGCAGGGCGATGGTGTGGATCATGGACGGACGTAGGGGCAGGAGGGACGGCGCGGCCCCGGCCCCCGCGGCCCCGGACGGGCGGGCCGTCTGCGTCGAGGCGCTGCGCTCGGCCGACGTCACGAGCCGCCGGATGTTCCCTTGCGGCTGCCCATCCGCGTGTAGGCGCGTGTGCCGCGCTGTTGAGGTCTCCCGCGCCGGGGCGCAGGGCGCCGGCTCACTCGCACAAGGCACGGATCTCGGGCGGAATGGGAAGCGCGCGCAGCCGCCCGTCGGGCCGTTTGCCGCCGAAGATGCGCACTTCCTCGCATTCGAGGATCAGCGTCTCGCCCTCGGGGTCGTCGCGGGTCACGCGGTAGGCCTGCACGAAGCTCTTCTCGCGCCACTCGCGGACCTGCACGGCGAAGTGGAGCGTGTCGCCATAGCTGGCGGTGCTGACGAAGCGGGCCTGGGTGTCCACCAGCGGCGTGCCGACGACGCCGAGGGTGCGTGTCGTCTCTTCCCAGCGCGGCACGCCGCAGCCGGCAAAGAAATGGCGCGAGGCGGCGTCGATCCAGCCGAAGAAGTTGGGAAACCAGACGATGCCGGCAGGGTCGCAGTCGCCGAATTCGACGCGGGCGGTGTAGGTGATGGTCTTGGACATGGCGGCAGGTTAACGGCGGCGCGACCGGGGAGCCTCCTCGCCCGTCGCCGAGGGCAGAGGGGCTCATGCGGGCGGGGCGGGCCTCAATCGGCCTTGATGCCCCGCTCCTTGATGATGGCCCCGAAGCGCGTTGAATCGGCCATCGCGCGGTCGTGGAAGGCGGCCGGCGTGCCGGGCGCCGCTTCGCCGCCGAGTTGCTGGATGCGTTCCTTCACCATCGGCAGCCCCAGCACCTTGTTGATCTCGGTGTTGAGCCGCGCGATCACCGGCGCGGGCGTGCCGGCCGGCGCGTAGAAGCCGAACACGGTGTCGGCGTCGAAGCCTTTCAGGCCGGCCTCGGCCAGCGTGGGCACATCGGGAAAGAGCGGCGAGCGCTGCGGGCTGCCCACCGCCAGCAGACGCAGCTTGCCGGCCTTGACCTGCTGCAGCGCGATGCCCGGGTCGAAGTAGTAGTCGATCTGGCCGGCCAGCAGGTCCTGCAGCGCGGGCGCCGCGCCGCGGTAGGGCACATGGGTGGCGAAGGTGCCGGTCTGCGACTTGAACATCTCGCCCGCCAGGTGCGGCGAGCTGCCGACGCCGGGCGAGCCGTAGGAGAGCTTGCCCGGCCGGGCCTTGAGGTAGGCGATGAACTCCTGGATGTTCTTGGGCGGCAGCTCGGGCCGGATCACCAGGTAGACCAGCACGCGCGCGGCGGCGGCCACCGGCACCAGGTCCTTGGCGGGATCGAAGGGCATCTTCTCGTACAGGTGCGGATTCACCGACACCATGCCGCCGGAGCTCATCAGCAGCGTGTAGCCGTCGGCCGGGGCGCGGGCCACCACCTCGCCGCCGATGTTGCCGTTGGCGCCACCGCGGTTCTCGACCACGACCGGCTGGCCCAGCGCCTCCGACAGGGGCTGGCCCACGAGCCGCGCCAACTGGTCGGCGGCGCCGCCGGGCGGGAAGTTGACGACCACGCGGATCGGCTTGGCGGGCCAGGCCTGGGCATGGGCCGCCAGCGGGGCGGACAGGGCGGCGGCCACGCACGCGGCACCGGCCAGGGTCAGCGCCAGGCGGCGGCGCGGGTTGCGGATGGCGGGGTGGGGATGAGAGGTCATCGCTTGTCTCCTTCTTGGTCTATTGGGGGTCTCGGTGTCTCAGGCGCCCTGGCCCTGCGAGCGGGGCGGCCGGCGCATCCAGCGGATGGGCTGCTCGGCCACCGGGCGCGGCGGCGCGCCGTGCGCCCGCAGGGTGGCGTCGAGGGCGGTGCCGGCCTCGTCGGCCAGCGCGGCCTCGCGGGCCGCGGCAATGGCCTGCGCGCGCTCGGCCGGCGTGCGGCCTGGGCTGCGGGCCAGGTGGTCGACGATGTGCAGCAGGTTGGCCTTGCCGCGCTCGTTGGTGCTGCCGTAGCCCTTGATCAGGCGGCCGCACAGCGCGAGTTCGTGGCCGAGGGCCCAGTCCTCGCGCGCGCCGGCCTGGACGGCGGCCAGCCAGTGCTCGATCAGCCTTTGCTCCTCGGCGAAGCGGCTGCCGATGGGCCGCAGCCGGCGCAGGCTGGCGAGCAGCCGCAGCGCGGCCATGCCCATGACCGAGTGGCTGCCCACCTTCAGCGGCAGGGCCCACGGCGACTGGCCGCGGCGCTGGCGGGCGCGGTCCCAGTCCTGCAGCCGGCGGGCGAGGGCGGGCGGCAGCAGGGCGGCGAATTCCGGCACGCCGGGCTTGAAGTGGTCGTAGACGCGCAGCAGGTCGGCCTCGCCGGCCTTGACCTCCATGCGCACCCGTTCGGCGCGGCTGGCGCGGGCCTTGAGCGCGGCCACGCGCACGATGTCGTCGAAGGCCATCCACAGGGCCAGCCAGCGGGCCATCTCGCGGGTGATGGCCCAGCCGTGCGCGCCCGCGGGGGCGGACGCGCGTTCGGCATCGAGCACGCGCGCCAGGCGGTCCGTGTAGCGACTTGCGTAGGCCCCGTCCTGGTACTCCAGCGTGCGCGCATGGCCCAGGGCCATCATCTCGTGCACGGCGGGCGGAAAGCGGCTGGCCAGGTCGGCGGGCAGCGTCGGGGCCGGCGTGGCTTCCACCTTCGGGTCCTTCAGCAGCGCATCGACGAAGGCCGCCTGCTGCCGCGGTGCATTCACCGCCTCGTAGGCCCGGGCAAAGCCGCGCAGGCTGGCCGCCGCGGTGGCGCCCGGCGCCTTGCCCGAGGCCGGATCGTGGATCGCCGCCTCGAAGGCCGCGCGCGGCCAGGGCAGCACGCCGCTGCCGGCGATGGCGCCGTACATGATGCTGCTGATGACGGTGCCGCATTCGCGGGCCATCGCCGCCATGTCCAGCACCTGGTGCGCGCGGCTGAAGCGGCGCACCACCTCCAGCAGCTGCGCCGCATCGGCCCGGCCGTCGCCCAGCGCCATGCGCTCGGCCGTGGTCAGGCTGCGGCTGGAGGAGGTGATGACCTGGGTGCGCGTTGGGTCGGCCATGCCATTGGCGATCTGGCGCGTGGTCTCCAGCAACTCGGAGGAGACGATCACGTCCAGGGCGCCCGGGGCTGGCACCAGGCTGAACACCGGCTGGCGCCCTTGCAGCTGCGCCAGCGGCACCGGGAAGACCTCGACGTAGTAGGTGGTGGCGCCGGTGCGCTGGGCCACGCCGGGCACCGAGGTGCTCTGCGCCGCGTAACCCGCATGGCGGGCGGCCTCGATCAGCCATTCGGTGAGCACGCCGCCGCCTTCGCCGCCCAGGGCGCACAGCAGCAGGGTGAGGGGGCGTTGATTCGCGGACGCGATGGGATTCATGGTGTCGAAGCGGGGATGGAGCGAAGCGGGCATGGGTTGCTCCTCATGCCGGGCGCAGGGCGCGCACCAGGGCGGACTGCAGGCCGTGCAGCAGCCGCTCGTGCCAGCGCGGGTTCTGCACCACCTCGGCCCGGTAGAAGCTGGGGCACAGCGTGGCCGCATGCGCATTGGCGCCGCACAGGCCGCAGCCCACGCAGCCGTCGATGACGGTGGCCACCGGGTCCACCTTCAGCGGGTCGGGGTTGTCCTTGAGTGTCAGCGTGGGGCAGCCCGACAGGCGGATGCAGGCGTGGTCGCCGTTGCACACGTCCTCGTCCACGCCGTACTTCACGCGTACCACGCGCTCGCCCTTCTTGAGCAGCTGTGCGATCCAGGGCTTGATGCGGCGCTGGCGCTCCAGCTGGCATTCGCCTTCGGCAATGATGACCTTCAGCCCTTCGAAGGAGGTCGTGAAGGCCTCCGTCAGCGTGGCCCGCATGGTCGCCACCTCGTAGGTATGGACCGTACGCATCCACTTCACGCCCAGGCCGCGCAGCGTGTCCTCGATGGTGTGGTTCTTGTGGGCCAGGCTCTGCTGCTTGTCCTCGGCGCGGGCCTTGGTGTCCTCGTCGGGCGTGGAGATGATGTCCTGCGTGCCGGTGGCGCTGGTGTAGCCGTTCTTGAAGATCAGCAGCACGGCGTCGTCGCCGTTGAAGAGGGCGCTCTGCACGCCGGTGAGCAGGCCGTTGTGCCAGAAGCCGCCGTCGCCCATGATCGACAGCACCCGCCGCTGCATCATGGGCGAGACGCCCGCGCGGCTGGCCAGGCTCATGCCGTAGCCCAGGATCGAATGGCCGCCGCTGAAGGGCTCGAAGGTGCCGAAGGCATGGCAGCCGATGTCGGCGGCGATGTGCACCTTGCCCACTTCCTGCTGCGCGAGCTTGAGGGCCGAGAACACCGGCCGCTCCGGGCAGCCGATGCAGAAGCCCGGCGGCCGCCCCGGCAGCGGCTTGCCCAGCAGCTCGGCCACGGCCCGGCGGCGCGCGTCGTTGGCGGCCAGCCAGTCGGTACCGGTCTGGCCGGCGCCCTCGGGCAGGTAGCGCGCGGCGAAGGCGGCCAGGCCACGGGTCAACACCTCGGTGGTGTACTCGCCCGCCATCTGCAGCAGGTCCTTGCCGTGCAGCGGCGTCTGCAGGTCGCGGCGGCGCAGCAGCGTCGCGATGTCCTGCTCGATGTACTCGGGCTGGCCTTCCTCCACCACCAGCAGGGCGCGCTTGCTGGCGGCGAAGTCGACGATCTGCGCCGGCACCAGCGGGTAGGTGACGTTGAGCACCAGGATCGGGATCTCGCTCTGGCCGAAGGCATCGGCCAAGCCGTGCTGCTGCAGCGCGCGGATGAGGGCGTTGTAGAGCCCGCCCTGCACCACGATGCCCAGGTCCTCGCGTGGGCCGGGCATCAGCTCATTCAGGCCGTGCTCGGCGATGTAGCGCTGCGCGGCCGGAATGCGCTCGGCGCTCTTGCGCTTCTCGTGGCCGAAGGTGACGGGCGGATGGGCCAGGCGCTCGTAGTCGAAGCGGGCCGGCTCCTCCATCAGGCTGCGGGTGCTGACGGCCGGGGCGCGGTTGTCCTTGCAGTCGAAGCTGCCGCGCACGTGGCAGGCGCGGATGCGCAGCTCCATCATGCAGGGCATGCTCGAGGCCTCGGAGAGGTTGAAGCCTTCCTCCACCATGCGCACCATGGTCGGCAGGTGGGGGCGCGGGTCCAGCAGGCACAGGCTGGACTTGAGCGCATAGGCATGGGTGCGCTCCTGGATCACGCTGGCGCCTTCGCCGTAGTCCTCGCCCACCACGATCAGCACGCCGCCGGTCACGCCCGGCGAGCTGAGGTTGGAAAGGGCATCGGCCGCCACGTTGGTGCCGACGATGGACTTCCAGGTGACGGCGCCGCGCAGCGGGTAGTGGATGGAGGCGCCCAGCATGGCCGCGGCTGAAGCCTCGTTGGAGCAGGCCTCGACGTGCACGCCCAACTCCTGCATGTAGTCGCGGCCCTGCACCATCACGTCCAGCAGGTGCGACACCGGCGCGCCCTGATAGCCGCCCACGTAGGCCACGCCGGCCTGCAGCAGGCCCTTGGTGATGGCCAGGATGCCCTCGCCGTGGAAGGTCTGGCCCGCGCCCAGGCGCAGCGCCTGCACTTCCTTGCTGAAGGAAACTTCCATGTTCTTGTCTCTCCGTCGTGGGGGCCTGGCCGCGCGTCCAGGGGCGTCGGCCACCGCAGCCCGGGGGGCCGCTCATGCGAAAGCGCGGAGTGTCCGGCGCCTGGGGCATGTCCTCAATGCAATGGACCCGCTAAGTGTTATGAACGGCGTGCATATGGAAAAGCTGGACCTGAACCTGCTGCGCGTCTTCGATGCCGTGCACCACACCCGCAACGTGAGCCGCGCCGCCGAGGCCCTGGGCCTCACCCAGCCGGCGGTCAGCCATGGCCTGACGCGGCTGCGGCTGGCGCTGGGCGACGCGCTGTTCACCCGGGTGGCCGGCGGCGTGGCGCCCACGCCGCGGGCCGAGCGGCTGGCGCCGGCCGTGCGGGCGGCGCTCGCGGCGCTCCATGAGGCCGTGGCCGAGCCCGAGCGCTTCGACCCGGCCCGCTCGCGCAAGACCTTCCGTATCCACATGAGCGACATCGGCGAGGGCCGCTTCCTGCCGCCGCTGATGCAGCACCTGCGCGCGTTGGCGCCCGGCGTGCGGCTGGAGACGCTGCCGCTGCGCCCGCAGGACATCGCTGCCGCGCTGGACGAGGGCCGCATCGACCTGGCCTTCGGCTTCCTGCCCAAGGTGAAGGACACGCGGCGCCAGCACCTGCTGAACGACCGCTACATCGTGCTGGTGCGCGACGGCCATCCTTTCGCCCGCCGCACCCTGCGCGGCAAGGCGCTGCTGGCGGCGCTGCAGACGCTGGACTTCGTGGCCGTGCGCTCGCATGCCGACACCCTGCGCATCCTGCAGCTGATGGAGTTGGAGGAGCGCGTGCGGCTGGTGACCGAGCATTTCATGGTGCTGCCTGCCATCGTGCGCGACACCGACCTGGCGGTGGTCATGCCGCGCAACATCGCCCGCAGCTTCGGCGAAGGCGCCGGCTTCGCCATCGTCGAACCCGACTTTCCCCTGCGCGATTTCGGCGTGGCCCTGCACTGGAGCCGCCGCTTCGAGGACGATGCGCCCAACCGCTGGCTGCGCGGCGAGATCGTGCGCCTGTTCGGCGAGGACACTGGCCTGCCGGCCTGACCGGATGCTGCACCGCCGCAGGGCCTGCGGCACCAGCATGGGTCGCGCAGGTGACGCCACGGTGCATGGCGAGGGTGCCCACGCGCAGCGCATAACGATTGGCGGATGGCCTCTATGGCCCAGGGCGTATCCGCGTAAGCTCGACTCCGACTAACTTCGCCCATCGCCGCGCCGCCTGCGGCTTCGCTGCCCCCACGAGATCCATGAGCACCTCCACCCAACCCATCCAGTTCTTCCACCGCGGCCGCGTGGTGGCGGTCGACGGCGTGCATCCCACGCGCTCCGTGCTCGACTGGCTGCGCGAGGACGCGCGCTGCACCGGCACCAAGGAAGGCTGCAACGAGGGCGACTGCGGCGCCTGCACCGTGGTGATCGGCGAACTGGCCGCCGAAGGTGAATCCGGCGCCGTCGGCGGGCTGAAGCTGCAGACGGTCAACGCCTGCATCCAGTTCCTGCCCACGCTGCATGGCAAGGCGCTGTTCACCGTCGAAGACCTCAAGGCGCAGACGGCCTGCGTGCACGACGGCGAGCGTCATTCCAAGCACCCTGTCCAGCAACTGCATCCGGTGCAGCAGGCGATGGTGGACTGCCACGGTTCGCAATGCGGCTTCTGCACCCCGGGCTTCGTGATGTCGATGTGGGCCAGCTACGAGCAGCACGGCGCCCGCGGCAGCCGGCCGACGCGCCAGCAGCTGGCCGACGAGCTGTCGGGCAACCTGTGCCGCTGCACGGGCTATCGGCCCATCCTCGACGCCGGCCAGAAGATGTTCGACCTGCCGCCGGTCAGGCTGGATACCGCCCCCGTGGTGCAGGCACTGCAGGCCCTGCGCACCGACGCCACCTTCGACTACGCCGCGCCGCTCGGCCACCGCATCGACCACTTCCACGCACCCGTCAGCCTGGAGGCCTTCGCCGAACTGCGCGTGGCCAAGCCGCAGGCGCGGCTGCTGGCCGGCTCCACCGACATCGGCCTGTGGGTCAACAAGCAGTTCCGCGACCTGGGCGACATCCTCTACATCGGCAACGTGCCCGAGCTCAAGCGCATCGACGTGGTGGAGCAGGACGAGCTGTGGATCGGCGCCGCCGTCTCGCTCGAAGACGCCTGGTCCGCCATCGTGCAGCGCGCGCCCTCGCTGCAGGACGTGTGGCTGCGCTTCGCCTCGCCGCCCATCCGCCATGCGGGCACGCTGGGTGGCAACGTGGCCAACGGCTCGCCCATCGGCGACTCGCCGCCCATCCTCATGGCGCTCGATGCGGAGGTGGAACTGCGCAAGGGCCATTGCGTGCGCCGCATGCCCCTGACCGACTTCTACGTCGACTACATGAATAACCAGCTGCAGAGCGGCGAGTTCGTGCAGGGCATCGCGCTGCCGCTGTCGGCGTTCGAGCGCCAGTTGCGCGGCTACAAGATCAGCAAGCGCTTCGACTGCGACATCTCGGCCCTGTGCGCCGGCTTCGCGCTGGAGCTGGACGGCGAGGTGGTGCGCAGCATCCGCCTGGCCTATGGCGGCATGGCCGCCATCGTGCGCCGTGCCACCCAGGCCGAAGCCGCCCTCGTCGGCAAGCCCTGGACCCAGCAGACCGTCGAAGCCGCCAAGGCCGCACTTGCCCAGGACTTCAAGCCGATGACCGACCTGCGCGCCTCGGCCGACTACCGGCTGCAGGTGGCGCAGAACCTGCTGCAGCGCTTCTGGCTGGAGACGCGCGCCGACGAGCCGCTGGAGGCGCAGGAGACCGGCGTCTGGACGGTGATGCCCCACGCCCCTGCCTTCGGAGCCTGAACGATGAACAAGCCGATCGACCCCGCCCTGCTGCAGTCCGCCGAGGCCTTCGCCGACTACGCCGCCAACACGGCCGCCCGCATCGACACCCGGGCCGAAGCCCAGGCCCTGGCCCAGGGTGCCCGCGTGGGCATCAGCCGCCCGCACGAATCCGCCCATCTGCACGTGGCCGGCGAGGCCACCTACACCGACGACCTGCCCGAGCTGGCCGGCACGCTGCATTGCGCGCTGGGCCTGTCGCCCGTGGCGGCCGGCCGGCTGGAAGGGCTGGACCTGGACGCCATCCGCGCCATGCCCGGCGTGGTGGACGTGATCGTGGCCGACGATATTCCGGGCGCCAACGACTGCGGCTCGATCGTGCATGACGATCCGTTGCTCTGTGACGGCGAGATCCGCTTCCTGGGCCAGCCACTCTTTGCCGTCATCGCCCGCACCCGCACCGAGGCCCGCCGCGCCGCCGCGCGCGCCAAGGAAGCCGCGCGCGTGGCACCGGCCGAGCCGGTGCTGACGCCGCAGCAGGCGCATGCCCGCGGCCAGTACGTGGTGCCGCCCATGCACCTGACCCGCAGCGACAAGGGGCTGGCCGTGCGTGCCGCCATCGAGGCCGCGCCGCACCGCCTGAAGGGCGAACTCGACGTCGGCGGCCAGGAGCAGTTCTACCTCGAAGGCCAGATCAGCTACGCCATCCCCAAGGAAGGTGGGACGATGCAGGTCTACTGCTCGACCCAGCATCCCACCGAGATGCAGCACCTGGTGGCGCATGCGCTGCACCTGCATTCCAACGAGGTGCACATCGAATGCCGGCGCATGGGTGGCGGTTTCGGCGGCAAGGAATCGCAGTCGGGCCTGTTCGCCTGCATCGCCGCCGTGGCGGCCAACAAGCTGCGTCGCCCCGTCAAGCTGCGCCCGGACCGCGACGACGACTTCCTGATCACCGGCCGCCGTCACTGCTTCTGGTACGAGTACGAAGTGGGCTTCGACGACGAAGGCCGCATCCTCGGCGCCGAGATCAGCATGGTCTCGCGCGCCGGCCACTCTGCCGACCTGTCCGGCCCGGTGATGACCCGCGCCCTGTGCCACTTCGACAACGCCTACTGGCTGCCCGAGGTGAGCATGCATGGCTTCTCGGGCCGCACCAACACGCAGAGCAACACCGCCTTCCGCGGCTTCGGCGGGCCGCAGGGCGCCATCGCGGTGGAGTACGTGCTCGACTCCATCGCCCGCCAGCTCGGCCGCGATGCGCTCGACGTGCGCCGTGCCAATTTCTACGGCAAGACCGAGCGCAACGTCACGCCCTACGGCCAGACGGTGCGCGACAACGTGATCCACGAGCTTGTCGACCAGCTCGAGGATTCGAGCAGCTATCGCGAGCGTCGCGAGGCCATCGCGGCCTTCAACGCCAAGAGCTCGGTGCTCAAGCGCGGCATGGCGCTCACGCCGATCAAGTTCGGCATCAGCTTCAACGTGCCGCACTTCAACCAGGCCGGGGCGCTGGTGCACGTCTACACCGACGGCTCCATCCTCGTGAACCACGGCGGCACCGAGATGGGCCAGGGCCTGAACACCAAGGTGGCGCAGGTGGTGGCGCACGAGCTGGGCGTGGAATTCGAGCGTGTGCGCGCCACAGCCACCGACACGACCAAGGTGGCCAACACCTCGGCCACGGCCGCATCGACCGGCGCCGACCTCAACGGCAAGGCCGCGCAGGACGCGGCCCGCCAGATCCGCGAGCGGCTCGCCGACTTCGCCGCGCGCCGCCATGGCGGCACGCCCGACGCGGTGCAATTCGCCAATGGCAAGGTGCAGGTGGCCGGGCGCGAACTCACCTTCGCCACGCTGGTGGCCGAGGCCTACACCGACCGGGTGCAACTGTGGTCCGACGGCTTCTACAGCACGCCCGGCCTGCACTGGAACGCACAGACCATGCAGGGCCATCCCTTCTACTACTTCGCCTATGGCGCGGCGGTGAGCGAGGTGGTCATCGACACCCTGACCGGCGAATGGAAGCTGCTGCGTGCCGACGTGCTGCACGATGCCGGCCGTTCGCTCAACCCCGCGGTGGACATCGGTCAGGTCGAAGGCGCCTTCATCCAGGGCATGGGCTGGCTCACCACCGAGGAGCTGGTCTGGCACCCGGGCAACGGCAAGCTGCTGACGCACGCGCCCAGCACCTACAAGATCCCCACGGCCAACGACTGCCCGCCGGTGTTCAACGTGCGGCTCTTCGACGGCCCCAATGCCGAGGATTCCATCCACCGCAGCAAGGCTGTCGGCGAGCCGCCGCTGCTGCTGCCTTTCTCGGTGCTCTTTGCCATCCGCGATGCCGTGTCGGCCGCGGGCGGCCACCGGGTCGATCCACCGCTGCGGGCACCGGCCACCAGCGAAGCGATCCTGCGTGCACTGAACGCGGTCCAGTCCGCTCCCGCCGCCGCCTGATCGTTCGGCCGGGACCGTCGTCGCCATGGCCCCGCCACGGGGCCGGGCGTTGCCTGTCTCTGGCAGAGTGAGGCCCCATGCGAGACCAGGCCCTCTTCGACAAGATCGATCTGCACCTCATCCGGGTGCTCTATACCGTGCTCACCGACCGCAGCGTCTCGCGCGCTGCCCTGCGGCTGGGCATGTACCAGCCGGCCGTCTCGGCCGCGCTCAAGCGGCTGCGCGAGCTGTCGGGCGATCCGTTGCTGGTGCGCTCGGGCTCCGGCATGGTGCCCACCGAGGCAGGCCTGCGCATGATCGAGCCCGCAGCCAGCATCCTCCGCGCCGCCGAGATGCTGTTCTCGGACGTGCGCGGCTTCGATCCGCAGACGGCGGCCACCACCTTCCGCATCGCCGCCAACGATTACCTCGATCCGCTGTTCCTGCCGCTGGTGGTGACCCAGATCAAGCGGCTGGCACCGCTCACGCGCATCGAGATCCATCCGCTTTCGTCCGATTCCGACTACCACGCCCACCTGGCCGAAGGCACGCTGGACCTGGTGATCGGCAACTGGCTCAAGCCGCCCGAAGACCTGCACATGTCGCGCCTATTCGGCGACGAGGTGGTGTCGATGGTGAGCCAGGAGCACCCCGCGGTGCGCCGCGGCTGGGACTTCGAGACCTGGCTGGAGGCCGAGCACATCGCGCCGACGCCCACGCACCCGGGCGCGCGCGGGATCATCGACCAGCTGCTCGACGCCATCGGCCGCCAGCGCAACATCACGGCGCGCTGCGCGCACTTCAGCCTGATTCCGCAGATGGTGGCCAGCAGCCTGCTGGTGCTGACCACCGGCCGCCAGTTCTGCGAGCGCTTTGCGCAGCAGCTGCCGGTGCGCATCCTCGACTGCCCGGCCACCTTGCCGCGTCTGCTCTATTACCAGCTCTGGCACGAGCGCACGCATTCGTCGAGTGCGGCCCAGTGGCTGCGCGAGCAGGTCAAGAACGCGGCCGCCTCGCTGCGTCAGCCCGGCGGCCCCTGATTCCTTTCGCTTCCTTCATTCACAACAACACCGGAGACAAGACCCATGAATGCGATCGAGCGGCTGTTCAAGCTGCAGGAGCACGGCACGACCGTGCGCACCGAACTGCTGGCAGGCCTGACCACCTTCCTCACGATGGCCTACATCATCTTCGTCAACCCCTCGATCCTGGGCGACGCGGGCATGCCGAAGGAGGCCGTGTTCGTCGCCACCTGCGTCATCGCCGCGCTGGGCTCGGCCATCATGGGCCTGTATGCCAACTACCCGATCGCGCTGGCACCGGGCATGGGCCTGAATGCCTACTTCGCCTACGGCGTGGTGCAGCACATGGGCTTCACCTGGCAGGCCGCGCTGGGGGCGGTGTTCGTCTCGGGTTGCCTGTTCCTGCTGGTGACGCTGTTCCGCATCCGCGAGCTGATCATCCGCGGCATTCCGCTGTCGCTGCGCTATGCCATCACGGTGGGCATCGGCCTCTTCCTGGCGCTGATCGCGCTCAAGAGCGCGGGCATCGTCGCCGCCTCGCCGGCCACCTACGTCACGCTGGGCGACCTGCACCAGCCCGCGGCCGTGCTCGCGGTGCTGGGCTTCTTTTTGATCGTGATGCTGGACCGGCTCAAGGTGCCGGGCGCCATCCTGATCGGCATCGTGGCCGTGACGCTGGCCAGCTTCTTCTTCGCCGGCAACCAGTTCAAGGGCGTGGTGTCGGCACCGCCCTCCATCGTGCCCACGCTGCTGCAGCTGGACATCAAGGGCGCGCTGGCTGGCGGCATCCTGAATGTGATCCTGGTGTTCTTCCTGGTCGAGCTGTTCGATGCCACCGGCACGCTGATGGGCGTGGCCAAGCGTGCCGGCCTGCTGGTGCCGGGCAAGATGGACCGGCTCAACAAGGCGCTGCTGGCCGATTCGGGCGCCATCTTCGCGGGCTCGCTGCTGGGCACCTCCAGCACCACGGCCTATGTGGAGAGCGCGGCGGGCGTGCAGGCCGGCGGCCGCACGGGCCTGACGGCGCTGACGGTGGCGGTGCTCTTCCTGGCCTGCCTGTTCATCGCGCCGCTGGCCGGCGTGGTGCCGGCCTATGCGACGGCGCCGGCCCTGCTCTTCGTGGCATGTTTGATGCTGAGGGACCTGACCGAACTGGACTGGAACGAGACCACCGAGGTCATCCCCGCGGCCATCACCGCGCTGGCGATGCCCTTCACCTATTCCATCGCCAATGGCCTGGCCTTCGGCTTCATCAGCTATGCGGTGCTGAAGCTGATCACCGGCCGGGCGCGGGAGGCGCACTGGATGGTGTGGGTGATCGGCGGGATCTTCCTGTTCAAGTACATCTACCTGCCGGGTCACTGACCTATCCGGGCCGGCCCCAGGCGACTAGCATTCACCGTTTTTCTTAAAAGAGCGACCCCCGAAGGCCACCCCCCATGTCCCCCCCCAGACTCCAGCTCGCGCACATCACCAAGCGCTATCCCTCGGTGGTCGCCAACAGCGACGTGTCGCTCACCGTCCAGCCCGGCGAAACCCATGCCGTGCTGGGCGAGAACGGCGCCGGCAAGTCCACGCTGATGAAGATCATCTACGGCTCGGTCAAGCCGGACGAGGGCACGGTGAACTTCAACGGCCAGCCGGTGGCCATCCGCAATCCGCAGGAGGCGCGTCAGCTGGGCATCAGCATGGTGTTCCAGCACTTCAGCCTGTTCGACACGCTGACGGTGGCCGAGAACGTCTGGCTGGGGCTGGACAAGAGCCTGTCGCTGGCCGAGGTCACGCGCCGCATCGTGGCCAAGGCCGGCGAGTACGGGCTGGAGATCGACCCACTGCGGCCGGTCCACACCCTGTCAGTAGGTGAGATGCAGCGGGTGGAGATCATTCGCGCGCTGCTCACCGACCCCAAGCTGCTGATCCTGGACGAGCCCACCTCGGTGCTGACGCCGCAGGCGGTACAGAAGCTCTTCGTGGTGCTCAAGAAGCTGGCGTCCGAGGGCTGCTCCATCCTGTACATCAGCCACAAGCTGCACGAGATCCGCGAGCTGTGCACGGCCTGCACCGTGCTGCGCGGCGGCAAGGTCACTGGCGTGTGCAATCCGCAGCAGGAGACCAACGAGTCGCTGTCGCGGCTGATGATCGGCGCCGAGCCGCCGCCGCTGACGCACCGGCCCTCCAACGTGGGCGAGGTGGCGCTGTCGGTCGAGCGCCTCAGCCTGCCGCGCGAGGACCAGTTCGGCGTGGACCTGGACGGCGTCTCGCTGCAGGTGCGCGCGGGCGAGGTGGTGGGCATCGCCGGCGTGTCCGGCAACGGCCAGAAGGAGCTGCTCTACGCCCTGTCGGGCGAGGACGTGCGGGCCGAGCCTGGCATGGTCCGCCTTTTCGGCCAGGGTGCCGGCCGGCTGCGTCCGCGGGCGCGCCGCAGGCTGGGCCTGCATTTCGTGCCGGAGGAGCGGCTGGGCCGCGGCGCCGTGCCCACGCTGGGCCTCGCCCACAACCTGCTGCTCACGCGCGACGACGCGGTGGGCAGCGGCGGCTGGCTGCGCATCGGCCAGCTGGAGCAGCAGGCCCGCGCCATCATCGAGCGCTTCAAGGTCAAGGCCGGCGGGCCGCAGTCGGCGGCCAAGTCGCTGTCGGGCGGCAACCTGCAGAAGTTCATCGTCGGCCGCGAGATCGATGCCAGGCCCAAGCTCTTCATCGTGTCGCAGCCGACCTGGGGCGTGGACGTGGGCGCTGCCGCCTTGATCCGCGCCGAGATCCTGGCGCTGCGCGACGCAGGCTGCGCCGTGCTGGTGGTCAGCGAGGAGCTGGACGAGCTGTTCGAGATCAGCGACCGGCTGCATGTGATCGCCAAGGGGCGGCTGTCGCCTTCCATCGACCGGGCGGCGGCCACCGTGCCGCAGATCGGCGAATGGATGAGCGGACTGTGGGAGGGCGCGGCTTCGCGCGCGAAGGAGGAGGGCATCCATGCTCAAGCTTGAGTTGCGGCCGCAGCTGTCGCGTTTCTGGAGCTACGGCTCGCCCATCCTGGCGCTGCTGATCACGGTGGTGATCGGCGTGATCCTGTTCGCCGCGCTGGGCAAGGACCCGGTGCGGGGGCTGCAGGTCTTCTTCTGGGAGCCGATCAAGAGCAGCTATGCCATCGGCGAGCTGCTGGTCAAGGCGACGCCATTGCTGGTCATCGCGCTGGGGCTGGCGGTGTGCTTCCGCTCCAACGTGTGGAACATCGGCGCCGAGGGTCAGTTCGTGCTGGGCGCCATCGCCGCGGGCGGCATGGCGCTGCTGGCCGACAAGAACACCGGTCCGTGGATCGTGCCGGCCATCCTGCTGGCGGGCGTGCTGGGCGGCATGCTGTGGGCGGCCATCGTGGCCTGGCTGCGGGACGTGTGCAATGCCAACGAGATCCTCACCAGCCTGATGCTGGTCTACGTGGCCACGCTGCTGCTGCTGTGGCTGGTGGGCGGCCCCTGGAAGGATCCGATGGGCTACAACTTCCCGCAGACCAAGACCTTCGAGGCGGTGACGCAGATCCCGCGGCTGATGAAGGGCTCGCGCGTGACCATCGGCATCGTGATCGCGCTGGTGGGCGTGGCGGCGCTGTGGGTCTTCCTGTTCCGCACCCGGCTGGGCTTCGCGCAGCAGGTGGGCGGGCTGGCGCCGGCGGCGGCGCGTTATGCGGGCTTCTCGGCCCGGCGCGCGGTGTGGATCGCGCTGCTGACCTCGGGCGGCGCCGCCGGCCTGGCCGGCGCTCTGGAAGTGGCCGGCCCCATCGGCCAGCTCACGCCCTATGTGCCCGCGGGCTACGGCTTCGCAGCCATCATCGTGGCCTTCGTCGGGCGGCTGCATCCGGTGGGCATGGTGTTCTCGGCCATCCTGATGAGCATGTTCTACATCGGCGGCGAGTTGGCGCAGTCCCGTCTGGGCCTGCCAAAGTCGCTGACGGCGGTGTTCCAGGGCCTGCTGCTGTTCACGCTGCTGGCCTGCGACACGCTGGTGGCGTACCGCGTGCGCATGAAGGCGGCAGCGCGGCCGGTGCCGCCCACGGCGGGCACTGCCTCGTTGCAGGCATCGACGCCGGATGTTGCCCCTCAAGTAAAACAAGCCTGAGAAATGAACCCCCACGCTCATCACTTCGTGTATTCGCTCCCCCCCGAGGGGGCGCAGGCCTCCCTCGGGGCGGCCCGGCGGGAGGCCTGAATGGAAAGCTACGCACTCCTCCTGGGCGCCATGCTCAGCGCCGGCACCGTGCTGGCCATCGCCGCGCTCGGCCTGCTCATCAACGAGAAGGCCGGCATCGTCAACCTGGGCGCCGAAGGCATGATGCTGTGCGCCGCCATCGGCGGCTTCGCGGCCTATGTGCACACGCACAACGCCTGGATCGGCTTTGCGGCCGGCATGGCGGTGGGTGCGCTGCTGGCGGGCCTGTTCGGCGTGCTGGTGATCTGGCTCAACACCAACCAGTACGCCACGGGCCTCGCGCTGTCGCTCTTCGGCGTGGGCTTCTCGGCCTTCGTCGGCATCAACTACGTGCAGGCCAAGGCGCCAGGCGGCATGGCCTTCGCCATCCCTGTGCTGAGCGACATTCCCTTCATCGGGCCGGCGCTGTTCCGCCACCATCCGCTGGTGTACTTCGCGGTGGCGCTCACCTTCGCGCTGATCTGGTTCCTGTACCGCACGCGGGCCGGGCTGGTGCTGCGCTCGGTGGGCGAGTCGCCCGAGTCGGCGCATGCGCTGGGCTATCCGGTGCGGCGCATCCGGCTGATGGCGGTCATGGCCGGCGGCGCGCTGTGCGGCCTGGCGGGCGCCTACCTGTCGGTGGTCTACACCGGCCTGTGGGTGGAGAACATGGTGGCCGGCCGCGGGTGGATCGCGCTGGCGCTCACCACCTTCGCCACTTGGCGGCCCCTGCGGGTGCTGCTGGGCGCCTACCTCTTCGGCGGCGTGACGCAGCTGGGTTTCCACCTGCAGAGCGTGGGCGTCGACGTACCCAGCCAGTTCCTCGCCATGATGCCCTACGTGGCCACCATCGTGGTGCTGGCGCTGATCTCGCGCAACCCCGCCTTCATCCGCGTCAACATGCCTGCGTCGATCGGGAAACCGTTCTACCCCGGCTCATAATGCGCGCTGAATTTTTCACCTCCCTCAACGTCTTGCTGCCAAGGACCTTTAGACAATGACCGATCTGAACAAGCGCTCGCTGCTCAAGCTCGCCGCCATCTCCGCCGCGGCTGCTGCCGCCCTGGTGGGTTGCGGCAAGAAGGAAGAGGCGCCAGCTGCGGCAGCTCCCGCGGCGCCTGCGCCCACCGCCGCTGCGCCGGCCCCGGCGTCGACGGCACCGCTGGAGATCGCCTTCGCCTACGTCGGCCCGGTGGGCGACGGCGGCTGGACCTTCGCCCACGACAACGGTCGCAAGGCGCTGGAGAAGGAATTCGGCGACAAGATCAAGACCACGTTTGTCGAGAGCGTGCCCGAGTCGGCCGATGCCGAGCGCGTGTTCCGCGACTTCGTGGGCCAGGGCAAGAAGCTGATCTTCGGCACCACCTTCGGCTACATGGAGCCCATGCTGAAGGTCGCTGGCGACGCCAAGGACGTGAAGTTCGAGCATGCCACCGGCTACAAGACGGCCGAGAACATGCGCACCTACGACAGCCGCACCTATGAGGGTGCGTACATGGCCGGCATCATCGCCGGCGCCATGACCAAGTCGAACAAGCTGGGCGTGGTGGGCTCGGTGCCGATCCCCGAGGTGCTGCGCAACATCAACAGCTTCACGCTGGGTGCCCAGTCGGTGAACCCCAAGATCACCACCAATGTGGTGTGGGTCAACGAATGGTTCAGCCCGCCGAAGGAAACCGAGGCTGCCACGGCCCTGATCAACGGCGGCGCCGACGTGCTGTTCCAGAACACCGATTCGCCGGCCGTGCTCAAGACGGCGCAAGAGAAGGGCAAGCGCGCCTTCGGCTGGGACAGCGACATGACCGCCTACGGTCCCAAGGCCCACCTGGCCTCGGCCGTGATCAACTGGGGCCCGTACTACATCAAGGCCACGAAGGACGTGCTGGACGGCACCTGGACCACCGGCCAGACCTGGTGGGGGGTGAAGGAAGGCGCGATCGACCTGGTTTCCGTGGCCGACGACGTGCCGGCCGACATCAAGGCCAAGGTCGACGAGGTCAAGAAGGGCCTGAAGGACGGCACCTTCCAGATCTGGAAGGGCCCGATCGTCGGCCAGGACGGCAAGGAACTCATCGCCGCCGGCGCAGCCGCTGACGACAAGTTCCTTTCAGGCGTGAACTTCTACGTCAAGGGCGTGGAAGGCAAGGTGCCCGGCAAGAACTGACCACCCCGTTTCTTGCTCACTTCGTGTAGCCGAATCCCCCTCAAGGGGCGCACCCGGCGGCCCGGCAGAGCCGGTTCCGCGGGTGCACCGGCAACACCTACGGCCGCTTTCGAGCGGCCGTTTTTCTTTGCTGGCGCTTTATGCTTGGCCATTGCGATCGCTGAATCATCTCCACCATGAGCCTGCCCTTCGACCCCGCCGCCATCCCCGCCGCCCGCCTGCCCGAGCTGCTGCGCACCATGCCCAAGGCGGAACTGCACATGCACATCGAGGGCTCGCTGGAGCCCGAACTGATCTTCGCGCTGGCGCAGCGCAACGGCGTGGCCATTCCTTATGCCACCGTGGAAGAACTGCGCAAGGCCTATGCCTTCACCAACCTGCAGAGCTTTCTGGACATCTACTACGCCGGCGCCAGCGTGCTGCTCACCGAGCAGGACTTCTACGACATGGCCTGGGCCTACCTGCAGCGCGCCGCGTCCGACAACGTGCGTCGCACCGAGATGTTCTTCGACCCGCAGACGCACACCGAGCGCGGTGTGTCGATGGCCACGGTGATCGGCGGCCTGCACCGGGCGTGCGTGGACGCCAAGACGGCGCTGGGCGTGGATGCCGCGCTGATCCTGTGCTTCCTGCGCCACCTGAGCGAGGAGTCGGCCTTCGAGACGCTGGAGCAGGCGTTGCCTTTCCGGGACCAGTTCATCGGCGTGGGCCTCGATTCGAGCGAGGTCGGCCATCCGCCCGAGAAGTTCGCCTGCGTCTTCGCGCGCTGCCGCGAGTTGGGCCTTCACCTCGTCGCGCATGCCGGCGAGGAAGGCCCGCCCGCCTATGTGTGGAGCGCGCTCGATGTCCTCAAGGTCGAGCGCATCGACCACGGCGTGCAGAGCACCAAGGACCCTGCGCTGATGAAGCGCCTGGCCGCAGACCGAATTCCTCTGACGGTCTGCCCGCTCTCCAACCTCAAGCTGTGCGTGTTCCCGCAGTTGTCGCAGCACAACCTGGGGCAGCTGCTTGGCGCCGGCCTGGTCGCGACCGTGAACTCGGACGACCCGGCCTACTTCGGCGGCTACATGAACGAGAACTTCCTGCAGACCTTTGCGGCCACTGGGCTGACGTCTGCGCAGGCCTGGCAACTGGCCGCCAACAGCTTTGACGGCAGCTTTGCCGATGCCACGGCCAAGAAGGCCTGGAAGGACGAGCTGGCGCAATGCTTCGCCAGCTTCCGCTGACGATGATCAGCTGCGCTTCGGGCTGACCGTCTTGCGATAGCCCACGCGCCCCTTGTCGTCCACGCTCTCCAGGTGGACGTCGAAGCCCCAGAGCCGCGCGACGTGCTTGAGCACCTCGGGCGTTTCTTCATGCAGCGGACGGTTATTGCGCTGGGTGTGGCGCAGCGTCAGTGAGCGGTCGCCGCGCAGGTCCACGTTCCACACCTGAATGTCGGGCTCGCGGCTGCCCAGGTCGTACTGCCGCGCGAGCGATTCGCGCAGGGCCCGGTAACCGGCTTCGTCATGGATGGCCGCCACCTCCAGTTCCGGATCGGCCTCATGGTCGCGGATGGCGAAGAAGCGGAAGTCGCGCATCACTTTCGGGCTGAGGAACTGGCCGACGAAGCTCTCGTCCTTGAAGTTGCGCATGGCGTAGTCCAGCGTCGTCAGCCAGTTGGAGCCGGCGATGTCCGGGAACCACTGCCGGTCTTCCTCGGTGGGCTTCTCGCAGATGCGCTTCAAGTCGCTGTACATCGCGAAGCCCAGCGCATAGGGATTGATGCCGCTGTAGGCCCGGTGGCCCACGGGCGGTTGGTACACCACAGCCGTGTGCGAGCTGAGCCACTCGATCATGAAGCCGTCGGCGAGCAGTCCGCGGTCGTACATGGTGTTGAGCAGCGTGTAGTGCCAGAACGTGGCCCAGCCCTCGTTCATGACCTGCGTCTGGCGCTGCGGATAGAAGTACTGCGCCACCTTGCGCACGATGCGCACCACCTCGCGCTGCCAGGGCTCAAGCAGGGCGGCGTTCTTCTCGATGAAATACAGCAGGTTCTCCTGCGGGTCCTCCGGAAAGCGGCGCGCCGCCTGCGGGTCCTGCGCCGCGGCGCCGGAGCGTGGCACCGTGCGCCACAGGTCGTTGAGCTGGCGCTGGATGTAGGCCTCGCGCTCGGCCCGGCGTTCCTTCTCCTGCGCCAGCGAGCGCTTCTGCGGCCGGCGGTAGCGGTCCACGCCGTAGTTCATCAGCGCGTGGCAGGAGTCGAGCAGGTCTTCCACAGCCTCCACGCCATGGCGTTCCTCGCACTCGGCGATGTAGTTCTTGGCGTAGACGAGATAGTCGATGATGGACGAGGCGTCCGTCCACATCCGGAAGAGGTAGTTGCCCTTGAAGAAGCTGTTGTGGCCGTAGGCTGCGTGGGCGATCACCAGCGACTGCATGGCCATCGTGTTCTCCTCCATCAAGTAGGAGATGCACGGGTCGG
Organism: Pseudacidovorax sp. DMC4; assembly: GCF_056314265.1. Lineage (NCBI taxonomy): Bacteria > Pseudomonadati > Pseudomonadota > Betaproteobacteria > Burkholderiales > Comamonadaceae > Pseudacidovorax > Pseudacidovorax sp. DMC4. The sequence goes on along the minus strand of NZ_JBQUYR010000009.1, from coordinate 169,243 downwards.
AGTTGATGACGATCTCGTAGGCCAGGCCCATGTGGCCGCGCCGGTAGTTCTTCTCGGTGGCGATGAACTGCTTGCCATAGGACCAGTGGCGATAGAGCACCGGCATGCCCACGCTGGCGTAGGCATCCATCATCTGCTCGGCCGAGATGATCTCTAGCTGGTTCGGGTAGGTGTCCAGGCCGAAGGCCCGTGCCGTTCTGGCGATCTCGTCGTGGTAGGTCTCGATGAGTTCGAAGGTCCAGTCGGACGGGCTCGGCAGGCGCTCGGGCGCACGCTCGAAGACGGGGGGCAGGCGGGACGGGGTCATCGTGTCCTTGGCTCCTGGCGGGTTCATTCCCACTTAGGCGGCGGCTGCCGCGCCTTCCTTCTTGAACAGATCGCGGAACACCGGGTAGATGTCCTGCGCGCTCGACACCTTGCGCATCGCGAAGTGGCCGAAGCGCTCTTCGAGTTGCGTGTATTCCTGCCACAGGTTCTGTTCGGCCTCGGCCACCTGCACATAGGCGTAGTAGCGCACCAGCGGCAGGATCGAATCGGCCAACAGCTCGCGGCAGCGCCCGCTGTCCTGGTGCCAGTTGTCGCCGTCGCTGGCCTGCGCGCCGTAGATGTTCCACTCGCTGCTGGGGTAGCGGGCGCGGATGATGTCGCGCATCAGCACCAGCGCGCTGGAGACCACCGTGCCGCCGGTCTCGGTGGCATGGAAGAAGTCGTCCTCGCTCACTTCCTGCGCCTGCGTGTGGTGGCGGATGAAGACGAGTTCGATCTTCTCGTAGTGCTTGGTGAGGAAGAGGTACAGCAGCATGAAGAAGCGCTTGGACATGTCCTTGCGCGACTCGTCCATGGAGCCGGAGATGTCCATCAGGCAGAACATCACCGCCTTGGCGCTCGGCACCGGCGTGCGAACCCGGCTGCGGTAGCGCAGGTCGATGGGGTCGATGTAGGGCACGTGGCGGGCGCGGCGGCGGATGCCGTCCAGCTCGTCCTGCAAGGACTTCAGCAGTTCCGCATCCGGCTCGGGCTCGCGCGCCAGGTCGGCAATGCGGGCTTCGAGCGCGCGGATGTCCTTGCGGTCCTGCCCGCCCAGTGCGATACGCCGCGCGAGCGCGCCGCGCATGGAGCGCACGACATGCAGATTGTTGGGCGTGCCGTCGCTGGTGAAGCCGGCACGGTGGCTCTTCCACTCGGGCACCTCGGCCAGCTGCGTGCGGATCAGGTGGGGCAGGGCGAGGTCCTCGAAGAAGACTTGCATGAACTCCTCGCGCGTCAGTCGGAAGACGAAATCGTCCTCGCCTTCGCCACTGTCGCTCGCCTGGCCGCTGCCCGAGCCGCTGCCGCCCTGGCCCTTCGGCCGCTCGATGCGGTCGCCGCGCACGTACTCCTGGTTGCCCGGGTGCACGTACTCACGGTTGCCGCCCTGGGCATGCCCGAAGGTGGGTTCGGACACGTCGCGCCGCGGCAGGGTGATGTCCTCGCCTGCCTCCAGGTTGCGGATGCCCCGGCCGCTGACCGCCTTGCGCACCGCGTCGCGGATCTGCGTGCGATAGCGGCGCAGGAAGCGCTCCCGGTTGCCGACCGACTTGTTCTTGCCCGACAGGCGCCGGTCAATGATCTGCTGGAACATCGCCAAGGTGCAGCACCTCCATGGTGGCGGAGACGATCGGTCAGGACGACTTGCGCACGCGCAGGTACCACTCGCAGAGCAGGCGCACCTGCTTGGGCGTATAGCCCTTCTCGACCATGCGCGTGACGAAGTCCTCGTGCTTCTTCTGCTCGTCGGCGCTGCTCTTGGCGTTGAAGCTGATCACGGGCAGCAACTCTTCGGTGTTCGAGAACATCTTCTTCTCGATCACCGTGCGCAGCTTCTCGTAGCTGGTCCACGTCGGGTTGCGGCCACTGTTGCTGGCCCGCGCCCGCAGCACGAAGTTGACGATCTCGTTGCGGAAGTCCTTCGGATTGGAGATGCCTGCGGGCTTCTCGATCTTCTCCAGTTCGGCATTGAGGGCCGCACGGTCGAAGACCTCGCCGGTGTCCACGTCGCGATACTCCTGGTCCTGGATCCAGTAGTCGGCATAGGTCACGTAGCGGTCGAAGATGTTCTGACCGTACTCGGAGTAGCTCTCGAGGTACGCCGTCTGGATCTCCTTGCCGATGAACTCCGCATAGCGCGGCGCCAGCATCTCCTTGATGTAGCCGATGTACTTCTGCTCGGTCTCGGGCGGGAACTGCTCGCGCTCGATCTGCTGCTCCAGCACGTACATCAGGTGCACCGGGTTGGCGGCGACCTCGGTGCTGTCGAAGTTGAAGACCTTGGAGATGATCTTGAAGGCAAAGCGGGTGGAGACACCACTCATGCCCTCGTCGACACCCGCATAGTCGCGGTACTCCTGCAGCGACTTGGCCTTGGGATCGGTGTCCTTCAGGTTCTCGCCGTCGTAGATCTGCATCTTGCTGAAGACGTTGGAGTTCTCCGGCTCCTTCAGGCGCGTGAGCACGGAGAACTGGGCCATCATCTTCAGCGTGCCCGGCGCGCAGGGCGCGGCGGCCAGCGAGGAGTTGCGCACCAGCTTGTCGTAGATGCGGATCTCTTCCGAGACGCGCAGGCAGTACGGCACCTTGACGATGTAGATGCGGTCGAGGAACGCCTCGTTGTTCTTGTTGTTGCGGAAGGCCTTCCACTCGCTCTCGTTGCTGTGGGCCAGCACCACACCGTCGAAGGGAATGGCGCCAAAGCCTTCCGTGCCCTTGAAGTTGCCTTCCTGCGTGGCGGTCAGCAGTGGATGCAGCACCTTGATGGGCGCCTTGAACATTTCCACGAACTCCAGCAGGCCCTGGTTGGCCAGGCAGAGGCCGCCGGAATAGCTGTAGGCGTCGGGGTCGTCCTGCGCATAGGTCTCGAGCTTGCGGATGTCGACCTTGCCGACCAGCGAGCTGATGTCCTGGTTGTTCTCGTCGCCCGGCTCGGTCTTGGCCACCGCGATCTGCTTGAGCACCGAGGGATAGCGCTTGACGACCTTGAACTGCCGGATGTCCCCGCCGTATTCCTCCAGCCGCTTGACAGCCCAGGGCGAAAGGATGCGCTGCAGGTAGCGCCGGGGGATGCCGTATTCCTTCTCGAGGATCTCGCCGTCCTCGGCAGCATCGAAGAGGCCCAGCGGCGACTCGTTCACCGGCGAGCCCTGGATGGCATAGAAAGGCACCTGCTCCATCAGCTGCTTGAGCCGTTCGGCGATGGAGCTCTTGCCGCCGCCTACCGGGCCCAGCAGGTAGAGGATCTGCTTCTTCTCTTCGAGGCCCTGGGCCGCATGGCGGAAGTACGAGACCACCTGTTCGATGGCGTCTTCCATGCCATAGAACTCGCGGAAGGCCGGGTAGATCTTGATGACCTTGTTCGCAAAGATCCGCGACAGGCGCGGGTCGTTGCGGGTGTCGACCACCTCCGGATCCCCGATGGCCTTCAGCATCCGCTCGGCGGCTGTCGCGTAGGCCGTGGCGTCGCGCTTGCAGACGTTCAGGTAGTCCTGCAGCGACATGACCTCTTCGCGCGTTCGCTCGTACCGGGCGGTGAAGTTGCTGATGACGTCCATGGGTGCACACCTCCAATGGGTCGGCAGGATTCAACATCGAGCCACAGCGGATGACCAGGCCGCCAGGCTCCGGAAACTCCTCAAGACGCGGTTCCAGCATACGGCAGAACTTCGCGCGGCGTGCGCTTCGATGAAGGGGCCGAAACCCGCCCAATTCTTGGGGCCGCACACCGGGCCGAAGTTCCAACCCGGCTGGCACACCTTCTATTACGCAAAAGACGTGCCGTTGGATGGAGCCATGCATGCAAACCCGCAGGAATCGAGGGAAAGACCTACGTCCGTCGGTGTCGCCCCACAGGCGCGTAGGCCGAGGACCTCAGCGAAACCAGCGAAGGGAGCGTGGCCGGCCGACAACACTTCCTGGCGGCTGCGGGCGCGGCGCCCGCCGGGCCGGGACACGAAAAAGGCGCTGGCGACCGGAGTCGCGCAGCGCCTGAGCGGTGGCAGAGGAGGGCGCGAAGCACCTCCCCTGCGGGATCAGCTGAAGAATTCCTTGGCCTTGTCCAGCCAACCCTTCTCCTGCGGGCTGTGCTTGTCGCCCCCCTTCTTGAGCGACTCGTCCAGGTCCTTGAGCAGCTTGCGCTGGTACTCGGTCAGCTTGACCGGCGTTTCCACCCGGATGTGGCAGTAGAGGTCGCCCGGATAGCTGGAACGCACGCCCTTGATGCCCTTGCCGCGCAGGCGGAACTGCTTGCCGCTCTGCGTGCCTTCGGGAATGTCGATAGCGGCCGGACCCTTGAGCGTGGGCACCTCGATCTCGCCGCCCAGCGCCGCGGTGGTCATGCTGACCGACACCATGCAGTGCAGGTCATCGCCGTCGCGCTCGAAGACCTCGTTCTTCTTCAGACGGATCTCGATGTAGAGGTCGCCCGGCGGCCCGCCGTTGGTGCCCGGCTCGCCATTGCCGGTGCTGCGGATGCGCATGCCGTCGTCGATGCCGGCGGGGATCTTCACCTCCAGCGTCTTGTTGTTCTTGACCTTGCCCTGGCCGTGGCACGTGGGGCAGGGCTCAGGAATGATCTTGCCCGTGCCGCGGCATTGCGGGCAGGTCTGCTGCACGCTGAAGAAGCCCTGGCGCATCTGCACGGCGCCCGAGCCGTGGCAGGTGGTGCAGGTGATCGGCTTCGTGCCGGGCTTGGCGCCGTTGCCGTGGCAGGTGCCGCATTCGTCCCAGCTGGGGATGCGGATCTGCGCGTCCTTGCCTTCAGCCGCCTCTTCCAGCGTGATCTCCATCGCGTAGCTGAGGTCGCTGCCGCGGAACACCTGTCGGCCGCCACCACGACGGGCGCCCGCGCCGCCGCCGAAGACGTCGCCGAAGATGTCGCCAAAGGCCTCGGCGAAGCCGCCGAAGCCCTCGGGGCCTCCGCCCATGCCGCCGCGCATGTTGGGGTCGACGCCGGCGTGGCCGTACTGGTCGTAGGCCGCGCGCTTGTCGGCGTCCGACAGCATTTCGTAGGCCTCCTTGGCCTCCTTGAACTTCGCCTCGGCCTCGGTGGCGGCATCGCCCTGATTGCGGTCAGGGTGGTACTTCATCGCCAGCTTGCGATAGGCCTTCTTGATCTCGTCCTCGCCCGCGTTCTTGGGAACGCCGAGGACCTCGTAGTAGTCGCGTTTGCTTGCCATGGGACTCGCGCGGAAGCGGTTCGGTGGAAAACGAAAAGAGGCTGGACCACCCTTGGACAGGTGACCAGCCCCGCGTCAGCTCAAGGCAATCAGCCCTTCTTGACTTCCTTGACCTCGGCGTCGACCACGTTGTCGTCGGCCGGCTTGGCGCTCGCATTTTCTGCGCCAGCGCTGCTGGCGCCGGCGGCGCCCGCTGCGGCTTCGGCCGCCTGCGCGTCGGCGTACATCTTCTCGCCCAGCTTCTGGCTGGCGGTCATCAGCGCCGTGGTCTTGGCCTCGATGGCATCCTTGTCGTCGGACTTCAGGACTTCCTCGAGTTCCTTGATGGCGGCCTCGATCTTGTCCTTCTCGCCGGCGTCCAGCTTGTCGCCATGCTCGCCCAGCGACTTCTTGACGCTGTGGACCATGGCCTCGCCCTGGTTGCGCGACTGCACCAGCTCGACCTTCTTCTTGTCCTCGGCGGCGTTCAGCTCGGCGTCCTTCACCATCTTCTGGATCTCATCCTCAGAGAGGCCCGAGTTCGCCTTGATGGTGATCTTGTTTTCCTTGCCGGTGCCCTTGTCCTTGGCGCCGACGTGCAGGATGCCGTTGGCATCGATGTCGAAGCTCACCTCGATCTGCGGCGTGCCGCGCGGTGCCGGCGGAATGCCTTCCAGGTTGAACTCGCCCAGCAGCTTGTTACCCGAGGCGATCTCGCGCTCGCCCTGGAACACCTTGATCGTCACCGCCGGCTGGTTGTCGTCGGCCGTCGAGAAGGTCTGCGCGAACTTCGTCGGGATCGTCGTGTTCTTGGTGATCATCTTGGTCATCACGCCGCCCATCGTCTCGATGCCGAGCGACAGCGGGGTCACGTCCAGCAGCAGCACGTCCTTGCGGTCGCCCGACAGCACCTGGCCCTGGATGGCGGCACCGACGGCCACGGCCTCGTCGGGGTTCACGTCCTTGCGCGGCTCCTTGCCGAAGAACTCCTTGACCTTCTCCTGCACCTTGGGCATGCGGGTCTGGCCGCCCACCAGAATCACGTCGCTGATGTCGTTCACGCTGATGCCGGCGTCCTTGATGGCCGTGCGGCAGGGGGCGATGGTGCGCTCGACCAGGTCCTCGACCAGACTTTCCAGCTTGGCGCGGGTCAGCTTGATGTTCAGGTGCTTCGGGCCGGTGGCGTCAGCGGTGATATAGGGCAGGTTGACGTCGGTCTGCGACGAGTTCGACAGCTCGATCTTGGCCTTCTCGGCCGCTTCCTTCAGGCGCTGCAGCGCCAGCACGTCCTTCGACAGATCGACGCCCTGTTCCTTTTTGAACTCGGTGATGATGTAGTCGATGATGCGCTGGTCGAAGTCCTCGCCGCCCAGGAAGGTGTCGCCGTTGGTGGACAGCACCTCGAACTGCTTCTCGCCGTCGACGTCGGCGATCTCGATGATCGACACGTCGAAGGTGCCGCCGCCCAGGTCATACACGGCGATCTTGCGGTCGCCCTTGTCCTGCTTGTCCAGGCCGAAGGCCAGCGCGGCCGCGGTGGGCTCGTTGATGATGCGCTTGACTTCCAGGCCGGCAATGCGGCCGGCGTCCTTGGTGGCCTGGCGCTGGCTGTCGTTGAAGTAGGCCGGCACGGTAATGACCGCCTCGGTCACGGGCTCGCCCAGGTAGTCCTCGGCGGTCTTCTTCATCTTGCGCAGCACCTCGGCGCTGATCTGCGGAGGCGCCATCTTCTTGCCGCGCACTTCCACCCAGGCGTCGCCGTTGTCGGCCTTGGAGATGGCATAAGGCATCAGGTCGATGTCCTTCTGCACTTCCTTCTCTTCGAACTTGCGGCCGATCAGGCGCTTGACCGCATACAGGGTGTTGCGCGGGTTGGTGACCGCCTGGCGCTTGGCCGAGGCGCCGACCAGCACTTCGCCGTCTTCCTGATACGCAATGATGGACGGCGTGGTACGCGCGCCTTCCGAGTTCTCGATCACGCGGGTGTTGTTGCCCTCCATGATCGCCACGCACGAGTTGGTCGTGCCCAGGTCGATGCCGATGATCTTGGCCATGTGTCGTTACTCCTGAATCTGAAGAATCTGTTGTGCTGAACTTGTGGATAACCCGGTCGGATTCAAGGGATGCGCCGGGGATTTCCTGTGGAGCAATGTCGAATTACTTGGGCGCCGCGACGGTCACCAGAGCCGGCCGCAGCACGCGCTCTGCGATGGTGTAGCCCTTCTGCAGCACGCTCACGACGGTGTTGGCTTCCTGCTCGGCCGGGACCATCGAGATGGCCTGGTGCTGGTGCGGGTCGAATTTGGTGCCGGCGGCAGGCGCCACCTCGATCACCTTGTTGCGCTCCAGTGCGCTCTTGAGCTGGCGCAGCGTGGCTTCGGCGCCTTCGCGGATCTGCTCGGGCGTCGCCTCCTTGATGGCGAGGCCGGCTTCCAGGCTGTCGAGCACGGGCAGCATGCTCTCGGCGAAGGACTCCACGGCGAACTTGCGTGCCTTGGAGATTTCCTCGTCGGCGCGGCGGCGGGCGTTCTGAACGTCGGCCTGGGCGCGCAGGTATTGGTCGGCCAGCTCGGCCGACTTGGCCTTCAGCTCTGCCAGCTCGGCTTCCAGGTTCTGCATGGCCGTGCCCTCGGTGTGCACGGCGTCATTCTGGGCGTCGGCGGCGGCCTGTTGGCCTTCCGGGGCGGGCGAATGGGGGGTGTTCTCCGTCATGGTCGATGGAACGTTGGGGTTCGAAACTGCCCAGCAGCTAGGGGCCCCAAGGCCCTTTTCAAGGTGGGGATGCTGCGCAAAGGCTAAGAAATTTCCAATGAGGGCCGCCAGGGCCATCGAGGAAGGCGATTGAGCCGAAGCAAAAAGGCGGCCGTCGTGGGCCGCCTGGGTGCGCAGGGGCGCGGGGCTCAGCGGGCGTCGAGCAGCTCGACGTCGAACTTCAGGGTGGCATTGGGCGGAATCACGCCGCCGGCACCGCGGGCGCCATAGCCCAGGCCCGGGGGGATGATCAGGGTGCGCTTGCCGCCGACCTTCATGCCGGCCACGCCTTCGTCCCAGCCCTTGATCACGTGGCCGGCGCCCAGCGGGAAGGCGAAGGGGTCGTTGCGGTCCAGGCTGGAATCGAACTTCGCGCCCTGCTGGCCGTCGTTGTAGAGCCAGCCGGTGTAGTGCACATGGACGTACTGGCCGGCGCTGGCCTCGGCGCCTTCGCCGACGACGGTGTCTTCGTACTGCAGGCCGGATGCGGTGGTGGGCATGGAGATTCCTTTGGATGGACGGGCCGCAACGGCAGCGGGGGCCGGGCGGCGGGGGCAAACGCGCGAGTTTAGGCGGAGGGCGATGCCTCGGCGGGTGTCGCGGGTGTCTTCTTGACGAGACCGACCTGCCAGCGGCCGGCAAAGGCCTGCAGGTCGGACAGGCGCTTGAGCAGGTCCTGACCGCTGGTGGTGAGGCAGTAGCCGTCGCCGCCATGGCACAGCAGGCCGGCCTCGCGCAGTTCCTTGATGCGGGTGTTGAGGGTGTTGGGCGTGATGCCGCCCACGCTGTCCTGCAGCAGGCGGAAGGTCTGCGGATGGCCGTCCCTCAGGGCCCACAGCACGCGCAGCGCATACCGCGCTTCGAGCAGCGCCAGCAGTTGCCGCACGGCGGCCTGGTCTTTGGAGCTCATCGGCAAACCCTCCTCGTCGTGGGCCCGGGGCGGCCCGGGATGTCGTCTCGGGGCTGGTGCCGGCACCGCGGCCGGTCGTGTCGCAGTCTATCGGTGCGCACCCGCACCGGCCATCGGCTCGCCCAGACGCACCGCGCGCCCTGGCGCCCAGTCCTTGTTGAACGACAGGGCCGGCGGCGGAAAGAGCATCACCACCGTCGAGCCCAGCAGGAAGCGTCCCATCTCCTGGCCCTTGACGAAGCGCAGGGCCGGATCGTCGTAACGCCATTCGCGGATCTCGCCGCCGCGTGGTGGATTGACCACGCCATGCCAGACGGTCGCCATGCTGCCGACGATGGTGGCACCCACCAGCACCAGTACGAAAGGACCGTGGTCGCTCTCGAAGACGCAGACCACCCGCTCGTTGCGGGCGAAGAGCCCCGGCACCCCGCGCGCCGTGGTCGGATTGACCGAGAACAGCGCCCCCGGCACATAGATCATGCGCGTGAGCCGCCCATCGCAGGGCATGTGGATGCGGTGGTAGTCGCGCGGACTCAGGTAGAGCGTGGCGAAGCTGCCGTCCTGGAACTGCGCCGCCAGGCCGGCATCACCGCCGACCAGGGCCGTGGTGGAATAGCGGTGGCCCTTGGCCTGGAAGATCTGATCGCCCGCGATGGGGCCGAACTGGCTGATGGCGCCGTCCACGGGGCAGACCAGCGGCGCGTCGGCGATGGGCCGCGCGCCGGGCTTGAGCGCGCGGGTGAAGAATTCGTTGAAGCTGGGGTAGCGCGCGATGTCGCTCTCGATCGCCTCGCTCATGTCGACGCCGTACTTGGCGACGAAGTTGCGGATGATCCAGGTCGTCAGTGCGCCGCGCTCCTTGCCGGCCACCCAGCCTGCGAAGGAGGTCAATGCCTGCTTGGGATAGAGGTACTGGGGGAGAACGGCGAGACGGTCGGACAAGGGGACACCGGCGATCGTGGGCTGCCGATTCTATCGAGGGGGTTCCCGCAAGCCGCCCCGGGATTTGTACGGTGCAGGCCGGCGGTCAGGTCACCGGCGCCGGGTTGAACAGCACCAGCTGGTTGTGCAGCCTCCACTGCTCGGCCCATGTCTTCTTGCGGCCCGAGGCCACGTCCAGCATCAGGCGGAACAGCTCCCAGCCCACGTCCTCGATGCTGGCCTCGCCGTCGGCGATGCGGCCGGCGTTGACGTCCATCAGGTCGTGCCAGCGGCGCGCCAGATCGCTGCGGGTGGCCACCTTGATGACCGGCGCCTCGGCCAGGCCGTAGGGCGTGCCGCGGCCGGTGGTGAACACATGCAGGTTCATGCCGGCGGCCAGCTGCAGCGTGCCGCAGATGAAGTCCGACGCCGGTGTCGCCGCATACAGCAGCCCCTTCTGCCGCGCCTTCTCGCCCGGCGCCACGACGCCGCTGATGGGCGCGCTTCCGCTCTTGACGATGGAGCCCATGGCCTTTTCGACGATGTTGGACAGGCCGCCCTTCTTGTTGCCGGGCGTGGTGTTGGCACTGCGGTCCACCTGGCCGCGCTGCAGGTAGGCGTCGTACCAGGCCATCTGCTCGATCATGGCCTGCGCCACCTCCGGCGTGGCGGCGCGGGCCGTGAGCTGGTCGATGCCGTCGCGCACCTCGGTCACCTCGCTGAACATCACGGTGGCGCCGGCGCGCACCAGCAGGTCGGTGCAGAAGCCCACCGCCGGGTTCGCTGTGACGCCGCTGAAGGCATCGCTGCCGCCGCACTGCACGCCCACCACCAGCTCGCTGGCCGGCACCGTCTCGCGGCGGCGGGCATTGAGGCGCGCCAGGTGCACCTCGGCCTGCCGCAGGATGGAATCGACCATGGACATGAAGCCCACGTGGGCCTCGTCCTGCAGGCAGACCACGTCCAGCGGGGCTTCCTCGGCCTTGCCGACGTCGGCGACGTTTCGCTCGTCGACGAGCGGGATGCTGCCCGGCGGCAGCAGCCGCTCGGGCTGCAGCTTCTCGCAGCCCAGGCTGACCACCATCACCTCGCCGCCGAAGTTGGGGTTGAGGCTGATGTGGCGCAGCGTGCGGATCGGCACCACCGCATCGGGCGCATCGATGGCCACGCCGCAGCCATATGAATGCTCGAGCGCCACCACGTCATCCACGTTCGGATAGCGCGGCAGCAACTCGGCCTTGATGCGCTGCACGGCGAAGTCGGTCACACCGGCTACGCACTGCACCGTCTGGGTGATGGCCAGTATGTTGCGGGTGCCGACCGAGCCGTCGGCATTGCGGTAGCCCTCGAAGGTGTAGCCCTCCAGGGGCGCAAGGGGCTCGGGCCGCACGGTGGCTATCGGCAGGCCTTCCAGCGAGCGAGCCTCGGGCATGCGCAGCAGGCGCTCGTGCACCCAACTGCCGCGCGGGATCGGCTTGAGCGCATAGCCGATGTTGACGTTGTAGCGGCGCACCGCACCGCCTTCGGGAATGTCCTCCAGCGCCACCTTGTGGGCCTGGGGCACTTTGTCGACCAGCGTAAGGCCATCGGCGAACACGGTGCCGGCCGGCAGTCCGCCGTCGTTGGCCACGATGGCCACGTTGTCTGCGGGATGCATGGCGATGCGAAGGGGCGGGCGGGTGGAGCTCATCGGGGGATCTTCGTCAGGTCAAGGCGCGAATGGACGCTTAGGCGCGTTCGCCCACTTCGGCCGTCTCGCGGGTCCAGCTGCGGGCCTGCTCGCTCAGCGACAGGCCCATGCCCGGGCGCGTGGGCACCAACATTCGGCCGCCCGCGATCTCCAGCCGTTCGTTGAACAGCGGTTCCAGCCAGTCGAAGTGTTCGACCCAGGGTTCGGTCGGGTAGATGGCACCCAGGTGCACATGCAGTTCCATGGCGAAATGGGGCCCCAGCATCAGACCTGCATGCTCGGCCTGGGCCGCAATCTTGAGGAAGGGCGTGATGCCACCCACGCGTGGGGCATCCGGCATCAGGTAGTCGGCAGCGCGATGGCGGATCAGGTCGCCGTGCTCGGCGGCGCTGGTGAGCATTTCGCCCGTGCCGATGGGCGTGTCGAAGGTCGCGGCCAGGGCGGCGTGGCCCTCGTGGTCGTAGGCGTCCAGCGGCTCCTCGATCCACACCAGGTTGAACTGCTCGAAGATGCGGCACATGCGCTGCGCCGTCGGCCGGTCCCACTGCTGGTTGGCATCCACCATGATCGGCACATGGTCGCCCAGGTGCTGGCGCACTGCCTCCACACGCTGGATGTCGATCCTGCCGTCGGGCTGGCCCACCTTCAGCTTGATGCCGCCGATGCCGCGTTCGATGGACGCGGCCGCGTTCACCTTCAGTTGGTCGATGGGCGTGTGCAGGAAGCCCCCGGAGGTGTTGTAGCAGCGCACCGACTCGCGCTGCGCCCCCAGCAACTTGGCCAGCGACAGCCCAGCGCGCCGCGCCTTGAGGTCATACAGCGCCACGTCGAAGGCGCCGATGGCCTGCACGCCCATGCCGCTGCGGCCGACCGAGGCGCCGGCCCAGCACAGCTTGGTCCACAGGCGCGCGATGTCGCTCGGGTCCTCGCCCAGCAGCGCAGGCGCCACCTCCTTCGCGTGCGCGAACTGGCCGGGACCGCCGGCGCGCTTCGAATACGAGAAGCCCAACCCGCGGTGCCCGTCCTTCGTCTCCACCTCCGCGAAGAGCATGGCGATCTCGGTCATCGGCTTCTGCCGTCCGGTGAGCACCTTGGCGTCGCTGATGGGCGTGGCCAGCGGCAGGTAGCAGGAGGACAGGCGGATCCAGGTGATGCGGTCGTGGGACATGGCGTGCAGGAGGGAAGCGTGCGGGGCAGGGCGAGGTCGATGCTCAGTCGAGCGAGATCTTTCCGGTCTCGATCACCTTCTTCCAGCGGGCGGACTCGGCCTGCATGAAGGTGGCGAACTGGGCCGGCGTGTTGGTCACCATCTCGAAGCCGATGCCGGTGAACTGGTCCTTGACGCGCGGGTCGTTGAGGGCGGCGACGAAGGCGGCGGCGGCCTTCTCACGAACGTCCTCCGGCAGGCCCTTGGGGGCCACGATGGCCTGCCAGGAGGTCACTTCGACGCCCTTGACGCCCAGCTCCGACAGCGTGGGGACGTCGGGCAGCACCGGCGATCGCTTGGCGCTGGTCACGGCCAGCGGGCGCATGCGGCCGGCCTTGATGTACTGCAGCACGGCGTTCACGTTCTGGAAGGAGGCATCCACCTGGCCACCCATGAGGTCGGTATGGGCCGGACCGCCGCCCTTGTAGGGCACATGGATGCCGGTGGTGCCGGTCTGCTGCCAGAACAGCTCGGCCGTCAGGTGGTCGCTGGAGCCGGCGCCGGCGGAGGCGAAGGTCATCTTGCCCGGATTGGCCTTCTCGTAGGCGATGACGTCGGCCACGCTCTTGTGCGGTGACGCGGCCGGCACGACCAGCACGTTGGGCGAGGCCACGGCCACGGTGATCGGATCGAAGTCCTTGAGCGGATCGAACTGCAGGCCCTTCATCAGGTGCGGCACGATGACCAGCGGGCCGAGGGAGGTGACCAGGAAGGTGTTGCCATCGGCCGGCGCGCGCTTGACGAAGGTGGCGCCGATGGTGCCGGTGGCGCCGGCCCGGTTGTCCACGATGAAGCTCTGCTTGAGCGACTCGCTCATCACCGGCATCAGCGCCCGGGCCACCTGGTCGGTGGAGCCGCCGGGAGGGAAGGGCACGACCAGCGTGACGGTCTTGTTCGGCCAGGCGTCGGCGGCGGCCGCGGCCAGTGACAGGCCGGCCAATGCTGCGCAAAGGAATTTCTTCATGATGTCTCCTGATTGGATGGGCTGAAATGACAACGTTGTCATTTTGGCGCGCAGCCCCGGCTTGTCATTGCTGTTGGAGTACCGGAACGGACGGCGGTCGAATGATATCGTTGTCATTTCTGCTGTCAACGTGCCCTCATACGCGACTGGGCGCGCGCGCTTCGGCAAGGGGTGCCGCGGCACGGACGCCCCGGGGCCGCGAGCGTCGTCGGGCGTGAAGCTGTTAGGCTCCCGGGCCTTCCTGCCATGAGCGTTTCTCCGCCCCTCAAGCCCGCCACGCTGCACGACGTTGCACGTGCTGCAGGCGTCTCGCCGATCACGGCCTCGCGGGCCCTCAGCAATCCTGCCCTGGTGTCGCCCAAGACCATTGCCCTGGTGCAGCAGGCAGTGGAGGCAACGGGCTACATCCCAAACCTTCTCGCCGGCGGCCTCAAGTCACGTCGCAGCCGCATGGTCGCGGGCATCGTGCCGGCGCTGTCGGTCGCGCAGTTCCTGCCATCCGTCCAGACGCTGACCGAGACGCTGGCGGAAGAGGGCTACCAGGTGCTGCTGGGCCAAACGCGCTACGACGCCGCGCGCGAGGAGGCCGTACTTAACACCATGATCAGCCGCCAGCCCGACGGCATCGTCTTTGCGGGACTGATCCAGTCGCAGGGCGCGCGCGAGCGACTGCGCCGAGCGGGCGTGCCGGTGGTCGAAATCTGGGACCTGTCGCAGCGCCCGGTGGACATGCTGGTGGGCTTTTCGCACCTCAAGGTGGGCAGTGCGCTGGCGGGCTTCTGCCTGGCCCGGGGCTGGCAGCGCGTGGGCATCGCCACCGCCGACGATCACCGCGCGATGCAGCGGCGCGAGGGCTTCATTGCCGCCTTCGGCCGCGAGGTGCCCACGGCCTGCGTGGCTGCCCCCAGCAACCTGGAGCGCGGCCGCCGCGCGCTGGCCGACCTGCTGGCGCAGGATCCGGCACTGCGCATGATCTGCTGCAGCTCCGACCAGCTGGCGCATGGCGTGCTGGTCGAGGCGCATGCGCGTGGCCTGCGCGTGCCACAGGACCTGGCGATCTGCGGCTTCGGCAATGCCGACTTTTCCGCGCATCTGCTGCCCAGTCTGAGCACGGTGCTGGTCGACGGGCCCGGGATCGGCCGTCTGGCCGCCGAGATGGTCCTGGCCCGTGCCCGCGGCGAGCCGGTCGCTCAGCCGGTCGTGGACGTCGGCTTCCGCATCGTCGAACGCGAATCCACGGCCGGTGGCTGAGCGGCGGTCGTGTGAGGCGCTTCTCTACCTCACGACCATGAACATGCTTGGTAGCCACAGACTGAACTGCGGCACGAAGGTCACCAGCCCGAGCGCCAGGATCAGCGCGCCATAGAAGGGCCAGATGGTGCGCATCACCTCGCCCACCGACACCCCGCCGATGGCGCAACCGACGAACTGCGTGGTGCCCACCGGCGGCGTGTTCAGTCCCAGCGCGCAGTTGATCAGCATCAGGATGCCGAACTGCACCGAAGTCATGCCGTACTGCTGCGCGATGGGCAGGAAGATGGGCGTGCACAGCAGGATCGTCGCCGCCATGTCCAGGAAGGTGCCCAGCAGGAACAGGATGACGTTGATCAGCAGGAAGATCACCCAGGGCGTCGTCGACACCTTGGACAGCATCTGCCCCGTCAGCTCCGCCACGCCATACAGGCTGATCAGGTAGCCGAAGGTGCTGGAGATGCCGATCAGCAGCAGGATCACGCCCGTGGTGCGCACCGCCTTGGCCGCCGCCTTGATGAAGTGCGCCCACTTGAGCGTGCGGTACAGAAAGATCGTCAGCGCCAGCGCATAGAGCACCGCCACGGCCGCGGACTCGGTGGCGGTGAAGATGCCGGACAGGATGCCCCCCAGGATCAGCACCACGATGAAGAGGCCCGGCAGCGCCGCCGCGAAGCTGCGCGCGACGATGGCCCAGCCCGGGAAGGTGCCGGCCGGATAGCCGCGGCGCACCGCCACCACATAGGCCGCCAGCAGGTTGCACAGCGTGAGGATGATGGCCGGCATCAGCGCGGCCAGGATCAGCGCCGCGATCGACACCTTGCCGCCCGCCGCCAGCGAATAGATGATGAGGTTGTGGCTGGTGGGCATCAGCGCCCCCACCAGGGCCGCATGCGTGGTCACGTTGACCGCATAGTCGGCGTGGTAGCCCTCCTTCTTCATCATCGGGATCATCACCGCGCCCATGGCCGACACGTCGGCCACCGGCGAGCCCGAGACGCCGCCGAACAGCGTGCACGCCACCACGTTGCTCATGCCCAGGCCGCCGCGCACATGGCCGACCAGCGACTTGGCGAAGTCGACGATGCGGTCCGCGATGCCGCCATACAGCATCAGCTCACCGGCAAAGATGAAGAAGGGGATCGCCAGGAAGGAGAAGATCCCCATGCCCGACATCATCTGCTGGAAGCCCACCGCGAGCGGCAGGCCTTCGTAGAGCAGCGTGGCCAGGGCCGACAGCCCGATGGAGAAGGCCACCGGTACGCCCAGCAGCAGCAGGGCGGTGAACGACAGGGTCAGGATGAGCAGCGGGATGGTCATGCGGCCTCCAGGCGCGCGGCAGGACGAGGGACGTGCGCGGGGCGCGTGATGAAAAGGGAGCGGCGGCAGCGCATGGGCGTCAGGTCCACGAGGGCTCCAGTTCGCGGCCCTGAGCCAACGCCAGGATGTGTTCGATGGAGAACAGCACGATGAGCACGCCGGCAAAGCTGGGCGGCACGTACTTCCAGCCCTCGGAGATGAAGAGCGTGGGCAGTCGGTAGCTCCACACCGACTCGGCCAGGTAGGCGCAATTCCATGCCATGGCGGCCCCGAACAGGCCCACCAGCACGTGGATCAGCATTTCCAGCTTGAGTCGAAGCCGGGGTGGTGCCAGCACGAGCAGCGATTCCAGCCCGATGTGGCCGGCGTCGCGCACGCCCACGGCCACGCCGAACATGGTGACGTAGAGCACCATCAGCAGCGCCAGGCTTTCGGCCCAGGTGGGTGTGCTGTTGAGGATGTAGCGACCGAACACCTGCCAGCTCACGGCGCAGATCACTGCGACGAGGCCGACGATGCCCAGCACCATGCAGGCGCGCGCGAGGGCGCGGCAGAAGCGGGAGTACATGACGAATTCCTTCTTTCTCCCTCCCCCGCTGGGGGAGGGCAGGGGTGGGGGCCGGCGGCGGTAGCAAGGCAGCAGCGTTCGATGCGCCGCTGGCCCCCATCCCCGCCTTCCCCCAGAGGGGGAAGGAGCCCGAACCCCGCCGCGGCTTACTGCGTGTCCTGCACCCGCTTGACCAGGTCCTTCAGCCGCGCGTCGGTGATGAACTTGTCGTACACGGGCTTCATGGCGGCCTCGAAGGGCTTCTTGTCGATTTCGATGATCTCGGCGCCGCCGGCCTTCACCGCGGCCAGCGACTTGGCCTCGCGCTCGGCCCACTGCTTGCGCATGTAGGGCACCGACTCCTTGGCCGCCTGGCGGATCCAGCCCTGCTCCTCGGGCGAGAGGCGGTCCCAGGCACGCTTGGAGAAGAGCAGCATCTCCGGCGCCATCGAATGCTCGGTCTTGGCGAAGTACTTGGCCACCTCGAAGTGGCGCGAGCTCTCGTACGACGGATAGTTGTTCTCGGCCGCATCCACCAGCCCGGTCTTGAGCGCCGTGTAGACCTCGCCGAAGGGCATGGGCGTGGCATTGCCGCCCATGGCCTCCACCAGCGCCACCCACAGGTCGGACTGCTGAACGCGGATCTTCAGGCCCTTCACATCGGCCAGGCTGCGCACCGGCTTCTTGGCGGTGTAGATCGAGCGGGCGCCGCTGTCGTAGAAGGCCAGGCCGATGAAGCCCTGCTTCTCGCAGCTCTTGAGGATGTCCTCGCCGATCGGGCCGTCCAGCACCTTGTGCAGGTGGTCGGTGGAGCGGAACAGGAAGGGCATGGTCGGCACCTGCGTCTCGGGGCAGATGTTGTTCATGGGCGCGATGTTCACGCGCACCATCTGCAGCGCGCCGATCTTGGTCTGCTCGATGGTGTCCTTCTCGCTGCCCAGCGCGCTGTTGTTGAACACCTTGATGCTGTGCTTGCCGCCCGACAACTGCTTGAGCCGCTCGCCCATGAACTTCACGGCGGTGACCGTCGGGTAGTCGTCGGGATGGATGTCGGCCGAGCGGAACTCGGTCGCCTGCGCCGCCAGCGCCGCGGCACTGGCGGCCAGGGCGAGCAGGGTGGTCTTGAAACGAAGGGTCTTCATGTTGTCTTCCTCGTGTGGATCCTGGGGGTGGTGTGGCGGTCTTCTTGGGGCTTCAGGGTTGCCAGGCCGGCTCGGGCAGGCCCTGCGTTCCCGGCTGCAGCGCGAAGACGCCGCCGGCCAGGGGTTGATCCGACAGGTCGCCAGCCGGCCGGATCGAGGTGACGAAGAGGGTGTCGAGCGCGGCGCCGCCGAATGCGCACATGGCGGGCTTCTTGACGGGCACTTCGAGCGAACGGTCGAGCCGGCCG
This sequence comes from Pseudacidovorax sp. DMC4, assembly GCF_056314265.1. NCBI lineage: Bacteria > Pseudomonadati > Pseudomonadota > Betaproteobacteria > Burkholderiales > Comamonadaceae > Pseudacidovorax > Pseudacidovorax sp. DMC4. Next base: position 151,106 of record NZ_JBQUYR010000009.1, on the reverse strand, counting down.
TCGGGCGTGAAGCGGTGCACCAGACCGGCATCGTTGCCGCAGATCCAGTAGCCGCCGTCGACGTCGATGGCGGCACCGTCGGGCCGGCCGGGCAGGGGCTTCATGTCGGCGAAGAGGCGCCGGTTGATGGGCGTGCCCGTGTCCGGGTCGTAGTCGAAGGCCCAGATGGCCTGCGCGTCGGGATGCGAATCCGACAGGTACATCGTGCGGCCGTCCGGGCTGAAGGCCAGGCCGTTGGGTGTGATGAGGTCGCCCAGCACGGGCTGCAGCGCTGCGCCGTCCAGCCGGTAGAGCACGCCGACACGCGCGGCAGCGCCCATGTCCATCAGCATGGTGCCCGCCCAGAAGCGGCCCTGGCGGTCGCATCGGCCGTCGTTGAAGCGCATGCCTGGGCGGACATGCTGCACCGGTGCCAGGACTGTGAGCTGCGCCTGGCTGCCGGAGCCGAGGGTGAGCGTGTGCACGCCGTCCTCCATGCCGGCCAGCCACTGGCCGGGCCGGCCCGCCACGGCGGCGATGCAGGCGGGCATCTGCGGCGTGGCCCATTGCCGGTGGCCGTCGGCCGCCGCCCAGCGGTTAAGCGTGCGGCCTGGGATGTCCACCCAGTACAGCGCCTGCTCGCCCGCATGCCACACCGGGCTCTCACCCGTGCCGTGGCGCGCGTCGACGACGAGTTCGGCTTTGGATGCCTGCACGGCCTCAGTCTCCGAAGGGGCCCTGGGCAGTGAAGGCACCGCCCTGGTAGATGGCGTTGGGGTCGTCGGCCGCCACCGGCGGCTGGGTTTCAACCTGCGCGCGGAAGACCTCGGAGCCGTCCTGCGGCACCCAGCCCAAATGGGCCGCGGCGCGGTTGTCCCACCATACGTCGCGGTTGGCCGATGCGCCGAAGACCACCGTGTGGCCGACCTCCGGCGTGAAGAGGGACCGCTCCACCAGTCGCGTGAGATCGTCGTAGCTGAGCCAGGTGCTCATCATGCGGCGGTTGGCAGGCGCCGGGAACGAGGAGCCGATGCGGATGCTCACCGTCTGGATGCCGTACCGGTCCCAGTAGAACTGGGCCATGTCCTCGCCGAAGGACTTGGACAGGCCATAGTAGCCATCGGGCCGGCGCATGGCAGTGGCGTCGATGTGCTCGGTCTGCTTGTAGAAGCCGATCACATGGTTGGAGCTGGCGAACACGATGCGGCCCACGCCCTGGCGACGCGCGGCCTCGTAGACGTTGTAGATGCCCTTGATGTTGGCCTCGAGGATCTGCTCGAAGGGTCGCTCCACCGAGATGCCGCCCAGGTGGACCATGGCGTCGCAGCCGGCCAGCAGGTCGTGCACGGCCGCCTTGTCGGCCAGGTCGCACGGCACGACCTCCTCGTGCGCGCCGCGCGCGGCGCCCAGCGGCGCGATGTCCGAGACGCGAAGCCGCTCGGCAAAGGGCACGAGCCGCTCCCGCAGCACCTGGCCGAGGCCGCCGGCCGCGCCGGTGAGCAGCAGCCGCTGCAGGCGACGGGCAGGACTGGAGGAGGAAAGGGCGGTCATGGAATCGGCGGCCTGTGATCGACGGGATGCAACGGTGCTGCATCGAAGGTAAACGTTTAACTTCGCGGCTTGAAAAAAGCCACGAAGGGCTGGGCGCGATGGTGCGCACGGCCTGTGCCGGCGTCAAGTTCAGCGCACTAAGTGCTTACCCTTGATGAGGCTGCGGGTCGAGCTTCGTGCGACGAGTCGCGGAGGGATAACGTTTTCCTGCGCTGCAACATCTTCACCGTGGATGGCGCCGATCAGCCGGCGCATGGCGAGCTCGCCCGTGGCCTCGCCCATCATGTCCACGCTGGTCAGGGCCGGGCTCACCAGGCGGCCGTAGGCGATGTTGTCGAAGGCCGCGACGGACACCTCGTCCGGCACCGCAATGCCCAGGGACTGGGCCTCCAGCAGCAGCCCCATGGCCAGCAGGTCGTTGTAGGCCACGATGGCATCGCCCCGTTCCGGCGAGAGCAGCAGGCTGGAGGCGAGCCGCTCGCCTTCCTCGGTGGAAGGCGCCGACGCGTCGACGGTGCGCACGCTGGCCTTTACGCCCTGGAAGGCCTCGCGCAGGCCGCGCTCGCGGTCGGCGCTCCAGCGCGCGCCGGAGAAACCCAGGTAGGTGATGCGGCGGTGGCCCAGGTCCCGTAGATGACGGCCCAGCATCAGCCCGGCCTGGTGGTTGTCGCAGCCCACGCTGGCATGCTGCGGATAGGGGGACGGGCGGCCGAAGAAGACGACCGGCGTTCCGCTGTCCAGCACACCCTGGATGGCGGCGGCCGGCAGGCGGGCGCTGACCACCAGCCCATCCACGCGCCGGCACAGCGACTGCAGGACCCCCAACTCGGGCGACGTGCTTTCGGCCGCGTCGGCAATGATGAGGTTGAGGCCCGCCGCGGCCGCCACCCGCGCGGCGCCGCTGACGAGGCTGGTGAAGTAGGGGTTGCGGATGTCCAGGATCACCACGCCGACGTTGCCGGTGCGGCCGGTGATCATGCCGCGGGCCATCGGGTTGAGCGAATAGCCCAGTTCGCGCACGGCTTGCGTGATGCGGGCTTCGACCTCGGCGGTGAAGCGCTGGCCGCCGTTGACGAACTTGGACACCGTGGCAGTGGAGACCTTCGCCGCCAGGGCGACGTCGCGGATGGTGGCAGCGCGCTTGCGCGGAGAACTCATGGACAGGCGGGGCAGAGAGGGCAGGGTGGGAGCGCGACCATGCCACAAAGTGCGCGCCTTGCGGCGGCGGCGCATGCGGTCACCGGCTGGAAGGCGGTCAGGTCCTAGGTTGTCGTACAACGGGCCGTCGTCTTATGATGGCTTCCATGCCCCGTTCGACCGCTCCAGCCATGCCCGCGACCCCTGCCGAGAACGAGGCGGTGCGGGCCCTGCCGCAGCGCCGTGCGCGTGGCCTGGCGCATGGCCTGGTGGACGACCTGGGTGAGCGCATCCGGGCCGGTCAGCTCCGCCCGGGCGACAAGCTGCCCACCGAGTCCGCCATCATGCAGACCTATGGCGTCAGCCGCACGGTGGTGCGGGAGGCGCTGTCCCGGCTGCAGGCAGCCGGGCTGGTCGAGACGCGCCATGGCATCGGCACCTTCGTGCTGCCGCCGCGGGCGGCCGGCATGTTCAGCCTGGATGCGTCCGAGATTCCCACCGCGGTCGATGTGATGGCGGTGCTGGAACTGCGCATCAGTCTGGAGACCGAAGCCGCTGGCCTGGCCGCACAGCGCCACTCCGGAGCCCATCTTCAGGCGATGCGGGAAGCCCTGGACGCCTTCGCGCAGGACGCGGGCGACGCGGGCGACTCCATTTCGCCGGATTTCCGCTTCCACCTCGCCATCGCGCAGGCCACCGGCAATCCCTACTTCGCCGAGATTCTGGGCCACCTGGGCACCAACATCATCCCGCGCACGCGCGTCAGCGCGATCCGCAACCAGGCCCACCGCGGCGAATACCTGGAGCGCGTAAACCGCGAGCACGAGGAGATCTTCTCGGCCATCGCGCGGGGCGATGCCGATGCCGCGCGCGCCGCCATGCGCATCCACCTGACCAACAGCCGCGAGCGCCTGCGCCGTGCCCGCGAGGAGGCGGCGCAGCGCCAGGCTTCCGCCGCCACAACCTGAGCACGGAGTGGGGTCTTTGCCCGAGAAGGGCGTGGACTTAGTTGTACGATGACTGACAACAAGACGGCCAACAACGACGCGTCATCCAAGCCGCCACGCGTTTCAAACCAAGACGGAGACAGACATGACCCTCAACCGCCGCCAGTTCGTCAGTGGTGCCTCAGGTGCTGCGCTCGTGGCCTCGGGCGCCGTCCGCGCCGCGGACACCTGGCCGTCCAAGCCGGTCCGCATCGTGGTGCCCTATCCGCCGGGCGGCTCGTCCGACATCATTGCGCGGTCCATCAGCCAGCCGCTGTCGCAGGCGCTGGGCCAGAGCGTGATCGTGGACAACAAGCCGGGTGCCAACGGCAACCTGGGCGCGGACATGGTCGCCAAGGCCGCGCCGGACGGCTACACCGTGCTGCTGTGCGACGTCGGCGCTCTGGCCATCAGTCCGTCGGTCTACACGCGGCTGCCCTTCGACCCTTCCAAGGACCTGCGTGGCGTGACCATGCTGGCCTATTCGCCGCACCTGCTGGTGGTGCATCCCTCGGTCAAGGCCAACACGCTGCAGGAACTGGTGGCGCTGTCGAAGACCAGCGACCTGAACTTCGCCGTCACCGCCACCGGCAGCGCGCCGCACCTGGCCGGCGTGGCGCTGGAGCGCGCCAGCGGCGCCCGCTGGACCTACGTGCCCTACAAGGGCGGCGTGCAGGCCATCCAGGACACCGTGGGCGGCCAGACGCAGGTGCTCATGAACGGCATGCTCGCCACGCTGCCGCATGTGCAGAGCGGCAAGCTCAAGCTGCTGGGCGTCTCCAAGCCCACGCGCATGCCGCTGGTAGGCGACGTGCCCACCATCGCGGAGCAGGGCGTGCCCGGCTTCGAGTCGGGCACCTGGCAGGGCGTCAAGGCGCCGCGCGGCACGCCGGACGCCATCGTGCAGCGGCTCAACCGCGAATTCATCGCTGCCATCCGCTCTGCCGAAGTGCGCTCGCGCCTTGCAGGGCAGGGCGCCGAGGTCGTGACCATGACCGGCGCCCAGGAAGAGCAGTTCTTCGACAAGGAACGCGCCCGCTGGGCCACCGTGGTGCGGCAGGCCGGCATCAAGCTCGACTGAGCGCTTCCCTTCTTTTTCTTCTTCTTCTTTCAACAAACGCTTCCAGGAAACCTGCAGATGAACCCGCAAGACCTCAAGACCATCATGGGCTCCGGCCTGCTGTCCTTCCCGCTGACGGACTTCGACGCCGAGGGCAACTTCGACAAGAAGGGCTACATCGAGCGCCTCGAATGGCTGGCCCCGTATGGCGCCAGCGCGCTGTTCGCGGCCGGCGGCACCGGAGAGTTCTTCTCGCTCACCGCCGACGAATACCCCGAGATCATCAAGACCGCGGTCGACACCTGCCGCGGCAAGGTGCCGATCATTGCCGGCGCCGGCGGTCCCACGCGCTTCGCCATCCAGTGCGCGCAGGCTGCCGAGCGGGCCGGCGCCCACGGCATCCTGCTGCTGCCGCACTACCTAACCGAAGCCGGCCAGGAAGGCCTGGCCGCCCATGTCGAGGCCGTGTGCAAGAGCGTCAAGTTCGGCGTCATCGTCTACAACCGCGGCCAGGCCAAGCTGATGCCCGAGACGCTGGCCAAGCTGGCCGAGCGCAACCCCAACCTGATCGGCTTCAAGGACGGCATCGGCGACATCGAGCTGATGAGTTCCATCTTCCTGACCATGGGCGACCGCTTCGCCTACCTGGGCGGTCTGCCCACGGCCGAGGTCTATGCGGCGGCCTACAAGGCGCTGGGCACGCCGGTGTACTCGTCGGCCGTCTTCAACTTCATCCCGAAGACGGCGATGCAGTTCTACGAAGCTGTTCGCGATGACGACATGGCCACGCAGCATCGCCTGCTGAAGGACTTCTTCATGCCCTACCTGGCCATCCGCAACAAGGGCCAGGGCTATGCGGTGAGCATCGTCAAGGCCGGCGCCAAGATCGTCGGCCATGGTGCCGGCCCGGTGCGCACGCCGCTGACCGACCTCAAGGCCGACGAGTATGCCGCGCTCGAGGCACTGATTGCCAAGCTGGGCCCGCAGTAATCCAGGCACTGCATTGCCGGCACACTCCAGGGCGGCTGGCGCCCCGCAGCTGACCGGCCATCGAAGCGGCCGCGCGATGAGCGCGGGCCGCTTTTCCCATCCCTCTGCGTCGATCATGAGTCACACGCCCACCATCACCGACATCGAAGTCATCCCGGTCGCCGGCCGCGACGGCATGCTGATGAACCTCAGCGGTGCCCACGCGCCCTTCTTCACCCGCAACGTGCTGCTGGTGCACGACAGCGCCGGCCGCACCGGCGTGGGCGAGGTGCCCGGCGGCGAGGGCATCCGGCAGGCCCTGGAGGACAGCCGCCCGCAGCTCGTCGGCCAATCCATCGGCCAGCATCTGCAGCTGCTGCAGCGCGTGCAACAGGCCCTCGCCGGCCGCGACCCGGGCGGCCGCGGCCTGCAGACCTTCGACCTGCGCATCGGCGTGCATGCGGTCACGGCCATCGAATCCGCCTTGCTCGACCTGCTCGGCCAGTACCTCGGCGTGCCGGTGGCGGCCCTGCTGGGCGAAGGCCAGCAGCGCGAGCGGGTGGAGATGCTGGGCTACCTGTTCTTCGTCGGCCCTTCCGACAAGACCGACCTGCCCTACGTGAAGCCGGGCGAGGACCGCAGCGCCAGCGACGACTGGGCCCAGGTGCGCCACATGACCGCCATGACGCCCGAGGCCATCGTTCGCCAGGCCGAGGCCGCCCATGCACGCTACGGCTTCAACGACTTCAAGCTCAAGGGTGGCGTGCTGGCCGGTGAGCAGGAGATCGAGGCCGTCCGCGCGCTCGCCGAGCGCTTTCCGCACGCGCGCGTCACGCTGGACCCGAACGGCGGCTGGCTGCTCAAGGACGCCATCCGCCTGATGCGCGACATGCGCGGCGTGCTGGCCTATGCCGAGGACCCGTGCGGCGCCGAAGGCGGCTTCAGCGGTCGCGAGGTGATGGCCGAGTTCCGCCGTGCCACCGGCCTGCCCACCGCCACCAACATGATCGCCACCGACTGGCGGCAGATGGTGCATGCGCTGTCGCTGCAGTCGGTGGACATTCCGCTGGCCGACCCCCACTTCTGGACCATGGCCGGCAGCGTGCGCGTGGGCCAGACCTGCCGCGACTGGGGCCTGACCTGGGGCTCGCATTCCAACAACCACTTCGACATCTCGCTGGCCATGTTCACGCACGTGGCGGCGGCCGTGCCGGGCAAGGTCACGGCCATCGACACGCACTGGATCTGGCAGGACGGCCAGTTCCTTACGCAGAACCCGCTGCAGATCCGCGGCGGCTTCGTCGAGGTGCCCAAGGTCCCGGGCCTGGGCGTCACCGTGGACCGCGCCGCGCTGCAGCGCGCCAACGCGCTGTATCAGCAGCATGGCCTGGGCGCGCGCGACGACGCGATCGCCATGCAGTACCTGATTCCCGGCTGGAAGTTCGACAACAAGCGCCCGGCCATGGTGCGCTGAGCCATTCCGTCATTCGACAAGGAGTCTTCTCATGAGCGAATTCAACAACCTCATCAACGGCGAATGGCTGGCCGGTGCCAGCTACAGCCCCAACCTCAACCCCAGCAACCTGGCGGACGTGATCGGCCAGTACACGCAGGGCGATGCCTCGCATGTCGATGCCGCCGTGGCGGCCGCGACCGCCGCCTTCCCGGCCTGGTCCACCGGCTCGGTCCAGGCCCGCAGCGACGCGCTGGACAAGATCGGCACCGAGATCCTGGCCCGCAAGGAAGAGCTGGGCGCGCTGCTGGCGCGCGAGGAGGGCAAGACCCGCGCCGAAGGCATCGGCGAGGTCACGCGCGCCGGCCAGATCTTCAAGTTCTTCGCCGGCGAATGCCTGCGCCTGTCGGGCGAGACCGTGCCTTCGGTGCGCCCCGGCATCGGCGTGGAGATCACGCGCGAGCCGGTGGGCGTGGTGGGCCTGATCACGCCGTGGAACTTCCCCATCGCCATTCCGGCCTGGAAGATCGCGCCGGCCCTGGCCTTCGGCAACTGCGTGGTGCTCAAGCCCGCCGACCTGGTGCCGGGCAGCAGCTGGGCGCTGGCCGAGATCATCCACCGCTCGGGCATTCCGGCCGGCGTGTTCAACCTGGTGATGGGTCGTGGCAGCGTCATCGGCAATGCGCTGGTGCAGCATCCGGGCATCCATGCGATCAGCTTCACCGGCTCGGTGGGCGTGGGCCGCGGCATCGCGCTGGAATGCGTCAAGAGCGGCAAGAAGGTCCAGCTGGAGATGGGCGGCAAGAACCCGCAGGTGGTGCTGGACGATGCCAACCTGGACCAGGCGGTCGAGCTGTGCGTGCAAAGTGCCTTCTATTCCTCCGGCCAGCGCTGCACCGCGTCGAGCCGGTTGATCGTGACCGAGGGCATCTACCCGCGCTTCATCGAGGCCATGAAGGCCCGCATGGCGAAGATCAACGTGGGCGATGCGCTGGGCCAGGGCACCGACATCGGCCCGGTCTCCAGCCAGTCGCAACTCGAGCAGGACCTGAGCTACGTCGAGATCGGCAAGGCCGAAGGCGCCACGCTGGCCGTGGGCGGTGAGCGCCTGTCGCGCGGCACCGAAGGTTTCTACATGGCCCCGGCGCTGTTCAGCGACAGCGGCAAGACCATGCGCATCAACCGCGAGGAAATCTTCGGCCCCGTGGCCAGCGTGATCCGGGTGAAGGACTACGACGAGGCGCTGGCCACCGCCAACGACACCGAGTTCGGCCTGTCGGCCGGCATCGCCACCACCAGCCTGAAGTACGCCACCCACTTCAAACGCCACAGCCAGGCCGGCATGGTGATGGTCAATCTGCCCACCGCGGGCGTGGACTACCACGTGCCCTTTGGCGGGCGCAAGGGCAGCAGCTACGGTCCGCGCGAGCAGGGGCGCTATGCGCAGGAGTTCTTCACCATCGTGAAGACGGCGTACACGCTGGCGTGAAATAAAAAGGCACCCCCATGCCGCTTCGCGGCTCCCCCTCTCTGGCGCCTTCGGCTTGGAGGGGGCGCACCCAGAGGCCTGGCAAAGCCAGTTCCTCGGGTGCCCTGGCGTGGCCTGCTCCGCGGCCATTTGATCGTTGGCGTCGCGCCAGTTTCATGCGGCGTGGGTGGCACGCAGCGCCGCGGAAAACTGACATGACGCACTCGGCCTTGCGGCCGGCAGGTGGCTTCATCGCCGCCTGCCGGCCGCGGTCGATTTACTGGGACGTCGCGGCGGGCCGGCGGGCGGCGATCCACAGCCCGAGCGCAATGGTCAGCCCCAGTACCGCGGCCACGGTGCCGACGAGGAACACGCCGCGGTAGCCCGCGCGGTCGGCCAGCAGCCCGGCCAGCGGGCCGGTCAGGCCGTAGGCGAGGTCCTGGAAGGCCGAGAAGGCGCCCATGGCCGTGCCGCGCAGGGGCGGCGCCACGCGGTGCACCACGTCGCGGCCCATGGCCGGGAACACCATCGAACAGCCCAGGCCCGTCATGAAGGCGCCGGCCAAGGCTGCGGTCGGCGTGGCGGCGGTCCACAGAATCGCCTGGCCCAGTGTCTCCACGGCCAGCGAGGCGGCGGCCACCGGCAGGCCGCCGATGCGGTCGGGCAGGCCGCCGAACAGCAGCCGCACCAGCACGAAGCCGGCGCCGAATGCAGTCAGGCCCAGGCCCGCATGCGCCCAGCCCTGGGCCCGGAAATGCAGCGCGAAGAAGGCGCCGATGGCGGCGAATCCGATGCCCTGCAGGCACACGATGGCCCCCTGCGGCGCGATGCGGCCGACCACGCGCCAGATGGAGGGACGTTGGGCGGCTGCCATCACGGGCATGCCGTCGAGCCGTGCCACGGCCAGCAGCGCCAGCGCCGGCAGGCCGGTGGCCACGGCCATCGCACCGGCCAGACCCAGACGGTCGTACAGCGCGATGCCCAGCGGCCCGCCCACGGCCAGCGCGCCGTAGATGGCGGCCCCGATCCACGCCAGCACCTGGCCCGAGCGGGCCGGCCCCACCAGGCCGATGCACCAGGTGATGGTGCCCACGGCCACCAGGCTTTCGCCCACGCCGATGAGCAGGCGCCCGATCAGCAGCACCTCGTACGCCGCGATGGCGCGCAGGCCCGGCAGCCCGGCCGCCAGGCACACCAGCGCGCCGGCGATGTAGCAGAGCAGGCCGCGCACCGTCGCCACCTTGGCGCCCTGCCGGTCGGTGAGCGTGCCGGCGACGCCGCGGCTGAGGATGGTGGCCAGGAAGGCGATGCCCACCGCCAGCCCGGCCCAGGCATTGCCCAGACCCAGCGTGCCGGCCACGAACAGCGGCACCGTCGGCAGTGTCATGCCCACGCACAGGCAGGCCACGAAAAGCACGCCGACCAGACACCAGAAGGGCAGCGGCATCGGCGCGGAAGAAGTCGTTGGAGGAGGTATGGAAGTCATGCGCCGATAATGCGACGAGTTCGTCAGGTTTTCCATTCGCATTCGCAGCCCTTGCCATGAGCCCACGTCGCAGCGCACCTCTGTCCTCGAGAAAGGAGCCCCAGCAGGCCCGCTCCGCCAACCTGGTGGCGGCAGTGCTCGAAGCGGCTGTTCAGGTTCTGGCGCAGGAAGGCGCGCAGCGCTTCACCACGGCCCGTGTGGCGGAGAAGGCGGGTGTCAGCGTCGGTTCCCTCTACCAGTACTTTCCCAACAAGGCGGCGATCCTGTTCCGGCTTCAGAGCGACGAATGGCAGCGCACCACCACGCTGATGCGCGGCATCCTGGAAGACGAGGCCCTGCCCCCGCTCGCTCGGCTGCGGCGGCTGGTGCTGGCTTTCATCCGCTCCGAATGCGAGGAGGCCGAGGTGCGCACCGCGCTGGCCGATGCCGCACCGATGTACCGCGATGCGCCCGAGGCCGGCGAAGCACGGGCGACCAGCGCCCGGGCCTTCCGCGTCTTCCTCAAGACGGTGCTGCCCGAGGCGGCCGGCCCCACGCGCACCCGCGCCGGCGACCTGATCCTGGACACGCTGAGCGGCGTGGGCAAGGCCTTCTCCGACAAGCCCCGCAAGCCGGCCGAGATCGAGGCCTACTCGGCCGCCATGGCCGACATGTTCTGCGCGTATCTTGTGGAGCTGGGCGCGTTGCCGGAGCCTGCGCCGGCGGCGCGCCGCCTGCGCGTTGCGCGAAAGCGTGGATGATGTCGGGCCACCGCGGAGATCCCATGCACTTCACCCCTTCGCCTTTGACGATGGCGCCGCGCGATGCGCTCGGCTGCACCGCCAGCACGCTGGTGCACGATGACGAGCTCGACGCCGGCGGCGTCCGTGTCTATCGCAAGGCCGTGACGACGACCCAGCTCGGGCCGGTGGAGACCGCTCCCTCGGACAGGGGCCTGCTGCTGGGCATCTCGCTCGCCCCGGGGCATCGCCGACGCATCCTGCACGCGCGACACGCCAGCACGCACGACTTCGGCTGCGGCGCGATCTACCTGCGCGACTTTGGCGAGCGTTACCGCGCCGACATGAAGACAGGTTTCGACTTCCTGCTGGTGGAGTTCCCGCAGGCCGTGCTGCGCCAGGCCACGGAGCGGCCCGTGGCCCCGGGGGCGCTGCTGGCCGCCTCGCCGGTGGGCGCCCATGACACGGTGCTGCACCACCTGGCGCTGGCGCTGCTGCCCGCGCTCGGTCGGCCGCAGCCGGGCTGCGGCCTGTTCATCGAGCAGGTCACGGCGGCGATGGCCGCCCAACTGCTCCTGCGTGCAGGCGCCGCGCAGCCGGCCGGCACGCGCCCGCGCCGCCGGCTGTCACCCCGCCAGGAGGCACGCGCCAAGGAGATGTTGGCGATGCGCGTGGATGGAGACCAGAGCGCCCAGGCCGTCGCCGAGGCCTGTGGCCTGTCGCGCAGCTATTTCATCGAGGCCTTCCGCGAGACGACCGGCCAGACGCCCTACCAGTGGGTGCAGGCGCAGCGGCTGGCACGGGCCCAGGCACTGCTGGCGCAGCCCGGGCTGTCGCTCGCGGCCATCGCGCTGGCCTGTGGCTTTGCGGACCAGAGCCACTTCACCCGCGTGTTCACCCGGCACATGGGCATGCCGCCGGGCACCTGGCGGCGCGGCGCCGGCCACTGAGGGCCTGCAACGCCGCTGGCCGCCGCCGCGATCAGCCTTCGATCAGCGCGAGCAGGTCGGCGTTGACCTGGTCCTTGTGCGTGGTGCAGGTGGCGTGGGGCGCACCGGGGTAGACCTTGAGCGTCGCGCCCTTGATCATCTGCGCGGCCAGCTTGCCCGTGCCCTCGATGGGCACCACCTGGTCGTCGTCGCCATGGATGAGCAGCGTGGGCACGTCGATCTTCGCCATGTCGGCGCGGAAGTCGGTGCCGGAAAAGGCCGTCACGCAGTCCAGCGTGCCCTTGATCGATGCCTGCAGCGCGATCTGCAGCGTCTGCTTGAAGATGCCCTGCGACACCTTGGCCCCCGGCCGATTGGTGCCGTAGAAGATGGTGCTGAAGTCGTCCAGGAACTGCGGCCGGTCCGCCAGCAGCCCTGCGCGCAGGCCTTCGAACATGGCGGGCTCGGGTCCCTCCGGATGGTCCGCCGTCTTGACGAACAGCGGCGTCACCGCGCTGACCAGCGCCAGCCGGGCCACGCGGCGGCTGCCATGCCGGGCGATGTAGCGCGTCACGTCGCCCCCGCCCATCGAGAAGCCCACCAGCACCACGTCCTTCAGGTCCAGCGCCTCGATCAGCTGCGCGATGTCGTCGGCGAAGGTGTCGTAGTCGTAGCCGGTCCACGGCTGGCCCGAGCGGCCGAAGCCGCGGCGGTCGAAGGCGACGGTGCGGTAGCCGCGCTCGGCGAAGAACATCATCTGGGCGTCCCACATGTCGGCGCTCAGGGGCCAGCCGTGGCTGAACAGGATGGGCTGGCCGCTGCCCCAGTCCTTGTAGTAGAGGTCGGTTCCGTCGCGCAGGGTGAGGAAGCTCATGCAAATCTCCAGGGTTGAGGAAGACAGGGAAGGGAAGGAAAAGCGGCTTGACGTTCAGAGCGCCAGGAAGTGGTGGACCTCGGGCTGCCCCGGGCCGATGTGGTAGCGGACCACTTCGCCCTGCAGGTCCGCATCGGCCTGGGACACGCGGTGGTGCTGGCGCAGGTGCTCCGCCCAGGACTCGACCATGAACCATTCGACGATGCGCTGCGGATCGGCCGTGTGCTCGTGCAGGCCCCAGGCATAGGCCCCGTCGCGCCGGCGCTCGGGGGCCAGGCGCCGCACGGCGGCCAGGAAGGCGGGGCGGTCTTCCGCACGGATGCGGTACTCGATCTGGATCATCACGGGGCCGCGGTCATGGGCCACGGGCTCGGCCAGCAACGGCTCCGGCCAGTGGCGCGAGGCCTGCAGGTCCGCGTCGCCCGCGGGCAGGCGTACGCGGTGGAAGAGCAGGGCCACCACCAGCAGGCCCAGCGCAGCGGCGGCAAGCGCGCCCCGCACGCCGATCTGCTGCGCCACCAGCCCCCAGCCCAGGCTGCCCGCGGCCATGGCACCGTTGAACACCGTCAGGTAGACGGCGAGGCCGCGGCCACGGACCCAGTTGGGCAGCACGGCCTGGGCCACGCCGTTGAGCGTGGTCAGGGCAGTGATCCAGCCCACGCCCAGCACCAGTAGCAGCAACACGGCCAGCCACTGGGGCGGGGCCAGCACCAGCGCGCCGAGCACCACCGCCGTGAGCACCGAGGCCATCAGCACCAGTCCGTCCGCATTCAGCCGTCCGCGCAGCCGCGGCATCACGAGCGCACCGACGATGGCGCCTGCGCCCACGGCGCCCATCAGCACGCCGTAGAAGCCGGCCGTTCCCTTCAGCATCTGGCGTGCGACCAGGGGCAACAGCGCCCAGGCCGCGCTCGCGAACAGGAAGAAGACCGCCGCCCGCACCAGCACCACGTGCAGTTCGCGGCTGGCGCGTGCATAGCGCAGGCCGGCGCGGAAGGCGCCGAGAAAGTTCTCGGACAGGCCCTCGTCCGCCGTCGGCGCCGGGCGGCGCCACCACAGCAGCGCGGCGATGACGAAGACATAGCTCAGCACGTCCGCACCGTAGGTCATGGCCGCGCCGAAGCTGGCCAGCAGCAGGCCGCCAAGGGCCGGCCCGACGGCGCGGGCGATGTTCACGCCCAGCGAGTTGAGCGCCACCGCGTTCCTGAGCTGCGCGCGCGGCACCAGCTCGGGCACGATGGACTGCCAGGTCGGTCCCATAAGTGCCGCGCCCACGCCGCCCACGAAGGTCAGCACGATCAGCAGCTCCACCGTCAGCCCGCCGGTGCGGGAGAGCACCAGCAGCGCCGCGCTCACGCCCGCCAGCAGCAGCTGGACGGCGATGAGGAAGCGTCGGCGGTCCAGGATGTCCGACAGCACGCCGGCCGGAATGGCCAGCAGGAAGACCGGCAGTGTGGCCGCGGTCTGGATCAGCGCGACGGCCGTGGGGCTGGGCGACAGGTCGGTGACCAGCCAGCCGCTGGCCACGTCGCGCATGAAGCTGCCGATGTTGCCCAGCACCGTGGCGCACCACAGCACGGCGAACACCGGCAGGCGCAGGGGCGCGAAGCTGCCGCTCTCCTTGCCCGCCTCAGCCATGCCGCCGTTCCCGCCCGTCGAGCCAGGCCACCAGCAGGAAGCCGCCGACCAGGCCCAGGTGCTCGAAGAAGGCGTTGGCCGCCATGAAGCGTTGCGGCTGGGGCATTTCCCAGAAGCGAAGGGCGACCAGGGTGGCGCCCAGCGTGAAGGCGGCCAGCACCAGCGCGCCCAGCCAGCGCAGCCGGCCGCTGATGACCATGGCCGAGGCGCCGAGTTCGAGCACGATCACGGCCAGCGCCATCGGCGCGGCGGGCGCGATGCCGAAGTGCTGCATCTCGGCCACGGCACCGGCGAAGTCGAAGGCCTTGACCAGTCCGCCCTGCAGGTAGGCCGCGCACAGCAGCAGCAGGCAGACCGGCCTCACCCATGAAGACTGCGTCCAGGCCATCAGACTGCCCAGCAGGCGCAGCCCAGCGCGCCCCAGAAGCTCTTGAGGTCGCCCACCGGCAGCCGGCTGCCCCAGGCGCCAGCATGCGCGTGGCCGTGCACGTTGCAGGCGCTCGCGCAGCCGCAGGACGCGGCCGCCTGCCGCAGGGCGGCCTGCAGCGGTGCGCCTTCCTGCGCGCCCCAGGCGCCGTAGCCGCCATAGCGACGCACGGGCGACCAGTCGGGCATGGCGGGCGGCGGGCCGCCCTCGTCCAGCGTAGCAAATGGACCGGCGCCGTAGACGACCTTGCCGCCCACCACCGTGAGCAGCGCGCTGGTGTCGGCGATGTCGGATTCGGGGCAGGCGAAGAAGTCGCGGTCGGGCACGATCAGGTCGGCGAACTGCCCGGCCTCGATGCGGCCCTTGCGGCCTTCCTCGTTCGAGAACCAGGTGACCTTCTCGGTCCACATGCGAAGCGCGGTCTCGCGGTCGAGCAGGTTGCGCTGCGGCGTGATCTGCAGCCCGCCCACCGTGCGGCCGGTGATCAGCCATGACAGCGAGACCCAGGGGTTGTACGAGGCCACGCGGGTGGCGTCGGTGCCGGCCGAGACGTGGATGCCCTTCTCGAGCATGCGCTTGACCGGCGGCGTGGCCTCGGCCGCGGCGGCGCCGTAGCGCTCGACGAAATACTCGCCCTGGTAGGCCATGCGGTGCTGCACGGCCACGCCGCCGCCCAGCGCTGCGATGCGGTCGATGGAGCGCTCCGAGATCGTCTCGGCATGGTCGAAGAACCAGTTCAGGCCGGCCAGCGGCGTGTCGCGGTTCACCTTCTCGAACACGTCCAGCGCGCGGCTGATGGTCTCGTCGTAGGTGGCATGCAGGCGCCAGGGCCAGCGGTTCTGGGCCAGCACGCGCACCACCTCTTCCAGCTCGCCTTCCATCTCGGGGGCCATGTCGGGCCGCGGCTGGCGGAAGTCCTCGAAGTCGGCGGCCGAGAACACCAGCATCTCGCCCGCGCCGTTGTGGCGGAAGTAGTCGTCGCCCTGCTTGTACTTCGAGGACGCCGTCCAGTTCAGGAAGTCCTGCTTCTCCTGCCTGGGCTTCTGCGTGAACAGGTTGTAGGCCAGGCGGATGGTGAGCTGCCCGGCGTCCGCGAGTTGCTGGATGACCTGATAGTCCTCGGGGTAGTTCTGGAAGCCCCCGCCCGCGTCGATGGCGCCGGTCACGCCCAGGCGGTTGAGTTCGCGCATGAAGTGACGCGTGGAGTTGAGCTGGTACTCGGGTGGCAGCTTCGGCCCCTTGGCCAGCGTGGCATACAGGATGGCCGCATTGGGCTTGGCCAGCAGCAGGCCGGTGGGGTTGCCGGCGGCATCGCGCACGATCTCGCCGCCGGGCGGCGCGGGCGTGTTCTTGCCGTAGCCCACGGCCCGCAGCGCGGCCCCGTTGAGCAGGGCACGGTCGTACAGGTGCAGGATGAAGACGGGCGTATCGGGCGCGGCGGCGTTGAGCTCGTCGACGGTGGGCAGCCGCTTCTCCGCGAACTGGTGTTCGGTGAAGCCGCCGACCACACGCACCCATTGCGGTGCCGGCGTGATCGCCACCTGCTGGCGCAGCATGGCCATGGCATCGGCCAGGCTGCGCACGCCGTCCCAGCGCAACTCCAGGTTGAAGTTCAGGCCGCCGCGGATGATGTGCAGGTGGTTGTCGATCAAGCCGGGCAGCACGGCGCGGCCCTGCAGGTCGACCACGCGGGTGGCGGCACCCGCCAGGGGCAGCAGGTCCTCATTGCGGCCTACGCGCAGGAAGCGCCCGTCGCGGATGGCCACGGCCTCGGCCGTGGGATTGCCGCGGTCGAGGGTGGTGAAGCGGCCGTTGTGCAGGATGAGGTCGGGAGCGGGGGTGGCTAGGGCCATGTCGGTTCTCCGGGCGGGTTGTCGTGGTGCAGTCGGCGTGCTCAGGCCTTGTCGCGCGGCAGCGGCGCCTCCGTCTTGGCGCACTGCGGCAGTTCGCCGAACACATGCGGCTTGACCTGCTGGTGCAGCCACGACGTGGAGACGGCGTCGGGGCGGATCCAGCTGCGCACGAGCGGCGGGATCTGCTCGCCGAGCAGGATGCCCAGCAGCCCGACCAGGGCGATCACGGGCGGCGCGGGCGAGCGCACCTGGACCAGGGCATAGATCACGCCGACCAGGATGCCGACGGCCAGCGAAAGCAGGTAGGGCTTCATCGTGGTGTCCGCCGCGTCAGCCTTCGTGGGCACCGAACATGGTCTTGGCATAGGTGACGCCCAGTCCGTAGGCGCCGCCCCATTGGCGTGCGATGCCGGTGGTCAGCTCGTAGGTCTCGCCGCGTGCCCAGTCGCGCTGCAGTTCCAGCAGGTACTGCAGCGAGGTCATGGGTCGCGCGCCGGCCTGCACCATGCGCTGCATGGCGCGCTCATGGGCTTCGGCGGAGACGTCGCCGCAGGCGTCGGCGATCACGTAGACCTCGAAGCCCTGGGCCAGCGCGGACAGGGCCGGGCCGACGATGCACACGCTGGTCCACAGGCCGGCCAGCACGATGCGCGGCTTGCCGATGGCGTTCACGCGCTCGATCACGGCCGCGTCTTCCCAGGTGTTCATGGAGGTGCGGTCCAGCATCGCCTGGCCGGCAAAGGCCTCGGTGATCTCGCCGAACATGGGGCCCGAGAAGCTCTTCTCGGCCACCGTGGTCAGGATGGTCGACACGCCGAAGCCGGCCGCCGCGCGGGACATCAGCGCCGCGTTGTTGCGCAGCACGGTGGCGTCGATGGAGTGCGTGGCAAAGGCCATCTGCGACTGGAAGTCGATCAGGATCAGCGTGTGGTCCTGCGGGGAGAGCAGCGTGGCGCCGGGGGTGGGCTTGGCTTGGACGGTCATGGTCGGTTCCTGGGTTGCGGATGCAACGATGGCTGGCGAGGGGCGGATGCTCGTCGTGGCGCTCGGTGCATGTCTTGTCGATTGGTCGGGCTTTTTGGACGTTTGGCGGGTTGGCTGGCAGGGAGTGCCGGCGCGCTTCCTGCGCTATTCCATCGAAATACTTCACCAATGAGCTGCAGGCCGGATCGGGCTGCTGTTCACTTGTGGATTCGCTGGAATGGGTGAATCATCGGCGCCGCTCGCCGCGCCGTTGGCGAGTTTTTCCATCCGGAAGCATCGAAGTTTTCGATGGTCCGCGCAGCCCACGACGCCCATGCTCAAGCTCACCCTCGACGCCATCGAACTGGTCGACGCCATCGACCGCCACGGCTCCTTTGCCGCAGCCGCAGTGCGGCTGAACCGCGTGCCCTCGACCATCTCCTATGCCGTGGCCAAGCTGGAGGAGCAGCTGGGTCTGCGCCTGTTCGAGCGCCAGGGGCCGCGTGTCGAACTCAGCGCGGCGGGACGCGAGATGCTGGACGAGGGCCGCTGGCTGCTGGGCGCTGCGGCCACGCTCGAATCGCGCATGCGCCAGGTGGCCACCGGCTACGAGTCCGAGCTGCGGCTGGTGCATGACTCGCTGATTCCGACCGAGGCGCTGATGGACGACATCCGCGACTTCGAGGCGCTGCGCTGCGGCACCCGCCTGCGCCTGGGCTGCGAGGCGCTGTCGGGCAGTTGGGAGGCGCTGCGCGACGGCCGGGCCGATCTCGTCATCGCCGCGGGCGAAGGGCCGGCCGGTGGCGGCTACCAGGTGCATCCGGCCGGCACGCTGGACTTCGTCTTCTGCGTCGCGCCACAGCATCCTCTGGTGCGGGCCCAGGGGCCGCTGCGCCGAGCCGATCTGCTGGAGCACAACGCCATCGTCGTGGGCGACACGGCACGTTCGCTGTCGGACCGCACGGTGGGCCTGATGGCTGGGCAGCCGCGCATCACCGTGCCCTCGATGGCGGCCAAGATCGCCTGCCAGCGCAGCGGCCTGGGGCATGGCTTCCTGCCGCGCGCCTGCGTGGAAGCCGACCTCGCCCGCGGCAGCCTGGTGGCCCTGGAGATCGAGGAGGCCCGGCCGCCCGAAAGCTTCTTCCTGGCCTGGAAGACCGGCGCTGGCGGTCGGGCGCTGCAGTGGTGGCGCGAGCGGCTGCGACGCCCGCTCGTGCCGGCCCTGCTGCCGCGCAGCGTGTGACGCATCGATGTGGCATCGGCATGGCCTCGATATCGTCGACCGTTGCCGCGGCGTCCCGCCCGCGCCCTGTCGATCACGGATGATCGGGGCTCCCTCACAGGAGCACGCATGCCCGACAAGATCCTCGTCTTCTACGGTTCCTACCGCGCCGACCGCATGGGCATCCGCCTGGCGGACTACATCGTCGCCCAGCTCAAGGCGCGCGGCGCCGAGCCCGAACTCATCGACGCCCAGGCCGTGGGCCTGCCCATGCTGGACCGCATGTACAAGGAGCATCCCAAGGGCCAGGCGCCCGCGGCCATGGAGGCGCTGGCCGGCAAGATCCGCGACGCGGATGCCTTCGTGTTCGTCACCGGCGAATACAACTGGGGCGTGCAGCCGGGCCTGAAGAACCTCACCGACCACTTCCTGGAGGAATGGTTCTGGCGGCCCGCCGCCATCGCCAGCTATTCGGCCGGCCGCTTCTCGGGCGTACGCTCGGGCACGGCCTGGCATTCGATCCTGTCGGAGATGGGCATGGTGGTGATCTCCAGCACGCTGGCCGTGGGCCCGATCTCGCAGACGCTGGACGACAAAGGCGAGCCCACGGGGGATGCGGGCAAGTCGCTGGCGCGAGCATTCCCGCGCTGGGCGGACGACCTGGCCTGGTGGACGAATGCGGCGCGGGTGCAGCGGGCGACGCAGGCGCCGCCGTATTGAGCCGGGGCAGGGCCGGCGCGCACGGCCGGCCGGGCGCGTGGCCAAGCTCAACCGGTGGGGGCGCGGCGGCGGCGCAGCAGCGCTTCCAGTCCTTCGAACAGCAGCTCCGACATCAGTGCCAGTGCCGCGGCCGGAAGCGCGCCGGCCATCAGTAGCGCGCGGTCGTTGAGGGCCAGGCCGGTGACGATGCGCTCGCCGAATCCGCCCGCACCGATGAAGGCCGCGATGGTGGCCGTGCCCACGGCGATGGTGGTGGCGGTGCGCACACCGGCGATCAGCGTCGGCAGCGCCAGCGGCAATCGCACCAGCCGAAGGTTTTGCGCCCCGGTCATGCCCAGTGCCGTGCCGGCCTGCACGAGGCCCGCGGGCACCTCGGCCAGGCCGGTCACCGCATTGCGCATGATCGGCAGCAGCGCATAGAGCGTGAGCGCCACCAGCGCCGGCAGCGTGCCGATGGCGCCCAGCGCCGAGATCAGGATGGCCAGCAGCGCCAGCGAGGGCACCGTCTGCAGCAGGCCTGTCAGGCCCAGCACCACCGCCCGCAGGCGGACATGCGCGAACACCGCCATCGCCAGCGGCAGGCCGATCAGCAGGGCCAGGCCGACCGAGATGGCCACCAGCATCAGGTGCTGCCGCGCCAGTCGGCCCAGGTCGGGCCCGACCAGCTTGGCGATGAAGCCGCGCGCGGCGTCGGTGTCTGCGGGCTTGCCGCCGGCCAGGAAGTCGCGCGCGATGTCGGCGAAGGCGGCGCCCTGCAGCTCGGCCCGCGCGTTCATGCGGATCATGGCGGCCTCGTCGATGCGACCCTCCAGCTGCTGCAGCGCGGCCCAGGCCTGGGGCAGGCGCTGCGGCAGGTCCAGGCGATAGAGCAGCACCGCGTCGTAGCGCGGAAAGTAGCCACGGTCGTCCTGCAGCACCCTGAGGCCCAGGTGCTCGATCTTGGCGTCGGTGGTGTAGATGTCGATGACGTCCACCTGGCCGGCGCCGATGGCGTCGTAGGCCAGGCCGTGGTCCAGCCCGGTGGGCCGCTGCGGCAGGCCGTAGCGCGCGGCCACGCCGCGCCAGCCGTCGGCGCGGCCGATGAATTCATTGGTCAGGCCCAGGCGAAGCTCGGGGTGCTTCGCCAGGTCGCCCAGCGTGCGGATGCCGAGGCGTTCGGCCTCGGTGGCGCGCATGGCCAGCGCATAGCCGTCGTTGAAGCCCAGCGGCACGGCCATGCCCAGGCCCAGCGGCGCGAGCGCGGCCCGCATCGCCTCGGGCGCGAGCGGTTGCGGGCTCTTGAGGATCTCCAGCGCGATGGTGCCGGTGTACTCGGCATAGAGGTCGATGCCGCCGGAGCGCAGGGCCTCGTACACGATCGCCGTGTTGCCCAGGCCCTGACGCACCGTCGGCGCGCGCTGCAGATGGGGCGCGGCGGTCCGGGCCAGCAGCTCGGCCAGGATGTAGGACTCGGTGAAGCGCTTGGAGCCGATGCGCAGTTCGCCTTCGTCGCGTTGCTGGGCCCAGGCGGCCTGTGCGGCGAGCAAGGTCAGCAGCACGAGGGCCAGCCAGAAGCGGAGGCGGGGAGGGCGAAGGGCGGCGGTCATCCGGCCAGTATGGCCGGGCTGCGTGCCGGGCGGCTGGGACACGCCGGCCGCCCGCGCGTCGGCTGGCGCCGTCTTGCCCGCGGGCCGGGCCGTACCCCATCCGGCCGGGAGAGCGGCGCGGGCGGACGCGGGAGCCGGGGTGGTCGAGTTCAGTAAGCGCTGCGAGCAGGGCTCGCGCCAGCCTGTCGCCAGCGCGCGGCGCTCGCATCCAGCGTGCTGCGCAGCGCCACCAGGTCCAGCGCCGTGGCGACGAAGAGCGCGCCCAGCGCCAGGCACTGCCGCGCCCGGGCCTCGTCCACCATCAGGATGCCGGGCGCCTTGCCGGCCGCACGGATGCGGCGGATGGCGTCGTCGATTGCGGCATCCACCTCGGGGTGGCGCGGGTTGCCGGCGTGACCCATGCTGGCCGACAGGTCGGCCGGGCCGATGAAGACGCCGTCCACGCCCTCGACCGCGGCGATGGCCTCGATCTGGTCCAGCGCCTCGCGCGTCTCCACCTGTACCAGCACGCACAGCTCCTCATGCGCGCGGGCCACGTAGTCCGCGGTGCGGCCGAAGTTGCTCGCGCGCATGGAGCCGCCCATGCCGCGCAGGCCGGCAGGCGCATAGCGGGTGGCGGCCACGGCGGCGCGGGCCTCGTCGGCGTTCTGCACGAAGGGCAGCAGCAGGCTCTGCGCGCCCACGTCCAGGTAGCGCTTGATGAGCACGGGGTCGTTCCACGCGGGGCGCACCACCGGGGCGCAGGGCATGCAGCCGGCGGCAGGCTGGGCGGCGGCCACCGCCTGCAACTGCTGCAGCATCAGCGGCACGTCGCTGGGCGTGTGCTCGGTGTCCAGCAGCATCCAGTCGAAGCCGGCGCCGGCCACCAGTTCGCTCACGTAGGGCGAGGGCAGGGTGGACCAGACGCCGATCTGCGGCCGGCCTTCGGCCAGGGCCTTCTTGAAAGGGTTCGGGAGCAAGGCCATGGCCGTCCTCAGCTGAAGTGGCAGGCCACGCTGCCGAAGTCGCCGTAGTCGGCCACGATGGTGTCGCCCTGCGCCACATCGATGGGCCGGATGAAGGAGCCAGCCAGCACCACCTCGCCCGCGGCCAGCGTCACGCCGTGGCGATGCAGGCGGTTGGCCAGCCAGGCGATGCCGTGGCCCGGATGGTTGAGCACGCCAGCGGCCAGGCCGGTTTCTTCCACCTCGCCGTTGCGGCTGACGATGGCGCCGATGCGGCGCATGTCCACGTTGAGCTGATCGGGCTTGAAGGGCCGCCCGCCCAGCACGATGGCGGCATTGGCCGCGTTGTCGGCGATGGTGTCCAGCACGGTGCGGGTGCGGCCGGTGGCCGGGTCAACGCGCTGGATGCGCGCGTCCAGGATCTCCAGTGCCGGCACCACGTAGGCGGTGGCATCGAGCACGTCGAAGAGCGTGCAGTCGGGGCCGGCCAGCGGCTTGGCCAGCACGAAGGCCAGCTCCGCCTCGACCTTGAGCTGCAGAAACCGCCCGACGGGAATGGTGGCGCCGTCGCGGTAGAACATGTCGTCCAGCAGCACGCCGAAGTCGGGCTCGTCGATGCGCACGGCGCGCTGCATGGCCTTGGAGGTCAGGCCGATCTTGTGGCCCTTGATGGTGCGACCGGCCTGCTGCTTGAGCGTCATCCAGGCGGCCTGGATGGCATAGGCATCGTCCGTGGTCATGCCCGGATGGGCCAGCGACAGCTGGCCGCAGGGCACGCGGCTGCGCTCGGCCTCGTCGAGCCGGGCGGCGGCCTCGCGGCAGGCTTCGGGGCTGAGGGTGGTGCTCATCGCGGTTCGGCCTCCACCGTGTTGCGCAGCACGCCCACGCCGGTGACTTCGACCTCCACCACGTCGCCCGGCTGCAGGAAGCGCGGCGGGTCGAAGCGGATGCCGGCGCCGATGGGCGTGCCGGTGGCGATCACGTCGCCGGGCAGCAGCGGCGTGAAGGTCGACAGGTAATGCACCAGGTAGGCGAAGTCGAACATCAGGTGCTCCGTCGTGTCGTCCTGCCGCGTCTCTCCGTTCACGCGGGTCTGTACCCGGAGCTTGCCGAAGCCGTCGGGGTATTCGTCGGCCGTGACCAGCCAGGGGCCGATGGCGCCGGAGCGGAACCAGTTCTTGCCCTGCGTGACGTTGAACTTGGCATGGTGCACCCAGTCGCGGATGGTGCCTTCGTTGATGCAGGTGAGGCCGCCGATGTGCGCCAGCGCCGTTTCGCGCGGAATGCGCCGGCCGCCCTGGCCGATGACGATGCCGATCTCGCCTTCGTAGTCCAGCTGCTGCGACTCAGGCGGCTGCAGCAACGGCGCGCCGTGGGCGCTGAAGGAGTCGGGCACGCGCATGAAGATGCTCGGGTAGCGGGGCAGGTCGCTGCCATCCTTGTACTCGGCGTTGCGGTGCGCATAGTTGACGCCGATGCAGAAGACGCGGCGCGGCTCGCGCACGGGCAGGTCGAGCTGCACGTCGGCCAGCGCCTGGTCGGCGCTGGCGCCGGTCCAGGCCTCGCGCGCCTGCGCCATGGCGGGCGCGCCGCCTGCCAGCAGTTCGCGCACGCCGGCGATGGCGGGCAGGCGGCGGCCCAGGTCGATCACGCCCTGGCCGGACGCATCGAGCGCGCCCCAGCCGTCGCGGCCCTGGTGGGTATAGCTCAGCAGCTTCATGCGGCCACCTCCACCTCGGCGTCGAAGCCGAAGAAGGCGGCGGGGTTGTCCACCAGGATGCGGCGCAGCGTTGCCTCGTCGGGCGCGAAGCGCGTCAGCAGGTCGAGCAGCGCACCCTCGTTGGGTGGCTGCTTGAGCGAGATGGGATGCGGCCAGTCGCTGCCCCACACGCAGCGGTCCGGCGCGGCGTCGATCAGCCGGCGGGCCAGCGGCACCACGTCGTCCCACGGCTCGCCGGTGTGCGACAGCTTTTCGGACAGGGACAGCATCACCCAGAAGTTGCCGCGCTGGAACAGCTCCAGCAGGCAGCGCAGGCTGGCATCGGCCTCGCCGGCGGTGGGGTCGGCGCGGCCCATGTGGTCCACCAGCACTGGCACCTCCAGGTGGGCGAAGGCCTTCATCTGCTCCGCCACGCCCTTGGGCTCGGGCTGCACCTTCACGTACCAGCCCAGCTCGCGCACGCGGGCGAGGGCGCGGTCCATTTCGGCGGGACCGAAGCTGATGCCCAGGCCTCCGCGGGTGAAGCGGGCGCCGCGCACACCGGCGGCATGCAACTGCTGCAGGTAGGCGTCGTCGCGCTCGATCAGCACCGCCGCGTTGGCGCAGCCCATGTAGCGTCGCGGGCCGTCACCGTTGAGGCCGGCCAGCGCATCGAGCACCACCTGGTGGTCGGCGCCATAGGTGGTGGCCTGCACGATGACGCCGCGCTGGATGCCCAGCGTGGCATGCAGGCGCTGCGCCACCTGCCAGGTGGCGGTGGGCATCTCGTAGGCGGCGCCGGGGCGCACGGGGTAGCGCTCGGGCGGGCCGAAGACATGGAACTGGCTGTCGCAGGCCAGCGGAGGCAGCGGCCGGGCCGGTGCGCGCGGATGGGGGTCGAAGGGCAGGTAGTCGGGCATGGCAGCGGTCAGGCGAATCAGGCGATATAGGCGGTGAACACGCACTCGATGAGCTTGCCCATGTCGAGCTCGGGTGCGTGGATGGCATGGCGCGCCGGGCGCGTGGCGGCGTCGGGGAACATCTCCAGCCAGGGCACGTTCAGGGCCGGGCGCTGGCTGCGGTCCTTCATCCAGACGGTGACCTTGACCACGTCGGCGGTGCTGCCGCCGGCGGCCTCGACGATGCGGCGCAGGTTGTCCAGCATGTGCCGGCACTGGGCCTCGATGCCCTCGGCGATCTGGCCGGTGGCCGGGTCGGTGCCCAGCACGCTGCCGCTTTCGACCAGCGGGCCGACGCGGCAGGCGGCGGGAATCGGGTTCTTGTGGCCGAAGCCGCCCACGTAGACGGCGGTGCGGCCGGCGGGTGCGGCGCGCGTGAGCGTCATTGCGCCGTGATGTTGGCCTGCTTGATGATGGGGATCCATCGCTTGTCTTCCTTGTCGAGGAACTGGGTGAATTCGGCGGGCGTCATGGCGCGGGCCTGCGAGCCCAGCACGTTGAAGCGCTCCTGCACGGCCTTGTCGGCCAGAATCTTCTGCAGCGCCTGCGACAGCCTCTGCACGATGGCCTCGGGCGTGCCCTTGGGCGCCATCAGGCCGGTGAAGGTCTCGGTGCTGAAGTCCTTGAAGCCGGACTCCTGCAGCGTGGGCACATCGGGCAGCTGCGGCAGGCGCTGCGGCGAGGTCACGGCCAGCGGCCGCGTGCGGCCCTGCTGGATGAAGGGCTGGGCCACGGAGATCTGGTCGAAGTTGAAGTCCACTTGCCCGCCCAGCAGGTCGGTGGTGGCGGGCGCATTGCCCTTGTAGTGCACGGTGCCCCAGTGGGCGCCGCTGTCGCGCTGCAGGTATTCGCTCACCAGGTGGTTCTGCGTGCCGGCGCCGGGCGAGGCCATGGTGAGCTTGTTGCCGGACTTCTTGCCGGCCTCGATCAGCTCGCCGATGGTCTTGTAGGGCGTCGACGGATTCACCTGCAGCACCAGCGGCGTGAACGAGACCGAACTCACCGGCACGAAGTCGCGCCGCCAGTCGTAGGCATCGCGCTTGAAGATGGTGGGCGAGAACAGCAGCGGCCCGTTGGCCGTCATGAAGAAGGTGTAGCCGTCGGGCGCGGCCTTGGCGACGAACTCCCCGGCGATCAGCCCGCCCGCGCCGGGCTTGTTGTCCACCAGGAAGGGTTGCTTGAACTGGGCCTGCAGCTGGTCGCTGATGATGCGCGCGGCCCCGTCCACATTGCCGCCCGGCGGATAGGGCAGCACCAGGCGCACCGGCTTGTCGGGCCAGTTGCCCGCGGCTTGGGCCTGGGCTGCGATGGGTGAGAGGGAAAGGACGGCGCCGGCGGCAGTGGCCGCGGCCAGGCACAGGGCCTTGTATCGATGCATGGTCTTGTCTCCGTTGGGCTGCTCGGGCAGCGTTCGCAATGGCTCCACTGTAGGAAGCGATGGCACGAACCTGCAATGCGAACATCGCAGATAAGTCCATGATGTGGACTTTCCGGCTTCGCGGACTTCGAAGGCCGCGTCCACAATGCGGACCATGCAGATCGATCCCCATACCCTCACGCCCGAAGCCACCTACCGCCTGCTCAGCGGCCTGGTGGTGCCGCGGCCCATCGCGTGGATCAGCACGCTCTCGCCCACCGGCGTGGTCAACCTCGCGCCCTTCTCCTGCTTCACCTTCGTGTCGAACAAGCCGCCGCTACTGGGCGTGAACGTCGGACGCAAGGCCGGCCGGCGCAAGGACACGGCAGCCCACATCCACAGCCGCGGCGAATACGTGGTGCACATCGGCGATGCCTCGCAGCTCAACGCCATCCACGAGAGCAGCGAGGAGCACCCCGAGGACGTGAGCGAGGCTGAGTTGCTGGGCCTGGCCACGCTGCCCGGCGAGACGGTGGCCGTGCCGCGCCTGCGCGACGCCCCGGTGGCCATGGAATGCCGGCTGTCGCAGGTCATTCCCTTCGGCGAGACGGGCGCGGAGTTCATCGTCGGAGAGGTCACGCGCTTCCACCTGCGCGACGGCCTGATGAACGACGGCAAGGTCGAGACGATGGCCCTCGATCCCGTCTGCCGCATCGGCGGGCCCAACTACGCCACGCTGGGCCGCATCGTCACGCTGCGGCGCATGCAGCAGACCGAGAAGTCGGTCCTCTGATTCCCGCGCGTCGCGCATGACCGGCAGCGAAGCCGCCACCGCACCGACCACCGGCGCACAGTCCGTGCGCCGCGCCCTGGCCGTGCTGCGCATCGTGGCGGCCGGGCAGGAGCATGGCGTGCGCCTGCTCGACGTGGCCCAGGCCACCGGCCTGAACCGCGCGACGGTGCACCGGCTGCTGCAGGTGCTGGTGGAGGAGGGCGCCGTGGAGCAGGACGCCGCCACGCGCCGCTACCTGATCGGTGGCGAGGTCTCGTTGATGGGCCTGGCGCGCTCGGCCGGCTTTCCCTTGCGCGCGGTGGCCGCGCCGCATCTGCAGGCCCTGGCCGAGGCCGAAGGCGAGACCTGCTTCCTCACCATCCGCAACGGCGACGACTCGGTCTGCCTGGCGCGGCATCCGGGCAGCTATGTGATCAAGGTGCTGTCCATCGAGGTGGGGGCGCGCCGGCCGCTGGGCGTGGGCGTGAGCGGGCTGGTGCTGCTGGGCGGCCTGCCCGAGGATGAGCGGGCCGCCATCATCGAACGCAACCTGCGGCGGCTGCGGGCGCTGCGCATCGCGCCTGAGGAACTGCGGCAGCGCCTGCGGCTACTGCAGCGCCGCGGCCACGCCTATGCGCCCGTGGGCGTGGTGCCGGGCACGCGCGCGCTGGCCGTGCCGGTGCGGCATCCGGACGGCCAGATGCTCGCCGGCCTGGCCGTGACCGCCATCCGCGAACGGCTGCCGGACGAGCGGGTGCCGAAGCTGGTGCAGGCCATGGAGCGGCACGCGCGGCGCATCGGGCAGCAATGGGCGGAGCGGGAACGGGCGCGCCAGCGCTGACGGCCGTCAGTGCACGCGGTGGTCTTGCAGGTGTTCGAAGCCTTCGCACGCCCCGCGCGAAATTCGGTGCTTCCCGGCATCGGGCAGGCTGCCTAGCATCCGCACCCGCGGGCGCCTGGGCCGAACAGCCTCCGGCCCTCGACCACACCACCCCTTCGAAAGACCTTTGCCGATGTCCTCTTCCCCCCTCTCCTGGCTGCGCATGGCCGGCCTGGCCCTGGCGGCCGCGCTGGCCGCGGGCTGCGCCTCCACCCAGACGGCCGCACCGACGGCGGCGTCGACGGCGCCCATGGCCGCACCCGCGCCCACCGCTGCGGCGCCTGTGCGCGTCAAGGTCTTCGTGGCCGCCATGTTCGAGATCGGCCAGAACACGGGCGACCGCGCCGGGGAGTTCCAGCACTGGTACGAGCGCTACTGGCGCAACAGCGCGCCCGTCGCCGTGAAGGGCGCGCTGAGCCCCGTGTACTGCAATGCCGATGGCGTCTGCGGCGCGGTGCTGGGCATGGGCAAGGTCAATTCGTCCTCGTCGATGCAGGCCGTCCTGCTCGACCCGCGCTTCGATTTTTCCGAGTCGTATTACATCCTCTCGGGCGTGGCCGGCACGCCGCCCTCGCGCGGCACCATCGGCATGGTGAGCTGGGCCACCTGGCTCATCGACTACGACCTGGGCCATCGCTGGGCGCCGGAAGAGAACACGGCCGGCGCGCCCACCTTCATGCCGCGCAAGGGCTATGAGAACTACCGTCGCTTCCAGCTCAATCCCGCACTGGTGGGCTGGGCCATGAAGCTGTCGGCCGACACGCCGCTGGCCGACGACGACAAGGCCCGCGCCTACCGCCTGCGCTATCCGGACGCCGCGGCACGTCGGGCGCCTTTCGTCGGCACCGGCACGCACATGACGGGCGACACCTTCTTCCACGGGCCCGGCCTGTCGAAGGAGGCGCAGTACATCGCCAAGCTCTACGGCGCCGACGACTACGTCATCACCGAGATGGAGGCGGCTGCGATCACGCTGGTCATCAACCGCACCCACGGCACCAGCCGCGTGATGAGCCTGCGCGGCGCCGTCAACTTCGACCAGGGCAACCCGCGCGAGACCACGCTGGCCCACCTGGACCCTGCGCCGGGCGAGACGGCCGGCGGCTTTGCCGAGACGGTGCTGAACATCGAGCGTGTGGGTTCGCGCGTGGTGGACCACATCGTCGCCAACTGGCCGCAGTGGCGCGCCGGCGTGCCGCCGACGACGCCTTGATTTGGGGCCGGCGCGGGGCCGCCGCTACAGTGCCGGCATGCATGCCAGCGTCCTCAAGTACTTCGTCGAAGTGGCCCGCTGCGGCTCGGTGCGCAAGGCCTCCGAGCGGCTCTTCGTCGCGGCCAGCGCGGTCAACCGCCAGATCCTCAAGCTGGAAGAGGAGCTGGGCTGCGAACTCTTCGACCGCCTGCCCGCCGGCCTGCGCCTGAACCCGGCCGGCGAGCGCCTGCTGCGCCATGCGCAGGAGACGCTGCAGCAGTACCAGCTAGTGCGCACCGAGATCGATGCCCTGCGCGGCGAGCGCAGCGGCGAGGTCAAGGTGGCGGCCATGGATTCCTTCTTCGAAGAGCTGCTGCCCGCCACGCTGGAGGAGTTTCTCCAGATCTTTCCTGCCGCCAGGTACAGCCTGGCTGCGGTCCAGCCCATGGCGGTGCCGCCCATGTTGCTGACGGGCGAGGCCGACCTCGGCCTGTGCTTCCTGCACCGCCTGCCGGCTGGCGTCGATGTGGTCGCCCGGGCCCGGCTGCCGCTGGGCGTGGTGATGCCGCCCGGCCATCCCATGGCCGCCCTGGCCGAGGTGCCGCTGGCCGAGTGCGCCCGCTATCCCTTCCTGCGTTCGGGCACGCAGCCGGTCATCGACGCGGCGCTGTCGCCGGAGTTCGCCGCCTTCTGGGAGGCGATGACGCCCGCGGCCACCTGCAACTCGACCCCGCTGCTCAAGCGGCTGATCCGCGCGGGGCGCGGTGTCTCCTGCTTTTCGAAGATCGCCTTCATTCAGGAGCTGGCGCGGGGCGAGCTGGTGTGGCGGCCCTTCGCGCTGCCGGCGGTGAATGCCCTGCAGGTGGGCGTGCTGCTGCCCTCGCAGCGCAGTGTGCCCGGTGTGTGCCGCGACTTCGCCGAGCGCATGGCGCGGCGGCTGGCGCAGCTGGAGCGCGCCGCGAGCGCGCTGTAGCCGGCGCGCCTGCGACGCCCAGCTGGGCTCGCTCCGGCTTCAACTGAGGCTGAGGCTGAGGCTGAGGTTGAGGCTGAGGTTGAGGTTGAGGTTGAGGTTGAGGTTGCCGTTGGCGCGAGGCTTTGCTCCCTCTCCCCTCGCGCGTGAGGGCGGGGAGAGGGGCCCCAAGCAACCCCATCGCCCAGCCACAGGCTGCCTTCCTACGCCCATCGCCGCCTCCCGCCGATGCGCGTTGCCGCCGCCGCCGCCCCCTCGCACCGGCCTTTGGCCGTCAGCATCGACCCATCCACTGCCCCCACACCGATGCCCAAAAAGACCGCCGACCGCGACGCTCCCTCGTCCACCCGCAGCCGCCCGCATCACCCGCCCAGCGTGGTCGGCGCCCACCACGGCATGCTGGACCTGGCCTCGGTGCGCATCGCGGGCTACAACCTGGAGGTCAAGGACGACGAGGGCTTCATCGGAGACCGCGCCAGTCAGGGTGCGTTCCGCGACCTGCTCGACGACTGGCGCCGCCGCTGTCGCGAGCGCGGTGAGGCCGATCCCTTCGGCAAGCTGCCCTCGCGCAAGCTGAGCAAGAAGCGCATCGACAAGGCCCTGGCCGATTCGCCCAACGTGGGCGCCGACCTGGTCAATGGCGCCATCGAAGAGTTCGCCATCGGCCTCACGCAGGTCATTCAGCGCTTCATGCGGCAGAAGTCGTGGAAGGGCGTGCAGCGCATCGTGGTAGGCGGCGGATTTCCCGAAAGCGACGCGGGCGAGCGCGCGATTCTGGAGGCCGCGGCCCTGTGCCATGTGCAGGAGCTGCCGGTGCAGCTGGCCCGCCTGCGCCACGAAGTGGACGACGGCGGCTTGATCGGCTGGGTGCATCTGGCCCCGGCCCATTTCGTCGAGCATGACGACGCATTGCTGGCTCTCGACATCGGCGGCACCAACGTCCGCTGCGGCGTGGTGCGCTTCCGCCGCGACAAGGCCGAGGACCTCTCACGCGCCGACGTGGTGTGGCGCGAGAAGTGGCGGCATGCGGACGACAAGCCCAGCCGCGCCGCATTGGTCGAGCAACTGGCCCTGATGCTGGAAGAGGCCATCGCGTTCGCGCACCACAAGAAGATCAGGCTGGCACCTTTCATCGGCATCGCCTGCCCCGGACTGATCCGCGAGGACGGCACGATCGCGCGCGGCGCGCAGAACCTGCCGGGCGACTGGGCGGCCGACACCTTCCACCTGCCCACCAAGCTGCGCGAGCGGCTGCCGCTGATCCGCCACCAGCCCACGCAGGTGCTGATGCACAACGACGCGGTGGTGCAGGGCCTGTCGGAACTGCCCTTCATGCGCGACGTCAAGCGCTGGGCCGTGCTGACCATCGGCACGGGGCTGGGCAATGCGAGCTACGTGAATGCGCGGATCGACCGCGAGGCCGTGCGCAGGATCGACAAGCGGCGCTGAGCTTTCAGAGCTGGAAAGCGATGGTCAGCAGCAGGCCTTCGGCCACGTCGCGTGCGAGGCCCGGCCTGCGCGGCCGATAGGGTTGACCCGCCGCGGCCAGCGCCTCCACCCAGTCCGACAGCCACGCCACATCCTGCGGGTCGTAGAACACCGTCGCCGCTTCGTGGTTGAGCAGCAGGCTGCGCAGGTCGAGGTTGATCGAGCCGCACAAGGCCAGGTCGTCGTCCACCACGACGGCCTTGGCATGGGCCATGAAGGGCAGCATGCGGAACTGCACGCCAGCCCGCGCCAGGTCGCGCATGGCGCGGCTGCGCACGAAGTCGGCCATGCGGTGGTTGGAGCGCTGCGGGATGGCCAGCGTCACCTGCACGCCGCGCCGCGCCGCCAGCCGAAGCGCATCGCGCAGTCCGTCGCCCGGCACGAAGTAGGGCGAGACCGCCAGGATGCGGTGCTCGGCGCGGAAGCAGGCGCCGATCAGCAGCGACTGGGCCGTGTCCTCGGCCTGGTCGGGCCCGCTGGGCAGGAACTGCACCAGTCGGCCGTCGGTCACGTCCTCGATGGGCGGCACGGGGCGCGGGACTTCGTCGTCGACCGAGGCCCAGTCCTGGGCGAACTGCCGCGCCGCGGCCGCCGCGGCGTCGCCCTGCACGTCGAAGGAGAGGTCGACCCAGGGGCGCTCGCCATCGCCCTTGCCGGTGAAGTACTCGCCCGCCAGGTTGCGCCCGCCGCTCCAGAGCCACCGGTCGTCGGCGATGGTGAGCTTGCGGTGGTTGCGCAGGTTGCGCGGCCCGCCGGCCCGCAGGCGCAGCAGCGGGCGGAACACGCGGACTTCACCGCCGGCCGCGCGCAACGCGTCGAAGTAACGGCGTGGCAGCTGCAGCGCGCCAAAGCCGTCGAGCAGCACCCGCACCTGCACGCCGGCCCGGGCGCGGGCGGTGAGCCGCTCCACCACGGCCTGCCCCAGCGGGTCGCTGCCGATGATGAATGTGCACACGTCCAGCCGCCGCTCGGCGGCATCGATCACGGCCCAGAGCGCCTCGCGTGCCGCCTCGCCGTCACCGTGGAAGCGCAGAGCGCATCGGCTGGGCGGGGCCAGGCCGAAGCTGTCCAGCAGCTCGGCCGCCCAGTGGCCGGGCAGGGCGGCCCGCGCCGGCCGCGGCGGCACGGTGGGACGCAGCTTGCGCTGGCCGAACATCAGGTACGCAGGCAGCGCCATGTAGGGCATCAGCAGCATGCCCAGGACCCAGGCGATGGCGGCTGTGGGCGCCCGCTGCTCGCGTCGGCCGCGGGTGGTCAGCACGTACACGAGCAGGGCCACGGCGACGGCCAGGAAGTGCTCGGAGATGCTGGGCAGCCAGGGCGCGAAGGAGTGGAGCATGGGCCGAGCTTCGCATACCCGGCCCGCCGCGGACTCAGCTTCCCCAGACCTCTTGAGCGGTCTCGATGACCAGGCGCAGCTTCTGCCGCTGCGCTTCGACGGCGATGTTGTTGCCGTGCACGGTGGACGAGAAGCCGCACTGCGGCGACAGGGCCAGCTGCTCCAGCGGCGCGTGCTTGGCGGCCTCGTCGATGCGGCGCTTGAGGTCCTCCTTGCTTTCCATCTCACCGAACTTGGTGGTCACCAGGCCCAGCACCACGGTCTTGCCCTTGGGCAGGAAGCGCAGCGGACGGAAGTCGCCGGAGCGGTCGTCGTCGTACTCCAGGAAGAAGGCGTCGAGGTTCATCTCGGCCAGCAGGGCCTCGGCCACGGGCTCGTAGTTGCCGGCGGCGGCATGGGTGCTCTTGAAGTTGCCGCGGCACAGGTGCATGGCCAGCAGCATGCCTTCGGGCTTGTGGGCCACCACCTTGTTGATGAAACCGGCGTAGCGGTGCGGCAGCTCGTTGGGGTCGTCGCCGCGCTGACGGGCGGCCTCGCGCATCTTCTCGTCGCACAGGTAGGCGAGGTTGGTGTCGTCCATCTGCACGTAGCGGCAGCCGGCGTCGTACAGGCTGCGCAACTCGTCGCCATAGGCCTGGGCCACGTCGTCGTAGAAGGCCGGATCCAGTTCGGGATAGGCCGTCTTGCTGATGCCGGCACGGCCGCCGCGGAAGTGCAGCATCGTGGGCGAGGGAATGGTCACCTTGGGCGTGCAGCCGGCGGCCACCTGGCCCTTGAGGTATTCGAAATCGGCGCGCTGGATGTCCTTGGCGTGGCGCACCTTGTCGACCACGCGGATCACCGGCGGGGCCAGCTCCTCGGTGCCATCGGCCTTCTTGACCGTGACCGGGATGTCGGTCTTGACACCGCCCAACTGCTCCAGGAAGTCGATGTGGAAGTAGGTGCGGCGGAACTCGCCATCGGTGATGCTCTTGAGGCCGACGTCCTGCTGGAACTTGACGATCTCGGCGATGGCCTTGTCCTCGACCTCGCGCAGCGCCTCGGCGCCGATCTCGCCTTTGGCCTTTTTGTCGCGGGCCTCCAGCAGGTATTGCGGGCGCAGGAAGCTGCCGACATGGTCGTAGCGGGCGGGCAGTTGCATGGTGTCTCCTGAGAGGTGAAAAAGGAACGCCGCCTTGTGAGGCGGCGGCCGGGGGATCGTAGCCGTTGGACCCTTTGAATCAAAGGGCCGCGGAGCAGCTTCGCGGGTGCTTCAAAGATCCAGCACCAGCAGCGGCGTCTTCGACCGCGAGCAGCAGGGCGTGAACTGGTCGTTGGCCGCCCGCTCGTCGTCGGTGAGGTAGCAGTCGCGGTGGTCGGGCACGCCCTCCAGCACGCGCGTGATGCAGGTGCCGCACACGCCCTGCTCGCACGAGACCATGATCTCCACGCCCTCGGCGCGCAGGGCCTGCACGATGGTCTGGTCCTTGGGGATGCGGTAGGTCTGGCCGCTGCTGGTGAGCTTGACCTCGAAGGGCTGGTCGCCGCTGGTGTCCTGCGCGGCGGCGGCGAAGTACTCCAGGTGGATCTGTTGCGCCGGCCAGCCGTTGGCCTTGGCGGTGTTCACCACATGGTCGATGAAGCCGCCGGGACCACAGACGTAGATCTGCGTGCCGGGCTCGGGCGTCTTCAGCAACTCGGCCACGCGCAGCTTCTGCGCCTCGGCGCCGTCGTCATGGTGCAGGTGCACCTTGTCGGCGAAGGCGCTGGCGGCGATCTCGTCACGGAAGGCGGTCCGGGCGGCCGACCGCGTGCAGTAGTGCATCTCGAAATCGGCGCCCCAGGTGGCCAGGCGCTGTGCCATGCACAGGATGGGCGTGACGCCGATGCCGCCGGCCAGCAGCAGGCTGCGCGGTGCGTCGTGCAGCGCGAAGTGGTTGCGCGGCGCGCTGATGGTCAGCACATCGCCTTCCTTGACCAGGTCGTGCACGGCCGCCGAGCCGCCGCGCGAGGTGGGCTCGCGCAGCACGGCGATGCGGTAGCGATGGCGCTCGGCCGCGCTGTTGCACAGCGAGTACTGGCGCACCAGCCCATTGGGCAAATGCACATCGATGTGGGAGCCGGCGCCGAAGCCCGGCAGCGGACGCGCGTCCGCGCTCACCAGTTCGAGCGCGACGATGCCCTCGGCCTCCTGCGACTTGCGCTGGACGCGCACCTGCAACGACGTCATGCGGCCACCGCCTCGGCCGCCGGGGCGCGCTCGGAGGCCAGCAGGCGGTCGATGATGCGGCGCGACTGCACGCCGCCCGCGTCGATGTTGAGCATCAGCAGCCGGCGCGCCGGATGGGCCAGCAGCGAGCGTTGCTGCGCTTCGAGCATCTCGGTGTCCTCGGCGAAGACCTTGCCCTGGTTCTCGCGGATCTGGGCGGTGAGCGCCTCGTCCTTGACATTGAAGTTGCGCGCCATGCCCCAGAAGTACCAGTGCGAGGTCTCGGTCTCGGGCGTGATGAAGTCCACCACGATGCTGTAGACCTTCTTGTCGGCCGGCGCGTGGTAGCCGCCATGGCCGGCCAGCGCCACGCCCACTTCGATCATCACGTGACTGGGCGGCGTGAAGCGGCAGACCTGCCAGCGGTCCACCGGCTGGTCGTCGGGCAGGCCGTTGCCGCGCAGGTTGGCTTGCCAGAAGGGCGGCGCCATCACGTTGTCCATGAAGCGGCTGGTGACGACCTGTTCGCCCTCGGTCTTGGTGGTGACCGGCGTCTCGTCGATCTCCTTCTGGCCGATGCTGGTGCTGTGCACGTAGGTCTCGTGCGTCAGGTCCATCAGGTTGTCGATCATGAGCCGGTAGTCGGCCTGGATGTGGTACAGCCCGCCGCCGTAGGCCCAGTCGGGGTTCTGCGCCCATTCCAGGTGGTGGATCTTGGCCGTGTCGGCCTGGGCCTGGTCGCCGGGCCACACCCAGATGAAGCCATAGCGCTCCTCGACCGCGAAGCGCTTGATGCAGGGAAAGCCGCCGACGCGCTGGCCGGGCATGGAGACGGTCTTGCCTTCCTCGCCCATCACCAGGCCGTGGTAGCCGCAGACCAGCTTGCCTTCGCACACCTGGCCCAGCGACAGAGGGGCGCCACGGTGGGGGCAGAAATCCTCGAGGGCGACGACGCGGCCACCCTCGCCGCGGTAGAAGACGATGCGCTCGCCGCAGATGGTGCGGCCGAGCGGCTTGTGGGCGATCTCATCGGGGGTACAGGCCACGTACCAGGCGTTCTTGGGATACATCGGGGGTCCTCGGGAATCGGCTTGGGAATGGCGCGATTATGGAAAGCGATGTTGGCGATGTATACAGAGATGCCGCTCAAATGGCGTGAAACCTAGGGAAAACCACGAATAAGTGCCTTGATCTTTGTCGCAATGTATACAGATAGACTCCCGCCTCATGCCAGAAGCCGCACTCTCCAACGCCGCTGATGCGGGTGCCTCACAGGCCGTGCGGGCGCAGTTGCGGCTGCGCGAGATGATCCTGGCCGGTG
Organism: Pseudacidovorax sp. DMC4; assembly: GCF_056314265.1. Classification (NCBI taxonomy): domain Bacteria; kingdom Pseudomonadati; phylum Pseudomonadota; class Betaproteobacteria; order Burkholderiales; family Comamonadaceae; genus Pseudacidovorax; species Pseudacidovorax sp. DMC4. The sequence continues at coordinate 114,977 of NZ_JBQUYR010000009.1, read as the reverse complement.
AGCTGCCGCCCGGCGAGCGCGTGGGCGAGGTGGCCATCGTCGAGAAGCTGGGCATCTCCCGTACGCCGATCCGCACGGCGCTGGTCCGGCTGGAGCAGGAAGGCCTGCTGCAGGCCCTGCCGCATGGCGGCTTCGCGGTGCGTTCCTTTTCGGAGCGCGAGGTGTCCGACGCCATCGAGCTGCGCGGCACGCTCGAAGGCCTGATGGCTCGCCTAGCGGCCGAACGCGGCGCGGCCTCGGCGTTGCTGGCCCAGGCCGACGAGAGCCTGGCCGACATCGACGCCGTGCTGGCCCGTCCGCGGCTGGACGACGCCGACTTCCTGCGCTACGTCGAGGCCAACCAGCGCTTCCACCGCCTGCTGGGCCAGATGGCCGACAGCAGCGTGCTGCAGCGTGAACTGGATCGCGTGGTGCAGATGCCCTTCGCCTCGCCCTCGGGCTTCGTGGTGGTGCAGGCCAATTCGCCGCAGGCGCGCGACATGTTCATCGTGGCGCAGGACCACCACCGCGCCATCCTCGAAGCCATCCGCCACCGCGAGGGCGCCCGGGCCGAGGCGCTGGTGCGCGAGCACGCGCGCATTGCGCAGCGCAACCTGCGCGCGGCGATGCGCGACCGCGAGGGTCAGCGCCTGCCGGGCGTGGGCCTGATCCGCCCCGATGCGCCGCGCGCGGCCTGAGAGGCCGCGGAGGACGCCGGCCATGAAAGGTACCGTCTCGGTGTCTGTTCCCATGCGGTCCTGCACGGCACGGTCCACAATCGCCGGCGCGTTCGGTGCCGTGCCCGGATCCGCCCGTTCCCACGGGCCCGAGTCGGTGGCTGCGGACCTCTCTTCTTCTTCTTCTTCTTCTTTCTGACCCACGGAGACTTCTTCATGCAAAAGCGATTGTTCGTCCAGGCCACGCTCGCAGCCGCGGCACTGGCCAGTGCACCGGCCTGGGCGCAGGGCACGCCCTTCAAGATCGGTCTCATCCTGCCGATGACCGGCCAGCAGGCCTCCACCGGCCGCCAGGTCGAGGCCGCGGCCCGGCTGTACATGGCGCAGAACGGCGACACCGTGGCGGGCCGCAAGATCGAGCTGATCGTCAAGGACGACACCGGCCTGCCGGACGTGAGCAAGCGCCTGGCGCAGGAGTTGGTGGTCAACGAGAAGGTCAACGTGCTGGCCGGCTTCGGCCTCACGCCACTGGCCCTGGCCGTGGCGCCCATCGCCACGCAGAGCAAGACGCCGCAGGTGGTCATGGCTGCCGCCACGTCGAGCATCACCGAGGCCTCGCCCTTCATCGTGCGCTCCAGCTTCACGCTGCCGCAGGTGTCGGTGGCCATGGGCGACTGGGCACCCAAGAACGGCATCAAGAGCGTGGTCTCGCTGGTCAGCGACTACGGCCCGGGCAACGACGCCGAGAAGTTCTTCACCGAACGCTTCCAGCTCAACGGCGGCAAGGTGATCGAGAAGCTGCGCGTGCCGCTGCGCAACCCCGACTTCGCGCCCTTCCTGCAGAAGGTGCGGGACGCCAAGCCCGATGCACTGTTCGTCTTCGTGCCCTCCGGCGCGGGCGCGGCGGTGATGAAGCAGTTCCTCGAACGCGGCATGGACAAGGCCGGCATCAAGCTGATCGCCACCGGCGACGTGACGGATGACGATCAACTGGCCGACATGGGCGACGGCGCCCTGGGCGTGGTCACTTCGCACCACTACTCGGCGGCGCATCCGTCGGCACTGAACAAGAAGTTCGTCGAGGCCTTCGAGAAGGCCAACAAGGGCATGCGCCCCAACTTCATGGCCGTGGGCGGCTATGACGGCATGCGCGTGATCTATGAAGCCCTGAAGGCCACCGGCGGCAAGGGCGACGGCCCGGCGCTGCTGGACAAGATGAAGGGCCAGATCTTCGAAAGCCCGCGGGGCCAGGTGCTGATCGATGCGCAGACCCGCGACATCGTGCAGGACGTGTACCTGCGCAAGGTCGAGAAGAAGGACGGGGCGCTTTACAACGTGGAGTTCGACGTCATCAAGGCCGTCAAGGACCCGGGCAAGGCCAAGTAACTTGGCTCGCCCCCAGGCTGCGCGGCCCTGAGGGCCGCTCCGCCAACCCCCTGCCGGGGGCGACACCGGTGGCCCGGCAAAGCCGGTTCCACGGTGTCTTGCGGGGTACCGGGTTCTTTTGAACTCTAGGGTGCGCGGCGATTGCGCTTTCCATTGACCGCTTTCCCGCAGGCCGAGCGCGTGTGTTCGGCCATGTTGTTCCTTGTGGCTTGGCCGGCTTGGCGCCTCCCGTACACCCAGCCTCGCCCTCTCATTCCTCTCTCGATGCGGCGCTCATGCTGACTATCCTGTTCGACGGCATTGCCTACGGCATGCTGCTATTCGTGCTCGCCGTGGGGCTGGCGGTGACGCTGGGGTTGATGAACTTCATCAACCTGGCGCACGGCGCCTTCGCCATGGCGGGCGGCTACATCACGGTCTATGCGATGCAGAAGCTGGGACTGCCCTTTCTGCTGTGCCTGCCGCTGGCCTTCGTGCTGACGGCGCTGATCGGCGCGCTGCTGGAGCGCACCCTCTACCGGCCGATGTATGGCAAGCCGCACCTGGACCAGGTGTTGTTCTCCATCGGCCTGGCCTTCATGGCGGTCGCGGGCCTGGACTACTTCGTGGGCTCCTCGCAGCAGAACCTGCAGCTGCCCGAGTGGCTGCGCGGCCGCACGGAGGTCGGCGATGGCGCCCTGCTGCTGGGCATGGGCCATTACCGCCTCTTCATCATTGCGGTGTGCGCAGTGCTGGCGGTGGTGCTGCAGTTGGTGCTCACGCGCACGCGCTTCGGCAGCCGCCTGCGTGCAGCGGTGGACGATCCCACCGTGGCCGCCGGCCTGGGCATCAACGTGAACCAGGTCTTCCTGGCCACCTTCGCGGTCGGCTCGGGGCTGGCGGGCCTGGGCGGCGCGCTGGGCGCCGAGGTGCTCGGCATGGACCCAACCTTCCCTCTCAAGTACATGATCTATTTCCTGATCGTGGTGGCCGTGGGCGGCACCTCGTCCATCACCGGCCCGCTGGCGGCGGCGCTGCTGCTGGGCATCGCCGACGTGGCGGGCAAGTACTTCATTCCCAAGATGGGCGCCTTCACGGTGTACCTGCTGATGATCCTGATCCTGATGTGGCGCCCGCAAGGCCTGTTCACGCGTAAAGGAGGCAAGTGATGGCCGGCCCGCTCAACACTGGCGCCGACTGGCGCGCTCCGCTGCTCGGCCAGGCACGCTGGCGCTGGTGGGAATTCCTGCTCTGGGCGCTGGCCTTCGCCGCGCCGCTGGTGCTGCCGCAGCATGCGCTGATGGTCAACGAGATCGCGATCGTGGCGCTGTTCGCCATGTCGCTGGACCTGGTGCTGGGCTACACCGGCATCGTGTCGCTGGGCCATGCGGCCTTCTTCGGCTTCGGCGCCTATGCCGCGGCGCTGTTCGCCAAGCTGGTCATGCCCGACCCGACCGTGGGCCTGGTGGTCGCCACCGTCCTGGCCGCGCTGCTGGGCCTGGCCGCCAGCGTGACCATCCTGCGCGGCAGCGACCTCACGCGGCTGATGGTGACCCTCGGCACGGCGCTGCTGCTGCTCGAACTCGCCAACAAGCTCGACTGGCTGACCGGGGGCGCCGACGGCCTGCAGGGCGTGGTCATGGGCCCGGTGCTCGGGCTGTTCGACTTCGACCTCTACGGCCGCGTGGCGGCCTGGTATTCGCTGGCGGTGGCGCTGGTGCTCTTCCTGCTCATGCGGCGGCTGGTGCATTCGCCCTTCGGCGCCACGCTGATGGCCATCCGCGACAACCGGCTGCGGGCCATGGCCATCGGCATTCCGGTCACCTCGCGCATGTCGGTGATCTACACCATCGCCGCTGCCGTCGCTGGCGCTGCGGGCGCACTGCTGGCACAGACCACGGGCTTCGCCTCGCTCGATGTGCTGGCCTTCGACCGCTCGGCCGACGTGCTGCTGATGCTGGTCATCGGCGGCGTGGGCTGGCTCTATGGCGGGGTGGCGGGCGCCATCGTCTTCAAGCTGCTGCAGGACACGCTCTCCAGCGTCACGCCGCAGTACTGGATGTTCTGGATCGGCCTGCTGCTGGTGCTGCTGATGCTGGTGGGGCGCGAGCGCCTGCTGCGTCCGCGGACCTGGTTCCGGAAGGGAGGTGCGGCATGACGGCGACCTCTCCCGAGACTCCCGAGATCGTGCTCGAGGCCGAGTCGCTGGTGATGCGCTTCGGCGGCATCACCGCCACCGACCATGTGTCGATGCGCCTGGCCAAGGGCGCGCGCCATGCGCTCATCGGCCCCAATGGGGCCGGCAAGACCACGCTCATCAACCAGCTCACCGGCGTGCTCACGCCCAGCGAAGGGCGCATCCGGCTGCTGGGCGAGGACATCACCCGCCTGGCGCCGCACCGGCGCGTGACGCGCGGATTGGTGCGCACCTTCCAGATCAATCAGCTCTTCGACAGCATGACGCCGCTGCAGACGCTGGCCCTGGTGGTGGCGCAGCACCGGGGGCAGGGCGCCCGCTGGTGGCAGCCGCTGGGCCGCGATGCGGCGGTGGCCGAGCGGGCCGGTGAGCTGCTGAGCCAGTTCCACCTGGCCGATGTGGCGCACACGGAAGTGCGTCACCTGGCCTACGGCAAGCGCCGCCTGCTGGAGATCGCCATCGCCCTGGCCTGCGAGCCGCGTGTGCTGCTGCTGGACGAGCCGGTGGCCGGCGTGCCTGCCGGCGAGCGAGAGGAACTGCTGCAGACGGTGGCCGCGCTGCCGGCCGATGTCTCCGTCCTGCTGATCGAACACGACATGGATCTCGTCTTCAGCTTTGCCAAACGCATGACCGTGCTGGTCAATGGCGCCCTGCTCACCGAGGGCACGCCCGAGGAGATCGCGGGCGACCCGCGGGTGCGCGAGGTCTATCTGGGCCAGACGGAGGTGCACGCATGAGCGGCCCGACGAATGCGCTGTTGCAGATCGAGGGCCTCAGTGCCGGCTATGGCGAGGCCGTGGTTCTCAACGATGTCTCACTGTCGCTGGGGGAGGGCGAGACGCTGGCGCTGCTCGGCCGCAACGGCACGGGCAAGACCACGCTGATCAACACCCTGGCCGGCGCCACGCGCCAGCATGGCGGACGCATCCTGCTGGGCGGCCAGCCGCTGCACACGCTGCCGGCCTACCGCCGTGCGGCGGCGGGCGTCGGCTGGGTGCCGCAGGAGCGCAACATCTTCAAGTCGCTCACCGTGCACGAGAACCTCACGGCGGTGGCGCGCCCCGGCCGCTGGACGCCGGCGCGCGTCTACGAGATGTTCCCGCGCCTGGCGGAGCGCAAGGGCAACCTGGGCACGCAGCTGTCGGGCGGCGAGCAGCAGATGCTGGCCGTGGGCCGCGCCCTGGTGCTCAATCCGCGGCTGGTGCTGCTGGATGAGCCGCTGGAAGGCCTGGCGCCAATCATCGTGGAGGAATTGCTGCGCGCCATTCGCCGGCTGACCCGCGACGAAGGCCTGACGGCCATCATCGTGGAACAGCATCCGCAAGCCATTCTCGCGATTTCGGACCGGGCGGCGGTGCTGGACCATGGTTCGGTGGTCCATCGTGGCGCTGCGGCCGAATTGCTGGCGCAGCCTGTTCTGCTGGATCGCCTGTTGGGGCTGGCCCGCTGAGAGGGCCCGGGCGGGTGCCCGGCACCGACGCCGTTATTGGGATGCGAATACCCTTGTAGTCCGGGGGTATTCAATTCGTGCGCGCCCGCCGTGGCTTGTGGCGTTCAATTCTTGAATTAGAATTCGCGAACTGCTTTCTCAATACAAAGGATTCGAGCAATGGCAACTTTGGCAGAGATCACCGCGCAGATCCAGCAGCGGGACCAGGAAATCGCGGAATTGCGCCGTCAGGCCGAGGAACTGCGTAGCCACGAGCGCGCTGGCGTGATCGAAGAACTTCGCAAGAAGATCGCCGAATACGGCATTACCGCTGCTGACCTCAAGCTGAATGGCCGCGGCGCCGCTACGGGCGCCAAGCGCAGCGTTTCGGCCGCTCCGGCCAAGGCGGCCGCGGTCGTCAAATACCGCAGCCCCACCGGCGAAACCTGGTCGGGTGGCCGCGGTCGCAAGCCCCGCTGGGTGACCGAGGCGCTGGCCGCTGGCAAATCGCTGGACGAGTTCGAAGTCAAGTAAGCAATACACCGCTGCACTTGCTGCAGCGTGAACAAACAAAAATCCCGCGCGCTGCGCGGGATTTTTGTTGACGGGGCGCCGATCTATGGGTTCACCATCACCAGCTTTCCCTTGACCCCACGCGAGCCCATGTGGGCGTAGGCCGCCTTCAACTCGTTCATCGGCATCGTGCGGTCGATCACCGGCTTGATCTTGCCCTGGGCGTACCAGCCGGCCAGTTCTCCCATCATTCGGGCATTGGCCTTGGGCTCGCGCCGCGCGAAATCGCCCCAGAACACACCGACCAGCGATGCGCCCTTGAGCAGCGTGAGATTCAGCGGCAGCGAAGGAATGGGCCCCGAAGCAAATCCCACCACCAGATAGCGTCCGCGCCAGGCGATGGAGCGAAATGCCGGTTCGGCGAAATCGCCGCCCACCGGGTCGTAAATCACGTCGGGTCCCTTGCCATCGGTGGCGTCCTTGATGGCGTCGCGGAAGCCCTGGGGCAGCGCATGCTGGCTGTAATTGATGGTCGCATCCGCACCGATGCTTTTGCACAGCGCGCATTTTTCGTCGGTGGAAGCCGCTGCAATGACGCGTGCGCCCGCCGCCTTGGCGATCTGGATGGCGGAGGTGCCGACGCCGCCTGCGGCGCCGAGCACTAGCACGGTTTCACCCGCCTTGAGCGCGGCGCGATCCATCAGTGCGTGCCAGGAAGTCGCATAGATCATGATGAAGGCGGCCGCGTCCACCATGTCGAATTGCGGCGGCAGCGGCATGCACATGGCTGCCGGCGCCAGCGTGTGCGTACCGAAGCCGCCCGTTCCGGAAAGGCAGGCAATGGGCTGGCCGACCTTCAGGTGGGTGACGCCTTCGCCGACGGCCTTCACGATGCCCGCATATTCGGAGCCGGGCACGAAGGGCAGCTTCGGCTTCATCTGGTATTTGTTCTGCACGATCAGCAGATCGGGAAAGTTCAGGCTGGCCGCCTTGATTTCCACCAGCACTTCGCCCGGACCGGGCTGCGGCGTGGGCAATTCCTTCCAGGTCAGCGCGTCGACGCCGACCGGGTTTTCGCAAAGCCATGCGTGCATGGAATCAGTCTCCGTCTTCATTGAGGCGCAGGCATGATAGGGGGCCGCCTCGCGGCGTTCTTGTCTCTGCGGCGACCCCGTGCCCGTGGGGCTTCGCCTCCTAAAATCCCGCCGCCCATGAAGATCCTCATCTCCAACGACGATGGCTACCAGGCCCCCGGCATCGTGGCCCTGCACGACGCGCTGCGCGAGGTGGCCGATGTCGAGGTCATCGCCCCCGAGCACAACAACAGTGCCAAGTCCAACGCCCTGACCCTGGCGGCGCCGTTGTACGTGCACCGTGCGCACAATGGCTTCCGCTACGTCACCGGCACGCCGGCCGACTGCGTGCACATCGCGCTCAAGGGCCTGCTGGACTACCGGCCCGACCTGGTCGTCTCCGGCATCAACAACGGCGCCAACATGGGGGACGACACCATCTATTCGGGCACCGTCGGCGCGGCCATGGAGGCCTACCTGTTCGGCATCCCGGCAATCGCCTTCTCGCAGACCGAGAAGGGCTGGGCCCACGTCGACGCAGCCGCCCAGGCTGCCCGGCGGCTGGTGGAGCGCATCCAGCGCGAGCGCATGCACGAGCAGCCGGCGTGGCTGCTGAACGTCAACATTCCCAACCTGCCGGCCGAGTCCCTCAAGCCGATCAAGGTCTGCCGTTTGGGCCGCCGCCATGCGGCCGAGAAGGTGATCACCCAGCAGAGCCCCCGCGGCGAGACCATGTACTGGATCGCCGGCGCGGGCGGCGCCAAGGACAGCGGTGAAGGGACCGATTTCCACGCCACCGCCGCTGGCCATGTGGCGGTCACGCCGCTGCAGATCGATCTGACCGACCACGCCAGCCTGGGCGAGTGGCGCGAGGCCGTGCGCCGGCTCGACGCCAGCGACTGAGCCGGACCGACGCAGGAGTCCCGGTGCCGCAGCCTCCACGTTCCCGTCCCACCTTTCCCGTCACCCTCGACCGCGCGCCCGCGCCAGCGGCGCCGACACCTCTGCGGGCCAAGCTGCCCGCGGTTCCGCCGCCGCCACTCAGTGCCACCCCGGCCATGGCCTCCGATGCGGTCCGTCAGCGCATGGTGCGTCGGCTGGCCGCGCAGGGCATCGCCGACGAGCGCGTGCTGCAGGCCATGGGCGCGGTGGCGCGGCATGCCTTCGTCGATGGCGCCCTGGCCGCGCAGGCCTACGAGGACACCAGCCTGCCCATCGGCCTGGGACAGACCATCTCCAAGCCGAGCGTCGTGGCGCGGATGGTCGAACTGTTGCTGGCGGCCCCGGCGCTGGCCGACCAGCCGCAGGCACGGCTGGGCCGGGTGCTGGAGATCGGCACCGGCTGCGGCTACCAAGCCGCTGTGCTCAGCCACGTGGCCCGCGAGGTCTACAGCATCGAGCGGCTGCGCGGCCTGCATGAGAAGGCGCGGGCCAACCTGCGGCCCCTGCGGCTGGCCACCGTGCATCTGCTGCTGGGCGATGGCATGCAGGGCTACCCGGCGGGCGCACCCTACGCGGGCATCATTGCGGCCGCGGGTGGGGCCGACCTGCCGGCGGCCTGGCTGGACCAACTGGCACCGGGCGGGCGCATCGTTGCTCCAGTACAGTCTGGAAATGCGGGCCAAGCACTTGTCATCATTGACAAAACGAACAGGGGGGTTGAGCGCCGGTTTCTTGAGGCCGTCAACTTCGTGCCTCTAAAATCGGGAATTGCATGAAGGAAAGACATATGCAGGGTTCTGGTCGCTGGCACAGGCTGGCTTGGATGGGCGCTGCGGCGGCCTGCGTCGTGCTGGCGGGTTGCGCCTCTTCGCGTGGACCGGCCCCGGTGGAAGATCGCGCGCCCGTGAGTGGGGTGGGCGCCGCGAGCCCGGCGGCGTCGGGACTGCCGACCACGGACGCCAGCGGCAAGCCGCTGCCCGGCATCGAGAACCTGGGCAAGCCGGGTTACTACGCCGTTCGCCCGGGCGACACCGTGCGGCGCATCGCGCTGGATACCGGACACAGCTGGCGGGACATCGTCCGCTGGAACAACCTTGACAACCCCGACCGCATCGAAGTGGGTCAGGTGCTGCGCGTGGTGCCTCCCGTCGCGGGCGCGCCCCTGGTGCCGCCGCCTGCCGTCGCGGGTTCGGGCGCAGGCGCCGTGCCGCCGGCGACGACCACTCCGGTGCCCCCACCGGTGGTGGCCGGCGCGACGCCTCCTGCCAAGCCGGCGGGCAATCCGCCCGCCGCGGGCGGCGAGGATGACCTGGGGTGGATCTGGCCCGCCCAGGGCGCCTTGATCGCCGGCTTCGACGATGCCAAGAACAAGGGCTTGGACATCGCCGGCCGCGCCGGCGATCCGGTGCTGGCGGCGGCCGATGGCAAGGTGGTGTACGCCGGCGCCGGCCTGCGCGGCTACGGCAACCTGATCATCCTCAAGCACAACAACACCTTCCTCACGGCCTACGCGCACAACCAGGCATTGCTGGTCAAGGAAGACCAGTCGGTGCAGAAGGGCCAGAAGATCGCCGAGATGGGCAGCAGCGACGCCGACCGCGTGAAGCTGCACTTCGAGATCCGCCGTCAGGGCAAGCCGGTGGATCCCTCGCGCTACCTGCCGGCGCGGCCTTGAGCATGCGCCGGCCGTCCCCATCAGGGCGGCCGGCGACAATCGGGGGATGACGGATTCCCTCGACAACAAGGACACGCTCCCCACGTCCCCCGCTTCTGCCGACGCCGCTGTGCCCGCTGGCGTCTCGGTCGCTTCTTCCTCTCTCCTCGACCTTCCCGTGCCTCCCGACCGGGCGGCCAGTGCAGCGCTCGAGCCGGGCTGGCTCGCCGTCGAATCGCTCGACCTGGAGGCCCAGGGCGTCGCCCGACGGGAAGACGGCAAGGTCGTCTTCATCGATGGCGCGCTGCCCGGCGAGATCGTCCGGGCCAATGTGCACCGCAAGAAGAACAACTGGGAGCAGGGCCAGCTCACCGACATCCGGCGCGAGTCGCCGTTGCGCGTGCGGCCGGGCTGTCCGCATTTCGGCCTGCACGCCGGCGCCTGCGGTGGCTGCAAGATGCAGCACCTGCACGCCTCGGCCCAGGTGGCTGTGAAGCAGCGGGCCCTCGAAGACAACCTGTGGCACCTGGGCAAGGTGCGGCCAGACACGCTGCTGCGGCCCATCGAGGGCCCGGCCTGGCACTACCGCTACCGCGCCCGCCTGTCGGTGCGCTACGTGCAGAAGAAGGGCACCACCCTGATCGGTTTCCATGAGCGCAAGAGTCGTTACGTGGCCGACATGGAAATCTGCCCCGTGCTGCCGAAGCCGGTCAGCGACATGCTCGTGCCGTTGCGCAGGCTGATCGATTCCATGGACGCGCGGCTGACCTGCCCCCAGATCGAGGTGGCCTGCGGCGATGCCGCGGGCACCACCCGACTTGGCGTCATCGCCCTGGTACTGCGCCACCTGGAGCCGCTGGGTGGAACCGACGGGGACCGCCTGCGCGCCTTTGCCGCGGCGCATCCCGGTGTGCAGTGGTGGCTGCAGCCCAAGGGGCCGGACACCGTCCACCTGCTCGACGAGGCCGTGCCTGACCTGGCTTATGAACTGCCTGAATTCGGCATCACCATGCCCTTCCGGCCCACCGACTTCACCCAGGTCAATCCGCACATCAACCGGGTGCTCGTCTCCCGCGCCCTGCGCCTGCTCGACGTGAAGCCGGAGGAGCGCGTGATCGACTGGTTCTGCGGCCTGGGCAACTTCACCCTGCCGCTGGCCACCCAGGCACGCGAAGTCCTGGGCATCGAGGGCAGCGAGACGCTGGTGGCCCGTGCCCGTCACAACGCGGCCGAAAACAGGCAGGCCGCGCAGCGGCCCTGGGGCAAGGCGGATTTCGTCGCCCGCAACCTGTTCGAGATGACGCCCGAGATGTTGGTGGCGGACGGGTATGCCGATCGCTGGCTGGTCGATCCGCCGCGCGAGGGCGCCTTCGCGCTGGTGAGGGCGCTGGCCGACCTGCATCAGCAGCCTGAACTGCGCACCGGGGGCTGGACGCCGCCCCGGCGCATCGTCTACGTCAGCTGCAACCCGGCCACGCTGGCGCGCGACGCGGGCCTGCTGGTCCATCAGGGCGGCTACCGCTGCACCTTTGCCGGCGCGGTGAACATGTTCCCGCACACCGCACACGTCGAGTCCATCGCCGTCTTCGACCTGGCAGATTGAGAGGGGCGGATCGTCCAAAAGCAAAGGGGCCCGCGTGGGCCCCTTTTTCCGTTTCAGTGCGCTCGGACGGGCGTCAGTCGCGCTCGCCTCCGAAGATGCCCAGCAGGGCCAGCAGGCTCTGGAAGACGTTGAACACGTCCAGATAGAGCGCGAGCGTGGCGCTGATGTAGTTGGTCTCGCCGCCGTCGATGATCTGCTTCAGGTCGTACAGCATGTAGGCCGAGAAGATGCCGATGGCCGCGACCGAGATCGCCATCATGCCGGCGCTGGAGCCGATGAAGACATTGATGATCGAGCCGACGAAGAGCACCAGCACGCCCACGAACAGGAACTTGCCCATGCCGCTCAGGTCCCGCTTGATCACCGTGGCCAGCGATGCCATCACGAAGAACACGCCAGCCGTGCCCGCGAAGGCGGTCATCACCAGCTCGGAGCCGTTCTTGAAGCCCAGCACCATCGCGATCAGCCGCGACAGCATCAGTCCCATGAAGAAGGTGAAGCCCAGCAGCACGGGCACGCCAGCGGCCGAGTTCTTGGTCTTCTCGATGGCGAACATGAAGCCGAAGGCACCGGCCAGGAAGACCACCAGGCCGAGCCCGCCCGTGAGCGCGGCTGTGATGCCGGTGGCCACGCCGAGCCAAGCGCCCAGTACGGTGGGAATCATGCTCAGCGCGAGCAGCCAGTAGGTATTGCGCAGAACGCGGTGGCGCTCTGCCTGGGGCAGCACCTGGCCGTAGCCGGCCGGTGTGTCGAAGGTGGGGGCTCTGTCGTTCATGGCAAAACTCCTGAAAGGGTTGAGGGGACTGCTTGACGGGCAGTTGCAGGTCATTCTAGGAAAGATCAAGGGCAGCGCCGGCATATCCGGACGGCGCGTCGCCCTTTGGAACCATGGGGTCTTGCAGGCGCACGGGGGTGCGGGGCGCAGGGGACGCATCCTGTATTCTTCGGCCCCATGAAGACCAAGCACTTTCTCGAACTCGAAGACGTCAAGAAGATCGCCGCCGCTGCCGAAGCGGAAGCCGTCAAGAACCAATGGGCCGTGACCATTGCCATCTGCGACGACGGCGGCCACCTGCTGTGGCTGCAGCGCCTGGATGGTGCCGCGCCCGTGTCGGCCCACATCGGCCCGGCCAAGGCCCGCACGGCCGCCCTCGGTCGTCGTGAGAGCAAGGTCTATGAAGACATCATCAATGGCGGCCGCACCGCCTTCCTGTCGGCCCCCACGGTGGACGGCCTGCTCGAAGGTGGCGTGCCGATCGTCAAGGACGGCCAGGTGATTGGCGCGGTGGGCGTCAGCGGCGTGAAGTCCAACGAGGACGCGCAGATCGCCAAGGCGGGCATCGCGGCCATCGGCCTTTAACAGGACTGCCGGCGGCCTTGGCCGCCGCGCCCATGAAAAGCGCCCCGCCGGGCAATGCCGGCGGGGCGCTTTCGTTTGGACATCAAGACGCGTTCAGCGCAAAAAAAGGCGTGGCTGGTCGAACACTGGCTGGCCAAAAACGACCCTTGGAGAGTCAGATCTCCTCGAGTCGCCCCACGATGAACGGTCGGGGCAGACGCTGCATCACTTGGTCAGGATGAGCTTGCCGAGTTTGGTGGCCTGTAGGCGATAGAGCGAGCCGTTGTGCAGGATACCGATGGTCTTCTGGCCCTTGAGCAGCTCGCTGCTTTGCAGCAGTTGGGCCGGGGAGGGGGTGATGTGTGCCGATGCGCCACTGCCGCCCTGGTCGAGCGAAGGATGGCTGAGCACTTTCTGGGAATGCGAGGACTGGGCTTGCACGGGATGGACCTTTCGAATCGGATCGGTGAAGCGGATGAGCAAATGATAACGATTCGCACTTATAAAAGCAATCGTCGTCATGAGTTTTTTTGAAGGCAAACCGCCAGCGGGTCCGGCCGGCTCGATTCGGCCCGGCGCGGCCGCCCGCAGGGGTCGCTCTTGGAGGCGTGCCAAAGAAAAAGCCGGCTGCTGCCGGCTCGTTCAGGATGCGCCCGCCTTCCGCACGGGTCTCAGGAAGTTACTGCGGCGTCGGATCGGTGATGAAACCGATCTTGTGCACGCCGGCCTTCTGGGCGGCGGCCATGGCCGTGGCGACGCGTTCGTAGCGCACGTCCTTGTCGCCGCGGATGTGCAGTTCAGGCTGCGGATCGCGCGCGCCTTCGGCCGCCAGGCGCGACACCATCGTCGCGTCGTCGATCTTTTCCTGGTTCCAGAAGTAGCTGCCATCGGCGGCCACGCTCAGCTGGATGGTCTGCGGCTTGGTCTCCTCGCGCTCGTTGGTGGCGCGCGGCAGGTCGATGTTCACCGCATGCTTCATCACCGGTACGGTGATGATGAAGATGATGAGCAACACCAGCATGACGTCCACCAGGGGCGTCATGTTGATCTCGTTCATCACGTCGTCGGCTTCGTCCTGGGTTCCGAAGGCCATGGCATCAGCCCTTCTTGAGCGGCAGGATGGTGGCCGCCTCGCCACTGGCCTGCACCCGGCCACCTGTGACGAAGTAGGCGTGCAGGTCGTGGGCGAAGCTGTTGAGCTTGTTCAGCACGAACTTGTTGCCGCGCACCAGCGCGTTGTAGCCCAGCACGGCAGGAATGGCCACGGCCAGGCCCAGCGCCGTCATGATCAGCGCTTCGCCGATCGGGCCGGCCACCTTGTCGATGGTGGCCTGGCCCGCGGTGCCGATGCCCAGCAGCGCGTGGTAGATGCCCCAGACGGTGCCGAACAGGCCGATGAAGGGCGCCGTCGAGCCCACCGACGCCAGGATGGCCAGGCCGCCCTGCAGGCGCGCCGTGAATTCGTCGATGGCATTGCGCAGGCAGCGAGTGATCCAGTCGCTCACGTCGAGCGCGTCGTGAAGGTGCGCCTTGGTGTTGCGATGGTGGGCGGCGGCCTCGCGGCCTTCGAGCGCGAGTACGCGAAAGGGGTTGCTGTCGTCCTTGCCCAGCTTGTCCAGCGCCGCGGCGAAATCCTCGCTGTGCCAGAAGTTGCCGGACTGCCGTGCCATGCGCTTGTAGCGCACGATGTCGATCGCCTTGACGAGGATGACGATCCACGATGCGAGGGACATGCCCAGCAGCAGCAGGGCCACGGCCTTGGTGACGAAGTCGCCCTGCGTCCAGACGTGCATCAGGCCAAATTGGGAATCCATAAATACTCCAGCGAAAAGATCAGTTCAGGACGAAGTTGAAGGGGGCGCGCAGCAGGTACACCGTCTGGGCGTCGCCGCCGCCCAACTGGCGGAAGGGCGTCACCTGCGCAGTCATGGCCGCGCTCAGCGCGGCCTGGTCCAGCCGCTCGTAGCCGCTGGACTTGGCGATCTCGGCCCGCTTGGCCATACCGTCGGCATTGAAATAGACGGCCACCACCACGGTGCCCGTCTCGCCGAGCTTGCGGCTCATGGTCGGGTAGGTCGCGCGTGGTTCGCGCACGTAGGTGGTCTGTCCCTGCGTGACCTCCACCAGCCGCGGTGCCGGCGGCGCGACCGGTGCAGGTGGCGCGACGGGGGCGGCAGGCGCCGGCGGCGCGGGTGGCATGGGCGCCGGCGCGGTGACGGGCGGCGGCTCCACCACGCCGGTGGGCGCGTTGGGAGCCGGCACCGGCTTGGGCTCCCGGATCGCAATCGGCCGGGGCGGAGGCTTGGGTGCCTGCTTCTGCGGTGGAGCGGGCGGCGGCGGTGGGGGCGGCGGCGGTGGTGCCGGCCGGGGCGGCTCGATGATCTGCGCCAGGATCTCCACCGGCACGATCACTTCGGCGGCCTTGCGGATGAGCCCGCTCTGCAGCGCCCAGAGCGCTGCGGCATGGAAGAGCACCACGCCGCCGACGATCAAGGTCGTGCGGGAGACGCCGAGGGGAGAAGAGGGGGGAGAGGAAAAGCGGCTCGACACGGTCAACCCAGAAACACAGCCCGGCCATGCATGCAGAGCCGGTGAGCGTAGATCAGAAAAGAGGATCTAGCGGCGCAGTACCCACCAGACCGAGCCGGCGAAGATCAGGCCGCCGACGAGGGCTGCGACGAATTCCATGCTTTGCTCTCCGTGATGGCAGTGGCAAGCTGGATCGCGCGGGGTTCGATGTCGCTGTGAAGGGCGGCAACCGGATGCGACGCACTGCATTGGGCCACCACGTCGCGGGCACAGGTTTCGCAGCGGCCGCACTGGGTGGCCACACCGAGCTCGAATTGGATCTCGTCGAAACTCATGCCTGCACGGGCATGCCGCACGATCTCGCGGTCCGACACTCGGCGGCATACACAGACGATCATGGCGGTGGCTGCAGTTGGCTGGCTGTGAGGAAGAAGTTGGACGATTATAAATACGAATTTCTCGCATTCGCAATCTCTATCCTCACTGCAAAGAAGGGTGTCTTCGATGGGGCGTGAGCTACACCTCGGCCCACATCCGCAGCAGGTTGTGGTATGTGCCGGTCAGCGCCACCGTCTCGTCGGTCTCGCCGAGGCGGGCGCGCAGGCTCTGGATGTTCTGGTCCAGCTCGAACAGCAGTCCGCGGCGGGCGTCGTCGCGGACCATGCTCTGCAGCCAGAAGAAGGAGCACACCCGCGCGCCGCGCGTCACCGGCTGCACGCGGTGCAGGCTGCTCGACGGATACAGCACCAGGTCTCCCGCGGGCAGCTTGACCTCGTGCGTGCCGTAGGTGTCGACCACCTCCAGTTCGCCGCCGTCGTAGTCCTGTGGGTCGCACAGGAAGAGCGTGCACGACAGGTCCGTGCGCAGCTGTCCGCCGCCGCCCGGCAGGGAGCGCACCGAGCCGTCAACATGCAGGCCATAGGTCTCGCCGCCCTCGTAGCGGTTGAACATCGGCGGCACCACCCGCAGAGGCAGGGCCGCCGAGAAGAATTGCGGATGCCGGGCCAGCGCCTCGCGGATCACGCCGCCCAGTTCCTGGGCGACGGGCGACTGCTCCGAGAGCTGCCGGTTGTTCTTGACCCGCGCGCCCTGCGGGCCCGCCGAGTCGCGGCCGTCGATCCACTCGGCGGCGTCCAGCGCCGCACGCAGCTGCCGCACCTGCTCGGGGTTCAGGACTTCGGGGACATGGACCATCATGGTGTCGTTCTCCTCGACAAGCGAAAAACCCGGCCAGGCGGCCGGGTGGATGGGGACTGCGCGCCTGAGGCGGCGGCAGGCGATCAGAAGCGGAAGTTGGCGCTCAGCAGTGCCGAGCGCGGCGTACCCATGACCAGCCGGTTGCCGCCGTTGTTCACCCGCGCCAGGTAGAACTTGTCGGCCAGGTTGTACAGGTTCAGCTGGATGCTGACGTTGCGGTTGATCTCATAACCCACCATCGCATCCCACACGGTGTAGCTCGGCACCTCGGGGAAGAAGCTGGTGGGCGTGATCGCCGCCGTGGAGGTGGAGCGTTGCTGGGTCGACACGTAGCGCACACCGCCGCCGACCGTCAGGCCGAAGGGGAACTTGTAGCTCGTCCACAGCGTGGCCGTGAGCTTGGGCGAATAGCGGATCTGTGCGCCGTTCTGCGTGGTGCTGGTACGCGAGCCTTCGAGGATCTTGGTGTCGATGCGCGCCAGACCGCCGATGACCTGCCAGGCCGGCGTGATCTGGCCGACCGCGCTCAGCTCCAGGCCCTGCACGCGCGTCTTGCCGTACTGCTCGAAGTTGCCGAAAGTGTCGACCTGCACCTGTTCGTTCTCGTTCGTGGTGCGGAAGGCGGCGGCCGACAGTGCGAGGCGCCTGTCCAGCACATCCCATTTGGTGCCGAGCTCGAAGGTCTTGGATTTCTGCGGATCGAGGCTCAGGTTGTTGACGTTGGCGGTGGTCAGCGACGTGGGGAAGCTGAAGTTGCCGCCCGGCGGCTGCGCGCCGGTCGCATAGGCGGCGTAGACGCT
This sequence comes from Pseudacidovorax sp. DMC4, assembly GCF_056314265.1. Lineage (NCBI taxonomy): Bacteria > Pseudomonadati > Pseudomonadota > Betaproteobacteria > Burkholderiales > Comamonadaceae > Pseudacidovorax > Pseudacidovorax sp. DMC4. The sequence continues at coordinate 97,680 of NZ_JBQUYR010000009.1, read as the reverse complement.
GCCGTTGTCCGCCGGCTTGTAGACGACGCCGAGCTTGCCGGTCAGAAGGTTGTCCGAGCCCTCCTGCGTGAGCGCCGTCTGCACACCATTCACCGGCGCGGCCAGGCTGGTGAAGCGGGTGCGGTAATGCTCCCAGCGCAGGCCGCCCGTGAGCTGCCACTGTTCGTTGAACTTGAGCGTGTCGAAGGCATACAGCGCGGCCGTGCTGGTCGTGCCTTCGGTGGTGGCGCCGGTGGGCAGCACGGGCACGAAGGCGCGGTACGGGTTCGGCATGTACAGGCTGTTGTAGGCCTGGTAGGACACCGTCCCGGCCGACACCGTGCGCACGCCGTTGGCCGCATTGATGGTGGCGGCCATCGTGGTGTTGTCCTGCTGCTCGCGCGCCAGTTCCAGGCCAGCGCTGATCGAATGCCTGATGCTGCCCGTGGTGGCCTCGGCCGTCACGTTGGTCTGGTTGGTCAGGATCTCGTTGCGCTGGCCCTTGCCCTGCGGCAGCACCCGCGTCGACCAGGTCAGCGGGTTGGTGACCGAGGGCGTCAGCAGCCCGTTGCTGAAGGGGGCGGTGAGAACCAGGTCCTGGTCGGTGCGGCCCCAGCGCGTGAGGTTGCGCAGCTTCACGCCGGAGTCGAAGTCGTGCTCGATCCGGGCCGTGAACATGTCGGCGTCCACGTTGTCGTGGTCGGACAGCCAGCCGTAGTAGTTGCTGGTGTCGGGCTGCGGGCCATTGCCGCCGATGCCTTTCAACTGGTCCAGGTAGTAGCCCTTCAGGCCGACGGTGGGAATGCCGCCGTCCGGCCTGTTGCGCTGGTTGACGTGCTGGTACTGCAGGATCACCCGCGTCGGCGTGTTCAGCCCGAAGGCGATGGACGGCGCAATGGCCCAGCCCTTGTTCTTGACATCGTCCCTGCCCGGCACGCCGCTGTCCTGCGTCATCACGTTCAGGCGCAGGGCCATCGTGCCCTCGGCGTTGAGCACGCGGTTGATGTCGGCGGTCGCGCGCTTCTGGTCGCCCGAACCCAGGCTCACGCTGCCAGCGAAGAAATTGGAGGCCTGCGGCACCTTGCTCACCAGGTTGATGTAGCCGGTGGGCGCGGTGCGGCCGATGTCGGCGCTGGCCGGGCCCTTGACCACCTCGACCTGCTCGACGTTGAACATGTCGCGCGTGACGGTGCCGACGTCGCGCGCGCCGTCCACGAAGATGCTGCCGGAGCTGTCGAAGCCGCGCAGGAAGACGGCGTCGCCGGTCGAGGTGTTGCCGTTCTCGCCCATCTGGAAGGTGATGCCGGGCGTGTTGCGCAGCGCCTCGGTCAGGGTGTTGGCACCCTGCTCCTGCAGCACTTCCTTCTTGATGACAGTGATGGTCTGCGGCGTGTCGACCAGCGGCTGCGTGAACTTGGGCGAGGAGACGGTGTCGGCCTTGAACGACTCGCGGGCGCCCTCCACGCGGACTTCGCGCAGCGTGCTGGTGCTGGCGGTGGTATCGGTGGTGGACGAGGCGGTCTGCGCGCCCGCAGGCGCGGCGATGGCCACGAGCGTGGCGGCGGCGGCGCCGGTCCAGCCCGCAGCTTTGCGCGGCACCGCGTGTTTGCGGCTCTTGATGTGTTGTGCCATGGGATTCCCTCCGGAAGCTGATTGCGTTGCGTGTTTCGCTTGGCTGGCGCAACGGGGAGGGCGCGTGGCTGGCAGGAGCCACAGCAGTCGATGCTGCAGCACCGTGAATGATAACGACTCGCAACAAGATTGGAGGGATCGAGGCGGTCTCGGCGCATCGAAATCGCACCGGTGTGGCCCTGCGGCAACGCTGCCCCACGCGCGTGATGCCGTGACGGTGTTTCCGCGCCTCAGTACACGTCGCGCCGGTAACGGCCTTCGCGGTGGAGCAACTGCATCGCCGGCTCGCCCAGGATCTGGCGCAGCGCGAGGTCCACCGCCGAGGCCATGCCCTGCAGGCTGCCGCAGACGTGGATGACCGCGCCACGCTCGCACCAGGCGCTCACCTGTGCCGCTTCGCGCAGCAGGCGGTGCTGGACATAGGCGCCATCGTCGTCGTCGCGGGAGAAGACCCGGTCCAGCCGCGCCAGACGGCCCTCGGCCTGCCACGCGGTCAATTCGTCGTCGAGCAGTCGGTCGTGCGCGCGTTGCCGCTCGCCGAAGACCAGCCAGTTCTCATGCTGCCCGCGCCGGATGCGCTCGCGCAGCAGCGCCCGCAGGCCGGCCAGGCCGGTGCCATTGCCGATCAGCAGCAGAGGTCGTTGCGCGTCGGGGTGCAGGCGGGAGCCGGGATGGGGGCGCAGCCGCAGCGGCACCGACTGGCCTGGCTGCAGCGTCTCTGTCAGCAGCCCCGACGCGGCACCAGGCCGGCCGTCCGGATGCCGGGTCTGCCGCACCATCAGCTGCAGATCGCCTTCCTCGGGAATGGAGCAGATCGAGTAGGCGCGGGGCCGCGTGGGGTCGCTGTCCAGGTGGAGGTCGACCAGGTCGCCCGCCTCCCAGCGCGGGGTCATGCCGGCAGGTGCCTGAAGGTGCAGGCGATGGATCGGCCCGCCCAGACTGCCCGGATTCAGGTGCTCGCGCTGGCGCAGGGTCCAGGGGTGGAAGGCGGCTTCGGCGCCAGCGCTGGCGGCAGGCGCGATCAGGCCGAGGTGCTGGTGCCAGCGCTGCAGCGCATCGGGATCGCCGCGATCCACGTCGATGCGGGCGAACTCGGGCGTGGCGCCCGCTGCCTGGAGCCAGGCATCCAGCCGCCGGCCGAAGCCGCAGAACTGCGCGTACTGCCGGTCCCCCAGCGCCAGCACGGCATAGCGCAAGCGGGCCAGCGCGGCCGGTTCGCGCATCACCGCATCGGCGAACGCGCTGGCGCCATCGGGTGCGTCGCCTTCGCCGTAGGTGCTGGCGATGAACAAGGCGCGGGACGTGCCGGCCAGCAGGTCGGCGTCCAATGCGTTGAGGGGCAGCACGCGCGCGGGCGTGCCGCCGCGGTGAAGGGCTTCTGCAGTGACCCAGGCCCACTGCTCGGCCAGGCCCGTCTGCGTGGCATGCACGACCAGCACCGGGGAGGCGGCTGTGCCAGCCAGGCCCGCAGCCGCCGCAGCCCGCGTCCTCGCCTGCCGCCGTTGTCTGGCGTAGATGGCGGCGCACAGCGCGGCATAGGCCAGCATGGCGCCGCCAGCCGACCAGTGACGCAGCGCTTCGCTCACGAAGCTGCGCCGATGCCGAAGCGCCAGCACCGGCTGGCCAGCCGGCGCAGCGTGCCATCCGGCTTGCGCTCGGTGAAGAGCGCGGCCACCTGATGCAGGTCGGCGAAGGCCAACCCCTCCTCGGGGCCCATGACCGTGAGCAGCGTGGCCAGCGCATCCGCATCCATGCAGGCGGGGTGCACCACGGTCACCGCGGCCAGGGCGTGGCCGACCGGCTTGCCCGTGCGGGGATCGAGCGTGTGCGACCAGTGCCGCCCCGCGTGCTCCCGCACATGCCAGTGATCGCCCGAGGTGGCCACGGCTTCGTCGCGCAATGGCAGCAGCAGCGGCGCCTGGGCATCCGTGGCAGCGGCGGCGACCTGCACCCGCCACGGCTGTCCGTCCGGGCGTTGACCGCGGGCGATCAGCTCGCCGCCGATCTCGAAGAGGAAGTCCCGCAGTCCCATGGCCGCGAGCGCCTCGGCGACGCGGTCCACGGCATGGCCCTTGGCGATGCCGGACAGGTCCAGTCTCAGGCTGCCGGGCTGTCTGGCCGATCTGCCACCCTCGTCGCTCCGCAGATCGAGCCGGTGCCAGCCGCAGCGTTCGCGGGCCGTCGCCAGTGTGTGCGGGTCCGGCCATGCGGGCGAGGCGCTGGCGTCCGGCCCGAAACCCCAGGCCGCGACCAACGCGCCCAGCGTCGGATCGAAGGCGCCACCGCTTGCCTTCGCCCATTGGAGGGCACGACCGAGCACCTGGGCGAGCCCTTCCGGCAGCGCGTGCCAGCTGCCGGGTGGTGCGTCATTGAAGCGGCCGAGTGCGGAATCCCTCACCCAATGGCTCATCTGCGCAACGACATCCGCCAGCACCGCCTCGACCGCCGCACACACGTCGCCCCGCGGCAGCATCCGCGGGTTGTCCAGCCGGAGCGACCAGTGGGTGCCCATGGTCTGGCCCGACAGCGCCTGCAGTCGCGCAGGGTCGGCCGCTCGGGGCATGCGCACCTGCGCGTAGCCGCCGGCCTGCCAGCGGGCGAAGGACAGCGCAGGCATCCCGGCCATGCGGTTGCGCTCGGTGGATGATGGGCTGCTCACGCTCAGGGCAGGACTTCGAGCGTGGCCGCGTAGCTCAGCCGCCGTTCCTTGGCCTGCGGCAGCGAGGTCTTGGTATCGCGCGTGCTCGCTTCCAGCCAGTACATGCCGGCCGCGGGCCAGGTGACGTCGAACCGCCCCTGCGCATCGGTCTTGACGGTCGTTTCATTCAGCTTGTCGCGGTAGACGGTGTTGCCTTGCGTGACTGTCACCTCCAGTCCCGCCGCTGGCTGGCCGTCGAGCAGCAGCGTGAACGCGGATTTTTCGCCCTTGGCGTGGTCGGTGGCGCTGCCCGTTGCCACGAGTTCGAGTCCCTGGCCCGCCGGCTTGAGTGCCGTCGGCTTGCCCACCGAGACGAAGGTTTCCACGCGGCCCAGCGACTGCGTGACTGCGACGTCCTGCGCATCCGCGGGGATCTCGCGGCCGATGGTCTCGGCCGTGCCGCGCGCACGGCGGGGCTGGCCGGTGGCCTTGTCCTTCCAGCTGGCGAAGACGCCGCTGTTGATCACGGCAATACGGTAGGTGCCCGACTGCGCGAGGTTCAGGTCGAACACGCTGCGGTACTTGAGCCTGGCCAGGTTCTCGGGCTTGACGGCTGCGCCGTCGGGGCCCGTGACCTGCAGGTTGTCGAGGTTGAGCGGGAAATGGTTGGCGACGAACAGGTCGTTGGAGACGGCACCGTCCACTGTCACCCAGTCGGGCTTGGACAGGACGGTGGTGGAGGGCAGCAGCCAGAGGTTGTGGGCCTGGGCGGCGACGGCGGCGCAGAGGCCCAGGGCAAGGGTCGCAAGGCGGAAGGGAATTCGCATGAAAGGGCTCCAGAGAAGGGCAGGGATCAGTTGGCAATCGGTCAGGGCTTGAGCTCGAGCCTGATCTCGCCCAACTCTTCCTTGCCGGCGGCGCCCGCCTGCTCGGCCTTCGCGGGCGGCCACTGGAAGGGGACGGTCACCACCTCGCGGCCGCCGACCTCGCGGGCAGCCTCGACGACAAGCCTGTAGCTGCCGGGCGCCAGTTGGCCAAGCGGCTTGCTGCCTTCGGTGAAGGCGAGCGCATGGCGCCCTGCCGGCTTGGTGGCGCCGGTCACGCCATCGATGGGCACCGACAGCTCGCGGCCCGTGCGCCGCCACCATTGGCGCAGATCCTTGAGCCACTTGGTGCCTTCGCCCTCGGGGTTGTTGGCGCGGGTGCGCACGTCGTACCAGACGGCCAGCGTCGTGGCCACGGTGTTGTCGGGCCGCTCGATCCACGCCGCCACATAGGGCCGGTGGTACTCGGACACGGAAAGGCGCGGGATCTCGATGTTGACACCGAGCCCGGCAGCTGCGGCCGGGCCGGCGAACAGCATCGACAAGGTGAGAGGCGCAAGGGGATAGCGAAGCTGCACGGAGCGTCCTTTGAAAGAGAAGCGAGGAAAAGGCGGTGGCGAGTCGGTCAATGGATGAGCAGCAATGCCAGCAGCAGAGGCGCGAGCAGACCCAGACCGACCATCGGCCACGTGAAGGGGCGGCGGCCCGCATGCATCTTCAGGATGAGCAGGCCCGTCAGCGAGAAGAGGAGGGCCGCGCCAGCGAACACGTCGATGAACCACTGCCACGCCGGCCCGGTGTGGCGCCCCTTGTGCAGGTCGTTGAGGTAGGCGATCCAGCCGCGATCGGTCCGTTCGTATTCGGCGCTGCCGTCGTCCAGCGCGATGCGCACCCACGCATCGCCGCCCGGTCGGGGCAGGGACAGGTAGAACTCGTCGGCCGACCATTCGGCCTCGTGCCCGCCGGCGTCGATGGCCCACTGCGACTTCAGCCATGCCGCCAGGGCGGCTGGCGCGGGGGCGCGGCCGTGGTGCTGGCCGTCGACTTCAGCCTGCTGCTGCCGCAAGGCGCCGCGCAGCGTCGGCGGCAAGGTGGCTGTCCGATGGACGACGTTCGGCCTGGCTTCGATGTCCGCCGCATGGTTGAGCGTGATGCCCGTGAGGCTGAACAGCAGCATGCCCACCAGGCACAAGGCCGAACTCACCCAGTGCCATTCATGCAGGGTCTTGAGCCAGCAGGCGCGGCGGGCGGAAGAGGCGGGAGGTGTCATCGGCGCCGCGGATTCTATGGGCGCAAATGAGAATCGATGTTATTTGAATTTTTGCGCTGGATACCGATCTTGAGGTATATCGCTCGCCCCGCGGCCGCCTGTTGCTATCAAATAGAAAGCATCCGGAGCAGGTAAAGTTTCATGAAGCAGAAAGGGCCCACGCGGGGCCCTTGATGAAAAGATCGGCGAATCGTGTCGCCGTAAGAACGGTAATCTCAGCCGGCGTCGCCCATCTGCGACTGCAGATAGTTCTGCAGGCCCACCTTGCCGACCAGATCGATCTGCGTTTCCAGGAAGTCGATCTGCTCTTCGGCGTCTTCCAGGATGTCCTCCAGCAGGTCGCGAGAGACGAAGTCGCGGACCGACTCGCAGTAGGCGATGCCAGCCTTGAGCGTGGCCTGCGAGCCCTGCTCGGTGCGCAGATCGCAGTCGAGGATCTCGGGCACGTCCTCGCCCACGTTGAGCTTGCCCAGGTCCTGCAGGTTCGGCAGGCCGTCCAGCATGAAGATGCGGTCCATCAACTTGTCCGCGTGCTTCATGGCTTCGATGGATTCGGAATATTCCTTCTTCGCCAGCTTGTCGAAGCCCCAATGCTTGAGCATCCGGTAATGAAGGAAGTACTGGTTGATGGCCGTCAACTCGATCTTGAGCTGGGCCTGGAGATGATCGATGACCTGGAGATCGCCTTGCATGTTCTCGTCCTCGGACCGGAGGGTCCCGAAGTGGCGGATTGTGCGGGCGCTCTCCAGTGCCCACAAGGCAAGACCCGGCCGGTCTGGTCTGCATGCGTTTGATCGTGAGAGGCGTTCGTATCGGTCGGGCCGCGCACACCGACTTCGTCATAGCTACAGGGATCCCGATCGATAGTGTTTATCTATCAATTTCCTTTAGCTCATGCATATACTAGAGCCTCGCAAGTTTTTTCGACCTCAAGAGGAACCGCACATGTCCGTGATCAACACCGAAATCAAGCCCTTCAAGGCCACCGCTTACAAGGACGGCAAGTTCGTCGACGTCTCCAGCGACGACGTCAAGGGCAAGTGGTCCGTCTTCTTCTTCTACCCGGCCGACTTCACCTTCGTGTGCCCGACCGAGCTGGGCGACGTGGCCGACCACTACGCCGAGTTCCAGAAGATGGGCGTGGAGATCTACTCGGTCTCGACCGACACCCACTTCACCCACAAGGCCTGGCACGACTCGTCCGAGACCATCGGCAAGATCAAGTACACGATGATCGGCGACCCCACGCTGGCCATCAGCCGCAACTTCGAAGTGCTGCGTGAAGACCAGGGCCTGGCCAACCGCGGCACCTTCATCGTCGACCCGCAAGGCGTGATCCAGGCGCTGGAAATCACCGCCGAAGGCATCGGCCGTGACGCCAAGGACCTGCTGCGCAAGGTCAAGGCCGCGCAGTACGTCGCTGCCCACCCCGGCGAAGTCTGCCCCGCCAAGTGGGAAGAAGGCGCCGCCACCCTGAAGCCTTCCTTCGACCTGGTCGGCAAGATCTGAGCATGCCCTTCGCCCGGCTGGCGTCAGGCTTCCCGTACCAGATGCTCTCCGCTGTGGAGGGATGGACGGCGCACGCCTGAACCTGCCTGCCGGGCGGCTGCGCAGCAGCTGCCCCCGAGCCCGGGGCACCCTTGTGACTCGGGCTTTTTTATTGCCGGCCCGTCCCTAGATGCTGGAGACGAGCCCCGCCGTCGGGCCAACGCCCCGAGGCCCATCTCCCATTGAAGACCCGAACGCCAGAAAGACACCGCCATGCTTGACGCCGCCACCAAAGCCCAGCTTTCCAGCTACCTGGAGCGCATTTCCCAGCCCATCGAGATCGTGGCTGCGCTGGACGACTCGCCGGCGTCGGCACAGACGCGCGAGTTGCTCCAGGACATCGCCAGCACGTCGAAGCTGGTCACCGTGATCGACCACGCCGAGAGCAATGACCGCAAGCCCTCGTTCTCGATCAACAAGCCTGGCCAGACCGACGGCCCGCGCTTTGCCGGCCTGCCCATGGGTCATGAATTCACCTCGCTGATCCTGGCGATGCTGCAGCAGGGCGGCTATCCGCCCAAGGTGGAGCAGGCCATCCTCGACCAGATCAAGCAACTCGACGGCGACTTCGAATTCGAGGTCTACGTTTCGCTTACCTGCCACAACTGCCCGGACGTGGTGCAGGCCCTGAACCTGATGGCCGTGCAGAACCCGCGCATCAAGACCACCATGATCGAAGGCGGCACCTTCCAGAAGGAGATCGAGGACCGCCAGATCATGGGCGTGCCCACCGTGTTCATGAACGGCCAGATGTTCGGCTCGGGGCGCATGAGTCTGGAAGAGATCCTGGCCAAGATCGACACCAGCGGCGTCGAGCGCGAGGCCAAGAAGCTCAGCGCAAAGGAAGCCTTCGACGTGCTGATCGTCGGCGGCGGCCCGGCAGGCGCTGCGGCAGCGGTGTACGCGGCCCGCAAGGGCATCCGCACCGGCGTGGCGGCAGAGCGCTTCGGCGGCCAAGTGCTGGACACGCTGGGCATCGAGAACTTCATCTCCGTCAAGGAGACGCAAGGCCCGCACTTCGCGCTGGCGCTGGACGAGCACGTTCGCCATTACGACGTGGACGTGATGAACCTGCAGCGTGCATCGGCGCTGGTGCCGGGCAATGACCTGATCGAAGTGCGCATGGAAAGCGGCGCCACGCTCAAGGCCAAGACCGTGATCCTGTCGACCGGTGCCCGCTGGCGCAACATCAACGTGCCGGGCGAGCAGGAGTTCAAGAACAAGGGCGTGGCCTACTGCCCGCACTGCGACGGCCCGCTGTTCAAGGGCAAGCGCGTGGCGGTGATCGGCGGCGGCAACTCCGGCGTCGAGGCGGCCATCGACCTGGCCGGCATCGTGGGCCATGTGACGCTGATCGAGTTCGACACCCAGTTGCGCGCCGATGCGGTGTTGCAGCGCAAGCTCGCCAGCTTGCCCAACGTGACGGTGCTGACCAACGCGCAGACCACATCCATCACCGGCACCGACAAGGTGAACGGCCTGACCTACAAGGATCGCGCGACCGGCCAGGAGCAGCGTGTGGACCTGGAAGGCGTGTTCATCCAGATCGGCCTGGTGCCGAACACCGACTGGCTCAAGGGCACGGTCGAGCTGTCTCGCCACGGCGAGATCATCGTGGACGCCAAGGGCCAGACCTCGGTGCCGGGTGTGTTCGCTGCGGGTGACTGCACCACGGTGCCGTACAAGCAGATCATCATTGCCGCGGGGGAGGGCGCGAAGGCGGCACTCAGCGCCTTCGACCACCTGATCCGCACCAGCGCGCCCGTGGCTGCCTGAGCGCAGGCGGCGGGCCCGAGGCGGGCGCTGCAGAGCCCGCCCGCCGGGGCCGGAATCGGTCCACTCATTACAATTCGCCCGCCGCGCAGCCGCCCCGCTGCGCGGCGTTTTCGTTTTTGGGGCCATGTAGAGGAACACCATGTACAAAAACCTCGCAGCCGCGCTCGCGGCCGCCTGCTGTTTTCTGTCTTCCCCCTTCACCCATGCCCAGCCGACGCCGTCGCAGGCGCCGCTGAAGATCGGCATCGTCTACGTCGCACCGCTGGGCGACGCCGGGTGGGTGCACCAGCATGAGCTGGGCCGCCAGGCCATCGAGGCGGCGCTGCCCGGCAAGGTGAAGACCACCTATGTCGAGAACGTGGCCGAAGGGCCCGACGCCGAGCGCGTCATCCGCGACCTGGCACGCCAGGGCAACCAGCTCATCATCACGCCCAGCTTCGGCTACATGGCGCCGACGATGCGCGTGGCGCGCGAATTTCCGCAGGTGCGCTTCGAATCGATCACCGGCTACCAGCGGGCCGACAACGTAGCCACGGCCAATGCGCGCTACTACGAAGGCCGCTACCTGGCGGGCGTGGCGGCGGGGCGCATGAGCAAGTCGCATGTCGCCGGCTATGTGGCGGGCTTCCCGATTCCCGAGGTGCTGCAGGGCATCAATGCCTTCACGCTCGGCATGCGCTCGGTCGACCCCACCGCGCAGGTCAAGATCGTGTGGCTCAACCAGTGGTTCGACCCGGCGCTGGAGCGCGATGCCGCCATGCGGCTGATGGACCAGGGCGCGGACGTGCTGGCCTTCCACACCGGCTCCTCCGCCGTGATGAAGGCGGCGCAGGAGCGTGGCCGGATGGCCGTGGCCTATCACTCCGACATGCGCCAGGTGGCGCCCGATGCGCAGATCGTCGCGGTCACGCACCGCTGGGGCGACTACTACGTCCAGCGCGCCAAGGCCGTGCTCGACGGCAGCTGGAAGAGCACCGACACCTGGGGCGGCGTCAAGGAAGGGATGATCCGTGTCGGCGACTTCGGCCCCAAGGTGCCCAAGGCGGTGCAGGACGAGGTGATGGCGCGCCAGCAGGACATCGCGGCCGGCCGGCTGCAGCCCTTCCGTGCTGTGGCCGCCGATGTGCGCGACAACCAAGGCCGTGTCGTGATCGCACGCGGCCAGGCGCTGGACGACGGACAGATCCTCAAGATGAACTGGCTGGTCGAGGGCGTGCAGGGCCGCGTCGAGCCCTGAAAGGGTGTGAACGAACGCGTCATGCCCGCTCGTCCTGCCAAAACGCGCCCACTCCGCGTTGCAAATGCTCGCCATAGCCCGAGCTATGGCTGCGCTGCGCGCCTTGATTGGGCGCGTTTTGGCGGCCCGATCGGCCACGGCGGATTCATTCACACCTTCTGACCCTGCACTGCCGCGCGGCATATAGCCGCTATAAGCCGAGCGGCAGCCGGGGCACCGCGGCTTCCAGTACGCTCCGCCGAAGTACCTGCCGCGGCCTTGGGCCGCTGCATCCTTCCCCCCGATTCCGACCGATGAAAAAAGCCTACCGCGCCTCGCTGCTGCGTTTCGACGACGCCGGCCGACCCCTGTTCGACACCGACGGCCTGCTGGTCGTCGCGCCCGATGCCCAGGGCCGCGAGCGCGTGGTCGACGCTGGCAGCCACGGCGCGGTGCAGCCTCGCCATCCCGACGTGGAGCCCGAACACCTGCCGGGCCGCATCCTGGCGCCGGGCTTCGTGGACATGCACATCCACTTTCCCCAGACGGACATCATCGGCGCGCCCGCCGACGGCCTGCTGCCCTGGCTGGAGAACTACACCTTCCCGGCCGAGACCCGCTTCGCCGAAGCCGCGCATTCGGCCGAGGTGGCCGAGGTCTTCCTGGACGAGCTGCTGCGCCATGGCGTAACCACCTCGCTGACCTTCGCGACCTCGCATCCGGCCTCGGTGGATGCGCTGTTCTCGGCCGCCCGGCACCGGCAGATGCGCCTGATCACCGGCAAGGTGCTGCAGGACCGCCATTCGCCCGACGGGGTCCGTGACGAGACCGAACGCAGCCTGGCCGACACCGAAGACCTGATCCGCCGATGGCACGGCGTGGACCGGCTCGGCTACGCCATCACGCCCCGCTTTGCACCGACCAGCACCGAAGCGCAACTGAGGGGGGCCGGCGAACTGGCGGCGCGCTACGCCGATACCTGGATCCAGTCGCACGTGGCCGAGAACAAGGACGAGGTGAAGTGGGCGCGCGAGCTGTTTCCCGCATCGCGCTCCTACCTGGGCGTCTACGACGACTTCGGCCTGATGCGCGAGCGCGCGGTGTACGCCCACTGCATCCATTTCGACGACGACGACCGTCACCTGATGCGTGCCACCCGCACCGCGGCGGCCGTCAGCCCCACCAGCAACCTGTTCCTGGGCAGCGGTTTCTTCGACTTCGAGGGCGCCCAGCGCGTCGACTACCTGCATGGACTGGCGAGCGACGTGGGCGGCGGCACCAGCTTCAGCCCCTTCCACACCATGCTGGCCGCCTATTACGCGGGACGTGAAGGGCAGACCAAGCCGGGCCTGAGTCTTGCCCCCTCGCGCCTGTGGTGGCTGCACACGGCGGGCGCCGCGCAGGCCCTGGGGCTGTCCGGCACCATCGGCAACCTGCAACCGGGCTGCGAGGCGGACTTCCTGGTGCTGGACCCGGCGGCGACGCCCTTGCTGGCGCGCAAGTCGGCCAACGCAGCCTCTCTGGAGGAACTGCTGTTCGCCCTCATCGTGCTGGGCGACGACCGTGTCATCGCGCGCACGGTGATCGCCCGTGCCGGCTGAGCCGCCGCCCGGGCCCCGCGTGCCACAATGCGGGCCCTCTTTTCCGACGCGTGCCCCGGCACGCCCAGCGCGAGTCTTCCCATGAGCATCAAGAGCGACCAATGGATCCGGCGCATGGCCGAGCAGCACGGCATGATCGAGCCTTTCGAGCCGGGTCAGGTGCGCCAGCAGGACGGTCGCAAGCTCATCAGCTACGGCACCAGCAGCTATGGCTACGACATCCGCTGCGCGCCCGAATTCAAGGTCTTCACCAACATCCACAGCACGGTGGTGGACCCGAAGAACTTCGACGAGAAGAGCTTCGTCGACATCCATGCCGACGTCTGCATCATCCCGCCCAACAGCTTTGCGCTGGCGCGGACGGTGGAGTACTTCCGCATTCCCCGCAATGTGCTGACCATCTGCCTGGGCAAGAGCACCTACGCGCGCTGCGGCATCATCGTCAACGTCACGCCTTTCGAGCCGGAGTGGGAAGGCTACGTGACGCTGGAGTTCTCCAACACCACGCCGCTGCCCGCGAAGATTTACGCGGGCGAGGGCTGTGCGCAGGTGCTGTTCTTCGAGAGCGACGAGGTCTGCGAGGTGAGCTACAAGGACCGCGGCGGCAAGTACCAGGGGCAGAGCGGCGTGACGCTGCCCAAGGCCTGAAGCCTTGCCGCCGGCGGATGCCAGGGAGGGTGCCCGGCGCGGCTGACAGCCGCTGCTTGGCGGCGCCTACAAGGATTCGCGCAGCGGGCCGCCACGCCTCGGCCCGGTTGCCCACGAGTCTTCGGCCACCCGCACGGATGGGCCGTGCAGGAGCCGCCGATGTCCCAACACCCTGCCGCACGCCCTTCCTTCCTTTCGCCCTCTCAGTGGCTGCTGATCGGCTCGCTCGCCGTGGTGGCGCTGTTCCTTCTTGCTGCGATCTACCAGGTGGCGCGCGGACAGGTCCAGGCCGCCCAACTGCGTGACGCCCAGGCGCGCATCGCCGTCCAGACGGCCGAGGAGGTCCGAGCCCAGCGCGCCCGGCTGACGGCTGCCTTCGAGCAGCCCGCGGGCGTACAGTCCGTGAGCTACACCCTGGCCCGTTGAAACAAACGCGGCGCATCGTTGCGCCATTGGCCGGCCGGGCCGATTCGAAAGGAAAGCAATGCGCTGGGAAGGCAACGACCAATCGGACAACGTCGAAGACCGCCGCGGCATGGGCGGCGGCGGTGGCGGCTTCCCCATCGGCGGCCGCAGCATCGGCCTCGGCACGGTGGCCGTGGCGGTGGTGGCGGGCTGGCTGTTCGGGATCAATCCCCTGACCTTGCTGGGCCTGCTCAGCGGAGGCGGCGGCCCCGTCGTCCAGCAGCAGCAAGCCCCCGCTCATGCGCCGCGTAACGACCGCGAGACCGCATTCGTACGCACGGTGCTGCGCAACACCGAGGTGGTGTGGGGCGAGGTGTTCCGAGAAGGCGGCGCCCAGTACCGTGCGCCCACGCTGGTGCTCTTCGACAACAGCACGCCCACGGCCTGCGGCACCGGGCAGAGTGCCATGGGCCCCTTCTACTGCCCGGGCGACAGCAAGGTCTACATCGACCTGCGCTTCTACGACACCCTGCGCGACCGGCTCGGAGCGCCTGGGGAATTCGCGCAGGCCTATGTCATCGCGCATGAGGTGGGCCATCACGTTCAGCACTTGCTGGGTATCACCGACAAGGTCGACGCCATGCGCCGGCGGCAGAACGAGACCCAGGTCAATGCGACGAGCGTGCGGGTCGAACTGCAGGCGGACTGCTTCGCGGGCGTATGGGCCCAGCGCTCGCAGGAGTCGAAGCAATGGCTTGACCCGTCCGACATCGCCGCCGCCATGAATGCGGCCGAGAAGATCGGCGACGACGCCTTGCAACGTTCCGCGGGCCGGGCGGTGGTGCCCGACAGCTTCACCCACGGCAGCAGCGCCCAGCGCCAGCGCTGGTTCATGAACGGCTACAAGAGCGGCCATGTGAAGGCCTGCGACACCTTCAACGCCTCCACGCTCTGAGCCTTGCACGGTCGGCCTGACGGCACCAGAACGCCCGTCACCCCGCTGTCACTGCCGTTTTTTGCGGCAATGCGACAATCGCGGACTTCCTATGAGTACTCTCTATTCCGACCTCGCGCTGGCGGACCCGTTGAAGCGCGCCGTGGCCGACATGGGCTACGAACATATGACGCCGATCCAGGCGCAGGCGATTCCGGTGGTGCTGTCCGGCCAGGACGTGATGGGCGCCGCCCAGACCGGCACCGGCAAGACCGCCGCCTTCTCCCTGCCGCTGCTGCATCGCCTGCTCAAACACGAGAACGCCTCGACTTCGCCCGCCCGGCATCCGGTGCGCGCGCTGGTGCTGCTGCCCACGCGCGAACTGGCCGACCAGGTCGCCCAGCAGGTGAAGATGTATGCCAAGTACACGCAGCTGCGCAGCACCGTGGTCTTTGGCGGCATCGACATGAAGCCGCAGACCGCCGAGCTCAAGAAGGGCGTGGAGGTGCTGGTGGCCACGCCCGGCCGGCTGCTCGACCACATCGAGGCCAAAAACGCGGTGCTGAACCAGGTCGAATACGTCGTGCTCGACGAGGCCGACCGCATGCTGGACATCGGCTTCCTGCCCGACCTGCAACGCATCCTGTCGTACCTGCCCAAGCAGCGCACCACGCTGCTGTTCTCGGCGACCTTCTCGCCCGAGATCAAACGCCTGGCCTCCAGCTACCTGCAGGACCCGATCACCATCGAGGTGGCCCGGCCCAACGAGACCGCCTCCACCGTCGAGCAGGTGTTCTACGGCGTGCACGAGGACGACAAGCGCCGTGCGCTCAAGCAGATCGTGCGCCAGCGCGGCATCACGCAGGCCTTCGTCTTCGTCAACAGCAAGCTGGGCTGCGCCCGGCTGGCCCGTTCGCTGGAGCGCGAGGGCCTGCGCTGCACGGCGTTGCACGGCGACAAGAGCCAGGACGAGCGCCTGAAGGCGCTGGCCGCCTTCAAGGCCGGCGAGGTGGACCTGCTGGTGTGCACCGACGTCGCGGCCCGTGGCCTGGACATCAAGGACGTGCCCGCCGTCTTCAACTACGACGTGCCTTTCAACGCCGAGGACTACGTGCACCGCATCGGTCGCACCGGCCGTGCAGGCGCCTCGGGCCTGGCCGTGAGCTTTGCCGGCGGCGGCAATGACGCCCGTCTGGTGGCCGACATCGAGAAGCTGATCAAGAAGAAGATCGAGCTGCAGCCGCTGGAGATGGACGACGAGCGTCCGCGCGGCCGCATGAACGACGGTCGCCGCCGCTGGCGCGAGGACGGCGAGACGGGCGATGCCCGCGACGCGCTCGACCGACCCCGCAGCAGCGCCCCCGCGGCGGCCGAGGGCTACCGCGCCCCGCGCCCGCAGCGCACCCACGCACCGCGCGATCCTTTCTTCGACAAGCCCTACGAGGCCGCTGGCGGTGACGAGGCACCCGCCTGGGAGCAGACCGCCAAGGCGCCCGCGCCCAAGCAGCCGGGATCGGGCAACATCCGTACCAAGCGCAAGGTGGCCGCGCTGTTCAAGTCGGCGGAGCCGCAGCAGCAGAATTGAGTGCCGCTGCGCGACCGGCCTCGCGGGTCGGGCCGCTGCGATGGTCCCCAGGGCTGGCACGCGTGCCAGCCTTTGTCTTTCTGCCGGTCGCTGGCCGGTACCCTGCATCCACAAAAAGGAGACTCCCATGCCCGGCCTGTTGCCCCACGTCGATCCCGACGGCCTGCTCGAGTTCTCGGTCGTCTACACCGACCGCGCCCTCAACCACATGTCCAAGCGCTTCACCGGCGTGATGCAGGACATCCTGGCGACGCTGAAGGAGGTCTATCACGCGCGCACCGCGGTGCTGGTGCCGGGCAGTGGCACCTTCGGCATGGAAGCCGTCGCGCGCCAGTTCGCCAATCGCGAGAAGGTGCTGATCATCCGCAACGGCTGGTTCAGCTACCGCTGGAGCCAGATCTTCGACGCCGGTGGATTCGGTTTGCCCCCAGGGCCGGGCGATGCCCAGCCCGCCCCCCAAGGGGGACAAGGAAGCTTGGGGCGGCCCGGCGCTTCCTTGGGTGGCGGCGCCATCGTCTGCCAGGCCCGCCAGCAGGGCGAGGGTTCCCAGGCGCCCTGGGCGCCATGCCCTGCGGAGGAGATCGCCGCCACCATCCGTGCCGAGAAGCCCAAGGTCATCTTCGCGCCGCATGTGGAAACGGCCAGCGGCATCCTGCTGCCCGACGATTACCTGCGCACCGTGAGCGCCGCTGCCCGCGAGGTGGGCGCCCTGTTCGTGCTGGACTGCGTGGCCTCCGGCGCCGTGTGGGTGGACATGCAGGCCACCGGCGTGGACGTGCTGATCAGTGCGCCCCAAAAGGGCTGGAGCGGCTCGCCCTGCTGCGCGATGGTGATGCTGGGCGAACGCGCGCGCGAGGCCATCGAGGGCACCACCAGCAGCAGCTTCTCCTGCGACCTCAAGAAGTGGATGCAGATCGCCGAGGGCTACGAGCGCGGCCAGCATGCGTATCACACCACCATGCCCACCGACGCGCTGGTGCTGCTGCGCGACGTGATGAAGGAAACCCGCGACTGGGGCTTCGAGGCGGCGCGCCAGGCGCAGTTCGAACTGGGCGACAAGGTGCGCGCGCTGCTCGAATCGCGCGGCCTGCCCAGCGTGGCGGCCGAAGGCTTCAAGGCGCCGGGCGTGGTGGTGAGCTACACCACCGACCCCGGCATCCAGAGCGCCAAGAAGTTCATCGAGGCCGGCCTGCAGACCGCCTCCGGCGTGCCGCTGCAGTGCGGCGAGGGGCCGGACTTCATGACCTTCCGCATCGGGCTGTTTGGCCTGGAGAAGTGGCGCAACGTGGACCGCAGCGTGGGCCACCTGAAGGCCGGCCTGGACAAGGTGCTCGGCACGGCCTGAGCCGCCGCTGCCGCTGCGTGAGGGCGCGCGCTCAGCCCGGCGCCTGCGCCTGGGTGCAGCGCACGTCGATGCGCTCCCGCTCGTCCAGCGTGGCGCCGATGCGCACGGCCGTGAGGCAGCCGCCCCAGACGCAGCCGGTGTCGGTCGACAGCAGATCCGGCCGCGACAGCCAGCCCAGCGTGGACCAGTGGCCGAAGGCGACCACTGCCTCGGCAGTGCGCCGACCGGGCACGTCGAACCAAGGCATGTAGCCCGCCGGGGCCTCCGCGGCGCTGTCCTTGGCCTCGAACTCCATCACCCCGTGGGCGCTGCAGAAGCGCAGGCGGGTGAGTGTGTTGACGATCACCCGCAGGCGCGCGCTGCCCGCAAGATCGTCGGACCAGGCGGCGGGCTCGTTGCCGTACATCTCCTGCAGGAAATTGCCCAGGTTCGGGCTGCGCAATACGGCTTCGAGTTCGCGGGCGCGTGCCATCGTGTCTTCCACCGTCCAGGCGGGCAGCACGCCCGCGTGCACCATGAGCAGGTCGCGCCCGCCGATGCGCTCGTGCAGCGCCATCGCGCGGTGGCGCAGCCAGTCCAGCAAAGGCTCCCGGTCGGGTGCGTCCAGGATGGGTGCGAGCGTGTCGCGCCTTCCGGGCTTGCGCACGCCCTGCGCCACGCCGAGCAGGTGAAGGTCGTGGTTGCCCAGCAGGCTGCGGGCCGAATCGCCCAGCGCCCGCACCCGGCGCAGCACAGCCAGCGAGTCAGGCCCCCGGTTGATCAGGTCGCCGAGCAGCACCAGCCGGTCGCGGCTGGGCGAGAAGTCCAGGGTGTCGAGCAGGCGGCCCAGCGCCTCGTCGCAGCCCTGCACATCACCGATGAGATAGAGTGCCATGCCCTCATTCTCCCCTTGACCCCTCGATGGATATCCTTCTGTTGGCCTTGCTGACGACGTGCAATGCGTTGTTCGCGATGTCCGAAATGGCTCTGGCCACCTCCCGCCGCGCCCGCTTGGCGGCATTGGCGGAGACGGGCGACCCGGGGGCCGCGGCGGCGCTCAAGCTGATGGACATGCCGACGCAGTTCCTGTCCACCGTGCAGATCGGCATCACGTCCATCGGCATGCTCAGCGGCATCGTGGGCGAATCGGCCTTTGCCGGGCCGTTGGCCATCCGGATGCAGGAATGGGGCCTGGGCGAGGGGCCGGCCAGCATCCTGTCCACCGCGCTGGTGGTGACCTGCATCACCTTCTTCACCATCATCTTCGGCGAGCTGGTGCCCAAGCGCATCGGCCAGCTCTATCCCGAGCCGGTGGCGCGCTGGGTGTCGCGCCCGATGCGCGCGCTGGCCAAGGGCACCAAGCCCTTCGTCTACCTGCTCTCCGGCACCACGGCGGCCACGCTGCGGCTGCTGCGCATCGATGCCACGGGCGCGCGCGCGGTGACCGAGGAAGAGATATCCGCCAGCCTGGAGGAGGGTGTGGAGTCCGGCGTCATCGAGCGCCACGAGCACCAGATGGTGCGCAACGTGTTCCATCTGGACGACCGCCGACTGTCCTCGCTGATGGTGCCGCGCAGCGACATCGAGTGGATGCCCGCCAACCTGACGGTGGCCGAGGCCCTGCAGAAGGTGGCCGCGGCCGGCGCCATCAACCTGATGCATTCCTGGTATCCCGTCTGCCGCAACTCGCTGGACGACGTGGTGGGCGTGGTGAGCGTGGCGCAGTTGCTCAAGCTGGGGCCGGCGCACGAGGGGGCGCTGGGCACGCTGGCGCAGCCGGCGTCCTTCGTGCCTGAGACGCTGACCGGCCTGGAGTTGCTGGAGCAGTTCCGGGCACAGGCGGGCCGCATGGTGATGGTGGTGGATGAATATGGCGTGGTGCAGGGCCTGCTCACGCCCCGCGACCTGCTGGAGGCCATCACTGGCGAGCTGCACCCCCACGTGCCGGCGGACGCCTGGGCCATGCCGCAGCCCGACGGCAGTTGGGCGCTCGACGGCCTGATGCCCGTGTCGGAACTGCGGGCGCGGCTGGCCATCCGCGAGTTGCCGGACGAGGAGCGCGGCCGCTACAACACCGTGGCCGGGTTGCTGATGTCCGTGTCGGGCCACCTGCCGGCGGTGGGCGAGCAGATCGAATGCGCGGGCTGGGGCTTCGAGGTGCTCGCGCTGGAAGGCCGCCGCATCGACCGCGTGCAGGCGCGTCCGCTGGTCCCGGCGGACGCCCGCTGAGTCCGGCGCCCCGGTTCCGGTCGGCCGACGAGGCCACCGGCTGCTTCGCAGGATCGATGCCCGACCGGGCGCGCGGCCCGCGTCGCCTGTGCGTTCAATGTGCCTGTTCTGCGCGATCCGTGTCGAGTTCGCGTTCGCGTTGCTCGCGGCGCCATTGCCAGGGCGGCGTCGGGTTCGCCGCCTTCCACAGGCCGACACGCGCCCGGCGTGCCCGCGCTTCGGCGGCGGCATAGCGGCGTTGGGCGGCGGCCGTCTGCGCCTCGGCGTACTGGCGGTACCACCAGGCCAAGCCCGCCTCCAGCATGGCTTCTCCGGCATCCAGGCTGGGCGCTGCATCCGGATCTTCGGGCGGCGGCACCTGCACGGCGCAGACGGCCCGGCCATAGCGGTCGCGGTCCACGCAGCGCAGCTCGACCTCGCGGTGCAGCGCCAGCCGCGCCAACAGGCGCCGCGCGTTGCGGCCCTGGGGCTGCCCTGATTCGGGGGCGTCGATGGCATGCACGCGCACCGTCAGCGCCTCGCCACCGTCGCAGTCGGCGTGGAGGGTGTCGCCGTCGCTCACTGCGGTGACGAGGCACAGCAGCAGGGCTGCAGCCAGGGCCACCGTCAGTGGTCTTCCGAGTCGAGCACCACGATGTCGGCCGCGTCGTCGCCGAACTGGGCCTTGATCTCCAGCACGCGCGGCAGGTTCTGCTGCAGCAGCTCCACGAGGGTGGGATCGAAGTGGCTGCCACTCTGGCTCTGGATCCAGGCCATGGCTTCTTCCACGGGCCAGGCCGGCTTGTACGGGCGCACGCTGGTCAAGGCGTCGAAGACGTCGGCGAGCGCCACGATGCGGCCCACGAGCGGGATGTCCGCGCCCGCCAGCCCGTGTGGGTAGCCGCTGCCATCCCACTTCTCGTGGTGGGTCAGGGCGATGGTGCGGGCCAGTTGGAAGAGCCGCGAGGGATGGTTGCCGAGGATGTCGGCGCCGATGACCGGATGCGCCATCATCACGGTCCGCTCGTCGGGGGTGAGGGAACCGGGCTTCTGCAGGATGGCATCCGGGATGCCGATCTTGCCGATGTCGTGCATGGGCGCGGCATGCAGCAGGTCGTCGGCTTCGGCGGGCCCGTAGCCCGAGGCCAGCGCCAGCAGGTGCGCGTAGTGGCTCATGCGCACCACGTGCATGCCCGTCTCGTTGTCCTTGTACTCCGCGGCGGCACCCAGGCAGCGGATGGCCTGCAGCCGGGTGGCCTGCAGTTCCTCCATGCGCACCAGCGACAGGTGGGTGCGGATGCGGGCGCGCAGGATGCCGGCGTTGAGCGGCTTGGCGACGTAGTCGACGGCGCCGCAGGCCAGGCCCAGCTCCTCGTTGGCCTCGTCGGCCAGCGCGGTGGCGAAGATCACCGGCACGTAGCGGGTGAGTTCTTGGCTCTTGAGCTCGCGGCAGACCTCGTAGCCGGTCATGCCCGGCATCATCACGTCCAGCAGCACCAGATCGGGCGCCGCGGCCGAGGCCAGCGCGAGCGCGCTTCGCCCGTCCTTGGCGAAGACCAGGCGGTAGTCCGTGTGCAGCATGCTGCGCACCACCTGCAGGTTCAGGGGTTCGTCGTCGACGACGAGGACGGTGGGCCGCTGGATCGCGGAGAGGTCGGTCATGGATGGGAAGCCTTCTCGCCTGCCAGGGCCGCGTCGGGGGGCAGCCGGTCGATCAGCGATTCTAGGAGCCGGGCCGCGGCGCCGAACTCGAAGCCGTCCAGCGCCTGCCGCAGCGCATCGGCGGTCGGGCCCTCGCCCATGAACGCCAGCGTGGCGGCGACGTCGGGCCAGTCCTCGTCGCCGGCCATCTCGTTGCGGTGTATCGCCCGCAGCAGTTCCGCCAGCGCCGTGCGCAGCCGCGCGCCGTCCAGCATCACGCGTTCGCCGTCCGGCGTGGAGGGCGGCAAGGGCCGGCTGTCGAGCGCAGCCTGCACGGCGTCGAACGCGGCGCTGAGTGCCGGGATGCCCTGCCGCGCGGCGTCCGGCTCGCCTTGCGCCAGGGCCAGCTCGACGTTCGTCGCGGCGGCGAAGAGCTCGTCGCAGGCCAGGTTGCCGGCCAGGCCGCGCAGGCGATGGGCGATCTGGCGCGCTTCGTCCAACTGGCCGCGCTCGACCTGTTCGGCGATGGCGGCAGCGGCCCCGCCATGCTGCGCCAGCATCTTGTCCAGGGCCCGGCGCAGCGCGGCTTCATGGGTCCAGTTGCGGATGCCGCGGGCCCAGTCGACGCCCGCCGGCAGCATCGTGCCGGCGGGCGCCGCCGCTGGCATCGGCAGGGCGAGGTCGCCGCCGCGCTGCAGGCCGGTGACGCGCGCCATCTCCGCCAGGAGCTGGGCGGCCTCGAAGGGCTTGGGCACGAAGCCTTCCATGCCGGCCGTGCGCGCGGCCTGCCGGTCGGCGGGCAAGACGCTCGCACTCAGCGCGATCAGCGGGGTGGGCGGCAGGCTGCGCGAGGCCTCGTAGGCGCGGATGCGCCGGGCGGCCTCCAGGCCGTCGATGCCGGGCATGTGGACGTCCAGCAGCACCACGTGGAAGCGGTGCTTCATCAGCAGGTCCAGCGCCTTCGGCGCGTCGGCCGCGGTGCTCACCTGATGGCCGCGCTGCCCGAGCGCCAGGCGCACCAGGTCGCGGTTCTCGGGCACATCGTCCACGGCCAGCACGGACAGCGGCGGCGGCTCGACGGGCGGCTCCGGCAGGCGCGGCAGGGGAGCCGGTGCCAGCGCGGTCTTCAGCGGCAGCAGCACCCGGAAGACGCTGCCCTGGCCCGGCGTGCTCTGGACCTCGATGCGCCCGCCCATCAGCTCGGTGAGCTGGCGGGCGATGGTGGTGCCCAGGCCCGTCCCGCCGAAGCGCCGGCTGGTGGAGGCATCGGCCTGCGCGAAGGGGTCGAAGATGGCGGCCAGCCGGTCCGCGGGGATGCCGATGCCCGTGTCCTGCACCGACAACTCGACCAGATCGCCCGCGCGGCGCGCCGCAAGCCGCACCTCGCCGCGCTCGGTGAACTTGATGGCATTGCCCAGAAGGTTGGTCAGCACCTGGCGGATGCGCACGGCATCGGCGCGGAAATGCATGTCCAGCGCGTCGTCCCACAGCACCTGCAGCGCCAGGCCCTTGCGCTCGGCCTCCAGTCGCAGCGAGGTGGCGGTCTGCTCCAACAATTCCCGGAGGGAGAAGTCGGCGAGTTCCAGTTCCAGCGCGCCGCGGTCGAGCTTGGCGGTGTCCAGGATGCCGTTGAGCAGGCCGAGCAGGCTCTGGGCCGACTGGCGCACGGTCTGCAGGTGGCGCCGTTGCTCCACCGCCAATGGGCCTTCGAGCAGCAGTTCGGTGAAGCCGAGGATGGCGTTCATCGGTGTGCGGATCTCGTGGCTCATGTTGGCCAGGAACATGGTGCGCGCCGCGGCGGCCTGCTCGGCGCGGGCCTTGGCTTCGCGCAGGGCGCCTTCCATCTGGCGGCGGGGGTTGATGTCCTGCGCCAGGAGCACCACGCGCACCACGATGCCGTCGGCGTCGAAGATGGGGTTGTACGAGCCCTGGAGCCAGAACTCCTGGCCCTGCCGGGTCACGCGGCGGTATTCGCCCACCTCGAATTCGCCGCGGCGCAGGCGCTGCCACAGGGCATCGAAGGCGGTCTGGCGGCCGGCGGCGGCATCCACGAGGTCGTGGTGGTGGCGGGCGGTGAACTCCTCGAGCGTGTAGCCCATCCAGCCGAGCATGCGGTCGTTGGCCCACTCGATGCGGCCGTCCATGGCAAACACCGCGACCCCCATCACCCGCTGCACCGCCTCGGCGGTGCCGCCCTGCATCCAGTGGTGGCGGCGGGTTTCCGTGATGTCGAGCAGCACGCCATCCAGGCGCGGCGGGCCACCCTCGCGCGGATGGGTCACCTGGCCGGTGAACCAGACCCAGCGTTCGGACTCGCTGCGGTGCAGCAGCCGGAACTCCGCCGTCACCGGCCCGCCCTCGGGCAGGCCGGCCGCCAGGATCAGGGCCTGCTGGATGCGCTGCCGGTCGGAGGGATGGATGAGGTGCGCCAGGGTGCGCCGCCCCGAGGTGAAGTCGGAGGCGGGCCAGCCCGTCAGCGCGTCCACGCTGGGGCTGGCGAAGAGCGTCGTGTGGGGCTCGTCGAGCAGGGTGCTGAAGGACACGCCCGGGATGTTGTCGATCAGCCCGCGGTAGCGGCGCTCGCGCTGGCGGATCGCTTCTTCCTCGGCATGCTGCGCGCTGATGTCTGCCAGGGTGACGATGCAGGCGGCGTCGCGACCCTGGCGGTCGACGCCCAGGCCCGCGCGCGCGAGGCGCAGCGCCAGCGCGCCGCCGCCGGCCAGCGGGCGCAGCGCGCGGCGTTCGCC
This sequence comes from Pseudacidovorax sp. DMC4, assembly GCF_056314265.1. Classification (NCBI taxonomy): domain Bacteria; kingdom Pseudomonadati; phylum Pseudomonadota; class Betaproteobacteria; order Burkholderiales; family Comamonadaceae; genus Pseudacidovorax; species Pseudacidovorax sp. DMC4. The sequence continues at coordinate 73,704 of NZ_JBQUYR010000009.1, read as the reverse complement.
GGGCCCGGCCGGGCTGCTGGCCGGATCCCTGAGCCATTCCCCGAGGTCGGTGTCTGCCGCGTCGAGCAGGGTCGGGAGTGTCTTGCCGGTGGCCTCTTCCGGGCGCAGCGCCAGCAGCCGCAGTGCCGCGGCATTGGCGGCCGTGATCCGGTGCTCGGCGTCGAGCACGAGCAGGCCGTCCGGCGCGAGGTCGAAGCGTTGCTGCAAGGCGTCGAGCGTCGCCGCCTGTGCCTGCGTCCGCCGGATGCCACACACACCGATGTACAGAAGAGTCAGGGCGCACAGGCCGAACCATTGCTGCGGCCACGGCAGTTCGTTCCAGTGGGGCAGCGCCGGCGCCGCGATTGGTCCCGGCAGGGCGCCCACAGCGGCCACGACGGCGACGACCAGCGGCGCTGCCAGGGCCCAGAGCCCGGGCTGCCAGCGCATCGTGGCCGCCGGCGAGCGCGGTGCTCGCAGCAGCGCATAGGCCAGCAGCATGATCAGCGCGGCGGCGGCCAGAAGCACGCTCATGAAGCCCAGTGGCGTCGCGGTGCGGCCGATGAAAAGCGCCGTGCCCGCCAAGCCTGCCAGGCCGGCAGCCCCGGCCCGCCAGCGTGTGGCCCCGCTCCAACTGGCGGCCAGCGCCGCCGCGGCGGCTGCCCCGGGCAGCAAGGGCCAGCCCCAGGCGACCTCGTCCGCCCCGGTGCCGTGCAGGCCGAAGCCAAGGCCGGCGTGGATGGAAAGCGCCAGGGCCATCGTCCACAGCAGCGTGGCCAGCAGCGCGGCCGCGCTGCGATCGGCGGACGTCCCGGCCTGAAGGCCGGCCTGCAGCACTTGCCAGCCGCACAGCACGGCGGCGGCAGCGGCCAGCCACACGCCCGCGGCCGATTGCAGGGGCGCAAGGATGCCGAGCCAGTCGGTCTGCGTAGGCATGTGGAGAGTCTGGGGAGGGGAAGAGCTTACAGGGTCCTACAACGCGCGGGCTGCGCTTGCCGCGGACCGGGGGTGCTGCGGCCTGCGCGCGAGGGGCCAACAAAAAAGCCCGCAAGCGTCAGCTTGCGGGCTTTGGAGATGGTGCCGGCGACCGGAATCGAACTGGTGACCTACGCGTTACGAGTGCGTTGCTCTACCAACTGAGCTACGCCGGCGAAAAACTTATTCTAGGGCAAGAAGGCACTGTGGTGAGCGCCTTCGTAAGCAGCCCAGGAGTATAGCGCGAAAAAGCTCACGCCTCCAAATGGTACTTCGTCGCGCGCTCGACCTCGTTCCTGGAGCCGAGGATCACCGACACGCGTTCGTGCAGCTTCTGGGGCTGGATGTCGAGGATGCGCTCGCGGCCGTTGGTGGCCGCACCGCCCGCCTGCTCCACCAGCCAGGCCATCGGGTTGGCCTCGTACATCAGGCGCAGCTTGCCCGGCTTCTCGGGTTCACGCTTGTCCCAGGGGTACATGAACACGCCGCCGCGCGTGAGGATGCGGTGCACGTCGGTCACCATGCTGGCGATCCAGCGCATGTTGAAGTCCTTGCCGCGCGGGCCGTCCTTGCCGGCCAGGCATTCGTCGATGTAGCGCTTCACCGGAGCGTCCCAGTGGCGCATGTTGCTCATGTTGATCGCGAATTCCTTGGTGTCGGCCGGGATCTCCATCTTGTCCTGCGTGAGGATGAAGCTGCCCTGCTCGCGGTCGAGCGTGAACATGGCCACGCCATCGCCCACGGTGAGCACCAGCACCGTCTGCGGGCCATAGAGGCAGTAGCCGGCGGCCACCTGCTTGCAGCCCGCCTGCAGGAAATCGCCTTCCTGCACGCCCGGGTGATCGTCCGGCTTCTTGAGCACGCTGAAGATGGTGCCGATGCTGACGTTGACGTCGATGTTGCTGGAGCCGTCGAGCGGGTCGAACATCAGCAGGTATTCGCCTTGCGGATAGCGGTTGGGCACCACGTAGATGCTGTCCATCTCCTCGCTGGCCATGGCGGCGAGGTGGCCGCCCCATTCGTTGGCCTCGATCAGCACCTCGTTGGCGATGATGTCCAGCTTCTTCTGCACCTCGCCCTGCACGTTCTCGCTGCCGGCGGTGCCCAGCACGCCACCCAGGGCGCCCTTGTTGACCGAGAGGCTGATGCGCTTGCAGGCGCGGGCCACCACCTCCAGCAGCAGGCGCAGCTGGCCAGGGATGAGGCCGTCGACGCGTTGCTGCTCGACGAGGTAGCGGGTGAGTGAAATGTTCTGAGAGGCCATGGGGACTCCTGGGAGGGTTTCAAAAATCAGGGGGCGAGGGCGCGGCTGACGACCTCGAGCGTGTCCTTGCTCAGGCCCGGGCGGGCCGCCACGCGGGCGATGGCCTCGCGTGCGGCGCCCCGGTAGGGCTCGGCCAGCTTGTTCCAGCGGTCCAGCGCGCGCGCCAGCCGGGCGGCGACCTGCGGGTTGATCTCGTCGAGCTCGATCACCCGATCGCTCCACCACACGTAGCCGGCGGCGTCCAGGCGATGGAAGGCGCCGGGGTTGGCGCTGCAGTAGCTGAAGATCACGCTGCGGGCGCGGTTCGGGTTCTTGAGGGAGAAGTCCGGATGGCGCGTCAGCTGCTTGACCAGCGGCAGCACGTCGCCGCCGCGGTCGGGCGCGCCGGCCTGCAGGCTGAACCACTTGTCGATGACCAGGGCCTCGTCCTTGAACATCGCATGGAAGCGCGCAAGCGCCTGCGCCGCCAGCGGGTGGCCCGACACGACCAGCGCCGTCAGCGCGTTGAAGCGGTCGGTCATGTTCGAAGCGTCCTTGAAGCGCTGCAGCGTCTTGCCGGGCCAGACGGCGTCGCCCGACTCGCGTGCGGCGATGCACAGGTGCGCCAGCGCCATGCCGGCCAGCGCACGGCGGCCGGCCGAGACCGGCTCGGGCCGGTACGCGCCGGTGTCCTTGTTGTCCTCGTAGGCCTGCTGCCATTCGGCGTACAGAGCCGTCGCCAGCTGGATGCGCATGGCCTCGCGCACGCGGTGCACGCGCTGCGGATCGACCACGTCCAGCTGCTCGGAGATGTAGACCTCCGAGGGCAGCGTCAGCACCAGTTCCTTGAAGGCGGCATCCAGCGTTCCATTGCGCAGCACCTCGCGCATGGCGCCGACGAAGGCCTCGTCCAGCACCGGTGCGTCGGGCTGGCGGCTGTCATCGCCGATGGCAGCGAGCGCGGCACCGAGCGCCAGGCGCTGTCCGGCCTCCCAGCGGTTGAAGGGGTCGCTGTCGTGCGCCAGCAGGGCCAGCAGCTGTTCGCGCGTGTAGTCGAACTGCAGCACCACCGGCGCGCTGAAGCCGCGCAGGATGGAGGGCACCGGCGCCTCGTCCAGGCCGGTGAAGGTGAAGCGCTGCTCGGCTTCGTGCAGCACCAGCGTGAGCGATTCGCCGGCGGGCTGCGGCTCGCCTTCCAGCTGCAACGGGAGCGCGCGGCCATCCGCACCCAGCAGCCCCACGGCCACCGGAATGACGAACGGCTCCTTCACCGGTTGACCCGGCGTCGGTGGGCAGCTCTGCGTGAAGGCCAGCGTGTACGTGCGGGCCTCGGCGTCGTAGTGCCCCGTGGCGGCCAGACGTGGCGTACCGGCCTGGCTGTACCAGCGCTTGAACTGCGGCAGGCGGCGGGCCAGCTCGCTGTCGGGGTTGGCATCGGCGATGGCCTGGGCGAAGTCGTCGCAGGTCACGGCCTGGCCGTCGTGGCGTTCGAAGTACAGCGTCATGCCGCGGGCGAAGCCGTCGCGGCCCACCAGCGTCTGCATCATGCGGACGACTTCGGCGCCCTTCTCGTAGATGGTGACGGTGTAGAAGTTGCTGATCTCGATGTAGCTGTCGGGCCGCACCGGATGGGCCATCGGGCCCGCGTCCTCGGGGAACTGGGCGGTGCGCAGCACCCGCACGTCCTCGATGCGCTTGACCGCGCGCGCGGACGGTTCGGCGCACAGGTCCATGCTGAACTCCTGGTCGCGGAAGACCGTCAGGCCCTCCTTGAGCGAGAGCTGGAACCAGTCGCGGCAGGTGACGCGGTCGCCGCTCCAGTTGTGGAAGTACTCGTGGCCCACCACGCTCTCGATGTTGGCGTAGTCGGCATCCGTCGCGGTGGCTTGGCTGGCGAGGACGTACTTCGTGTTGAAGATGTTCAGGCCCTTGTTCTCCATCGCGCCCATGTTGAAGTCGCTGGTGGCGACGATCATGAAGCGGTCCAGGTCCAGCGGCAGGCCGAAGCGGGCCTCATCCCACAGCACCGAGTGGATCAGCGAGTTCATCGCATGCTCGGTCTTGTCCAGGTCGCCGGCGCGCACGTAGACCTGCAGCAGGTGCTCGCGGCCGTTGCGCGCCTTGATGCGCTGCTCGCGCGCCACCAGCTTGCCCGCCACCAGGGCGAACAGGTAGGCGGGCTTCTTGAAGGGGTCGACCCACTTGGCGAAATGGCGGCCTTCCGGGAGCTCGCCCTGTTCGACCAGGTTGCCGTTGGACAGCAACACCGGGTAGGCCGTCTTGTCGGCGCGCAGCGTGACGGTGTAGCTGGCCATCACGTCCGGACGGTCCAGGAAGTAGGTGATGCGGCGGAAGCCCTCGGCCTCGCACTGGGTGAAGAAGGTGTTCTGGCTGACGAACAGGCCCATCAGCTTGGTGTTCTTCGCCGGGCAGCAGGTGGTGAAGATCTCCAGCTCGAACTCATCGGGCAGGCCGTCCATCACCAACTGGCTGCCTTCCATGCGGAAGGCGGCGCCCTGGCCGTTGACCAGCACGCGGGCCAGGTTGAGCTCGTCGCCGTCCAGGCGCAGCGGCTGGGCCGCCACGTCCGGGTTGCGCCGCAGCTTCATGCGGTTGAGCACGCGCGTCTTGGCCGGGTCGAGGTCGAAACACAGGTCGACGGTGTCGATCCAGTAGGCCGGCGGCGAATAGTCCTCGCGCTGGATGGCGACGGGCTGGGCCGATTGGGCGTCACGAGAGAGCAACATCGAGCGTCTCCAGAAAATGAGAGCGGAGGAGGGAGTGGTAGTCGGGCACGGCCGCGATCACATGCGGACCGGCGAGTTCGTCGGCGCCATGGGTGCTGCACACGGCCACCGCATACATGCCGGCGCGGCGCGCGGCCTCGATGCCGAAGGGCGCGTCCTCGAACACGATGCAGCGCGCGGGATCGGCGTCGATGCGGCGGGCCGCTTCGAGAAAGATGTCGGGCTCGGGTTTGCCACGCAGGCCCTCGTCGCCGCCGACGATGGTCAGCGGCGGCGGGTCCATCTTCAGGCGTTCAAGGGCGAAGGCCACGTTGTGCCGGTCGCCCGCGGTGCCGACGGCAACCTTCAGGCCGCGCGCGGCGGCTTGCCGCGCGAAGGCGGCGAAGCCCGCCACCTCGGCAAAGGGCGCGTCGAAGAGTTCGCGGTAGATCGCTTCCTTTTCGTTCACCAACGCGAGGCATTCGTCCGGCGGCAGCTCGCGCTCGAAGACCTCGCGCATGCATTCGGTGCCGGTGCGGCCCGTGGTGCGGCGCAGGATCTCCTCCGCCGGCATCGTGATGCCATGCCGCTGCGCGAAAGCCACCCACGACTTCGCATGCCAGGGCATGGAGTCGATCATGGTGCCGTCCATGTCGAAGATCAGGGCCTGCACGGGCAGGGCGGCGCCCTCGGGGCGCGGGCTGCGGTCGGGCATCAGACGCCCTGCTTCAGCGAGGCTTCGATGAAGGGATCGAGGTCGCCGTCAAGCACCTTCTGCGTGGCCGAGATCTCGACGCCGGTGCGCAGGTCCTTGATGCGGCTGTTGTCCAGCACGTAGCTGCGGATCTGGTGGCCCCAGCCGACGTCGGTCTTGCTGTCCTCCAGCTTCTGCTGTTCTTCCATGCGCTTGCGCATCTCGAAGTCGTACAGGCGCGAGCGCAGGCGCTTCCAGGCCACGTCGCGGTTGCTGTGCTGGCTGCGGCCGTCCTGACACTGCACCACGATGCCGGTCGGGATGTGCGTCAGTCGCACCGCCGAGTCCGTCTTGTTGATGTGCTGGCCACCGGCGCCGCTGGCGCGGTAGGTGTCCACGCGCACGTCCGAGGGGTTGATCTCGATCTCGATGGAGTCGTCGATCTCCGGATAGACGAAGAGCGAGGCGAAGCTGGTGTGGCGGCCGCCCGAGGAGTCGAAGGGCGACTTGCGCACCAGGCGGTGGACGCCGGTCTCGGTGCGCAGCAGGCCGAAGGCGTATTCGCCCTCGACCTTGATCGTGGCGCTCTTGATGCCCGCGGTTTCACCGGGGGATTCGTCCTCGACCGTGGTCTTGAAGCCCTTGCGTTCGGCGTACTTGAGGTACTGGCGCAGCAGCATGCTGGCCCAGTCCTGCGCCTCGGTACCGCCTGCGCCGGCCTGGATGTCGACGAAGCAGTTGTTGGGGTCGGCCGGGTTGTTGAACATCCGGCGGAACTCGAGCTGCTCGATCTCCTTGCGCAGTTCCTCGGCGTCGTCGGCGATGGCCTTCAGGCCCGCCTCGTCGCCTTCTTCCTTGCTCATCTCGTAGAGCTCGGTGTTGTCGGCCAGGTCACGCTCCAGGCGCTGGATGGCCAGCACCACGCCGTCCAGCGCCTTCTTTTCCTTGCCCAGTTCCTGGGCCTTCTTGGGGTCGTTCCAGACCGTCGGGTCTTCCAGCGAGGCGTTGACCGTCCTCAGGCGTTCGGCTTTGGCATCGAAGTCAAAGATACCTCCGCAAGTCGGCCGTCCGGGTGCTCAGGTCGGCCAGGGTGGTGCCAATGAGGTTGATCTGTTCTGCGTCCATGGTGCGATCCTGTTCTTGCGGGTGTTCGGGGAAACGCGAGATTTTCTCACGCGGCGTCTTCGGCCGAGGGCGGCTCGAAGGGCAGCACCACGCGGAAAGTGGACCCTTCGCCCGGCGTGCTCTCCAGTTCGATGCGCCCGCCGTGGCCCTGGACGATCTGCTGGGTGATGAACAGGCCCAGCCCCAGGCCGCTGGCCACCTCGCGGCGGCCCGATTCGGCGCGCTCGAACTGCTGGAAGATGCGGGCCTGGTCCTCCGGCGCGATGCCGATGCCGCGGTCGCGCACGCTCATCACGGCCTCCTCGCCGCGCAAGCCGACGTGTACGTCCACCGGCTTGCCGCCGCCATAGCGCAGGGCGTTGGTCAGCAAGTTGGTCAGCACCTGCTCCAGTCGGAACTCGTCCCAGACGCCGGTGAGTGGCTCGGGCGCCTCCAGATGGATGGCGGCCCCGGCGGCCTCTGCCTGCTGCGCCAGCGCGGCGACCACGCGCGCCGCCATGGCGCTCAGGTCGAAGGCCTGCGGGCTCATCGACAGCCGGCCATTGCGCATGCGGGTGACGTCCAGCAGGTCGTCGATGAGCCGCACCATGGCCTGGATCTGGCGCTGGTCGCGCTCGGCCGTTTCCTTCAGCCGCTCGGGCGTGAAGAAGAACATGTGGCCCCGCGCCAGGTGCATCTTGCGCACCTGGGTCTCCAGGTAGAGCGTGTTGAGCGGCGTGCGCAGCTCGTGCGAGACCATGGACATGAAGTCGTCGCGCATGCGAACGGCGCGCTCCAGGTCGGCACGCGCCTCGCGCAGTTCGGCCACCAGCGCCTGCTGCTCGCGGTGGAGGGTGGCCAGGGCGTCCATCTCGCGCTGGAGCGCCATGCGGCTGTGGTAAAGCTCGACGAAGACGCTGACCTTGCTGCGCACCATGTGCGCGTCCAGCGGCTTGTGCAGGAAGTCGACCGCGCCGCTTTCGTAGCCCTGGAAAGCGTAGTTGAGCTCGCGGCCCGCGGCGCTGACGAAGATGATCGGGATGGTGCGCGTGCGCTCGGTGCCGCGCATCAGCTCGGCCAGCTCGAAGCCGTTCATGCCGGGCATCTGCACATCCAGCACGGCCAGCGCGAACTCGTGCTCCAGCATCAGCGCCAGCGCCTCGTCGCCCGAGCGCGCCTGGAACACGCGCCGACCCGGGTCGCGGATCAGCGCTTCGAGCGCGATCAGGTTCTCTTCCAGGTCGTCGACGATCAGGAGCTTGGTTTCGATCTCGGACGGGTCAATGGGCATGGTGCTGGGCGTCGAGCAGGATCAGCAGCCGGCGCAGTTGGGCCAGGGGCAGGACGTAATCGGGCTGGCGCAGGGCCAGGGCGGACTGGGGCATCTGGGGCGCCATGGCTTCGCCCGGCGACTGTACGGCAGTGAGGCCGCCCGCGGCGGCGATATCGGCCAGCCCCTGCGCACCGTCCTCGTTGGCGCCGGTCAGCAGCAGGCCGGCCAGGCGGGGCCCGTAGGCGTCGGCGGCGGAACTCATCAGCAGGTCGATGGAGGGCCGCGAAAAGTGCACCGGCGGCTCGCAGCTCAGCGAGAAGTGGCGGTCCGCCTCGATGAAGAGGTGGTAGCCCGGCGGTGCAAAGTGCAGCGTGGCCGCCTCGACGGCGGCCTTGTCGCGCGCCTCGCAGGCCGGGATCGGCAACCGGTGCGAGAAGATGTCCGCCAGGCGGCTCTCCCGGTCCTGCGGCAGGTGGAGCACCGCGATCAGCGGCAGGTGCCACGGCGTGGGCAGGGCCGCCGTCAGGCGCAGCAGGGCGTCGACGCCACCGGCGGAGGCGCCGACCACCACTGCATCCACCTGCGGCAGCGGGCCGGGGTCGAAGTCGCCATCGTCCGGCGCCGACGGCGGCGCGGCGTGACCGGCGGTGTAGGGGGAGCGGATCGCCGACATCAGGCCGCCTTGCGGAAGATGCGTTCCGCCCGCGCCACCGGCTCGAACCGCTCGGCATAGGCCGAGAAATCCACGCTCTCCTTCGCGCCCAGCCCCAGGAAGCCGCGGTGGCACAGCGAGTCGTGGAACAGGCCCAGCGCCCGGTCCTGCAGCCGGCGGTTGAAGTAGATCAGCACGTTGCGGCAGGAGACGAGGTGCGTCTCGGCGAACACGCTGTCGGTGGCCAGGCTGTGGTCGGCAAAGATCACGTTGGTCCGCAGCGCGGGGTCGAAGCGCGCACCGCCGTAGGCCGCGGTGTAGTAGTCGGAAAAGGACTTGCGACCGCCGGCGCGCTGGTAGTTGGCCGTGTACTCGCGCACCGCGTCGGCCGGGAAGATGCCCTGCCGTGCCTTCTCCAGCGATTGCGGATTGATGTCGGTGGCGTAGATCAGCGCCCGCTCCAGCAGTCCCTCCTCGCGCAGCAGGATGGCCAGGGAATAGACCTCTTCGCCCGTGCTGCAGCCCGCCACCCAGACCTTGATCGACGGATAGGTGTGCAGCACCGGCACCACCTGCTGGCGCAGCGCGAGGAAGTAGTCCGGGTCGCGGAACATCTCGCTGACCGGCACGGTGAGGTACTGCAGCAGCCGGCCGAAGACCTGGTCGTCGCGCAGCACCTGCTCCTGCAGTGCGGAGATGCTGCGGTAGCCCATCTGCTCCAGCGCATAGTTCACCCGGCGCTTCTGCGAGGCGCCGGTGTAGTCGCGGAAGTCGTGGCTGTAGCGCAGATAGATGGCCTCCATCAGCAGGCGCAGCTCGATGTCGGAGGCGCTGGGCGGCGGTGGCGCGGGGCGGTCGGCGTCCGTGCCCGACGGGGCAAGGCCCGGCGGGCGCGGCGTCTCGAGGCGGCCCCCGGCTTCCTCGGCGTCCGGGCTGGCGGGGCGGGCGCTCACAGGCGCTCCATGTGCGGCATCCACACCCGCAGCAGCGAGAACAGCCGGTCCAGGTCGATGGGCTTGGCCAGGTAGTCGCTGGCGCCGGCGGCCAGGCACTGTTCCTGGTCGTCCTTCATGGCCTTGGCGGTGACGGTGATGACCGGCAGCTTGCGAAAGCGCGGGTCGCTGCGCAGGCGGCGCGTGGCCTCCAGGCCATCCATCTCCGGCATCATGACATCCATCAGCACCAGGTCGATGTCGGGCACCGCGTCGAGCTTGTGCAGCGCCTCGCGGCCGTTGCGGGCCACCTCGATCTTGGCGCCGCGCTGCTCCAGCGCGCTGGTGAGGGCGAAGATGTTGCGCACGTCGTCGTCCACCAGCAGGATGCGCCGGCCTTCGAACACGCGGTCGCGCTCGCGGGCCGTGCGCAGCATGCTCTGCCGCTCGGCCGACAGCTGCGACTCCACCTTGTGCAGGAACAGCGTCACTTCGTCCAGCAGCCGCTCGGGCGAGCGCGCGCCCTTGATGATGATCGAGCGCGAATAGCGCAGCAGCTCGGCCTCCTCGTCGCGCGTAAGGTTGCGGCCGGTGTAGACGATGACGGGCGGGAAGGAGCAGATCTCTTCCGACGACATGCGCTGCAGCAGTTCGCCGCCCTGCATGTCGGGCAGGCGCAGGTCGGTGATCATGCAGTCGAAGACGCGCTCGCGCAGCAGCGCGAGGGCTTCCTCGCCGGTGCCGACGGCGGTGATGGCCACGTCGTCGTCGCCGATCAGGTGCACCACGCTCTCGCGCTGCACATCGTCGTCCTCCACCAGCAGCACCTGCTTGACCTTCTGGGCCAGGCGCGCCTCCAGCCGCGAGAACACGGCCTGCAGCTGCTCGCGCGTGGTGGGCTTGAGTGCATAGCCTACGGCGCCCATGTGCAGCGCCGCCTCGGCCTGGTCCTGCGCCGAGACCACGTGCACCGGGATGTGGCGGGTGCCCGCATCGTCCTTGAGCTGCTGCAGCACGGCCAGGCCGGAGCTGTCGGGCAGGCGCATGTCCAGCAGGATGGCGTGCGGCTGCAGCTCCTGCGCCAGCGCGAACCCGTCGGCGGCCCCGTGGGCCACCAGGCAGCGCCAGCCGTATTCGTGCGCCAGGTCGTACAGGATGCGGGCGAACTGCGGCTCGTCCTCGATCACCAGCACGCGCCGGACGTCCTCCGCCAGCTGGTCGCGGTCGTCCGCGAAGGTGGGGGCGGGCGCTGGCTGGGGTGCCGGCGGCGCGGCCTGCGCCGGGGCGGCCAGCGGGGCCAGCGCGACGGGCGCTGCGGCCGTGCTGCTGCGCGGCAGCGGCGCGGCGTCGTCGCCCTCCAGGCGCTGCGCGATGTCGGCGGGCAGGCTCAGCGTGAAGGTGCTGCCCTGGCCCAGTTCGCTGCTCACGGTGAGGGTGCCGCCCATCAGGCGCGTCAGGTCGCGCGAGATCGAGAGCCCCAGCCCCGTGCCGCCGTATTTGCGGCTGGTGGTGCCGTCGGCCTGGTGGAAGGCCTCGAAGATCAGCGCCTGCTGGTCCGGGGCGATGCCGATGCCCGAGTCGCGCACGTCGAAGCGCACGCCGCCCTGCGGGCCTGGCTGCACGCTCAGCAGCACCTCGCCCCGGTCGGTGAACTTGATGGCGTTGGACAGCAGGTTCTTGAGGATCTGCTCCACGCGCTGACGGTCCGAGATGAGGTGCGTCGGCGCGTCGGGCGAGAGCTCGATGCGCAGCGCGAGCGACTTGTTCTGCGCCAGCGGCGTGAAGGTGGACTGCAGCGATTCCACCAGGCGCGCCACCGGCAGGTATTCGGCATGGATGTCAAGCCGGCCGGCCTCGACCTTGGCGATGTCCAGCACGTCGTTGATCAGCGTGAGCAGGTCGTTGCCCGAGTCATGGATCGACCGTGCGAAGCGCACCTGCTCCTCGCTCAGATTGCCCAGGCTGTTGTCGGCCAGCAGCTTCGACAGGATCAGCGCACTGTTGAGCGGGGTGCGCAGCTCGTGCGACATGTTGGCCAGGAACTCGGACTTGTAGCGGCTGGCGCGGGCGAGGGCGTCGGCACGTTCCTCCAGGTCGGACTGGGCGCGGCGCAGCGCGGCATTGCGCTGGTCGAGCTGCTCGGTGCGCTCGGCCAACTGGCTGTTGATCTGCTCCAGCTCGGCCTGCTGGTTCTCGAGGTTGACCTGGCTTTCGGTGAGCGCGCGGGACTGCTCCTCCAGCTCCTCGTTGGCGGTGCGCAGCTCTTCCTGCTGCACCTGCAGTTCCTCGTTGAGCTGCTGCGTCTCGGCCAGCACCTGCTGCAGGCGCTCGCGGTAGCGCGCGGCCGCCATGGAACTGCCGGCGTCGTCGGCCACGCCGCGCAGCAGTTCCAGCTCGCGCGGGGAGGGCGAGGCGAGCAGGCCCAGTTCGACGACCCCGTTGACCTGGCCCTCGTGCGAGATCGGCAGCAGCAGCACGGTGTGCGGCGGGGCTTCGCCCAGGCCCGAGCTCACGCGCAGGTAGCCGGGCGGCACTGGCGTGATGTCCATCAACTCGCCGCGCGCGGCGGCCTGGCCCACCAGGCCTTCGCCGGGCAGGAAGCTCTGCGAGGCGGCCTCGGACTCGCGTGAGAAGCCATAGCTGGCCACACGGCGAAGGCTGCCGTCGGTGTCGTGTACGTAGACGGCGCCCACGGCGCTGCGCAGGTGCTGGGCGCAGAACTCCAGCACCTGGCGGCCCAGGTTCTGCGCCGTCAACTGGCCCACGGTGCGGCTGGCCAGTTCGTTCTGGGCGCCGCGCAACCAGGCCTGCGCCTCCATGCGTTCGGAATGATCGGCCTGCTCGGCCAGTGCCTGGCCATAGCGGTCGGACAGATGCAGCATCTGCCGGCGGCCGAGGATGGACAGCACCACGCTGATCAGGACGCTCAGCAGCAGGTAGCCGGCCACCACGCCCACGGCGGCGCGGTTGGCGCTGCGGTTGCGCTCGGCGCGAAGGGCCTGTTCGGTGGCGAGGAAGGCATCCAACGTGGAGCGCGATTCGTCGGCGATGCGCTTGCCGCGGCCGGACTGCAGGCGCTCGCCGATGTCCTCGCCGCGCTGTTTGGACTCCACCACGTCGTCGGCATAGCTCTCCCACGCCCGCTGCAGCTCGTCGAGCTTGGTGGCACGGCCGACCTGCTGAGGGTTGTCGGCCACCAGCACGCGCAGCTCGCCCAGCAGGGCGTGGGCGCGGGTGCGCGCCGCGTCGGTGGGCTGGAGGAAGGCGCCGTTGCCCGTCAGCAGGTAGCCGCGCACGGCGGCCTGCATGTCGGCCTGCAGCAGCTGGGTCTCGGTGGCGGTGCGGGTGACCCGGTCCGTGTGCTCCACCCAGCTGATGACCGACAACAGGTAGCCGATGAGCGCCACGAAGACGACCGCCCCCAGGGCACCCAGCAGCAGGGGCAGCTTGACGTTGCGGCTGAGCAGGCGGCGGAACTCATCGTTGGCGATGGCAGGGCGTCGGTCCATGGGTGGGGCTTGGTCGGAGCAAAACCGACCGAGTCTGCCCGAGGACGTGCCCGGGGGGTGTCGGAAAACGCCGCTTATGCCAAGACCGGCGGGCGCTGGCCGACCACCTTGGCGCCGCCCGCGTTCATGACGGCTGGAAGAAGTCTTCGATCAGCGCCGCCACCTGGTCCGGCTGGTCGTGATGCAGCATGTGGCCCGCGTCCTCCACCCGGGCGGTGCGCAGTTCGCGCAGCACCTCCAGGCGCCGGTGGAATTCGTCGAGGGTGTAGCGGCCGTTCCACCAGCCGTGCAGGCTGTCGTCGCTGGCCACCACGGCCAGCACCGGCGCGGTGATGGCGGCATAGAGGGCCAGCGTCTCGTCCACGCGGAAGATGTTGGCGTTGATCACCTTGTGCGCGGCATCGCCCTGGATCTCCCAGCGCTCGCTGCCATCCTCCTGGCGCACCGGCCGGGCCCACTGCCGGGCCAGCCAGTCGGCCTTGTCCTGCGACAGCCGGGGGTTGGTCTTCATCAGGCGGCGCGCTACGCCATCGGGCGTGCTGTAGCCCGACAGGCGCATGCCGCCTTCATGCAACTGCCTGTTCTCGTCGATCCAGCGCGCGTAGCGCCTGGGCGCCTCGTCGGGCGCATAGGCGGGCATGCCGAATCCCTCGAGATTGACCAGCCGCCGGATGCGGCCCGGTCGCACGCCCGCATAGTGCATCGCGACGTTGCCGCCCATGCTGTGGCCGACCAGGTCGACGGCGCGGTCGGCGGCGTAGTGGTCGAGCAGCCAGTCGAGGTCGGCCAGGTAGTCGGGCATCCAGTAGTTGTCGACGTCGCCGCCGCCGGTCTGGCCGAAGCCGCGCCAGTCGGGCGCGATGACGAAGCGCTCCTGCGCCAGGGCATCGATGACGAACTGCCAGGAGGCCGCCACATCCATCCAGCCGTGCAGCAGCACCAGGGGCGGACGCGTCAGCGAGGGCGTGCCCCAGGTGAGCACGTGGTAGCGCAGGTTGCGCACGGGAACGAAGTCGGACTGCGGCAGGCGGCGGGGAGCGTACATGGGCGGCGATCATAGAAAGGCGCCCGCCAGCGGGCAGTCCGCCACCGGACACGTCCACCGCCGTCAGGCGGCCTTGATCCCGCGCATCAGGATGACGCCGCCGAGCGTGGTGGTGTCGCTGCGGATGCGTCGCGCGAGCGCCTCGGGCGTGCCGCCGCGGGCCTGCCAGCCGGCCTTGAGCAGGGCCTCGCTCACCTCGGGGGTGCGCAGCACCGTCTGCAGCGCGCCATTGAGCCGTGCGATGGCCGTTGGCGACTGCCCGGCCGGCGCGGCCAGGGCCGTCCAGATCTCCAGGTCCGCGCCGCGCACGTCGGCCTCGCGCAGCGTGGGCATCTCGCCCGTCAGGGGGCTGCGCTCGGGCGCGGTGATGCCGATGGCCTTGAGCCGCCCCTGGCGGATGTGCGGCAGCGCCAGCCCCGGCGGCAGCAGGGCCAGCTGGATCTGGTTGGCCAGCATGGCCTCGATCACCTGCGGATTGCCGGCAAAGCCCTGGTACTGCGCGCGGATGCTGGTGCGCATCTTCAGCAGCTCCATACCCAGGTGGCCGACGGTGCCGTTGCCGGGCGTGCCGTAGCGGGCATCGGTGCCCAGGTTGCGGGCCCACAGCAGCAGCTCGTCCGGCCGGGTGCCCTGGGCCTGCGCCGTGACCGCCAGCACCAGCGGTGCGGTGCCGATCAGGCCGACCGGGGCGAAGTCGGTCTCGGGGTCGAAGGGCACGGCAGCGTCCAGCAGCCGGGCGATGGTGAGGTTGCCGTTGATCAGCGCGCCGAGGGTGTGGTCGTCGCGGGCCTTGGCCACCGCGTTGGCGGCGATGTTGCCGCTGGCACCGGGCTTGTTCTCGACACCCACGGTCTGGCCGAGCAGCCGCGCCAGCGGATCGGCCACGATGCGTGCCGCGATGTCGGGCGAGGAATTGGGCGGAAATCCCACCAGCAGCTTCACGGGCCGGGTGGGCCAGCTGGCGCCGCCATCCGGCGCTATGGCGGGTCGGGGCGACTTGGTGCCGGATTGCGCCCAGGCCGGCAGGCAAGCGCTGGCCGCCAGGGCGGCACAGGAATGGAGCAGGCGGCGCTTGTCGACCATGAACGTGTCCGAGATTGACTAAAGTTACAAGACGTTAACGGACTCGCTGCCGCCGCGCAAGGCGGGCTTGCCGGGCTGGTATCGACGTGCTGCGGGTGGCGAGGCGTCTGCACAACGCGCAGTGCCGCGCGCCCGCTGACGGGGTCAATCCGGCGTCTTGTCGAGCTGGACCGTGACCGGGGCGCCGTCTTCGCTGCGCGTGGCGGCTGGTGGCGGCACGTCGCCGCCCTTCTGGCGTTCGCGGAACAGCGCAGCCCGCGTCAGGAAGATGGTGGTGATCGGCGCCGTCAGCGCCACGAACATCGCGATCAGCGCCGCGTGCAGGAACAGGTGCGAGCCCTGCGCCGAGAAGTACACCGCCGTGGCCAGGGAGATCGACCACACCCCGGCGGTCGCGCCCAGCGTGGGCGTGTGGATGCGGCGGAAGAAGCTGGGCATGCGCACCAGACCGAAGGAGCCGATGGCGGCAAAGCCGGCGCCCACCACCACCAGGAGGGCCGTGAGTGCCTCGGCCCACAAAGGCAGCGGTCCGCTCATTCGATCACCTCGCCGCGCAACAGGAACTTGGCCAGCGCCGTCGTGCCCACGAAGCCGAACAGCGCGATCAGCATCGCCGCTTCGAAGTAGACGGCGCTGGAGTAGACGATGCCCAGCGTCAGCATCATCAGCATGCCGTTGATGTAGAGGCAGTCGAGCGCCATCACCCGGTCCTGCGCCGTCGGGCCCATCAGCAGCCGCGCCAGCGCGCACAGCATGGCGACGGCCAGGAGGAACAACGCGCCCTTGAGCGCCCAGAACAAGAGTGGCGTCATGACTCGAAGATCTCCATCAGCACGGTCTCGTAGCGCAGCTTGATGCGCTCGATCAGGTCGCTTTCGTCGTCCACGTCGAAGACGTGCAGCAGCAGCTGGCTGCGGTCGACCGCCAGCTCGGCCCAGGCCGTGCCGGGCGTCAGGCACAGGATCATCGCCAGCACGGCCAGGCCGTTGGGGTCGCGCAGGTCCAGCGGCACGCGCACGAAGGCCGAATGGATCTGCGGCGTCCGGCGGGTGAGCAGGGCGCGCGCCACGCCCAGCGCCGACACCAGCAGGTCGGCCATCACCAGGCGCAGGAGCCGCAGCGCCGCCAGCGGGCGGCGCATGCGCACTGTCGCCGGCCGCAGGCCCTTGGTGAGCAGCGGCACCGCCACCGCGAGCACCGCACCCAGCAGCATGGTGGCCGGATGCAGCGACTGGTTCAGCAGCAGCCATACCACCCACAGTGCCATGGTGAGCGGGGGCGAGGGAATCAGGCGTCGCATCATGGCCGGACCTCCGCCCGCCCGGTGGTCGTCGGACCGGCCTTCTGGGTGGCCGCGAACACGGCGGCACGGTAGTCGCGGGTGTCGGCCAGGTTGGCGGCGGTGGCCTGGGCGTGCAGGAGCACCGGGCCGGCACCGACCGCCAGGGCGATGCACGCGGCCAGCAGGCCCGCCACCGGCAGCACCTCCAGTGCACGCAGCGCCGGCAGCGAGCCCTGTGTGTGGGTCCAGAAATGCCGGATGCCGCTGCGCGAGAACGCGACCAGCGTCATGAAGCCCGAGACCAGCAGCAGGCCCATGAAGGCCCAGCCCCAGCGGCTGACCTGCTGGGCGTCCAGCAGGCCCGACAGCATGGCGAACTTGCCGATGAAGCCGGGCAGCGGCGGCAGCCCGGCCAGCAGCAGCACGCAGCACACGAAGGCCAGGCCCAGGAAGGCGACGCCGGCCGGGATGGCGCGGCCATACAGCGCCTGCGCCTCGTCGTCCAGGTTGACGTCGTCCAGGGCCTGCAGGTCCTCGGTCAGGAAGGGCGTGGTCGCGGCCGATTCGTGGGGCGCGATGCTGTGGCCGGCGTTGCGCCAGCGCTCGATCATGTCGATCAGCAGGAAGAGGGCGCTGGCCGCCAGCGTGGATCCGAGCAGGTAGTAGAGCGCGCCGGCCCAGACGCCTTCCTGCCCCAGCCCGACGGCAGCCAGCAGCGTGCCGGCCGACACCACCACCGCGAAGCTCGCCAGGTGCGACAGCCGCTGCGAGCCGAGCAGCCCCAGCGAGCCGACGGTCAGCGTGGCCAGCCCCAGGCCGATGATCACCGGCTGGCCATACAGCGCCGAGTCGCCCGCGTCGGGGCCGAAGAACAGCGTCCAGGTGCGCAGCACCACGTACACGCCCAGCTTGGTCAGCAGCGCGAAGACGGCGCTCACGGGCGACACCGCCGCGCTGTAGCCGGGCACCAACCAGAAATTCAGTGGCCAGGCGCCGGCCTTGGCGAAGAAGGCGGCGGCCAGGATGGCGACGCCGGCATGCAGCAGCCCCCGGTCGGCCGGTGCCACCTCGGCAATGCGCTGGCTCAGGTCGGCCAGGTTGAGCGTGCCGGTCACGCCGTACAGCATGGCTGCGCCGATCAGGAACAGCGACGAGGCCGCCAGGTTGATGGCGATGTAGTGCAGGCCAGCGCGCACGCGCAGGGCGCCGGAGCCATGCAGCAGCAGCCCGTACGACGCCGCCAGCATGACCTCGAAGAACACGAACAGGTTGAAGAGGTCGCCCGTGAGGAAGGCGCCGTTCAGGCCCATCAGCTGCAGTTGGAGCAGCGGATGGAAGTGCACACCGGCCCGGTCCCAGCGCGAGGTGGAATAGATCGAGGCTGCGAAGGCCACCACGCCCGTCAGCGCCACCATCATGGACGACAGGCGGTCGGCCACCAGCACGATGCCGAAGGGTGCGGCCCAGTTGCCGGGCAGGTAGACGCCGATGGAGCCCGGGCCACCGCCGGTGTCGGGCGTGTTCACCCAGCGCAGCAGGGCGAGCGCCACCAGCAGGCCGAACAGGCCGGAGATGACCGTGAGTGCCGACTTGGCGCGCCGGCGCTGCTCGCCCATCAGCAGCATCAGCGCGGCCGTGAGCAGTGGCAGCAGGATGGGCGCCGCCACCAGGTGCGGCATGGTGGCGTCGAGCAGTCGGTCGAGCAGCGCGAGGATTTCGTTGCTCATGTCTCCTCCCGCTCCTGGCCGTCCACGTGGTCGGTGTCCGAGATGCCGCGCGAGGCCAGCATCACCACCAGGAAGAGCGCCGTCATGGCGAAGCCGATCACGATGGCCGTCAGCACCAGGGCCTGCGGCATGGGGTCGGCCGTGTTCTGCAGCGTGGCCTCCACGCCCTTGCGCAGCACCGGCTCGCTGTCGACCTTGAGCCGGCCCATGCTGAAGATGAACAGGTTGACGGCATACGAGATGAGCGTCAGGCCCATGATCACCTGGAAGGTCCGAGGGCGCACCAGCAGGTACACGCCCGACCCGGTGAGCACGCCGATGGCGATGGCGAGAACGGCTTCCATGTCAGACGGCTCCGCCAGTGATGCGGATGGCCTCGGCATTCGCAGCTTCGAGGGCGGCCCTGGCCGCGGCCTTTTCTTCCTGCTCCTCGGCCCAGCGGTGGCTGCGGATGGACTGGTGCGCCAGGGCGGTGAGGATCAGCAGCGTGGCGCCGAGCACCAGCGCGAAGACGCCGATGTCGAAGAACATGGCGCTGGGCACGTGCAACTCGCCCAGCACCGGCAGCGTGACATGGGCCGTGTGGGTGGTCAGGAAGGGATAGCCCATCGCGATGGCGCCGGCGCCCGTGGCCAGCGCGATGAGCAGGCCCAGGGCGATCCAGCGCCGCGGGTAGATCCGCAGGTGCTCCTCCGTCCAGGCCGCGCCCGAGACGATGAACTGCAGCATCAACGCGGCCGACATCACCAGCCCGGCCACGAAGCCGCCGCCCGGCTGATTGTGGCCGCGCATGAAGAAGTACACCGACACCATGGCCGCCAGCGGCAGCAGCAGGCGCACCAGCACGGCGGGCACCATCAGGTAGCCGATGGCCGTGTCCGTGGCGCGGCGCGGATTGACGAGGTCGGTGCCGCCCTGGTCCTGCTGCACCCGCTGTTGCGGCGGCAGCGCCATTGCCTCGGCGGCCGGGCGGAAGCGCCGCAGCAGCGCATAGACCGTCAGCGCCACGATGCCCAGCACGGTGATCTCGCCGAAGGTGTCGAAGCCGCGGAAGTCGACCAGCATCACGTTGACCACGTTGGTGCCGCCGCCCTCGGGCAGGGCGCGTTCCAGGAAGAAGGGGGAGATGCTCTGCGGAAAGGGCCGGGTCATCATGTACCAGGCCAGCGCCGCCATGCCGCAGCCAGCCACCGTGGCCAGCAGCAGGTCGCGCCCGCGGCGGCCCCAGGGGCGCATGCGCTCGCGCGGGGGCTGGACTTCGGCCTTGCGCATCGGCAGCCAGCGCAGGCCCAGCAGGATGAGCAGGGTGGTCACCGTCTCGACCACCAGTTGCGTCAGCGCCAGGTCGGGCGCCGAGAACCAGATGTAGGTGATGCAGCTCACCAGCCCCGCCCCGGAGGCCAGCATCAGCGAAGCGAGCCGGTGGAACTTGGCCTGCCAGGCGGCCGCGACCGCGCAGGTGCAGCCGATGACCCAGGTCATCAGGAACATGGGCGAGAAGGGCAGGCGCTGGCGGCTGCCCGTGTCGGCAGGCGCCAGCCACAGCGAGGCGCCCGCGCCGAGCACCGCCACCATCACCAGCAGGAGCAACTGCGGCTGCAGCCGGTTGGTCGAGAGCACGCGCCGGCCATTGCGTCCGAGCTGGGACAGGCGCGCCAGCAGGTTCTCGAAGATGCGCTGGCCGTCGAACATCCAGATCACCGGCGTGCGGTTCAGGCCGCCATGCGCCCGGCTGCGACGCTGCATCAGATAGATGGCGGCGCCGCCCGCCAGCGCCACGACGCTCATGGCCAGAGGCAGGTTGAAGCCGTGCCAGACCGCGAGGCTGTATTCGGGGAGCGTGCCGCCGACCACCGGCGCCGCGGCCGTCGCCAGGAAGGCGCCCACCGACCAGGCTGGCACCACGCCGACGACCAGACACAGCAGCACCAGGAACTCGACCGGCACCCGCATCCAGTGGGGGGGCTCGTGCGGCGGCTTGGGCACCTCGGTGTCGCAGCGCGGGCCGAAGAAGACGTCGAAGACGAAGCGTGCCGAATAGGCCACGCTGAAGGCGCCGGCGAGGGTGGCGAGCACGGGCAGCGCGATTTCCAGCCAGGGCGCGCCGTCGAGGAACACCGTCTCGGCGAAGAACATCTCCTTCGACAGGAAGCCGTTGAGCAGCGGCACGCCGGCCATGGAGGCGCTGGCGATGATGGCCAGCGCGCCGGTGATGGGCATGGACTTGAGCAGCCCGCTCAGCCGGCTGATGTCGCGGGTGCCGGTCTCGTGGTCGATGATGCCGGCGGCCATGAACAGCGACGCCTTGAACGTGGCGTGGTTCATCACATGGAAGACCGCCGCCACGGCGGCCAGCGGGCTGTTCATGCCCAGCAGCAGCGTGATGAGGCCCAGGTGCGAGATCGTCGAATAGGCCAGCAGCGCCTTCAGGTCGCGCTGGAACATGGCGACATAGCCACCCAGCAGCAGCGTGAAGGCGCCCGCGCCGCCCACCAGCCAGAACCACAGGTCGGTGCCCGACAGCACCGGCCACAGGCGCGCCATGAGGAACACACCCAGCTTCACCATGGTGGCCGAATGCAGGTAGGCCGACACCGGCGTGGGCGCCGCCATGGCGCGCGGCAGCCAGAAGTGGAAGGGGAACTGCGCGCTCTTGGTGAAGGCGCCCAGCAGCAGCAGCACCAGCGCCAGCGGATAGAGCGGATCGGCCCGTACCACGTCGCCCGAATTCAGCACCACGTCCAGTTCGTAGCTGCCCGCGATGCGGCCCAGCAGCAGCACGCCTGCCAGAAGGCAGAGGCCGCCCGCGCCGGTGACAGTCAGCGCCATGCGAGCGCCGCGGCGGGCGTCGCGGCGGTGGTGCCAGTAGCCGATCAGCAGGAAGGAGAACAGGCTGGTCAGCTCCCAGAACAGCACCAGCTGGATCAGGTTGCCCGACAGCACCACACCCACCATCGCGCCCATGAAAGCGAGGAAGAAGGCGAAGAAGCGGGGCACCGGGTCCGAGGAGGACATGTAGTAGCGCCCGTAGAGCACCACCAACGCCCCGATGCCGAGCACCAGCATGCAGAACAGCCAAGCCAGACCGTCCATGCGCCAGGACAGGTCGACGCCCAGGGTGGGGATCCACCGATGGCCTTCTTGCAGCACCTCGCCGGCGGCGAGCGCCGGGAACTGCCAGGCGGCGAAGACGGCACAGCCCAGGGCCGTGAATCCCGCGATGGCCGCCCCTCGGTTGCGGGCGTCGGACGGCATCATGGCCGCCAGCGCACTGGCCAGGAAAGGGAGGAGGACGAGGGCGACCAGGGGCATCTCAATCGATTCTATCGACCGACCTTCCCACCTCCATTGCAAAAACCTCTGCATGGCGGCCGGTCTTTGGAGGACTCGGCCCCATGTCGCCGTAGGCGTTTTTCAAGGCGCTGCGGGCCCGCCCGCGCACAGGCTCCCGCGCCCGGCGGCATGTGCCGTCGCGACGATCAGCGGCCGGTGTCGAACCAGGCCTTCCACTGCGGCACGGCCGTGGCAAAGGTGCCCCGGTGCGTGGTCTTGCCGGTGGAGACGGCCTCGACCATCGGATTGCCGGCGCCCAGCGCCTGCGCATACGTTTGTGCCATGCGGCCCACGCCCACCGTGATCGCCTCGTCGGTTTCGCCGTAGTAGTTGCGCACCGGGGACTTGATCACCCAACGGTACGACTGCGTGGCGGCGATGAGCTTGCCGAAGGCGGAGTCCGCGAAATAGTGCGGATCGAAATACTCCGCCTTCAGCAGCTTGTGCAGGTCGCTGGGGATGTCGGCCGCGTTGAAGGGTTGGCGTTCGTAGGCCTTGCGGGCGGCGTCGTAGTAGGGCTCGTTGATCAGCGAACGGGCGAGGCCGGGGACGCCGTAGTAGTTCTCGTACGAGAAGGCTGACAGGATGAAGATGCTGTTGAGCCAGACCGCGTCGAAGGGCCGCGGGTAGCTCAGGAAGCCGCTCATCGCCACACCCAGGTCCAGCGGGGCGCTGGCCGTCGCGGCGCCGTCGACCTTCACGCCCGAGCGCTCCAGCTTCTCCAGCAGCGCCATGGTGACGAAGCCGCCCTGCGACCAGCCGGCCAGGTAGAGCTTGCTGGACTGCCGGCCCAGGTCGGCCATCACGCCCTTGGCGGCCACCAGGAAGTCGAAGCAGGCCTGCTGGTGGCTGGCCTTGACCAGGTAGCCCTCGGGCTCGGTGGAGATGCCCATGCCGAAGTAGTCCGCGCCCACCACCGCATAGCCTTGCCCGGCGAATTGGGCAATCATGAGCTGGGTCTCGGGCGACTGCTCCGGGAAGCCGGGCACTTCCTGGCGGCCGTACACCGTGCCATGCTGGTACGAGACCACCGGCAGCGTGGCGCCAGCGTTGTCGGGGAGCGCCAGCAGGCCCGAAGCGCGTATCGGCTTGTTGCCCTTCTCCGGAACGACCGAGTCATAGCTGATGCGGTAGAGCCGGACTCCCGTGCGGGCTGGCGTGTAGGAAACGGTGATGCCGGCGAACTTCGGCGTATCGGTGCTCAGGATGGTGTTGAGCCGGTTGACGTCCCATTGGCCGATCAATTCGTACTGCACGTTGCCGGCGATGGTCTTCGCGGACGGCGTTGGCGCCGCGACCGGCGCCTGGGCATGTGCGGGCAAGATTGCCGCGGCGGCCAAAAAGCCGGCCAAGAG
Organism: Pseudacidovorax sp. DMC4; assembly: GCF_056314265.1. Lineage (NCBI taxonomy): Bacteria > Pseudomonadati > Pseudomonadota > Betaproteobacteria > Burkholderiales > Comamonadaceae > Pseudacidovorax > Pseudacidovorax sp. DMC4. Next base: position 50,792 of record NZ_JBQUYR010000009.1, on the reverse strand, counting down.
CAAGGGCTTCAAGAACTTGAACATAGGGATCCTCCTGTTGGACGTGGTGATGCGGCGGGGCCGCATCGCTCGTCACATTCAGCCGCAGGAGGGACGGGCACACCGTTCCGGGGCCCATGCTTGCTCCCACCGCAACCCTCCCAGGTTGTTTCTGAATGTGCTAACTCTTAACTGGAGGTAAAAGCGTAGTCCAAGCAAAGCAGGCGAGCAAGGTCAGGTCCGGCGGTTGCGGCGAAGTCGCAACAGGCGCGGCCGACGCTGCCCGCTCTACATCTGGCGCGGCAACCAGGTGACCAGCGCCGGGAAGGCATAGATGATCAGCACCGCCAGCACCATGAGCAGGAACATCGGCAGGGTGACCCGCGCGATGTAGAGCAGGTCCCTGCCGGTCATGCCTTGCAGCACGAAGAGGTTGAAGCCCACCGGCGGCGTGATCTGCGCCATCTCCACCACCAGCACGATGAAGATGCCGAACCAGATCGGATCGATGCCGGCTGCCGTCACGGTGGGCATGATCACGCCCATCGTCAGCACCACCATCGAGATGCCGTCCAGGAAGCAGCCCAGCACGATGTAGAACACGGCCAGGATCAGCACGAGCTGGAATCGGCTGAGACCGAGCGAGCCGATCCATTCCGCCAGGTGGCGCGGCAGGCCGACATAGCCCATGGCCAGCGTCAGGAAGGCGGCGCCGGCCAGGATCAGCGCCATCATGCAGTAGAGGCGGGTCGCGCCCAGCAGCGAATCCTTGAAGGTCTGCCAACGGAGGGAGCCCTGGGCGGCCGAGATCACCAGCGCGCCCAGCACGCCCACGGCGGCTGCTTCGGTCGCGGTGGCGATGCCGGCGTAGATCGAGCCCAGCACGGCAAGGATGAGCAGCGTCACAGGGATCAGGCTGCGCGATGCAGCCAGCTTCTCGGCGAAGCGCATCCGGCCGTCTGGCGCGGGCACCTGGTCCGGATGCAGCAGGGCCCAGACCGCGATGTAGCCCGAGAACAGCAGCGCCAGCAGCACGCCCGGCACGACGCCGGCGATGAACAGGCGGGCGATCGACACATCCGCCGCCACGCCGTAGACGATCATGATGATCGAGGGCGGGATCAGCAGCCCCAGCGTGCCGGCGCCGGCGAGCGTGCCGATGACCATGTCCTGCGGGTAGCCGCGGCGGCCCAGCTCCGGCAGGGTCATCTTGCCGATGGTGGCGCAGGTGGCGGCGCTGGAGCCCGAGACGGCCGCGAAGATCGCGCAGCCCACCACGTTGGTGTGCAGCAGCCGCCCGGGCAGGCGCTGCATCCAGGGCGACAGGCCCTTGAACATGTCCTGCGACAGCCGTGTTCGAAAGAGGATCTCGCCCATCCAGACGAAGAGCGGCAGCGCGGTGAGCGTCCAGCTCGACGCAGAGCCCCAGATCGTCACGGCCATGGCGTCTCCCGCCGGGCGGGAGGTGAAGAGCTGCATGGCGATCCACGCCACGCCCGACAGCGTCAGGCCGATCCAGACGCCGCTGCCGAGGATGAGGAACAGCGCCAGGATCAGCAGGCCGGCAATGCCGAGGTCACTCATGGCGCAGCATCTCCCCGTCGGTCTCGCGCACGCGTCCGCGCCACTCCAGCACGCATTCGTCCAGCGCCGCGATGGCGAAGGTGACCGTGCCGATCGCCATCGACAGCTGCGGCAGCCACAGTGGCGTGGCGTCGTTCGAGGTGGACATGTCGTTGAACTCGTACGACTGCAGGACCAGCCGCACGCTGTAGAAGGCGAAGAGTGCGGCGAGCGCCGCGCTGGCCAGTGCCGCCCACCGCTCCAGCCAGCGGCGCGGCGTGACGCCCATGGCCGTGAGCACGAGCGTCACGCGGATGTGCTCGCCCTTCTTCAGCGTATGGGCCAGCGCCAGGAAGCCGGTGCCGGCCATCAGGTAGCCGGCGTAGGCATCGATGCCCGGCACGTTGAAGTGCAACTGCCGCGCGAGGATGGAGGTGAGCACCGCGAGCAGCAGGCCCACCATGGAAAGCGCCGCCAGGCCGGCGGCGGCGTCGTAGAGGGCGTCCAGGGCCTTTCGCATCGCCGGCGCCGGAGGTCACATCTTGCGGTAGGCGTCGAGCACTGCCTGGCCGTCTGCGCCCGCCTTCTCCGACCACTCCTTGATCATCGTGTCGCCGACCTTCTTCATGTCGGCCTTGAGCTGGGCGGACGGCACATGGATGGCCATGCCGTTCTTCTTGAGGAGGTCGAGGTATTCCTGCGTCTTGGCCTTGGAGACCTCCCAGCCGCGCTTCTCGGCGTCGGCGCCAGCCTTGAGCAGGGCATCCTGGCTGGGCTTGTCCAACGCATCGAAGGCCTTCTTGTTCACCAGCACGGCGTTCTTGGGCAGCCAGGCCTGCGTGTCGTAGAAGTTTTTGATGTACTCGTAGGTCTTGGTGTCGTAGCCCGTGGAGCCGGAGGACATGTACGACTCCACCACGCCCGTGGCCATGGCCTGCGACAGCTCGGCCTGCTGCACCGTCACCGGCTGGGCGCCCACCAGCTCCGCGATGCGGGCGGTCGCCGGGCTGTAGGCGCGCCACTTCACGCCCTTGAGGTCGGCCGCCGAGGCGATGGGCTTGTTGATGAAGATGCCCTGCGGCGGCCAGGGCACGGTGTAGAGCAGCACGATGCCCTGTTCCGCCAGCTTCTTGGAGAGCACCGGCTTCTGCGCCTGGTAGAGCTTCCAGGCGGCGTCGTAGCTGTCGGCCAGGAAGGGGATGCCATCCACGCCGAAGACCTGCCACTCGTTCTGGAAGTTCACCAGCAGGATCTCGCCCATCTGCGCCTGGCCGCCTTGCACCGCGCGCTTGATCTCGGGTGCCTTGAACAGCGAGGCGTTGGAGTGCACGGTGATCTTGAGCTTGCCGCCGGTGGCCTGGTCCACCTCGCCCGCGAACTTGGCCAGGTTCTCCGTGTGGAAGTTGCTCGGCGGATAGGCCGTGGGCAGATCCCACTTGACCTGGGCGGACGCGGCGGTCGCAAGGGCGAACGTGGCCAGTGCGAGGCTGGACTTGAACTTCATGAATGAACGCTCCGACTGTTGTTGAAGATATGGAAATCCAGGATACGTGCAAATATCAGGCCACCGGCTGGGGGTTTGTCTGGCCGCATGCCGGTGCAAAAACGACAAGGCCGCCCAAAGGCGGCCCTGGTCTGAGCGATGTGGCCTCGTTCCTATTTCTTCTTGCTGGCGGCTTCCTTGGCCGGGGCACCGGCACCGTCGAAGGGCTTGCCGCCCACGGTCATGCCGGCGGCCGACAGCTTGGCGGCGGACTTGCTCTTGATGCCCTTCACGCGGGCCATGAGGTCGGACCAGTCCTTGAACTCCCCCTGCTTGCGCGCGTCGACGATGCGCTGCGACATGGCCGGCCCCACGCCCGGCAGCGCGTCGAGCTCGGCGGCGCTGCCCTTGTTGACGTCGACGGCGGCGAAGGCGCCCAGGGCCGACAGGCCCAGCACCAAGGATGCGACGAGCTTCTTGATCATCATGAATTTCCTCCTGAATGTGATTGGAATGCGCTGCGCATTGCGCGCAGCCCGACCATCAGAATTCAGGCGGACGGAGGCTGTCAATGCATCCAGTGCCGGCGCGCGTGAAGCGCGTCACAGTTCCTCGACGCGACGGGGTGGATAGCTGTCCCAGGCCTGGCAGCCCGGGCAGTGCCAGAAGTACTGGTGGGCCTCGAAGCCGCACGCGGCGCAGCGGTAGCGCATCTGCGGACGGGCCACCTGGTCCAGCGCGCGCTGCACCGGCGGATGCGTGCGTGCATCGTCGCGCAGGGTTTCGCCGGCCAGCCAGCGGGAGGCGGCCAGCAGCGAGCCCGGCTGGCGGGCCAGATGCTCCAGGTAGCGGTCGCGTGGCGCGTCGCCGCCGGTGGCTTCCAGCGCCATGAGGGCTTCGAGCACATCGATGGATGGCTCGGCTTCGTAGCGGGTCCGCAGCAGGTCTGCGGCCGCGGCCTGTTCGCCGGCGGCCTGTGCCGCCTGCTGCAGCGCGGCCGCGTAAAGCGGCAGGGCCAGCGGCGCCGTGCGGCTGAGTTCCGACAACGTGGTCCAGGCTTCCATGGCCCGTCCCTGACGCAGTTGCAGTGCCGCGGTGTCGATGGCCGGGCGGGGCGCGTCGGGCGCAAGCTGTGCCGCCTGCTGGAGCAGGTGCAGCGCCGCGTCCGCATCGCCGCGGGCGCTGTGCTCCGCCGCCTGCTCGCACAGGTGATGGGCACGCCGGGCGGCGTAGCTCGCCTGGTCGGAGGCATCGAGCTTGGTCGCCACGGCCTCGGCCTGCGCCCATTCGCGCGAGCGTTCGTAGATGGCGAGGAGGGCGAGCCGGGACTCGTTCTCGTAGCGCGTGCCTTCCAGCTTCTGCAGCGCCGTCTCGGCCCGGTCGAGCAGGCCGGCGCTCAGGAAATCCTGCGCCAGCGCATGCTGGGCGCGGTCGCGGTCGGCGCGGTTGAGATCGGCCCGCGACAGCAGGTGCTCGTGCACGCGTACCGCGCGCTGGTACTCGCCCCGGCGGCGGAACAGGTTGCCGAGGGCGAAGTGCAGCTCCTGCGTGTCGGGGTCGTTCTGGACCGCCTCGATGAAAGCGTCGATGGCCTGGTCCTGCTGTTCGTTGAGCAGGAAGTTCAGGCCGCGGAAGTAGGCCTTGGGCGCCTGCCGGTTCTCGAAGCGCAGTTGGCGCAGGTCCAGGCGCGAGGCCAGCCAGCCCAGCACGAAGGCCAGGGGCAGGCCCAGCAGCAGCCAGCTCAGGTCAAAGTCCATGGCGTCGGGCGTGGGAGGGTTCTGCCACCGGGGGCGGGGTCAGCGGCACATCTGCCACACCGTCCGGGGGCGCCGGCGGCTGGCGCAACGCAGCGGCCGCCGAGCGATGGCGCCACCACCCGGGCAGCATGCCGAGCGCACCGACCACCAGGCCGGCGGCGAAGGCCGCGAGCACCACCAGCACCAGCGGCCCGCGCCAGGAGGTGCCGAAGAAGAAGTGCACGGTGGTCTCGTGCTGGTTGTTCAGCGCGAAGGCGAACAGGGTAAAAAAAATGGCTGCCTTGAGCAGCCACAGGAGGTATTTCATCGCCAGGCCACTCCGGTGCGAACTGCGGTCCGGTGAGGGGGCAGCGGCCACACGAAGCAGGGCGCGTGAAGGCAATATCTCGTCATGAAGGTCCCGATGGCGGGACGATTCTAAGTAGGAGGCCTTGGCCCATCCGCCCCCATAAAGGACGAAGGGCCGCGGCTTGGCTCATGCCTCGCTCGAACGGTCCACGGCTTCGCGCAGGGCCTTGCCCGGCTTGAAGTGCGGCACGCGCTTCTCGGGGATCTGCACGCTTTCGCCTGAACGCGGGTTGCGGCCCAGGCGAGGCGGGCGGCGGCTCACCGAAAAGCTGCCGAAGCCGCGGATCTCGATGCGATGCCCCCGCACCAGCGCGTCGCTCATGGCGTCAAGAATGGTCTTGACGGCCTGCTCGGCATCGCGGTGCGTGAGCTGCGCAAAGCGGGCGGCGAGTTCTTCGACCAGATCGGAACGTGTCATTGCTGGCACACGGCGGGTTCAGGCGTCTGCACCCCTGCGACCCGCCGCGATCCGGGTCGATTACTTGTCGCTGCCGTCCAGCTTGGCACGCAGCAGGGCGCCCAGGCTGGTGGTGCCGGCGTTCTCGCGGGCCGACTGCTGGTTCAGGCTGGCCATGGCTTCCTGCTGGTCGACCATGTCCTTCTGGCGGATCGACAGCTGGATGCTGCGGTTCTTGCGGTCCACGTTGGTGACCACGGCCGTGACTTCGTCGCCTTCCTTCAGCACGTTGCGGGCATCTTCCACGCGGTCGCGGGAGATTTCCGAAGCGCGCAGGTAGCCGACGACGTCGCCGCCCAGGTCGATCTCGGCGCCACGGGCGTCCACGGTCTTGACCTTGCCGGTCACGATCTGGCCCTTGTCATTGACGGACGAGAAGGTGGTGAACGGGTCGCCGTCCAACTGCTTGATGCCCAGGCTGATGCGCTCGCGGTCCACGTCGACGGCCAGCACGATGGCTTCGACTTCCTGGCCCTTCTTGTAGTTGCGCACGGCGGTCTCGCCAGCTTCGTTCCACGACAGGTCGGACAGGTGCACCAGACCGTCGATGCCGGCAGCCAGACCCACGAACACGCCGAAGTCGGTGATCGACTTGATCGGGCCCTTGACGCGGTCGCCGCGCTTGGTGTTCTGCGCGAATTCCTGCCAGGGGTTGGCCTTGCACTGCTTCATGCCCAGGCTGATGCGGCGCTTGTCCTCGTCGATTTCCAGGACCATGACTTCCACTTCGTCGCCCATGGAGACGATCTTGTTGGGAGCCACGTTCTTGTTGGTCCAGTCCATCTCGGACACGTGCACCAGGCCTTCGATGCCCGGCTCGAGTTCGACGAATGCGCCGTAGTCGGCGATGTTCGTGACCTTGCCGAACAGACGCGTGCCCTGCGGGTAGCGGCGCGACACGCCCAGCCACGGGTCGTCGCCCATCTGCTTGAGGCCCAGCGAGACGCGGTTCTTCTCGGTGTCGAACTTGAGGATCTTGGCGGTGATTTCCTGGCCGGCCTGAACGACTTCGCTCGGGTGGCGGACACGGCGCCAGGCCATGTCGGTGATGTGCAGCAGGCCGTCGATGCCGCCGAGGTCGACGAAAGCACCGTACTCGGTGATGTTCTTGACCACACCGCGGACGATGGCGCCTTCCTTCAGCGTCTCCATCAGCTTGGCGCGCTCTTCGCCCATCGAGGCTTCGACCACGGCACGGCGCGACAGCACGACGTTGTTGCGCTTGCGGTCGAGCTTGATGACCTTGAACTCCATCGTCTTGTTTTCGAAGGGAGTCAGGTCCTTGATCGGACGGGTGTCGATCAGCGAGCCCGGCAGGAAGGCGCGGATGCCGTTGACCAGCACCGTGAGGCCGCCCTTGACCTTGCCGCTGGTCGTGCCGGTGACGAATTCACCGGATTCCAGGGCCTTCTCGAGCGCCAGCCACGAAGCCAGACGCTTGGCCGTGTCGCGCGAGAGGATGGTGTCGCCGTAGCCGTTCTCGACGGAACCGATGGCCACGGAGACGAAGTCGCCGGCCTGGACTTCGAGTTCGCCCTTGTCGTTCTTGAATTCGTCGATCGGCACGTAGGCTTCGGACTTCAGGCCTGCATTGACCACGACGTGGTTGTGCTCGACGCGGACCACCTCGGCGGTGATCACTTCGCCCGCGCGCATTTCGGAACGCTTCAGGGACTCTTCAAAGAGGGCGGCAAAAGATTCGGACATTGAGTTTCCTTCCGGTCTCTCCAGGTTTCCAGCCGCCCATGCAACATCGCGTGCGGCTGTTTCTATGACTGGAACCGGTGGTTTGGGCAGTGAAGCCCGGGGGTTGAGGTTGAACAACCAGCAGGCCGGTGCGCTGACGCGCGAGGGGAGCCTGGCTGGAGCGATAGGCGCACCCGGCAGGGCCGGGGCGCCGAGCCCGACGAAAGCGCTTAATGCGTCTCGAAGGGCTGCACCTGCCGCCACCAGTCCAACACCTGCGCGACCGACTGATCGATGCTGAGGAAGGAGTTGTCCAGGAGGCGGGCGTCCTGCGCGGGTTTGAGCGGGGCGACGCTTCGATTCGAATCGCGGGCGTCGCGTGCTTCCAGGTCCGCGCGAAGGTCGGCGAGTATAGCGGGAATTCCTTTGGAAATCAATTGCTTATGCCGCCGCTCGGCCCGGTGCTCGGCACTGGCCGTGAGGTAGACCTTCAGCGGCGCGTCGGGGAAGATCACCGTGCCCATGTCGCGGCCGTCGGCCACCAGCCCGGGCAGGCGGCGGAAGCTGTGCTGCAGTTCGGTGAGGGCCGCCCGCACGCCGGGCAGGGCCGACACGCGCGAGGCGTCCATGCCGGCCGCCTCGGTGCGGATGGCGTCCGTCACATCCTCGTCGGCCAGCAGCACACGGCCGGCGTCGAAGCGCAGCGGCAGCGCGCGGGCAATGGCGGCGATGGCGGCCTCGTGGGCCGGCTCCGGCTCCAGGCCGGCCCGGCGGGTCGCGAGACCCGCCACGCGGTACAGCGTGCCCGAGTCCAGGTAGTGGTAGCCCAGCCGCAGCGCCAGCTCGGCCGCCAGCGTGCCCTTGCCCGAGGCGGTGGGGCCGTCGACGCAGAGCACCGGCACCTCGTCCGCCGCGACGACCGAGAACAGGGTCTCGAAATAGTCGGGGAAGGTCTTGGCGACGCATTTCGGATCGAGGATGCGCAGCGGCCGGCGGTCGGGGTTGAAGGCGGCCAGCGAGAAGCACATGGCCACCCGGTGGTCGTCGTACGTGTGGATGGCGGCCGGCTTCCAGCCGCCGACGGGCAGTGGATGCACGACGATGAAGTCCGGCCCCGATTCGACGGTGGCGCCCAGCTTGCGCAGCTCGGCCTCCATGGCGTCGATGCGGTCGGTCTCCTTCACGCGCCAACTGGCGATGTTGCGAAGCCGGCAGGGGCCGTCGGCATAGAGCGCCATCACGGCCAGCGTCATGGCGGCGTCCGGAATCGCGTTGCAGTCCAGGTCGATGGCCTTGAGCGGCCAGGCGCCGCGGCGCACCTCCAGCCAGTTGGGGCCGCTGTCCACTTGCGCGCCCATCTGGCGGGCTGCGTCGATGAAACGGATGTCGCCCTGGATCGAGTCGGCGCCCACGCCTTCGATGCGGATGCCGTTGCGCCCCGGCAGCGGTGCGGCGAGCGCGCCCAGGCCGATGAAGTAGCTGGCCGAGGACGCATCCGCCTCGACATGAATGCGCCCGGGCGTGAGGTAGCGGCTGCCCTGCGGGATGGTGAAGCGGCGCCATTCCTCGCGCTGCACCTGGATGCCGAAGCGGGCGAGCAGGTTGAGCGTGATCTCGATGTAGGGCTTGGAGATCAGCTCGCCCACCACCTCGATCACCACATCGCGGCTGCCGGCGGCCAGTGGCAGGGCCAGCAGCAGCGCAGTGAGGAACTGGCTCGACACATCGCCCCGCACGCGGATCGGGGTGTCGAGCTGCAGGGCTGAGATCTGGGCCGGGCGGATGCGCAGGGGCGGATAGCCGGGGTTGCCCAGGTAGTCGATGGGACAGCCCAGCTGCACCAGGGCGTCGACCAGGTCGCCGATCGGGCGCTCATGCATGCGCGGCACGCCAAGCAGCTGGAAGTCGCCGCCCAGCAGCGCCAGCGCCGCCGTCAGCGGCCGCATGGCCGTGCCGGCATTGCCCAGGAACAGGTCGGCCTGCCGCTGCTTCACCTGGCCGCCCAGGCCTTCGATGCGCAGCACCGCGCCGTCACGGGCGAGGGTGCAGCCCAACTGGGCCAGCGCCTCCAGCATGACGCGGGTGTCGTCCGAATCCAGCAGGTCGTGGATCTCGGTCGTGCCGCTGGCCAGTGCAGCCAGCAGGAGCACGCGGTTGGAGATGCTCTTGGAGCCGGGCAACCGCACGGTGCCGCCGGCGCCGGCCAGCGCGGGAAGGTCGAGGAACTCGGTGGCGTACATGGAAGAGGCAGATGAAGGAGGGCCGCGGGAATCGGGGACTCAGCGCTCGAACGCGGGGGCGACAAGGATCACCATCGGCCGACGCGCGCGTGCGCTCAGTGGGAGAAGGCGGGCTTCAGGGCGGCGCGGGCACGGCTGGCCCGGCCGATGGCATCGCTGAGGCCGCTCGCGTCGCCTGCGGCGATCTGCGCCTCGAAGTCCGCCAGCGCCTCGCGGAAGGTGCGCGATTGACGCAGGACTTCCTCGCGGTTGGCCAAGAGGATGTCGCGCCAGACGGCCGGATCGCCGGCGGCGATGCGCGAGAAGTCGCGAAATCCGGGACCGGCGAGTTCGAGCCAGCGGGCGCCATCGGGTTGCTGCGCGATGGACTGCATGAAGGCGAAGGCCAGCAGGTGGGGCAGATGACTCACCGCCGCCAGGGCGGCATCGTGGCTCGCGGCGTCCATCGTCAGCACGCGGGCGCCGATCCGGCTCCAGACCTCGATGGCGCGCTGTACCTGCTCGGCGCGCGAGCGTTCGGTGGGCGTGAGGATGACATGCCGGCCCACGAACAGCGCGCCTTCGGCATGCTCGACGCCTGCGACTTCCTTGCCGGCGATGGGATGGGCGGGCACGAAGTTGCCGACCTGATGCTGCAGCGCGCGAAGGCCGGCCTGCACCACGTCGCCCTTGGTCGAGCCCACGTCCATCAGCAGCGTCTGCTCGCCGAGGCCGTGGCGGATGGCGCTCAGCGTCGACTCCGTCGCGGCCACGGGCACCGCCAGCACCACGAGGTCGGCGCCTGCGACCGCCTGCAGGGCGGAAGGCGCCCCGGTGTCGATCACACCCAACTGGCGCGCGCGCTCGGTGGTCGAGGGCGACTTGCTGTAGCCGACGACCCGGCGCACCAGCCCCGCCTGGCGCAGCGCCAGGGCAAAGGAGCCGCCGATGAGGCCACAGCCGATCAGGCCGAGTTGCTGGAACATCCTCGGACTCAAGCCTTGACGGGATAGGCGCCGATGATCTTGAAGAACGCGCACAGGCCGCGCAGTTCGGCCAGGGCCGCGGCGACGTTCGGCTGGCTGGGATGGCCGTCGAGGTCGATGTAGAAGTAGTACTCCCACTGGCCGGTGCGGGCGGGGCGCGACTCGAAGCGCGTCATCGAGACCTTGTGCTCCTTCAGCGGCACGAGCAGATCATGCACCGCACCCGGCTTGTTGGGCACCGAGACCACGAGGCTGGTCATGTCGCGTCCAGAGGCCGGCGGCATCGCCAGCGTGTGCGGCAGGCAGATGACGGCGAAGCGCGTGCGGTTGTACGGATCGTCCTGGATGGCATGGGCCACGATGTGCAGGCCGAACTGCGTGGCGGCACGTTCGCCAGCGATGCCGGCCCACGCCGGGTTGGTGGCCGCCAGGCGGGCGCCTTCGGCATTGCTGGAGACGGCGCGCCGCTCGGCCTTCGGCAGATGCTTGGACAGCCAGCCGTGGCACTGCGCCAACGCCTGCGGATGGGCCATCACCACTTCGATATCGTCCAGCGAGTTGCGGCTGCACAGCAGGTTGTGGCGCACCAGCAGGCTGACCTCGCCGACCACATGGGCGGGCGAATGCAGGAACAGGTCGAGCGAACGGGCGACGGCGCCTTCGGTGGAGTTCTCCACGCCCACCACGCCGTACTGCGCGCTGCCGGCGGCCGTGGCGTGGAAGACTTCGTCGAAGGTGGCGCAGTACACCAGATCGGCCGCACCGCCGAAGTACTCGATGGCGGCTTGTTCGCAGAAGGTGCCTTCGGGGCCCAGCACCGCCACGCGCTGCGGCGATTCGAGTGCCAGGCAGGCGGACATGATCTCGCGCCAGATGGCTTCGACGTGCGCGCCCTTGAGCGGGCCGGGGTTGTTGCGCTTGACCTTCTCGATGACCTGCGCGACACGGTCAGGCCGGAAGTAGGGCGTGCCTTCGCGCTTCTTCACCTCGCCCACCAGTTCTGCCACATGGGCGCGCTGGTTCAGCAGGTCGAGCAATTGGGCGTCCAGCGCATCGATGCGCTCGCGTAGAGGCGCGAGGCTGTCGGCGGCGGAGGAGGAGGGGGGGGGAGGGGATTGGTCAGCAGTCATCGAGCGGACTCACGCCTGTATTCAGGCGTGCAGGCGCTCGAATTCTCTCATGTAGGACACAAGTGCCTGAACGCCTTCCAGCGGCATGGCGTTGTAGATGCTGGCGCGCATGCCGCCCACGGACTTGTGGCCCTTGAGCTGCAGCAGCCCGGCCGTCTTCGCGCCTGTCAGGAAGGCCTCGTTGCGCGATTCGTCGGCCAGCAGGAAGGGCACGTTCATGCGCGAGCGGCAGGCCGGATCGACCTTGCTCACATAAAAGGCCGATGCGTCGATGAAGTCGTACAGCAGCTTGGCCTTGGCGATGTTGCGCGCCTCCATGGCAGCCACGCCGGTCAGCTCGCCTTCCTTCTGCTGCAGCAGCCACTGGAAGGTCAGGCCCGCCATGTAGATGCCCCAGGTCGGCGGCGTGTTGTACATCGAATCGTTCTCGGCCACGAGCTTGTAGCTGAAGGCGCTTGGGCAGATCGGCAGGGCGCGGTCGAGCAGGTCTTCGCGCACCACCACCAGCGTCAGGCCGGCGGGGCCGAGGTTCTTCTGGGCACCACCGAAGGCCAGGCCCACACGGCTCCAATCCACGCTGCGCGATGCGACATGCGAGGAGAAGTCGATGACCAGCGGCGCGTCGCTGCCGAGGGCTTTCAGGTCGGGCAGTTCCTGGAACTCGATGCCGTTGATCGTCTCGTTGGAGCACAGGTGCACATAGGCGGCGTCTGCGCTCAGCGACCACTTGGCGGCTTCAGGAATCGCCACATGGCCGCCTTCGGCGTTGGTGGCGGCCATGCGCGCCTTGCAATACCGGCCCGCTTCCTTGAGCGACTTGGTGCTCCAGCTGCCGGTGACCACGAAGTCGACCGTGCCACCGCGCGAGAGGTTCAGCGGCACGATGGCGTTCTCGCCCAGCCCACCGCCCTGCATGAACAGGATTCGGAAGTTGGACGGCACCGCCAGAAGCTGGCGGAAGTCAGCCTCCGCCTGCCCGATGATCTCGCCGAATTCCTTGCCGCGGTGGCTCATCTCCATCACGCCCATGCCGCTGCCGTGCCAGTCGAGCATCTCCGCTGCCGCGCGGCGCAGCACGGCCTCGGGCATGGCGGCCGGGCCGGCAGAGAAGTTGTAAGGACGGCGTGGGGCGGCGGGTGTCATTCGGCGGCGGGCGGCGGGCGGCGGGCGGAGGCGCAGGCAGGGGTTACTTCTTGGCGGGGGCCTTGGGTGCGGCGCTGCCGCTGGTGCCGCTGCTGCTTGCACCGTTGCCCTTGGCCGCACCACCATCGGTGGGCGCGCCCAGGGCCTTGGCGACGTTGGTGTCCAGGGCGCGCAACTTGGGCTCGACCGACGTGCGGGTCTCGGCCACCAGTTTCTCCGTCAACGCGTTCTGCAGCTGCGGATTGAGTTCCTGGTATTTCTTGCTCACCGGCGAGCTGACCCAGGCCACGAGCTGGCGCATCTCTTCTTCATTGAAGTTCTGGTCCAGCACCGGCGTCAGGGCCGCGGGAGCCAGTTGGACGGCCTTGTCGCGCACCAGCGGATAGGCGTCGTCGAAGTACTTCTTCAGTTCGGCGTCGGCGGCCTTGCCGGCGGCTTCGCGCTTGGCCTCGGGCACTTGCGTCTGCAGGTAACCGGCACCCGCGCGGGCGATCGGCAGGCTCGACTCTTCGACCAGGCCCCGCGCCAGCGCTTCCACGCCCGGACGCTGCAACTCGATGAACTGCTTGATGAGGGCAGCCTTGTCCTGGGCCCAGGCGCCGGAGACGGCTGCAGCGAGCGTGGCGCCGATCAGGGCGGTCTTGATGTGTTTCTTCATTGAGGGTTCTCCTGGGATGGATCTGCGGCGTCTTCCGCATCGGCGGCCGCGTTGGCGTCGTTCTCGACGATGCGCTGCAGCCCGCTGAGCTTGGCGCCTTCGTCGAGGTTGATGAGCGTGACACCTTGCGTCGCGCGGCCGAGTTCGCGGATTTCTGATACGCGTGTACGTACCAGCACGCCCTTGTCGGTGATGAGCATGATCTCGTCATCCACATGCACCAGCGTGGCGGCCACGACCTTGCCGTTGCGCTCGCTCTGTTGAATCGCGATCATGCCTTTGGTTCCCCGGCCGTGGCGGGTGTACTCGGTGATGCTGGTGCGCTTGCCGTAGCCGTTCTCGGTGGCGGTGAGCACGCTCTGCGTCTCATCCTCGGCCACCAGCATGGCGATCACGCCCTGCCCGTCCTCCAGCATCATGCCGCGCACGCCGCGGGCATTGCGGCCCATGGGCCGTACGTCGTTCTCGTCGAAGCGCACAGCCTTGCCGCCATCGGAGAAGAGCATCACATCGTGCTTGCCGTCCGTCAGTGCCGCGCCGATGAGGTAATCGCCGTCATCCAGGTCGACGGCGATGATGCCGGCCTTGCGCGGGTTGCTGAATTCGTCGAGCGCTGTCTTCTTGACGGTGCCCATCGACGTGCCCATGAAGATGTAGCGGTCGGACGGGAAGTTGCGCGTGTCGCCGGTCAGCGGCAGCACCACGGTGATCTTCTCGCCCTCGGCCAGCGGGAACATGTTGACGATCGGTCGGCCGCGCGAATTGCGCGAGCCCGAAGGCACTTCCCACACCTTGAGCCAGTACAGCCGCCCGCGGTTGGAGAAGCAGAGGATGTAGTCGTGCGTGTTCGCAATGAAGAGCTGGTCGATCCAGTCGTCTTCCTTGGTCGCGGCGGCCTGCTTGCCCCGACCGCCGCGCTTTTGCGCCCGGTACTCGGAGAGCGGCTGGCTCTTGATGTAGCCGCTGTGCGAGAGCGTGACCACCATGTCGGTGGGCGTGATCAGGTCTTCGGTGGAGAGGTCCTGCGCGCTGTATTCGATCTCGCTGCGGCGCGCGCCCAGCTTGGTCTGGCCAAACTCTTGCCGCAGGGCGCCGAGTTCCTCGCCGATGATGACCGACACGCGCTCGGGCTTGGACAGGATGTCGAGCAGGTCGTCGATCTCCGCCATCACTTCCTTGTACTCGGCGACGATCTTGTCCTGCTCCAGGCCGGTCAGGCGCTGCAGGCGCATCTGCAGGATTTCCTGTGCCTGCGTCTCGGAAAGGCGGTAGAGGCCGTCGCCCATCAGGCCGTAGATGCGCTCCAGGCCTTCGGGCCGGTAGTCGTCGGCATTGATGGTGCCGCCGTCGGCGCGCGCGCGGGTGAGCATCTCGCGCACCAGCTTGCTGTCCCACGAGCGGGTCATCAGCTCGGCCTTGGCCACCGGCGGCGTGGGCGACTCGCGGATGATGCGGATGAACTCGTCGATGTTGGCCAGCGCAACCGCCAGGCCCTCGAGCACGTGGCCGCGCTCGCGCGCCTTGCGCAGGTTGAACACCGTGCGCCGCGTCACCACCTCGCGGCGGTGCTGCAGGAAGACCTGCACCAGGTCCTTCAGGTTGCACAGCTTGGGCTGGCCATCCACCAGGGCCACCATGTTGATGCCGAAGGTGTCCTGCAGCTGCGTCTGTTTGTACAGGTTATTTAAGACCACCTCCGGCACTTCGCCGCGCTTGAGCTCGATCACCAGGCGCATGCCCGACTTGTCGGACTCGTCCTGGATGTGGCTGATGCCCTCGAGCTTCTTCTCGTGCACCAGTTCGGCCATGCGCTCCTGCAGCGTCTTCTTGTTCACCTGGTAGGGCAACTCGTCGACGATGATGGCCTGGCGCTGGCCGCGGTCGATGTCCTCGAAGTGGCACTTGGCCCGCATCACCACCTTGCCGCGGCCGGTGCGATAGCCTTCCTTGACGCCGTTGATGCCATAGATGATGCCGGCCGTCGGGAAGTCGGGTGCCGGCACGATCTCCATCAGGTCGTCGATGCTGGCGTCGGGGTGGCGAAGCAGATGCAGGCAGGCGTCCACCACCTCGTTCAGGTTGTGGGGCGGAATGTTGGTGGCCATGCCCACCGCAATGCCGCCTGAGCCGTTGACCAGCAGGTTGGGCAGGCGGCTGGGCAATACCAGTGGTTCTTTTTCGCTGCCGTCGTAATTGGGGCCGAAATCGACGGTTTCCTTGTCGATATCCGCCAGCATTTCATGCGCGATTTTTGCAAGGCGAATTTCGGTATATCGCATCGCCGCCGCACTGTCGCCATCGACCGAGCCGAAATTGCCCTGGCCATCCACCAACATGTGGCGCATGGAGAAATCCTGCGCCAGACGCACGATTGTGTCGTAGACCGACTGGTCGCCATGCGGGTGGTACTTGCCGATGACATCGCCAACGATACGGGCCGACTTCTTGTAGGGCCGGTTCCAGTCGTTGTTGAGCTCGTGCATCGCGTACAGCACACGGCGATGCACGGGCTTGAGGCCATCCCGCGCGTCGGGCAGGGCGCGCCCGACGATCACGCTCATCGCGTAGTCGAGATAGCTGCGCCGCATCTCCTCCTCGAGGCTGATGGGCAGGGTTTCCTTGGCGAACGATGTCATGAGGCGGCAGCAGGTCGGCGGGCGAAACGGTGGATTTTACGTTGCCCGCGGTGTCGCGAGACAGCAACACAAGTGCGGCTTTCCGTTGCAGTCCTACGCCGGCCGGGGCGGGCGCGCCCGGTTTGAGAAAGACCCTATGGCACAATGAACTCCAGCGTTTTGGGTGGTGGTCACTTGAGACGTCCTTGTTTCGCGGCTGCGGCTGCGGCTTTTTCCCCAAGAGGAGAACCATGAAGAAACTGAATAAAGTGGCGATGATGTTTGCAGTCGCTGCGCTCGCCACGGCCGCCGGCGCGCAGACCAAGGTCACCGCCGCGAACGGTGGTCCCGTGATCGACAACTGGCAGAACGGCACTGGCGAGCTGGTCTGGAAGAACGGCACCAACGAACTCTGCTGGCGCGATGCCAACTGGACCCCCGCCACGGCCGCCGTGGGTTGCGATGGCGCTCTGGTTACCGCTGCCCCCGCTCCCGTTGCTGCGCCCCCGGCTGCCGTGACGCCGCCCGCGCCGCCTGCACCGCCGGCCGTTGCCGCTTCGAAGGTCACCTTCGCTGCCGACGCCTTCTTCGACTTCGACAAGTCGGTCCTGAAGCCGGAAGGCCGTGCCAAGCTGGACGATCTGGTCTCCAAGATCAAGGGCATCAACCTGGAAGTCATCATCGCCGTGGGTCACACCGACTCCATCGGTACCGATGCCTACAACCAGAAGCTGTCGGTGCGCCGTGCCGAAGCCGTGAAGGCCTATCTGGTCTCCAAGGGCATCGAACGCAACCGCGTGTACACCGAAGGCAAGGGCGAGAAGCAGCCCGTCGCCGACAACCGTACCAAGGAAGGCCGCGCCAAGAACCGTCGCGTGGAAATCGAAGTGGTCGGCACCCGCGCCAACTGATTTCGATCAGCCCGCTGAAAACCCCGCCTCGGCGGGGTTTTTTTATGGCCATTCCTCGCATCCGGTCGATGACTTCGACGCGAACTCCATAATTCAACGATGACGGCAACTCATCCCAACGCAGATCCGGCCGAACTGGCCAAATTTTCTGAACTGGCCCACCGCTGGTGGGATGTGGACAGCGAATTCCGCCCCTTGCACGAGATCAATCCGTTGCGGCTCGAATGGATCGAGGGGCAGGTGCCTCTTGCGGGCCAGCGCGTGCTGGACGTTGGTTGTGGTGGCGGCATCCTATCGGATGCCATGGCGCGTCGCGGCGCCGACGTCCTGGGCATCGATCTGGCGGGCAAGGCGCTCAAGGTCGCGCAATTGCACGCCCTCGATGCAGGCACCCAGGGCGTGCGCTATCGCGAGGTGGCGGTGGAGGCGCTGGCCGAAGAGGCTCCCGGCAGCTTTGATGTCGTCACCTGCATGGAAATGCTGGAGCATGTGCCGAAGCCGGCTTCAGTGGTTCAGGCCTGCGCCAAGCTGGTCAAGCCTGGTGGATGGGTGTTCTTTTCCACCATCAATCGCAATGCCAAGGCGTTCATGCTGGCGATCGTGGGCGCGGAGTACGTGCTGAACATGCTGCCGCGGGGAACCCATGAATACGCCAAGCTGATCCGGCCGGCGGAGCTTGCGGCGCACTGCCGGGCGGCATCGCTGATGATCGATCACTCGCGGGGGCTCCAATACAACCCGTTGACCCGCCGTTACTGGCTCAACGACGACGTGAGTGTCAACTACATGCTGGCAACGCGGCGCGCGGTCCAGGCGGCCGGCGCATGAGCACAGTGCCCTGGCTGGACATTCAGGCGGTCCTGTTCGATCTCGACGGCACCCTCGTCGACAGCGCGCCCGAACTGGGCGCGGCCGCCGATCGGATGCGGGTCGAACGGGGCATGGCCTCGCTGCCGCTGAGCGCCTACCGGTCCATGGCTGGCGCCGGTGCGCGAGGCATGCTGGGTGTGGCATTCGGGCTGCGACCCGAGGACGCGCAGTTCCCTGAGCTGAGGGAGGAGTTCTTCAAGAACTATGAAGCGCTCATGCTCGATGGCACCCATGCCTTCGAGGGCGTCGAGGCACTCATCACCCAACTCGGCTCTCGTCGCCTGCCCTGGGGTGTGGTCACCAACAAGGCCAGCCGCTTCACGGTGCCACTGACTGGGAGCATGCCGTTGTTCCGCACAGCAGGGGCGATCATCAGCGGGGACACCACGCCGCATTCGAAGCCTCATCCGGCGCCGTTGCTCGAGGCGGCACGGCGCATGGGGGTGGACCCTGCCCGCTGCGTCTATGTGGGCGATGACCAGAGGGACATCGTCGCAGGTCGGGCCGCTGGCATGAGGACGGTTGCCGTTGCCTATGGCTACCTTGGCGCGGAGGCCGATGTCACCCTTTGGGAGGCGGATGCGGTGATTTCTTTGCCCCTCGACCTCTTGCAATGGTTGCCGTCGGCCTAAAATGAACGGTTCTGGGGCTGCATTGGTTTCGACGTGGGTTCGGGACCGCAGTGGTGCATGTCGAGCTGAATGTGCTCGTAAAACAGATTCAAACAAACTAACTGCAAACGACGAACGTTTCGCACTCGCAGCCTAATCGCTGCGAGCCTTGCAACAGTCGGCCGATGGGCTGGGCAAGGGGGCGTTAGAGCAATCTGACGCCTCCCGGCTGCAAGGTTAATCACATTGGCTGGCGGCGGTCCGGGTACCTTGGGCCGTTGCGAGATCTAAGGGTGCTGGCTGTCGGCAAAGCGTGCGTCTGCGCGTTGCCGGTGGCGAGATCCAAAACAGAGCGCTAAACATGTAGATCTGCGCGGCGAAGGCTTGCGGACGGGGGTTCAAATCCCCCCAGCTCCACCACACATCAGCGTTGCTATCGCCAACGCCCTCCGAGCCCGGACTGCGAGCCAGATCCGGGCTCATTTCTTTGATGCCTGCCTTGCCGCACCCTGTGAGACAGAGCGCTGGGGCGAGCCCGCAAAAAAGCCCGGCGGTGCCGGGCTTTCGTGCATGCGCTGATGCAGCGTTCAGGCGGCCTTGACGCTCTTCTTGGCCTTGGCCTTGTGGGCGACCTTGTGCTTGGTGGCCTTCTTGGTGTGCTTGGCCGAGGCGGCCTTCACGGCCGGCGCGTCGGTCGGCGCCGCGGCGGGGGCCTGGGCGAAGGCGCCGGTGGCGATCAGACCGGCGGTGGCGAAAGCGAGAAGCTTCTTCATAAGAACATCCTTTGGGATTGACGGTTTTTGGGACTGCCTTGATGAGCACTCAGCCATACACGGGATCGTGGCCGGCTGCTTGTAAAACGGCGCAGACGCGATCCGGTTGACGGCGCCGGTGAACATCGCGCGGGTACCCCATGCGCCCCGTCGCCTGGAGGGCCGCGTCTAGAATTCCTTGCCACGCCGGCCCATCCGCGGCTGAGCGCGACCGTTGTCGTACGAAGTGGCGCTTCTTCCACCCAAGCTCATCCATGTCCAGCTACCAGCACATCCAAGTCCCGGCGGAGGGCCGGAAGATCACCGTCAATGCCGACAACACGCTCGACGTGCCGGACCAGGTGATCATCCCCTTCATCGAAGGCGACGGCGTCGGTCGCGACGTGACGCCGGTGATGCTCAAAGTGGTGGATGCGGCGGTGGCCCAGGCCTATGGCGGCGCCCGCAAGATCCACTGGATGGAGATCTATGCTGGCGGCAAGTCCACCCAGCTCTATGGTCCCGACGTCTGGCTGCCTGACGAAACCCTCGCTGCGGTGCGCGACTACGTCGTCTCGATCAAGGGGCCGCTGACGACGCCCGTCGGCGGCGGAATCCGCAGCCTGAACGTCGCGCTGCGCCAGCAGCTCGACCTGTACGTGTGCCTGCGCCCGGTGCGCTATTTCAATGGCGTGCCTTCGCCGCTGCGCGAGCCGAGCAAGACCGACATGGCCATCTTCCGCGAGAACTCAGAGGACATCTACGCCGGCATCGAGTACGAGGCCCGCTCCGAGAAGGCGCAGAAGCTGATCCGCTTCCTGGTGGACGAGCTGGGTGCCAAGACCATCCGCTTCCCCGAGACCTCGGCCATCGGCCTCAAGCCGGTGTCCATCGAAGGCACGGAGCGCTTGGTGCGCAAGGCCATCCAGTACGCCATCGACAACGACAAGCCCAGTGTCACGCTCGTGCACAAGGGCAACATCATGAAGTTCACCGAGGGCGGCTTCCGCGAATGGGGCTACGCCCTGGCGGCGCGCGAGTTCGGCGGCCAGCCCATCGACGGCGGACCGTGGCTGCGGGTCAAGAGCCCGAAGACCGGCAAGGACATCGTCATCAAGGACGTGATCGCCGATGCCTTCCTGCAGCAGATCCTGCTGCGGCCCGCCGAGTATTCGGTGATCGCCACGCTCAACCTGAACGGCGACTACATCTCCGACGCGCTCGCGGCGCAGGTGGGCGGCATCGGGATCGCACCGGGCGCCAACATGTCCGACACCGTGGCCATGTTCGAGGCCACGCACGGCACGGCGCCCAAGTACGCCGGCAAGGACTACGTCAACCCAGGCTCCAGCATCCTCTCGGCCGAGATGATGCTGCGCCACATGGGCTGGAAGGAAGCGGCGGACCTGATCATCCGGGCCATGGAGGCGGCGATCCAGAGCAAGCGGGTCACCTATGACTTCGCGCGGCTGATGGATGGCGCGACGCAGGTGAGCTGCTCCGGCTTTGGTCAGGTGATGATCGACGCCATGGCCGAGTAACGGGGCCGCCGCCCGATGCGCCGCACGTTGCGGCGGCGCGTACGGCCTTCATCGAGCGCGGCGCACGCGTCCCCGCGACGCTTCCTACAGCCTCATGGACGTGGCATGACAGGGTAGGGGCTCCATCGTTTGCCAAGGAGCCTCCCCATGCCCATGAAGACCGTCCAGGACCTGTTCATCCACGACCTGTCCGACACCTACAGCGCCGAGAAGCAGATGACCCGCTCGCTCCCCAAGATGGCGCGCGCGGCGACCAATCCCGAGTTGCAGGCCGCCTTCGAAGCCCACTTGGAAGAGACGCGCGCGCAGGTCGAACGCATCGAGCAGGTCGCCGAGCAGTGTGGCTTCAAGCTCAAGCGCATCAAGTGCGAGGGCATGGAGGGCTTGATCGAGGAAGCGACCTCGCTCATCGACCAGATCGAAGCAGGCCCGGTGCTCGATGCGGCGCTCATCGCTTCGGCGCAGAAGGCAGAGCACTACGAAATCGCCGGCTACACCTCGCTGTGCCTGGTGGCGCAGAAGCTGGGCTTCCAGGAGGCAGTCTCGCTGCTCAAGGAGACTTTGGGCGAGGAGCAGGCCACGGACCAGCGGCTGGGCACGTTGGCGGAGGCGATGCAGATCGACGAGGCGCAGGCTGCCGCCTGAGCCGGCGCCAATCCGCATATTGATGCCTGCCGCGTGCCCTGATACGGAAGGGCGCATCTGCGCCCTCCGTCAGGCTCGGGAACGAAACCCCGCCAGCGCGGGGTTTCGTGCTTTCTCCCGTGGGCCTGCAAGTGACTCGGCGCTGACAACGCCACTCGGCCGCCGCGCCGCTGGCAGGCTTACAGAATCCGGTTGAACCACAGCAATGACAGGCCCGCTGCCAGCAGCGACAGGGCGGCCGCCGCGATGGCGAACAGTGCGGAGACCTCGGTTTCCTTCTTTTCGACCGTCAGGCGCGAGCTGAGGGTTTCGTAGACCTTGTGCAGGTCCTGCGCGGTGCCGGCGTAGAAGTACTCGGCGGCCGTCCGGTTGGCGACCGCCTTCAGCGTTTCCTCGTCCAGACGCACGCGCATCGACCAGCCTTCGAAGCCGATGGTTTCGCCATCCACCGTACCCACCCCGACGGTATAGACGCGCACCCCCCGATCGGCCGCGGCCTTGGCGGCGTCCAGTGGATCGACGCCGGTGGTGCGCTGGCCGTCGGTCAACATGATGATTGCGGCCGACGAGTAGGAGCCTGGCGCGACAGGCTTGAACGGCTCGGCCGGCTTGCGCCCCGCGCGATCCAGCGAGATGCCCTGCTGTCGACTTTGCGGCCCGAAGTCGGCGATGTCGATGCCGGCATCGGGGAAGAGCGTGGCCAGCGACACCACGATGGCATTGCCCGTGGCCGTGGCCCGCTGCAACTGGAAGGAATCGATGGCGGCCACCAGCTCATCGCGGCTGGTGGTAGGCAACTGCGCCACGTTGGCGCTGCCGGCGAAGGCCACGACGCCCACCTTGACGTTGCGCGGCAGGTCCTTGATGAAGGCCTTGGCGGCTTCCTGCGCGGCCACCAGCCGGTTGGGCTTCACGTCCTCGGCCCGCATGCTGCCTGACACGTCCATCGCCAGGATGATGGTCTGCTGGTTGGAGGGCAGGGTGATTACCGCCAGCGGGCGGGCCGCGGCGAGCAGCATGGCTGTGATCGCGAGCAGGAAGAGCACGGGTGGCAGGTGCCTGCGCAGCGACTGCCGTGCGCCCAGCGCCTCGCGCACGATGGACAGGCTGGCATAGCGCACGGCCAGCTTCTTCTTGCGCCGGATCAGCCACACGTACAGCAGCACCAGCGCAGGCACCAGCAGCAGCAGCCACAGGAACTGCGGCCAGAGGAAGGTCAGGGGCAGCGTGGCATTCATCGCAGTTCTCCAGCGCGTCGTGGCGGCGCGCCGGTCGCGCGCACCCGGCGACGGCGCATGTCGGCAAATCGGACGATGGCTTCGACCAGATCGTCGGCGGTGGAGAGCTCCAGTGCATCGACGCCGGCGTTGGCCAGGGCCTCGCGCAGGGCGTCCTCGCGCTCCGCGGCGAGCTTGGCGAAGCGGCGGCGGAAGGCCGCGTCGTGGGTGTCGACCCAGACCTGCTCGCCGGTTTCGGCATCGGCCAGCGGCACCAGGCCCAGGTCGGGCAGCTCGCGCTCCAGGGGGTCGAACAGGCGCACGGCCACCACTTCGTGGCGCTGGGCCAGGCGCGCAAGGGGCTTCTCCCAGCCGGGCTCCGTGAGGAAGTCGGAAACGACGAAGACGGTGCTGCGCCGGGGCATCAATCCTGCTGCCGACTGCAGCATGTCGGCCAGCCGGGTCATGCCGCGGTGGGGCGCCTTGGTGTCCGTTGCGGCATGCGCACGGCGTTCCATCTCGTGCAGCAACCGCAGCACGTGCGTTCGGCTGCTCCGCGGGGGCAGCACGGCCTCGAGGTCATGACCGTAGACCAATGCCCCCACGCGGTTGCCGTGGCGCGTGAGCAGTCGCGCGAGCACACCGACGAAGCCGGCCGAGATCTCGCGCTTGGCCCTCGGGCCGGAGCCGAAATCCACCGAGCGGCTCAGATCCAGCACGAACCAGGCGGCCATCTCCCGGTCTTCGGTGAAGACGCGCACGTGCGGCACCTGCTGGCGCGCGGTGACGTTCCAGTCGATGTGGCGCACGTCGTCGTGCATCTGGTATTCGCGCAGGTCGGCCAGGTCCAGGCCGGTGCCGCGCATCAGCGTGCGGTAGTCGCCTTGCAGCAGGCCGTCGAGGCGGCGGATGACGGTCCACTCCAGCCGGCGCAGCAGCCGGTCGGCCGCCCCGGCCTCGGGAGCCGGGTCGTTGGCCGCCGGCAGGGCGGCGGGCTTGCGGCGCCACAGCTTCATTCAGGCCACCAGCTTGTCGTGTTCGAGTGGCCGCGGAGGCGCGGGCACGGCGCGCATGATCTTCTCGATCAGCAGATCGGGCGTGAGGCCTTCCGACAGGCCCTCGTACGACAGCGTCACCCGGTGGCGCAGCACGTCGGGCACCAGGTCGCTCATGTCCTCGGGCAGCACGTAGGCCCGCCCGCGCAGCATGGCGAGAGCGCGTGCGCCTTCGGCCAGGCCGATGGTGGCGCGCGGGCTGGCGCCAAAGGTGATGAAGCGGCGCGTGTCCTTGAGGCCGAACTTTTCGGGATTGCGCGTGGCGGAGATCAGCTTGACCGCGTACTGGATCAGCGACGGGTCGACATACACCTGCCGCGACTGGGCCTGCAACGCCGCCAGCTGCTCGATGGTGGCCACCGGCGCGGCCTCCAGCTTCTCGCCGATCACCCGCTGGACGATGACGAACTCCTCGTCGTCGGTGGGGTAGTCGACCAGCACCTTCATCATGAAGCGATCCACCTGGGCTTCGGGCAAGGGATAGGTGCCTTCGGTCTCGATGGGGTTCTGCGTGGCCATGACCAGGAAGGGGCGCGGCACGCGGTGCGTCTCGCCGGCGATGGTCACCTGGCGTTCCTGCATCACCTCCAGAAGCGCGCTCTGCACCTTGGCGGGCGCGCGGTTGATTTCGTCGGCCAGCAGCAGGTTGGCGAAGACCGGGCCGAGCGAGGTCGAGAAATCGCCGGTCTTCTGGTTGTAGATGCGCGTGCCCACCAGATCGGCCGGCACCAGGTCAGGCGTGAACTGGATGCGCTTGAAGCTGCCGCGCATGGTCTCGGCCAGCGTCTTGACGGTGAGCGTCTTGGCGAGGCCCGGTACGCCTTCGACCAGCAGGTGGCCGCCGGCCAGCATGGCCACCATCACCCGTTCGAGGAAGCGGTCCTGGCCCACCACCACGCGCTTGACCTGGTAGAGGATCTGTTCCATCAGCTCGGCGGTGGTGGCAGCGGTGTCGGGCAGGGCGGTCGGTGTGGTCATGAGGCTTCCGGTGGACGGTCGGTAGGCGGCGGTCTGTGGATGGGGCAATCACGATGCCAGCCGCACGGGCTGGCGCTGGGCGGCGGACAGCGTCAGAAGGGCGGCGAGCCCACCGCCGAGGCGGCGTTCTCGATGGGCACCGCAAAGCCGATGCCGATGAAGGTGCGCTGCTGCGTCGGGTTGAGGATGGCGGTGACGATGCCCAGCACCTCGCCGTCCATGTTGATCAGCGGGCCGCCGGAGTTGCCGGGGTTGGCCGCCGCATCGAACTGGATCAGGTTGGACAGCTCCTGCTTGCCCTCTGGCGACTGGAAGGAGCGCTTGAGCCCCGATACCACGCCCGCCGAGACCGACGGACCGATGCCGAAGGGAAAGCCCACCGCCACCACCTGGTCGCCGGGGCGCAGGTCGGCGGTCGATTTCATGGTGGCGGCCACCAGGTCGTCGGGGATCTTCTGCGCCTGGAGGACGGCCAGGTCGTTCTCGGGCTGCACGCCGGTCACGGTGGCCACCGATTCCAGGCCGTCGAAGAAGGTCACCTTGATCTTCTGCGCGCCCGCGACGACGTGCAGGTTGGTCAGGATCACGCCCTTGTCGACGATGACCACGCCGGTGCCGATGCCGCGCTCGACTTCGCCGGGCGGGCCCGAGGCCTCCGGCGGTTTGCCGCGCGCCATGTTGCGGCCGCGCTTCTCGGTCCGCGCGGCGGGGGTTTCCTTTTCCTCGCCGTAGCTCACGACGCGGACGACCGAGGGCCGGATCGTGTCCGCCGCGCGCGTCGCCTGCGAAGGCAGCGTCTGCGTCTGCAGCGTCTTGAGCACGGCGGCGTCGATGTCCTTCTGCGTCAGCTGGAGCCCGGTAGTCGGGCGCTGCCACAGCCAAGCGCTGGTGGCGCCCAGGGCCAGCACGGCCACCGTAAGTGCCGCCACGGTGCGGCGGCCCGGCTGCCATGCCGCCGGGCGGACGGAAGGGCCAGGGGAGGGGGCGTCGCCTTCCCCTCCCGCTGGCGGCAACGGAGAGGACATCGGCTCGTCCTCGGCAACGGGACGACGGGGCGACGGGCTGTAGCGGGCGGGCCTGCGCATCGATGCACCTCCGGAAAAGTGATGCAGGGGTGGGGTCACCCTAGCACGCTTCGTACCGCTTTGCAGCCCCTGCGGCATGATCTCCCCGCATGGCGGTCTTCATCGATACCCACTGTCACCTGGATGCGCCCGAATTCGGTGCGCAGGCGTCGCAGGTGCATGCGCGATCGCGGCAAGCGGGCGTGGCGCTGTGCCTGATCCCGGCCGTATCCGCCTCCAATTTCGACGCCGTGCGGGTACTGGCGCATGCGCAACAGGATGCCTATGCGCTGGGCATCCATCCGTTGTGCACCGCGGGGGCCGGCGATTCGGCGCTCGCGGCCCTGGAAGGTGCGCTGGATCGCCACGCCGACGATCCGCGTCTGGTGGCGGTGGGTGAGATCGGGCTGGACTATTTCGTGCCCGGCCTCGACGGCCTGACGCAGGAGCGGCTGTTCCGGCGTCAGCTTCAGATGGCCTGGCAGCGGCAACTGCCGGTGCTGCTGCATGTGCGCCGCTCGGTCGACAAGGTGCTGCGCCAACTGCGCGAAGTGGGCGGCGGCCAACCATGGAGCGGCATCGCCCATGCCTTCGTCGGAAGCCGTCAGCAGGCCGAGGAGTGTCTGGCGCTTGGGCTGAAGCTCGGGCTGGGCGGCGCGATGACTTTCGAGCGGGCGACCCGGCTGCGCGAACTGGCGGCGCAACTGCCGCTCGACTCCTTCGTCCTCGAGACCGATGCGCCGGACATCCCGCCCAGCTGGCTCTACCAAACCCGGGAGGCCCGCGAAGCCGGCGTGCCCCAGGGGCGCAACGAGCCGGCGGAAGTCCCCCGCATCGCACAGGTGCTGGCTGAACTGCGCGGCCTGCCCGTCGGCGACGTGGCAGCGGCCACGACGCGAAATGCCCTCCAGGCGGTGCCTCGACTGGCGGCATTGATGCCCCTCGCGGGATGAAGGGCTTGCCGGCCTGTCGGACGCGGCCGATACGGCTTCGTAGGCGGAGGTCGCAACATGGCGTTCCAGCGATTGCAAGGCGTTCTTCGGTGTCATCCTTCGGCCACGGCCTGCCGTTGCAGGCCATACGGGGGCACCACCCCGTGTGTCCCAAACCGGGGCTGCCCCACGCGGCCCGTATCCAAAGGAGCGATTCCGATGACAACGTACAACCTCCGCGCCCTTCCTGCCGCCCTGATCGTGGCCCTGGCCGCCATCGGCCTGCCGGCGGTCGCGCAGACCAGCGCCACGACCACGACGACCACCACCGCGACGACGCCGGCCGTGCCCGCAACGGCACAACCCACGCTGACGGAGCGGGCCAAGGAAACCGGTAAGGAGGCGGTCGACGCCACCGAGCGCGGCGCCAAGAAGGCCTACCACGCCACCAAGAACACCGCCGAGAAGGCGGCCGACGCCACCGAGCATGGCGCCAAGAAGGCCTACCGCAAGACCAAGGAAGTCGGCGGCGAAGCGGTCGATGCCACCGAAAGCGGCGCCAAGAAGGCGTATCGCAAGACGAAGGAAGTGGGCGGCAAGGCCGTCGACGCCACGGAAAGCGGTGCCAAGAAAGCCTACAGCGCGACCAAGCACGGCGTGCAGAAGGCCGGCGATGCAACGGCCAACGTGGCCCACAAGACGGCCGACGGCATGCGCACGGCCGGCGACAAGATCGGCGAGAAGATCCCCGGCACCGAGCAGAACGAAGCGGCCAAGGCAGCCGGCAAGCAGTGATGGGGTGAGTGCCGCCGAGCCCCGTATCTCACGGGATCGGCGGCCCACCCGGCCCATGGCAAAGAGCCCGCTTCGGCGGGCTCTTTCGCATGGCGGCCCTGGAAGCCGCAGCCGACCGCGCGATGATGGCGCCATGCCGGTGTCGTCTCCTTCGTCCCCACCCGAGCCGCCGCTCCTGGAAGGGCTTGCGCCCGTGGTCGCCGCCCACACCCGGCTGCTGATCCTGGGCAGCTTCCCGAGCCGCATCTCGCTCGAGAGGCGGCAGTATTATGCGAACTCCCGCAACCAGCTCTGGACACTCTTGCAAGCCCTCTGGCCCGAGCAGCCGCTTCCGCCTTCTCACGACTATGCCGGGCGCTGCCGGTGGATCCTCGATCGAGGCCTGGGGCTGTGGGACGTGTACGCACGCTGCCGGCGCACCGGCAGCCTGGATTCCGCCATCCGTGACGCCGAGCCCAACGACCTGCGCCAGCTCGATCTTCCCCGCCTCGAAGCCGTCGCCCACAACGGCGCCGCCAGCCATGCCCAGGCCATGCGGCTGGGCATGACAGGCGTGGTCGTCCATCGCCTGCCTTCCACCAGCCCGGCCCATGCCGCCTGGAGCCTGGCGCGCAAGACCGAGGCGTGGCGCGAGGTCTTTGCACGACACGGGCTTTGCGCATGAAGGCCCGCCGCAGCAAGCCGCAGGAGCTGCCCGAGGTCAACTTCTCGGACTGGGGCGACATCCGCTACCTGCACCTGGGCACGGAATGGGTGCAGGGCTCCATGCGCATCGATGCGCCCTTCGAGATCGAGCTGGAGTACGTGCAGCGCATGATGGCTTGGCTGCTCTTCGTCGAACCGTCCGAGGTGGCCAAGTGCCATGCCATGCAACTGGGGCTGGGCGCGGCCTCGCTCACCAAGTTCTGCCGCAAGCAGCTGCGCATGCGCACCACCGCCATCGAGCTGAACCCGGCGGTGGTGGCCGCCTGCCGCGGCTGGTTCAAGCTGCCGCAGGACGACGCCAAGCTTCAGGTCGTGATCGCCGATGCCGCTGAAGAGGTGCGCGTCGCCCAGTGGCAGGGCCAAGTGCATGCGCTGCAGGTCGACCTGTACGACCACGAGGCGGCGGCGCCCGTGCTCGACAGCGCCGAGTTTTATGCCGATTGCCGCGGCGTGCTGGCCGAGGACGGCTGCATGACGGTCAACCTCTTCGGCCGCTCTTCCAGCTACGACCGCAGCGTCGAGAAGATCGCCGAGGCCTTCGGCGCCGATGCGCTGTGGGCCTTCAAGCCCACGCGTGAAGGCAACACCATCGTGCTGGCCCAGCGTACCCCGTCGCGGCCCAAGCGCGAACGGCTGGCCCAGCAGGCCGAAGTGGTCTCGGCGCGCTGGGGCCTGCCGGCGCCCAAGTGGCTGCGCGTGTTCAAACCCCTGCAGCCATGACCCGACCCGCGCGCTCCGGCATGCCGAACGCCCATCAAGGCCCGGTGGTGTTGCGCACCCTGGTGGAGTGGCTGGCGCAGGACGGCGTCATCAGCCGCGAGGAGGCTGACCGCACCATCGCCCGCTGCGCCCAGGCCGAGAGCAGCCAGCATCCGCTGGTGCGACTGGCCAACGTGGCCATCACCGGCGCCGCGGACGGGCGGCCGCTCGACCTGGAGCGGCTCACCGAGTGGCTGGCCGGCCGCGCGGGCCTGCCCTACCTGCGCATCGATCCACTCAAGGTGGACGTGGGCAAGGTGGCCGACGTGATGAGCGCGGCCTATGCCGAGCGCCACAAAGTGCTGCCGGTGCAGGTCGGCCCCACCGAGGTCATCGTGGCCACGGCCGAGCCCTTCATCGCCGACTGGGTGGCCGAGGTGGAGCGCCAGTCGCGCCGGCAGGTACGGCGCGTGGTGGCCAACCCGGTCGAGATCCATCGCTACACGGCCGAGTTCTTCGCCCTCGCGCGCTCGGTGCGCGCGGCGCAGAAGGCCGGCGGCCAGGCGGCGGCCACCAGCTTCGAGCAGTTGGTGGAGCTCGGCCGCAGCAACCGCCAGCTCGATGCCAACGACCAGAGCGTGGTGCAGGTGGTGGACTGGCTGTGGCAGTACGCCTTCGACCAGCGCGCCTCCGACATCCACCTGGAGCCGCGGCGCGAGCAGGGCGTGATTCGCTTCCGCATCGACGGGGTGCTGCATCCGGCCTACCAGATGCCGCTCACTGTGATGAGCGCCATGATCGCCCGCATCAAGCTGCTGGGCCGCATGGACGTGGTCGAGAAGCGCCGCCCGCTGGACGGCCGCATCAAGACCCGTCGCCTGCGCCCGGCGCTGCCCGGCGCCGAGGCCGCCGGCACCGGCACGGCAGCGCATGAGGAGGTGGAGATGCGCCTCTCCACATTGCCCACGGCCTTCGGCGAGAAGATGGTGATGCGCATCTTCGACCCCGACACCGTGGTCAAGGACCTGGACGCGCTGGGCTTCTCGGCCCACGACGCGGCGCGCTGGAAGTCGCTCGTCGCGCATCCGCACGGCATCATCCTCGTGACCGGCCCGACCGGCTCGGGCAAGACCACCACGCTGTATTCGACGCTGCGCCGCGTGGCGACCGAGGAGGTCAACGTCAGCACCATCGAGGACCCGATCGAAATGATCGAGCCCTCGTTCAACCAGACCCAGGTGCAGCACCATCTGGACTTCGGCTTCACCGAGGGCCTGCGCGCCCTCATGCGGCAGGACCCGGACATCATCATGGTGGGCGAGATCCGTGATCTGGACACCGCCGAGATGGCCGTCCAAGCCGCGCTCACCGGCCACCTGGTGTTCAGCACGCTTCACACCAACGATGCGCCCAGCGCCATCTCGCGCCTGATGGAACTGGGCGTGCCCGCGTACCTGGTCAACGCCACGCTGCTGGGCGTGATGGCCCAGCGTCTGGTGCGCACGCTGTGCCCGCACTGCAAGCAGCTCGACGATGAGGTGACGCGCGAGACGCTCGATGAGCTGGCTTCGCCCTGGCGCGTGAGCGGCGGCACCGTGCGGGCCTACAAGCCCGTCGGCTGCATCGAATGCCGCATGACCGGCTACCGCGGCCGCACCGGCCTGTACGAGCTGATGATGGTGAGCGAGAGCTTCCGCGGCCTGCTGGGCCAGGCGCCCGACATCGGTGCGCTGCGTCGGCAGGCGGTGGCCGACGGCATGCGGCCGCTGCGTCTGGCGGGTCTGCTGCGCGTCGCCGAGGGGCTGACCACCGTGGCCGAGGTGCTCGCGGCCACGCCGGCCCTGCAGGAAAGAAGCTGATCGCGGCCGGGGCAACCCCGGGCTAACCCTGAACTCAGGTTAGGTGGAATCCACATCGAAGCTGACTTGTGGCTGACCAAAAATCCGCCCACTCTTTTTTGTGTGGAGACCGTTCGTGAAGATCAAAAGTCAGAAGGACTTTTTCGCGGGCCTCATGTTCACGCTGGTCGGGGCCGGGTTCGCCTGGGGCGCCACGACCTACACCGTGGGCAGCGGGGCGCGCATGGGTCCGGGGTATTTCCCCCTCATGCTGGGCATCGTGCTGGCCATCCTGGGCCTGGTGGTCATCTTCGGCTCGCTGACCGTGGAGACGGTGGACGGCGAGCCCATCGGCAAGATCGCCTGGAAGCCGCTGGTGTTCATCATCGCGGCCAACCTCGTGTTCGGCGTGCTGTTGGGCGGCCTGCCCAGCATCGGCCTGCCGGCCATGGGCCTGATCATCGGCATCTACGCGCTGGTGATCATTGCCGCCCTGGCTGGCGCCGAGTTCTCGCTCAAGCTGGCGCTGATCCTCGGCACCATCCTCGCGGTGGGCAGCTACCTCGCATTCATCGTCGGCCTGAAGCTGCAGTTCCAGGTCTGGCCCACGTTCATCACCGGCTGATCGGCGCAATCCCATGGATCTGATTACCAACCTTTCGATCGGCTTCGGCGCGGCCTTCACGCTGCAGAACCTGATCTATGCCTTCGTCGGCTGCCTGCTGGGCACGCTGATCGGCGTGCTGCCCGGCATCGGCCCGGTGGCCACCATCGCCATGCTGCTGCCGGCGACCTACGCACTGCCTCCGGTGGCCGCGCTGATCATGCTGGCCGGCATCTACTACGGCTCGCAGTACGGCGGGTCGACCACCGCCATCCTTGTGAACCTGCCTGGGGAATCGGCCTCGGTGGTGACCGTGATCGACGGGCATGCCATGGCCAAGGCGGGGCGCGGAGGGCCGGCGCTTGCGGCCGCCGGCCTGGGCTCCTTCTTCGCCGGCTGCGTGGGCACGCTGATCCTGGCGGCCTTTGCGCCGCCGCTGACCGAGCTGGCCTTCAAGTTCGGCCCGGCCGAGTACTTCAGCCTGATGATCCTGGGCCTGATCGGCGCGGTGGTTCTGGCCTCCGGTTCCCTGCTCAAGGCCATCTGCATGATCGTGCTCGGCCTGCTGCTGGGTCTGGTGGGCACGGACGTGAATTCGGGCGTGGCCCGCTACAGCTTCGACATTCCGGAGCTGACCGACGGCATCGGCTTCATCGCCATCGCCATGGGCGTGTTCGGCTATGGCGAGATCATCTCCAACCTGGCCAAGCCCGAGGAAGACCGCGAGATCTTCACCGCCAAGCTGCAGGGCCTGTGGCCCACCAAGGAAGACTTCAAGCGCATGACGCCCGCGGTGCTGCGCGGCACGGCGCTGGGCTCGGCCCTGGGCATCCTGCCCGGCGGCGGCGCGCTGCTGTCCTCCTTCGCGTCGTACACGCTGGAGAAGAAGCTCAAGCCGCGTCCGGGCGAAGTCCCGTTCGGCAAGGGCAACATCCGCGGCGTGGCGGGCCCCGAGTCGGCCAACAACGCCGGCGCGCAGACCTCCTTCATCCCGCTGCTGACGCTGGGCATTCCGCCCAACCCGGTGATGGCGCTGATGGTGGGCGCGATGACCATCCACAACATCCAGCCCGGCCCGCAGGTGATGACCAGCAACCCGGAACTGTTCTGGGGCCTGATCGCCTCGATGTGGATCGGCAACCTGATGCTGATCATCCTGAACCTGCCGCTGATCGGCATGTGGATCAAGCTGCTGTCGATTCCGTACAAGTGGCTGTTCCCGGCGATCGTGCTGTTCTGCGCCATCGGCGTGTACTCGACCAACAACAACACTTTCGACGTGTGGATGGTGGCCATCTTCGGCGTGGTGGGCTATGCCTTCATCAAGATGGGCTGCGAGCCGGCGCCGCTGCTGCTGGGCTTCATCCTGGGACCGATGATGGAGGAGAACCTGCGCCGTGCGCTGCTGCTGTCGCGCGGCGAATGGAGCGTGCTGGTCACGCGGCCGATCTCGGCCGGCCTGCTGCTGATGGCGGTGCTGCTCCTGGTGATCGTGCTGCTGCCTTCGGTCAAGTCCAAGCGCGAGGAAGCCTTCGTCGAAGAATGACGGGGGCGGCGGCGTGCGGCCAGCGGCACGCCCCTTGCACCAACGAACGGCACCTTCGGGTGCCGTTTTTCTTTGGGCGGGCGAGTGCAGTGCGATTCATAGATGGGCTGCATGAATTCATCAACCAAATCCATTTCCTCATCAGTCCCGAAAGCGTTCCAATCGGCGCCGCGCGGCCGCCGGGCCGACCGCCACCCACCATTCCCTCTTCTTCGCTCTTGACGATGCAACGCAGACATTTCCTGCAGGCCGCCTCGGCGTCCCTGCTTCCCGCCGGCGCCGCGCTGGCGCAGAGCTATCCGTCCAAGCCCATCCGGTTGATCGTGCCCTTTCCGGCCGGCGGCGCCACCGACCTGTTCGCCCGCACCCTGTCGCAGAAGATGGGCGAGAAGCTCGGCAACGCGCTGGTGGTGGACAACAAGCCCGGCGCCGGCGGTGCCATCGGCTCCGATCTGGCGGCCAAGGCGCCGGCCGACGGCTACACGCTGCTGCTGGCCACCACCAGCACGCATTCGGTGGGCCCGTCGATCAATCCCAGGCTGCCCTACGACACGGTGCGCGACTTCACGCCCATCGCCCACGTGGGCAACGCGCCCAGCATCATGCTGGTGCCCAACAGCTCGCCCGCACGCAGCGTCAAGGAATGGATCGAACTGGCCCGCAAGAACCCCGGCAAGTTCAACTACGCCTCCAGCGGCAACGGCACCGTGGTGCAGCTGACGACGGAACTGTTCAAGTCGATGGCCGGCGTGTTCGTCACGCACATCCCCTACAAGGGCACGGCCCTGGCCATGCCCGACCTGATGAGCGGCAAGGTGGACCTGCTGTTCGATTCGCTGCCCACGGGCCTGCCCTTCGTGCGTGACGGACGTCTGCGCGCGCTGGCCGTCACTTCGCTCAAGCGCAGCCCGCTGGTTCCCGATCTTCCGCCGGTGGCCGACACGCTGCCGGGCTTCGAATCGGTGACCTGGTTCGGCCTGTACGGCCCCAAGGGTCTGCCTGCCGACCTGGTGGCGCGCGTCAACACCGCAGCGGCGCAGGCCATCACCGATCCCGAGGTGCGCGAGAAGCTCGACAAGCTGGGCATCGAGCCCACCACCAGCACGCCGGCCCAGTTCGCGGCCATGGTGGCGCAGGACGCCGCCAAGTGGAAGAAGATCATCGTCGAGCGCAAGATCACCAACGACTGACCGCCCTCGACCCCCAGACACACAGGACCTTGCAGGAGAGACCCATGAAGCGCTTCGACTACGGCAACCCCTATCCCTCCACCCGCATCCCGGTCTTCGCCCGCAACGTGGTGTCGACCTCCCATCCGCTGGCCGCACAGGCCGGTCTGCGCATGCTGCACCAGGGCGGCAACGCGGTGGATGCCGCCATCGCCACCGCGGCCGTCATGACGCTGGTGGAGCCGGTGAGCAACGGCCTGGGCAGCGATGCCTTCTGCATCCTGTGGGACGGCCAGCAGTTGCATGGCCTGAACAGCTCCGGCTGCGCGCCCTCGGGCTGGACGCCCGAATATTTCCGCCGCAAGCACGGCGCCGATGGCACCACACCACCCATGCGCGGCATGGATTCGGTCACCGTGCCGGGCGCCGTCGGCGCCTGGGCCGCGCTGTCGGAGCGCTTCGGCAAGCTGCCCTTCGCCGACCTGATGGTGCCGGCCATCGAAGTGGCCGAACGCGGCTACCTGATCCCACCTGTGGTGCAGCAAAAGTGGGCCGCAGCCACGCCCATCCTGCACAACCAGCCGGGCTTCGCGCAGAACTTCATGCCCTGGGGCCGCGCGCCCGAGGTGGGCGAGTTGTTCCGCTTTCCGGCCGCGGCACGCGCGCTGCGCGCCATCGGCCAGACGCGCGGCGAGGCCTTCTACCGCGGCGGGATCGCCGAGGCGCTGGCCCGCTTCTCGGCGGCCAACGGCGGCAGCCTGACGACGGCCGATCTGGCCAACTGGAAGCCCGAGTGGGTCAAGCCGGTGAGCAAGGACTACCGCGGCTACACGCTGCACGAGATCCCGCCCAACGGCCAGGGCATCGCGGCGCTGATCGCGCTGGGCATCCTGTCGAACTTCGACATCGCCGACATGGCCATCGACTCGGCGCAGGCCCAGCACCTGCAGATCGAGGCCATGAAGCTGGCCTTCGCCGACGTCTACCGCTATGTGTCCGAGCCATCGTCGATGACGGTGACCCCCGAGCAAATGCTCGATGACGCCTATCTGGCGAGCCGTGCCAAACTGATCGACATGCATCGCGCACAGGACTTCCAGGCCGGCAATCCGGTCAAGGGCGGCACCATCTACCTCACGGCCGCGGACGAGAACGGCATGATGGTCAGCTTCATCCAGAGCAACTACATGGGCTTCGGCTCGGGCTGCGTGGAGCCGGAATTCGGCATCAGCCTGCAGAACCGCGGCCACGGCTTCAGCCTGAAGGACGGCAGCCCCAACCAGGTGGCCCCGGGCAAGCGGCCCTTCCACACCATCATCCCGGGCTTCCTCACGCAGGACGGCCAGCCGGTGATGAGCTTCGGCGTGATGGGCGGCAACATGCAGCCGCAGGGCCATATGCAGACGCTGGTGCGCATGATCGACCATCACCAGAATCCGCAGGCCGCCTGCGATGCGCCCCGCTGGCGCTTCAACGCCGGGCTGAACATCAATGTGGAGTCGGCCATGGCGCCCGGCGTGGTCGAGGGCCTGCGCGGCATGGGCCACGAGATCGATGTCATCAACGACTCGTACCAGGACTTCGGCGCCGGCCAGTTCATCTGGCGCATGGGCGATCCGAAGACCGAGGGCTATGTGATCGCCAGCGATCCGCGGCGCGACGGCCTCGCCGCCGGTTGGTGAGATGAGCAGCGGCGCGGCGTCTTCCTCCGTTTCCCCCAAGGCCCGCGCCGGCATGGGCACCGGCCTGCTGCTGGCGGTGTTCGGTGCCATCGCCTTCAGCGGCAAGGCCATCATCGTCAAGCTGGCCTATCGCCATGGCGTGGATGCCGTCACGCTCATCATGCTGCGAATGCTCTTCGCGCTGCCGCTATTCGCGGTGATGGCGTGGTGGGCAGGGCGGGGCAAGCCGCCGCTCACGCAGCGCGACTGGCTGGGCGTGTTCGGGCTGGGGCTCACGGGCTACTACCTGGCGAGCTTCCTGGACTTCGCCGGGCTGGCCTACATCTCGGCCAGCCTGGAGCGGCTGATCCTCTACCTTAACCCCACGCTGGTGATGCTGTTCGGCTGGGCGGTGTACCGCCGAAAGGTGCGCGGCAAACAGCTGTTGGGCGCGGCCATCAGCTATGCGGGCGTCATGCTGGTCTTCGGCCACGAGCTCGGCCTCGGGCAGGGCGGTGCGACGGCCTGGGGGGCCTTCCTGGTCTTCCTGAGTGCGATCAGCTATGCCATCTACCTCGTGTGGAGCGGCGAGTTCGTCAAACGACTGGGCTCGCTGCGACTGGTGGGTCTGGCCACGACGGTGGCCTGCCTGCTGTGCATCGGCCAGTACCTGGTGCTGCGGCCCGTTGGCACGGTGATGGATGTGGCGCCGCAGGTGGTCTGGCTGTCGGTGCTCAATGCCACGCTGTGCACCGCCGTGCCGGTGCTGGCCGTGATGATGGCCATCGAGCGCATTGGGCCCGCGGTTGCGGCGCAGACGGGCATGATCGGACCGATGTCCACGCTGCTGATGGGTGTGGTGCTGCTCGGCGAGCCCTTCACCGTGTGGATCGCCGCGGGGACGGCCTTGGTGCTGGCCGGCATCTACGTCTTCACCCGGCCCTGAGCGCACTCGTCATTGCGCGTGCGCGGCGGTCGCGCAGCGGTGGTTGCCGGTCCCGCAGGCTGTACAGGCACTCCCCTCGGCCGAGCACGGATCGCCCGGCTCCGCTACCCTTGCGCCCCATCGCCGCACGGCTGGCCCGGCGCGGCATTCATCTAGGAGTCTTCTACACATGGATCTGGGTATTGCAGGCAGAACGGCGCTGGTGTGCGGCGCCAGCAAGGGTTTGGGCTTTGGCTGCGCGCAGGCGCTGCGGCGCGAGGGCGTTAATGTTGTGATCGTGGCGCGCGGCGCCGAGGCGCTGCAGGCCGCCGCCGCCAGGCTGGAGGCCGAGCGCCCGGCCAGTGGCGATGCGCCATTCGTCAAATGGGTGGCGGCCGACATCACCACCGCCGAGGGCCGTGCCCAGGCCTTCGCCTCCCACGCCGACTACGACATCGTGGTCACCAACGCCGGCGGCCCGCCGCCCGGCGACTTCCGCGATTGGGACCGCGAAGCGTGGATCAAGGCGGTGGACGCCAACATGCTCACCCCAATCGAGCTGATCAAGGCGACCGTGGACGGCATGGCGGCCCGGGGCTTCGGCCGCATCGTCAACATCACCTCCAGCTCAGTGAAGGCACCCATCGACATCCTGGGCCTGTCGAACGGCGCGCGCAGCGGCCTCACGGGCTTCGTGGCCGGCGTGGCGCGCACCGGTCTCGCGGCCAAGGGCGTGACGATCAACAACCTGCTGCCCGGCAGCTTCGACACCGATCGGCTGCAGGGCACCGCCGCCGCCGCGGCCAAGAAGACCGGCCAGAGCGTGGACGCCATTCACGAGGCACGCAAGAAGACCATTCCCGCGCGCCGCTTCGGCACGCCCGAGGAATTCGGCGCCATCTGTGCCTTCCTGTGCAGCATGCATGCGGCCTATGTCACCGGCCAGAACTGGCTGGCGGACGGCGGCGCGTACCCGGGCACCTACTGACCCGCAGCGACCGGCGCCTTGCAAGGGCGCCCGGTCCCGCCCCGCATCGGCTGCGATCCCGCACGACAACCCAGGAGATGAACCCATGAGCCAGAAGAGCAAAGCCATCCGCATCGACCGCCAGGGCGGTCCCGAGGAACTGAAGCTGGTGGAGGTGGAGGTCGGTGAACCCGGCGCCGGCGAGATCCGTGTGCGTCACCATGCGGTCGGCCTGAACTTCATCGACGTGTACCAGCGCAATGGCCTCTATCCCTTTCCCATGCCGCTGCAACTGGGCATGGAGGCGGCCGGTGTGGTCGAGGCGGTGGGCGAGGGCGTGACGCATCTTGCCGTGGGCGACCGCGTGGCCTACGCCAGCCAGCCGCCCGGCGCCTACTGTGAGCGCCGCGTGATGCCGGCGCGCTGCGTGTGCCGGCTGCCCGACGCGATCTCCTTCGAGACCGGCGCGGCCATGATGCTCAAGGGCCTGACGGCGCAGTACCTGCTCAAGAAGACGCTGCCCGCCGAAGGCCTGCAGCCGGGCGACTTCGTGCTCTTCCACGCGGCGGCCGGCGGGGTCGGCCTGATCGCCTGCCAGTGGGCCAAGGCGCTGGGCCTGCAACTGATCGGCACCGCCGGCAGTGACGCCAAGTGCGAGCTGGCGCTGGCCCACGGCGCCGCGCATTGCATCAACTACAGCCGCGAGGACTTCGCCGAGCGGGTCAGGCAGATCACCGGCGGCAAGGGCGTGAAGGTGGTCTACGACTCGGTGGGCAAGGACACCTTCGAGGGTTCGTTGAACAGCCTGCGGCCCTTCGGCCTGCTGGCCAGCTTCGGCAACGGCTCGGGACCGGTGCCTCCGGTCAACATCGGCCAGCTGGGCGCCAAGGGCTCGCTCTACATCACGCGGCCGACGCTGTTCACCCACATCGCCACGCGCGAAAGCACCCAGGCCATGGCCGACGACCTGTTCGCCGTGGTGCAGAGCGGCGCGGTCAAGATCCCGGTGGAGCAGCGCTACCGCCTGGAGGACGTGCAGCAGGCGCACCGCGACCTGGAAGCCCGCAAGACCACCGGCTGCACCGTGCTCACGCTGGACTGACCGCCGCGGCCTCGTCTTGCGCGGGGCACTTCAGGCGGAGGGAACGGCGCCCTGCGCTTCGCGCTCGCGCGCGGTGGCGCGCACCAGTTCCCACACGCGCAACGCCAGCGGCGAAGGCTGGCGGTTGCGCCGGTGCACCAGCACGATGGCCCGTTCCACCTTGGGCGTCAGCGGCCGCACCTGCAGGCCGTTCAAGCCGCCCGGCGGCAGGCCCAGGGCCGGCATCACGCTGATGCCCAGGCCGGCCACCACCATCTGGAAGACCGTGGTCGGATGGCCCAGCTCCTGCGACACCGGACATTGCGCGCCGTGCCGCGCCAGCGCCTCGTCGATCAACCGTCGGCTTCCCGAGGCATGGTCCAGCAGCACCAGCGGCTCGCCGTCCAGCGCGGACCAGGGCACCGCCGGCTTGCGCGCCAGGCGGTGCCCCTGCGGCAGGACCAGCACGAAGGGGTCGCGCATGATGGCCTCGGAATGCAGGTCCTCGTCGGCGGAGGGCTCGATCACCACGCCGAAGTCCACCTCGCCGGCCCGCACGCTGGTCAGCACGTCCTGCTGGATGCGGTCGAGCAGCAGCAGTTGGATGTCGGGCTCCTCGCGCACGCAGGCCGCGATGCAGGCCGGCATCAGGTAGGCCGAGAGCGTCGGGCTGCTGGCCACCCGCACCTTGCCGCGGCGCAGGCGGCCCAGGTCGCGCACTTCGGCGAGGGACTGGTCCAGCTCGTCCAGCACGCGTGCCAGCTTGAGCGCGAGGGCCCGGCCCGCTTCGGTCAGGGCGACCTCGCGCGTGGTTCGGTCCAGCAGCTTCAGGCCCAGCTGCGACTCCAGCTCGTGGATGGCGCGGCTGACGGCCGGCTGGGTCAGCCCCACCTCCTGCCCGGCGCGGCTGAAGTTGCGCAGCTGTGCGACGGCAAGGAAGACGCGGAGCTGGCGCAGGGACACATTCATGCGGCGGGATCATAAAACCATCAGATAAATCCATTTCCCTTTGCTGAAGCCAAAGCGTCCAATCGCGGCATGAAATCGCTCGCTCGCTTCCTGCCCGACCGCTTCACGCTGATGCTGATCGGCACCGTGACCCTGGCCAGCCTGCTGCCCGCGCAGGGGCGCGTGGCGGTCGGCATGGAAACCCTCACCACGATCGCCATCGCGGCGCTGTTCTTCCTGCACGGCGCCCGGCTGTCGCGCGAGGCCGTGCTGGCCGGCGCGGGCCACTGGCGCCTGCACCTGCTGGTGCTGGCCAGCACCTTCGTGCTGTTCCCGCTGCTGGGGCTCGCGCTCAAGCCGCTGCTGCAGCCGCTGGTCACGCCAACGCTCTACACCGGCGTGTTGTACCTGTGCGTGCTGCCTTCGACGGTGCAGTCGTCCATCGCGCTCACGGCCATGGCCCGCGGCAATGTGCCGGCGGCCGTGTGCAGCGCCTCGGCCTCTACCCTGCTGGGCGTGTTGCTGACGCCGGTGCTGGTCAACTTGCTGGTGGTGCCCGGCCACCATGCCGATGCCTCGCTGGACGCCATCGGCCGCATCCTGCTGCAGCTGATGGTGCCTTTCGTGGCCGGTCACCTGCTGCGTCCCTGGGTCGGTGGCTTCGTGCAGCGCAATGCCAAGATGCTGAAGTGGGTGGACCAGGGCTCGATCCTGCTGGTGGTCTACACGGCCTTCAGCGCCGCGGTGGTGAAGGGCCTGTGGCACCAGTTGCCGCTGTCGGCCTTGATCGCCGTGGCGGTGGTGAGTGCGCTGCTGCTGGCCCTGGCGCTGGGCGTGACCAACACCATCGCCAAGCGCCTGGGTTTCTCCATCGAGGACCGCATCGCCATCGTGTTCTGCGGCTCCAAGAAGAGCGTGGCCAGCGGCGTGCCCATGGCCAATGTGCTGTTCCCGGCGTCCATCGTGGGCCCGATCGTGCTGCCGGTGATGCTGTACCACCAGATCCAGCTGATGGTGTGCGCGGTGCTGGCGCAGCGCTATGCGCGGCGGGCCGGGCCGGCGCTGGCCGATGGCGCGGCGGCCGCGGCGCCGCGGACGGCCTGAGCGGTCGTTTCCTCCAGAGCCGCTGCCGCGAGCCGGGTCCATTCGAAGGCTCGACGGCCCCGGTGGACCATGGCTGGCATCATGCCGGCCCCCTTTCCTGTCGCAGCCTGCGCGGCCGCCCCTGCCCATGACGTCGCCTTCCGCCTCCATTCCGCCCGAAGCCGCTGCTCTCGTGGATTTCTGGCGTGCCTCGCAGCCGAACTGGTTCCGCAAGAGCGATGCCTTCGATGCGGCGCTGTTCGACCGCTACCTTCAGCCCCACTTGGCGGCGGCGCGCGGTGAACGGGATGACTGGGCTGCAACGCCGACGGGCGCCCTGGCGCTGCTGATCCTGCTGGACCAGTTCCCGCGCAATGCCTTCCGTGGCACGGCCCACATGTATGCGACCGATCCGCGCGCGCGGGCCGTTGCCAGCCGGG
Organism: Pseudacidovorax sp. DMC4; assembly: GCF_056314265.1. NCBI lineage: Bacteria > Pseudomonadati > Pseudomonadota > Betaproteobacteria > Burkholderiales > Comamonadaceae > Pseudacidovorax > Pseudacidovorax sp. DMC4. Next base: position 9,731 of record NZ_JBQUYR010000009.1, on the reverse strand, counting down.
CACTGGATCAAGGGCACGAGATGGGGGTGGAGCCGCCGTTGCGGCTCTTCTTCTGCCTGCCCTTCGCGCATTCGGAAGAGCTGGCCGACCAGCAGCGCTCGGTCGCGCTCTACCGCCGCCTCGCGCCCGAGGCCCTGCGCCATGGCGAGGAGCACCGGGACATCGTCGAGCGCTTCGGGCGCTTCCCGCACCGCAACGCGATCCTTCTGCGGCAGAGCACGCCGGAGGAGGAGGCCTTCCTGGCCGAGGGCGGCTTCGCGGGTTGAGCCGACGTCGTCGATCATCGGCGTTGAACCGGCGCAAAGCCTGAACACAGACAGGCCCCGCAGCGCAGCGCCGAAGCGCGCCACGGGGGGTGTGCGCGATCAGCGCACTTCGGTGATGAACTGCTCGCGCGGGCGGCGCACCTTCTTCAGGTTCACCAGCCAGTCGCCGTCGGCCTGGCGGTAGCCCAGCGGCAGGATCGCGACGCTGCGCAGACCGCGCGCGCGCAGTTGCAGGATCTCGTCGAGCGCGGCGGGGTCGAAGCCTTCCATGGGCGTGCTGTCGACCTGCTCGAAGGCGGCGGCGATGACGGCCGCGCCCAGACCGATGTAGGCCTGGCGGGCGGCATGCTCGAAGTTCTGCTCGGCGGGCCGGCCCGGGTAGGCGGCCAGCAGCTTCTGGCGGTAGGCCTCCCAGCCTTCGTTGCGGAAGCCGCGCTCCTCGTTCACCAGGTCGAACATGTGGTTGATGCGCTCGGCCGTGTAGTGGTCCCAGGCGGCAAAGACCAGCAGGTGGGAGCCTTCGGTGACCTGGGCCTGGTTCCAGGCGATGGCCTGGATGCGCTGGCGCACTTCGGGGTTGGTGACGACGATCACTTCGAAGGGCTGCAGGCCGCTGGAGGTGGGCGCGAGGCGGATCGCTTCCAGGATGCGCTCGACCTTGTCGGCCGGCACGGCCTTGGCGGGATCCATCTTCTTGGTGGCGTAGCGCCACTGCAGCGTGTCCAGCAGTCCGGTGGCGTCTTGGTGGTGCTTCGTCAGGTCGTTCATCGGGCCTTCTCCCAGGCGTGGTTTCAGAGGGCGCTGATCATCGTGCGGGTGCGTGGATGTCAGCCTTGGGTCAGCTCAATATCCCGAGCGCGGCCGGTGGTCTGCGTGACGGCGAGCAACGGTGCGGCGAATGGTGTAAGTGCGGTGGGGCTCGGCGGATCAGGCCTGTGGTGGCCGCGGACTTGGCGTGCTTGGGCCGGTTGGCTGAGGCGCTGCTGGGTGGGGTGTGGATGGACCGTTTGAGTTGGGCGGATTTGGTGGGACGCTTGGGGAGCCAGCCTGGTTGAGGGCAGGGCGGGCGCGCGAGGAACGGCCCGGCGTGGGCTCATGGCAAGGCGGTCGGCACTGCGTGCCGACTCCGCTGCGATGCTCGCGAACCCGGCCCGCGGCAGAACTCGCTGCGCGCTTCGCGCTGCGCTCAAACAACCGCCGCGAGTCAGATCACGAAGCGGGCCTGTCCTTCGGCAGGCCCGCGGCCGGGTCCGCTGCGCTTCTCGCCGCCTCGCAAATCGCCCGCGCCGGGCCATTCCTCGCGCGCGGACACCGGGTGCTCGATCGGCCGGTACGAAGGCTGTGGGCTCTCGGCGGCGCTTCGAGGTCATTGCCGGCGTCATGCCGTGCAGCAACGATGCTCAAGGCGTGCCTTGCCTTTTCAGGGCTGCGCAGGGCTTCGACGAGCTCAGCCCGAACTGTTGGGGGCGGTGATACGGACGGATTCTTCGCCTCTTCACGTCCTCGCGTCCTCGCGTCGCTGCGGGCTTGCGGGCTTGCAGCACCGGCGGTCAGTTCCGGTCCGGGCGGTGGCCCGCCCCCGTCCGGACCGGCGCACCCGCCCTGACCGACACCTGTATCGCGCGGCAGCCAGCAACGGGCCGTGTCAAAGCCCTCAGTGCGGGTCGTCCGCCCCGACCAGTGACGACCGCAACCGGCTGGGCGCCAGCGCCCCCGCCGAGTCCAGGATCGGGTACGCGATGGAGCAGATGTGCGAGTTGATGCGCTTCAGGTCGCTGATCAGGTCGATGTGCAGCGAACTCGTCTCCATGCTCGGCGCCGTGCGGTCCATCAGCCGCGTGAGGTGGGTGTTGGCATAGGCCCGCTCCAGATCGCGGAAGCGCACCTTCTCCTCCAGCAGCTTCTGCGCGTCGCGCACATTGCCGTTGAGGAACACGCTCATGCCCAGCCGCAGGTTGGCCACCAGCCGCTCGTGCATCTCCACGATCTCTGCCATGCCCGCCTCGGAGAAGTTGCGGTGCGGCCGGATCTTCTTGTCCTCGATGTCGGAGATCACCCGCTCGATGATGTCGCCGATCTGCTCCATGTTGATGGTGAAGCTGATGATGTCCGTCCAGCGCCGGCTCTCCTCCTCGCCCAGCGCCTCGCGCGAGATCTTGGTGAGGTAGTACTTGATGTCCGAGTAGAGCCGGTCGACCTGGTCGTCCATCTTGCGCAGCTCCTCGGCCAGCCGCAGGTCGTTGCTGCGGATGACCGTGAGCACGCCGATCAGCATGCTCTCCACCACGTCGGCCTGGTGCAGCGCCTCGCGTGCGGCGTTGGAGATGGCCAGGGTGGGCGTGGAGAGTGCAGAAGGGTCGAGGTGCCGCGGCCGCGAGCCGGTGGCCGGCGTGCGGGGCACCGGCACCAGCTTCATCGACAGCTTGGCCACGGCCGTCGTCAGACCGATGAAGGCCACGCTCGCGATCACGTTGAAGGCCAGGTGGAACATCACGACCAGCTGCGCCGGCGAATCCACGAGCGAGGTCGGCGCGTGACGCAGCACCAGCCCCACAAAGGGCGCCGCGATCACCACGCCCAGCAGCTTGAACAGGAAGTTGCCCACGGTCACCTGCCGCACTGCGGGCGGCGACTTGGCCGTCGTCAGCACGGCCAGCAGCCCGCTGCCGAGGTTGGCACCGAGCACCAGGCCCAGCGCCACGTCCAACGGCACCACCGCGCCCGTGGCCATCGCCGCCACCAGCAGCACCACGGCCAGGCTGGAGTAAGCGACCACGGCCAGCGCAGCGCCCACCGTGATCTCCAGCATCAGGTCGCTGGTGATCGAGGCGATCACGGCGCGCATGGCCTCGCTCTCGAACAGCGGGCCGGTGGCCTGCACCACGAGTTGCAATGCCAGCAGCATCAGCCCCAGGCCAATCAGGATGCGGCCGAAGCGACCCGCCGGGCTGGCCGGGCGCGTGATCGACAGCACCACGCCCGTGAAGATGAAGAGCGGCGACAGCCAGGAAAGATCGGTGGAGAACAGTACCGACATCAGCGCCGTGCCGATGTCCGCCCCGCGCATCACCGCCAGGGCCGATGGCAGCGTGATCAGGCCCTGCCCCACGAAGGACGAGGTCATCAGCGAGGTCGCCGTGCTCGACTGCACCAGCGCCGTCACGCCGATGCCCGCCAGCGCCGCGGAGAAGCGGTTGCCCAGGCTGCGCTGCAGGAACCTGCGCAGGTCGCCCCCGAACACGCGCAGCACCCCCGTGCGCACGAGATGGGTGCCCCACACGAGCAGGGCGACGGCGGCGAGCAGGTTCAGCAGGTGCTTCATGGACGGGGTGCGTCTCCTTCGTGAAGAGGGGCAGTGGAAAACGGGGCAACCATTCTGCACGCCTCGTGCCAGCCTGGCCGTAGGCTGAGGACCAGTTCTCTGCGGCCGCTGCATGCGGGTGCGCAGCGCCAGCAGAGCGCAGGCCTTGGCTGGTCCGTCATGGATGTGGCGTTCAGTCGATCAACGCGCCGTTGTCATGAAAGGGATACGGCCCTTCGAAGACGCCGCTCGCGGCCAGGTGCGTCACCAGCCGCTGGCCGTCCCACGCATGCACGCGAAAGCCGGGCGGCTCCAGCGTCCAGGCCGAGGGCGCATCGGGCGCCAGGTCCAGGCAGACCTGATGCGCGGGGGCCGGCGCGGTGCTGGCCACGGTGCCGCCGAAGCGCACGTCGATGGCGCGGTGCAGGTGGCCGCAGATGATGCGCTCCACGTTGGGATGCTGCCGCACCAGCGCTTCCAGCTCGGCCGCGCCTTCGAGCAGGCCGATGTCGTCCATGTGGCCGATCAGCGTGCGGAAGGGCGGATGGTGCATGGCGATCACCACCGGCTGCCCGCGGCTGGCCTCCAACTCGCGCGCCAGCCAGTCGAGCCGGCGGCTGCACAGCGAGCCATGCGAGGCGCCGGGCGTCACCGTGTCGAGCGCGATCAGCCGCAGCGGCCCGACCGCCACGTTGAACTGCACGAACTCGCCGTCGCCCAGGTAGCCGTGCGTGGGAAAGCTGCGGCGCAGCTGCACCCGCTCGTCATGGTTGCCCGGCAGCAGGTAGACGGGCGTGGCGCCCAGGGGCGCCAGCAGCTCGGCCAGGTGCGCGTATTCCGCCTCGCGCCCGAAGTCGCTCAGGTCGCCGGTGATGACGATGGCGTCGGGCGCCTGCCGCAGCCGCCGCACGCTGGCCACCGCCTCACGCAGGTAGGGCGCGGTGTCGATACGTCCATAGGCCAGGCGGCCGGGTTCGCGGATGTGCAGGTCGGTGAGCTGCACGAGGAAGGTGGGTCGGGTCATCAGGCAATCTCCGTGGCGGGCATCAGGCGGTCGGCGGTGGTGCGGATGCCCACCTGCTGGTCCTGCTGCCAAGGGCAGTCGCGGCCAGCCTCGGCCAGCAGCGGCGGCTGGTCGCCGGTGTCCAGCCGCAACTGCACGCGCTCGCCCAGGAAGGTCCGTTGCACGACCCGGGCCTGGCCCCAGCCGGTCTGCGGCGGGCCGAGTTCGATGTCCTCAGGCCGCACCAGCAGTGCCGGTTGCGCGGCCATGCCTTCGGGGCAGGGCAGCGCCAGGCCGCCCAGCATGACCACGCCCTGCTGGCGCGCGGCGTCGTTGCGGTCTAGGCGGTTCACCCGGCCCAGGAACTCGGCCACGAAGGGATGGGCCGGCGTGCGGTACAGGTCCTCGCCGCGGCCCACCTGCACGATGCGGCCGCCGCGCATCACCGCCAAGCGGTCGGCGATGGCCAGGGCCTCCTGCTGGTCGTGCGTGACGTGCACGGCCGTGATGTGCAGCCGGCGCAGCAACTCGGCCAGCTCGTCGCGCAGCGACTCCTTGAGCTTGGCGTCCAGCGCGGCCAGCGGCTCGTCGAGCAGCAGCACGCGCGGGCGCACTGCCACCGCGCGGGCCAGGGCCACGCGCTGGCGCTGGCCGCCGGAGAGCTCGGACGGGCGCTTGTGTTCGAGGCCGGTCAGGCGCGTCAGCTCCACCAGCTCGCCCACCGTGCGTTCGACCTCGGCCGCCGGCGTGCCGCGGATGCGCAAACCGTAGCCGATGTTGGCGGCCACGCTCATCTGCGGAAAGAGGGCATAGCTCTGGAACACCATGCCCACGTTGCGCCGCTCCACCGGACGGTCGCTCACGTCCTGGCCGCCGAAGAGGATGCGTCCGCCCGCGTCCATGCCCTCCAGGCCGGCAATCAGGCGCAGCAGCGTGGTCTTGCCGCAGCCCGAGGGGCCGAGCAGGGCCAGCACCTCGCCAGGTTCCACATGCAGGTCGGTGGGCTGCAGGCCGCGCGTGCCGTCGGCATAGGTCTTGGCGCAGCGTTCGATGTCGATGGCCGTTCGTTCAAGTTCCATGGTGTTTGCGAATGAAGTCCGCGGCGGCCTGCAGGCCCCAGAGCACGGGCAGGATGACGAGGAAGAAGACGAGGGTGTAGGCCGAACCGATCTCGATGCGGGCCGAGGCATAGCTGTCGGCCAGGCCCACGGGCAGCGTGCGGGTCATGGGCGTGTGCAGCATCCAGGTGAGGTTGAACTCGCCCACCGACAGCGTGAACACCATCAGGCAGCCCGCCACGATGGCCGGGAACACGGCCGGCACCAGCACGCCCAGGAAACGCTGCATGAAGCTCGCGCCCAGCGTGCGCGCGGCCTCGTCCAGCGCCACCAGCTCGCGCCGCTGGAAGGCCGAGGCCACGGTGCGCACCATGAAGGGCAGGGTGAAGACGACATGGCCCACCAGGATGAAGGCATAGCTCTGGCGAAAGCCCTGCACCTGGCCGTAGGCGAGGATCAGCGCCAGGGCCGTGGCCAGGCCCGGCACGGCCACGGGCAGCGTCAGCAGCTCCTCGAACAGGCGGGCCGCGCGCGTGCGGCTGCGTGCCAGGGCCCAGGCGCAGGGCACGCCCAGCAGCACGGTGCACAGCACACAGGTCGCGGCCAGCAGCAGCGAGCCGGTGACGGTGCTCCCGTAGCTGTCCCATACCTCCACCAGCCAGCGCAGCGTGAAGCCGCTGCGCCAGCCGCGGCCGTAGTTGGTCACCAGGCCTGCCAGCACCGACAGCAGCATGGGCGCCAGCGTGAAGAAGGCCACCAGGCCGGTGAGCGTCGCCAGCACGGGCGAGCGCGATGTACCGCTGCGGGCCGTGGTCATGCGCCGGCCTCCCCACTGAATCGCCGCGCAATGAAGAGCACGGCCCAGGTCACCAGCCCCAGCGCGATCGACAGCGAGGCCGCGAGCGCGAAGTTGGCGTAGTTGGTGAACTCGTCGTAGATGGTGATGGGGATCACCTCGAACTTGCTCGCCAGCGTGAAGGCCGTGCCGAAGGCGCCCATGGCGGTGGCGAAGACGATGGCGCCACAGGCCAGCGTGGTGGGCGCCAGCTCGGGCACCCACACGTCGCGCGCAATGGCGATGCGCGAGGCGCCGAGCGAGCGCGCGGCCTCTTCCAATGCCGGGTCCATGGCCTCGGCCGCCGCCGTGTAGGCCGCGATGGCCCGGGGCAGCGAGAAGTACAGGTAGGCCAGGAACAGCCCCAGCAGCCCGTAGGCGAAGGTCAGTCGTTCGCCGCCCAGGCTGGACGAGATGTCGGCCACCAGCCCTTGCCGGCCGCCGAGCAGGATCACGAAGAAGCCCACGATCACGCCCGGAAAGGACAGCGGCAGCGTCAGCACCGCCAGCAGCAGCCGGCGGCCCGCGAAGCGCTGGCGCGCCAGGTACAGGCCGACGGCCGCGCCCAGCAGCAGGGTGGCGAGCGTGACCACCACCGACAGCGCCAGCGTCTGCAGCATGCTCGTGAGGTAGCGCGGCTGCGTCAGCACCGCGAAGTAGGCCGAAGCCCCTTCGCGCGCCGGCAGGGCCAGTAGCTGCAGCGCGGGCAGCAGCCAGAAGGCCAGGAAGAAGATGCCGGCCGGCAGGGCGCAGGCCAGCAGGATCAGCTGCGGTCGCTGCATCGCCTCAGCGCGCTTCCTTCAGGTAGCGCTCGGAAAACGCCTTCTGCACGGCGGCCATCTTGGCGTAGTCGACCGGCTTGGCGCGGGCGTATTCGCTGGCGGGCAGGAACTGCGCTTCCACGTCCTTCGGCATGGCGCTGGCGCGCACCGGCCGCAGGTAGGCCTTGGCCCACACGGCCTGGCCTTCGTCGGAGAGCACGAAGTCCAGCGCCTTCTTGGCGTCGGCCGCATGCGGCGCCTTGGCCACCAGGCTCATCACGTAGGGCACCACCACCGTACCTTCGCTCGGGATCACGAAGGCCACGTTGGCGCCGTCCTTGTACTTGGCGCGGTAGGCGTTGAAGTCGTAGTCCAGCAGGATGCCGATCTCGCCCGAGAGCACGCGGGCATAGGCGGTCTGCTTGGGCACGATGGGCTCGTTCTTCTGCAGGGCCTTGAAGTAGTCGATGGCCGGCTTGAAGTCGTCCATGCTGCCGCCGCGCGCCTGGTTCACCGCCACCGCGCCCACGTAGCCGACGAAGGCCGAGGCCGGGTCCAGGTAGCCCACCAGGCCCTTGTACTCGGGCTTGAGCAGGTCGGCCCACGACTTCGGGATCGGCTTGCCCTTGAGCGCATCCACGTTGACCATGAAGCCGAGGGTGCCCGAATGGATGGTGAACCAGTTGCCCTGCGGGTCCTTCAGGCCGTCGGGGATGTCCTTCCAGTTGGCGGGCTGGTAGGGCTGCACCACGCCGTCCTTCTGGGCCTGGATGGCGAAGGTCACGCCCAGGTAGGTCATGTCGGCCACGGGGCTACCCTTCTCGGCGACGAGCTGCGCGAGGGCCTGGCCGGAGTTCTTGTTGTCCGGCGGGACGGTGACGCCGGTCCTGGCCTTGATGGCCTTGATCTGGCTGCCCCAGTCGGCCCATTCGGGCGGGCAGTTGTAGCAGATGGCCGTCTGCGCGAAGGCGGCCGTGGCGGCGAAGCCGGCGGCGGCGACCGCGAGGCGGGTGGCGGCGAGGAGCTTGGAGGTCATGGAAGCGTTCCTTTGGATGGGAGAGGGACGGACAGAGGCAGGCCGGTTCAGCGCGCGGGGCGGCATCGGCTCTTGGGGGTTGTGGGGGAGGCGGGCTCGTCGGCCGCCGTGACTGGCGGCGGCGCACACGATTCGCCGGTGCGCAGGCGGTGCGGCAGCAGCAGGCTGTCCGCGGGCACCGGCGTGCGTTGCTCATCCAGCGCCGCCATCAGCAGCTGCGCGGCCCGGCGGCCGATGTCGGCGGCGGGCTGCTCGATGGTGCCCAGACGGGGTGTGAGTTCGTCTCCCAGCGCGATGCCGTCGAAGCCCATCACCGACAGGTCCTGCGGCACGCGCAGGCCGGCCAGGCGCGCGGCGCGCACGGCGCGGATGGCAAGCAGGTCGTTGGAGCAGAACAGGGCAGTGGGCCGGTCGCTGGCTGAGAGCCGTTCGCGCAGCGCGTCGACCGCCGCTTCGACGAAGGGCACCTCGATCAGCGGCGGCGCCTCGAGCCCGGCGGCGGCCATGCCGGCCAGAAAGCCGCGGTGCCGCTGCTGCGAGCGGTCGGACTGGGCAAGCGTGCCGCTGACCATGGCAATGCGCCGGTGCCCCAGCGCGGCCAGATGCGCCACGGCCTCGGCCGAGGCGGCCTCGTTGTTCACCGCCACACAGCAATGCGCCGGATGCCGGTTGTAGGCCAGCACATAGGGCCGCTGGCGCGCCTGCAGCCGGGCGAGCGCGGCGGAGGTCTGCGGGTTGGAGATGACCAGCACCATGCCTTCGACCTCGCGGGCGAGCAACTGGTCGACCGCGCGCTGCTCGGCGTCCAGGTCGTAGCCGGTGGTCAGCGGCACGATGGCATGGCCGGCCTCGGCCGCGGCCTGGGCCAGGCCCTGCAGGCATTCGGCGAAGGTGGGGTTCAGCAGCGTGGGCAGCACGACGCCCAGCACCCGGCTGCGCTGGGTTCGCAGGGTGCGCGCGCTGGCGCTGGGCAGGTAGCCCAGCTCGCGCGCGACCGACTCCACCAGCGCGCGCGTGGCGGGCAGCACCTTGTCGGGCGCGTTGAACACGCGTGAGACGGTGGCGATGGAGACGCCGGCCTTGTCGGCGACGGCCTGGATGCTCATGCGGAGAAACCTTCGATGGAAAACATCATGTAAACGTTTTCATTTGAAGGTGCGCATGTGACACCGTCATGACGCATTCGGGAACCGGGATTACCCGCGGCTGATGGTCACCAGGGCTTCAGCGGAAGGCACGGCGCTGTACGCGAAGTGCGCGGCGTGCGCGCAGGTGCGGGACGGTGCTGCCGTTGCTGGACCGAACCTCGCTCTTGGCTCCGCTCGGGCCGAGCTTGTCGCAGCCTGCTGCCACAAGGGCGGGCCTTCGACAGGCTTGTATGGTTTGGTTTCCATCAACCAAACCGTAAGAAAGGGCGAGGAGCCGGGATGTAGGGACATCGACAGGCATCGGCGGTAGCTTCAGACCCTAC